>NZ_JBIVJF010000014.1:0-196390 GCF_044750105.1 Kitasatospora sp. NPDC088861
ACGCTCGGCTGGGAAACCCCAGCCGAGCGCCTGCATAAACTCATCGCGGCCTGATCAAACCGACCACGTGTTGCAACGACCCCTAGAAACCGCCCGCGCGGGCGGGGGCTTGAAGACAGGTCCTAGCCCAGCCGTGCCACCGCCCGGACCGGCGCACCGTCCGCCGCCGCCAGCCGCAGCGGGAACAGTGACACCTCGACCGGCCGCCCGGCCTCCTGGGCGTCCAGCAGCGCCCGCAGATCGGTCAGGTTCTCGGCGATCACCCCGCCGCCGGGCGCCCCCAGCAGCACCCGGTGCGCGGCGAGGGTCGGCTCGTCGGCGCCGGGCTGGTCGTGCTCGTCGGTGAGGTCCGCGAGCAGCGCGGCGACCGCCGGGTCGCCCGGGCCCGGGTCGGGGGTGGGGTCGACGCTCAGCGCGTCCACCCCGACGGTCCGCACCCCGGCGGCGACGATCGCCTCGGCGGCGTCCGCGGTCAGGCTGGGGTGCGCGAGGTAGGCGTCGGTGCCCCAGTGCCGGGCCCAGCCGGTGGCGAGCAGCAGGACGGACCCCTCGCCGACGCGCGCCAGAGCGGGCGCGAGCAGCTCGGGGGTGACGGCGGCCCGGGGCTCCAGCCCGCGCAGGTCGGCGAGCACCGCGGGCCCGGTGAACCGCTCCAGCGGCAGCCCGTCCAGGGTCGGCCAGGTGACGTCCACGTGGTACGGCGCGTCCACGTGCGTCCCGGACTGCGAGCCGAGGTGCAGGGCCAGCACGTTCACCCCGGCGGTGGCGGTGGTGAGAGCGGGCTCCAACAGGACGGCCGGATCGCCGGGGTAGACCGGCATCGCGGTGGTCACCTGATGGGTGAGGTCGACGAGGGTCGCTGCCATGCCCCCATCCTTCCAGGGGAGCCCGCGGATGAGGCCCGACCGGGTGAGTCCGGATAGAAATGGGACATGGGAACAGTCAAGCGTCAGCCGTGGGTGGTCGGGGTCTCTGGTGCGTCGGGGACGCCGTACGCCGCCTCGGCGATCCGGGCGCTGCTCGCCGCCGGGGAGCCGGTGGACCTGATCGTCAGCCGAGCCGCCCGGCTCACCATCCTCGACGAGACCGGCATCTCCTTCCGGGACGCCCACTGGCGCGCCGACCTGGCCGCCTGGCTGGGCTCCGACGAGGGCCTGGACGACGTCCGCTACTGGCCCGCCGGGGACTTCGCGGCCGGCCCGTCCAGCGGCTCGTACCCGGCCAAGGGCATGCTGGTGGTGCCCGCGACCACCGGCGCGGTGGCCGGGATCGCGCTCGGCCTGAGCAAGGACCTGCTGCAGCGGGTCGCCAGCGTCACCCTCAAGGAGCGCCGCCCGCTGGTCGTGTGCGTGCGCGAGACGCCACTCAACGGGGTGACGTTGAAGCACCTGGTGGAGCTCGACGCGCAGGGCGCCGTCGTCCTCCCCGCCTCGCCCGGTTTCTACGCCGGCGGCTCGACCGTGCGGGAACTCGTCGACTTCGTGGCCGGCCGGGTGCTGGACGCGGTCGGCGTCCCGCATTCCCTGTACCTGCGCTGGGAAGGGGAGTTGGGGGCGGCGGCCCGCCGGGCCGACGAGAACGGCAGCGTGTCGACTGAGGGGGAGTGAGGAGGCCGGGGGCGGGAGAGTATCTTCTCTGCGATATCCGGGTTGTTCCGCGCATGGCGCCTTGGAATCCGGATAATGATCTGTGGGTCTGGTGAGGTTCGGAAGGACGCGGACGGTATATGGACACGGTGGACAGACAGCTCATCCAGGCGCTCCGGGAGAACGGCCGCGCGTCCTACGCCGAGCTGGGCCGGCTGGTCGGACTCTCCGGCCCGAGCGTCACGGACCGGATCAACCGACTGGAGCAGGCCGGCGTCATCACCGGCTACCGCGCGACGGTCAATCCGGCCTCGCTCGGCTTCGGCGTCACGGCCCTGATCGGCCTTCAGCTGACCGACGCCGCCGATCACGAGGACGTCGCGCACCGGCTCAAGGACCTCAACGAGGTCGAGGACTGCTGGTTCATCGCGGGTGACGACTCCTACATGCTCAAGGTCCGGGTGGCCGACGTGGCGGGCCTGGAGTCGGTGGTCAAGCGGATCTCGGGCACGAAAGGCGTGGCCCGCACCCGCACCACCGTCGTACTCTCCACGAAGTGGGAGAACCGGGTGAGCGAACTCCCTCCCGAAGGAGAGTGACGGATGGCACTGGTCGGTCTGGAGGAACTGCGCGCCGCTCGGCAGCGGATCGCGGGGGTGGCCGTGCGCACCCCGCTGGTTCCCGCCCCGTGGGCGGACGAGGGGGAGCGCCGGCTCTGGCTGAAGCCCGAGAACCTCCAGCCGACCGGGGCCTTCAAGACCCGCGGCGCCTACAACCGGCTGGCCGCGCTCACCGAGGCCGAGCGGGCCCGCGGCGTGGTCGCCCAGTCGAGCGGCAACCACGCGCAGGCGGTGGCGTACGCGGCGGCGCTGCTCGGCATCAAGGCCGTGATCGTGATGCCGGACACCTCGCCGGCGGTGAAGGTGGAGTCCACCCGGGGGTTCGGCGCCGAGGTGGTCCTGGTGTCGCCGGAGGAGCGGGACACCCTGCCCGCCGAGCTGGCCGAGCGGCACGGCTACGTCTGGGTGCCGCCGTACGACGACCCGTTCATCATCGCGGGCCAGGGCACGGTCGGCCTGGAGATCGCCGAGGACGCCCCGGCCGGGCTGGACACCGTCCTGGTGCCGGTCAGCGGCGGCGGCCTGATCTCCGGGACGGCGGCCGCGCTCAAGCTCACCCGCCCGGGCATCCGGGTGATCGGTGTGGAACCGGAGCTGGCCGCCGACGCCCAGGCCAGCTTCCGGGCCGGCCGCCGGCTGGCCTGGCCGGTCGCCGACACCTACCGGACCATCGCGGACGGCCTGCGCACCCCGTCGGTCGGCGAGCTGCCCTTCGAGCACCTGACCGCGTACGTGGACGACATCGTCACCGTCACCGAGGACGAGATCCGCGCCACCGTCGCCCTGCTGGCCCGTCGCGGCCGGCTGGTCGCCGAGCCCTCCGGCGCGGTGGCCCCGGCGGCCTACTTCCACCGCGCCGCCGAGACCGGGGGCCGGGCGGTCGCGGCCGTGGTCAGTGGTGGCAACATCGACCCTGCGCTGCTCGCTGAGCTGCTGTCGGACCGTCCCGAGCCGAAGGGCGCGCCGGTGCCGAAAGCGACGAGCGACTAGCGCCGGAGGAGCGCCGGAGCGAGGAGCGTCGGCACCGGGTCGGAGCGGCCCGGAGGCGAGCGGACGAGTGACGTAGTCTCGGTCCGGCAAGGAATCGAAGTCGGAGGAGGCGGGGCACCGCATGGACGCAGGGCTGAAGCGCGAGCTGGAGGCGAAGGTCTACGCGGGTGAGCGGCTGACCCGCGAGGACGGGATCGCGCTCTACGAGAGCGACGACCTGGCCTGGCTGGGCGGTCTGGCCCACCACGTGCGGACGCGGAAGAACGGCGACGTCGTCCACTTCAACGTCAACCGCCACCTCAACATGACCAACGTGTGCAGCGCGTCCTGCGCGTACTGCTCGTTCCAGCGCAAGCCGGGCGAGAAGGACGCCTACACGATGCGCATCGAGGAGGCCGTCCGGCTCGCCAAGGCGATGGAGGTCGACTCCCTCACCGAGCTGCACATCGTCAACGGCCTGCACCCGACCCTGCCCTGGCGCTACTACCCGCGCTCGCTGCGGGAGCTCAAGGCGGCCCTGCCGAACGTCTCGCTGAAGGCCTTCACCGCCACCGAGATCCACTGGTTCGAGAAGATCAGCGGCCTGCCCGCCGACGAGATCCTGGACGAGCTGATCGACGCCGGCCTGGAGTCGCTGACCGGCGGCGGCGCGGAGATCTTCGACTGGGAGGTCCGCCAGCACATCGTCGACCACGACACCCACTGGGAGGACTGGTCGCGGATCCACCGCCTCGCCCACAGCAAGGGCCTCAAGACGCCGGCCACCATGCTGTACGGCCACATCGAGGAGCCCCGCCACCGGGTGGACCACGTGCTGCGGCTGCGCGAGCTGCAGGACGAGACCGGCGGCTTCCAGGTCTTCATCCCGCTGCGCTACCAGCACGACTTCCACGACTCCAAGGACGGCGTCGTGCGCAACAAGCTGATGGCCCGCACCGAGATGGCCACCGGCGCCGAGGCGCTGAAGACCTTCGCGGTCTCCCGGCTGCTCTTCGACAACGTCCCGCACGTCAAGGTCTTCTGGGTGATGCACGGCGTCACCACCGCCCAGCTGGCGCTCAGCCACGGCGCGGACGACATGGACGGCTCGGTGGTCGAGTACAAGATCACCCACGACGCGGACAACTTCGGCACCCCGAACAAGCTGGGCCGCGACGACCTGCTCGACCTGATCCGCGACGCCGGTTTCCGCCCGGTCGAGCGCAACACCCGCTACGAGATCATCCGCGAGTACGAGGGCCCGGACCTGGGGCGCCGTGAGGCCCCGCAGGCGATGCGCCTCTGACCGTCGACCTCCCCGCCGCCCGGGCCCCGGCCCGGGCGGCGGCGTTTCTTCACCGCCCCCGCACCTGCCCCGGGTTTACCAACCGGTACACCGTTTGGCAGGATCGGCGGTATGTCCGGTTCTCATCGCGCCACCACGTACCCGTCGTACGAGCCGATACCAGAGCCGGTGTACGGGGTGCCGCAGCAGCCGTACGGGGCGGGTGAGCCGTACCAGCAGCCCGTCCGGCAGGACCACTACGGCGAGTACGGGCAGCTCCCGCAGGCCCCTGACGGGTACTTCGAGGCGTACGAGCAGCCGTTCCAGCCGTCCCAGCCGTACGCCGCCGGGCCCGACCCGCTCGTCGCCCCCGAGCCGGTGTACGCCCCCGGGCCGGCGTACGACGTCGAACCGGTGTACGCCCCCGAGTCGGTGTACGATGTCGAACCGGTGTACGCGTTCGAGCCGGAGCCCGTCCGGCAGCCCACGCCCCCGCCCGTGGCGGCGCCCGTGGGCGCCCGGGCGGCCGCCCGGGGTCACCGCCGGAAGGCGAAGAAGAAGCGCCACGGCAAGGCGGTGATGGCCGGCACCGCGCTGCTGGTCGCGGCCACCGCCGGCTGGTACACCGTCGGCCAGGACGACGCCAAGCCCGTCGCCGCGACCGCCGACGGCCCCGGCCCGGAGGGCGTCAGCACGCCCGACCAGCCGGCTCCCGCCGCCCGGGCCGCCGCCGACCGGCAGACCCAGCCCCCGGCCGCCGACCGCAGCCAGGTCCGTTCGGACGGCTCGGTCGCCGCGATACCCGGCCTCGGCGCCGACTTCGTCGCGAAGATCCCCGCCGAGACCACCCAGGTGGTGCTCGCCTCCGGCCAGGACAAGAACGGCAACAAGAACGCCGTCACCCTGTGGACCCGCACCCCCGAGGGCCGCTGGCTGGCCGGCGAGACCTGGCAGGGCCACAACGGCAACAACGGCTGGACCGCCGACCACAACGAGGGCGACCTGCGCAGCCCGATCGGCGTCTTCGCGCTCACCGACGCGGGCGGCCGCAAGGCCGACCCGGGCAGCAAGCTCCCGTACGACAAGGACCCGAGCTTCGTGGTCTCCGGGACGGGCTTCTTCGGCGACCAGCTGGCCGGCTCCTTCGACTACGTGGTCGCGATCAACTACAACCGGGTGCCCGGAAACTCCCCGCTGGACCCGCGCCGCCCGATGGGGGCGAAGAAGGGCGGCGGGATCTGGATCCACGTCGACCACGACGGCCCCACCCACGGCTGCGTCTCGATCCCCGAGGACAAGATGGCCGAGCTGATCCGCACCCTGGACCCGGCGGCCCACCCGGTCATCGTGATGGGCGACGCCACCTCGCTCTCCGTCTGACCCCGGCGTTCCGGCCCCGGCCCGGCCCCGGCCCCGGCCCCGGCCCGACACCGGCGTTCCGGCGGTGTCCGCGCGGCGTTCCGGGCGGTGCGGGGCCCGTCACCGGCGGCGGTGCCCGCCCCCTCGTCCGCCTCGGCGTCGACCCCGGCGCGTCCGGAGGCCAGTCGCCGCAACGCCCCTTGTGGGGCTCCTACAGATCGCGGGGGCGGATCCTGTAGCCGGGCGCGCCCCGCTGACCAGTGGGTAACCCGGTTCCATGGCACTATGAGCGGTTCGCGCATTGTGGCACTCGGCCACTACCAGCCCCCCAAGGTCCTCTCCAACGACGACCTGGAGGCGCTCGTCGACACCAACGACGAGTGGATCCGTAGCCGGGTGGGTGTCAGAACCCGGCACATCGCCGAGGGCGAGACCCTGGTCGACCTCGCCACCGAGGCCGCGCAGAAGGCGCTCGCCAAGAGCGGCCGGACGGCCGACGAGATCGACCTGATCGTGGTCGCCACCTGCACCGCGGTCGAGCGCAGCCCCAACACCGCCGCCGCCGTAGCCGCCCGGCTCGGCGTCCGGGCGCCCGCCGCGTACGACATCAACACGGTCTGCTCCGGCTTCTCGTACGCCCTGGCCACCGCCGACCACGCGATCCGGGCCGGCGCGGCCCGCCGCGCGCTGGTGATCGGCGCCGAGCGGATGTCCGACACGCTGGACTGGACCGACCGCACCACCTGCGTGATCTTCGGCGACGGCGCCGGCGCCGCGGTGGTCGAGGCCCAGGAGGACGGTGCCGAGCCCGGCATCGGCCCGGTGGTCTGGGGCTCCGAGCCGGAGAAGGGCGACGCCGTGGTGATCACCGGCTGGGACCCGGTGATCAGCCAGCAGGGCCAGTCGGTGTTCCGCTGGGCCACCACCCAGCTCGCCCCGCTGGCGCGCCGGGCCTGCGAGCAGGCCGGGATCGACCCGTCGGAGCTGAAGGGCTTCGTGCCGCACCAGGCCAACCTGCGGATCATCGACTCGATCGCCGCCAAGCTGGGCCTCACCGACGCGGTGGTGGCCCGGGACGTGGTCGACTCCGGCAACACCTCGGCCGCCTCGATCCCGCTGGCCTTCTCCAAGCTGGTCGAACGCGGCGAGCTGTCCCCGGGCGACCCGGTCCTGCTCTTCGGCTTCGGCGGCGGGCTCGCCTACGCCGGCCAGGTGGTCCGCTGCCCCTGACGGCGCGGAGCCGGGCGTCCGAGGGCCCCTGAGGGGCCGCAACGCGAACATGCCGGTGGGCGGGCACCCTGTGTGAGGGGTGCCCGCCCACCGGCATGTCTGGCGCGCGTGCGGTACGTCGGCGGACCTCCCCCGAGGACACGGCCGCCGTCCGTCGTACCCCGGACAGGAGGCCGGGGCTGCGCGCGGAGCGGATGGTCGGTTGAGCGGATGGTCTACTTGGGCGGCTTCTTGCCGGTGACGCCCAGGTACACCAGGGGAGCGAGGTTGGGCTTGAGGTCCTTGACCTTGACGCCCCAGGAGGTGAAGGCCTTCTGGTGCTCGGCCGCCGAGGCGAGCAGCGAGACCAGGGCCCCGGCGACGGCGTTCGGGTCGAGCGACTTGTCGGCCTGGCCCTTCGCCTGGAGTTCCTTGACGGCCTCCGCGAGCGGCTTGGCGACCGCGTTGAGGACCGTCATGCGGATCTTGAAGAACCGCTTGTCCCCTTCGGCGGCACCGAGCGTGACCACTCGGAGAATGGCGTCGTTCTTGCGCCAGAAGGCGAGGAATCCGTCGACCAGTTCTTCCGAAGTGGTCGGACCGGACTTCCCTGCCCAGGACTTTCCGGCCACCAGCTCTTTGAGGGTGTCGGCGTCCTTGGCCATTTCCTCGGCGATTTCGAGGACAGCGCCCTCGACATCCGGGAAGTACTGGTAGAAGGTCGCGGGGGAGGTACCCGCCATACGGGCGACGTCGATGACCTTGACGTCCCGGTACGGCGACGTGCTGAGCATCTCGCGGAGGCAGTCGAGCAGCTTCTGCCGCGTTTCCTGTCCGCGTCGCCCGGCGACGCGACCGTCGACGGTGCGAACTTGTCCTGTCATGCCGTCAGCTTACCGTGGCACGATCTTGGCGCGATTCGGTGATGCGACTATTACTCCGCACGGGGGGTTGCTATAGGGGCATGAACCACTTCGGACGGATATTCACCGCGCTCCGCAGGTGTCGTTGAAGCCCCCCCGTGTGCCTTTGACCCCACAGCGTGACGGCGAGTCCGCTGAGGGGTGGTCGAGTGACAGAGCGTGACGATCGGCGGCGTCGGAAGATCGGCGCCGAAGTGGAGGGTCCGGGCGTCCGGGTGCAAACCGCGGCCGGAACGGGCGTCAGAATCCGGCCGTTCCGTCATCACCGGCCGGACGGCGGCGCTCCCGGGGCCGCCGTCGGCTCTGGGCGGGGGAGGTTGGAGATGGGCCGGGCGGCATTGGAGAATCGGGTCCGGCACCACGCGGCGGGTGCGGAAAACGGGGAGGTGGCAGCGGAGTGGACCAGCTGACGGCGCACGATCCGAGGCGGATCGGGCCCTTCGAGGTGCTGGGGCGGCTCGGCGCGGGTGGGATGGGGCTGGTCTACCTGGCGCGCTCCGCCTCCGGCCGGCGGGTGGCCATCAAGACCGTCCGGGCGGAACTGGCCGAGGACGAGCTGTTCCGCGTCCGCTTCGCCCGCGAGATCGAGGCGGCCAAGACGGTCGGCGGTTTCTACACCGCGGCCGTGGTGGACGCCGACGCGGACGCCCGGGTGCCCTGGCTGGCCACCGCGTACATCCCGGCCCCCTCCCTGGAGGACCTGGTCGAGGAGTGCGGTCCGCTGCCGGTGGACGCCACCCGCTGGCTGATCGCGGGCATCGCCGAGGCGCTGCAGTCCATCCACGCGGCCGGGCTGATCCACCGGGACCTCAAGCCCTCCAACGTGCTGGTGGTCGAGGACGGCCCGAAGGTGATCGACTTCGGCATCGCCTCCGGCGTCTCCAGCACCCGGCTCACCATGACCAACGTCGCGGTCGGCACCCCCGCCTACATGTCCCCCGAGCAGGCCAAGGACAGCCGTAACGTCCGGGGCGCCAGCGACGTCTTCTCGCTCGGCTCGCTGATGGTGTTCTGCGCGACCGGGCACCCGCCCTTCGGCGGCTCCAACCCGGTCGAGACGGTGTTCCAGCTGCTGCGCGAGGAGCCGGACCTGTCCGGGATGCCGCGCGAGCTGATGGACCTGGTCCGCGCCTGCATGCGGCCCTCGCCCGAGCACCGGCCCAGCCCGGCGCAGATCCAGGCCGAACTGGCCCCGCACCTGTTCTCCCGGGACGACGCCGCCGGCGAGGTCGGCGACTGGCTCCCCGTGAACGCGCTGGAGCTGATCGAGCGCAAGCGTGGCCGCCGCCCGAGCGTGCCGCCCCGGGCCGTCCAGCTACCGGCCGGCGCGCCGCCGCCCCCGGCCGGGCCGCCGCAGGCCGGCCCGCTCCAGCCCCACCAGCCGCCGCAGCCGCACCAGCCGGTCCCGGTGCAGCGCCCCGGCCTGGACGACCCGCGCACCCGCCCGGGCGGGGGGCACGCGCCGCCGCCGTCCGGGCCGGTGCACACGGGGCCGCGGCGGGGCCCGGTGTCCGACGGCGAGATCCCGACCGCGAAGATCGCCTCCCCCAACAAGCACCGTGCGCCGGGCGGCGGCGGGGCCGTCGAGGTGCGGCTGTCCGGAGCCTCGGTGCGGATAGGCCCCGGGCCGCGGGCCGAGCACGAGCAGACCGGCTCGGGCACCGCCCCGGCCGAGACCGACTGGGTCCGCCGGGTCACCCCGCCGCCGGTGCCGGCCGCCCGCTGGCGCCCCTGGCGGTTCCGGATGTCCAACGACGTCTGGGGCACCCCCGTGGTCGCCGACGGCACGCTCTTCGTCTCCAGCTTCGAGGTGCACGCGCTGGACATCGCCTCCGGCGAGCGGCGCTACAAGACCCGGGACGTCGCCTGGGCGCTCGCGGTGGACGCCGGCCGGGTGCACGCGGCCGACGGCCCGCACCTGTACACCGTGGACGTCGCGGACGGCACCGAGCGCTGGCGCACCTCACTGGACGGCTGGGTCTACTCGCTCTCCGCCGCCGACGGGGTGCTGTGCTGCGGCGTCCGCGGCGGCGGCGTCCAGCTGCGCTCGGCCGCCAGCGGCGCCGAGCTGTGGCGGGCCGACGACGCCCAGCAGGACTACGAGAACCCGCAGTCCGGACCGGTCCTGGTGGCCGGCGCGGCCTACTACTACGGGGCCGGGCGGCTGCGCTGCGTCGACCCGCACGGCGCCGGCCTGCGCTGGTCCTTCCCGGTCGGCGAGGACGTGCCCTCGCACCCGGTCGAGCGCGGCGGCGTGCTGTACGTGACGGCCGGCTCCAGGGTGTACGCGCTGGACGCGGCCAGCGGGGCCGAGCGCTGGCGCTTCGAGGCCCCGGTGGTGCTGTTCACCCCGCCCGCGCTGGACGCCGACGCGGTCTACGTGGCCGACTACCTCGGGACGGTGTACGCGTTGGACGCGGCCACCGGCCGGGACCGCTGGCGCGGGGTCACCGGCAACCGCCAGGGCGCCGAGCCGGTGGTGGTCGGGGACGGCATGGTGCTGGTCGGCAGCGGCGGGGTGCTGTACGCCTTCGAGGCGGCGAGCGGCCGGGAGCGCTGGCGCTACACGGCGCGCGGCGAGATCGTCGGCTCCCCGGCGGTGGCCGACGGCCTGGTGCACCTGGGCAGCCGGGACCACTCGCTGCACACCCTGGACCTGGCGAGCGGTCAGCTGCGCTGGGAGCTCGGCACCAAGGGCGAGCTGACCGGCTCGCCGGTCGCGGTCGGCGGCCGGGTCTTCGTCGGCTCCAAGGACCGCTGCGTGTACGCGCTGGACGCCTTCTACGGCACGGCCGTCCCGGCACGCTGAACCGGCGCGGCGGCGGGGCGGGCGCCCCGCCGCCGTCGGACGCGTCCGGTCAGGCCTTGCGGGCCCCGGGGTGGCGGCTGCACCAGCCGTCCCACGCGGAGGCCACCATCTCCGCCACGTCGTGGCGGGCGCCCCAGCCCAGCTCGCGGCGGATCAGGTCGGCCGAGGCCACCACCCGCGCGGGGTCGCCGGCGCGGCGCGGGGTCACCTCGGGGGTGGTGTCGTAACCGGTGACCTTGCCGATCACCTCCAGCATCTCCTTGACGCTGACGCCCTCGCCGCGGCCGATGTTGAGCACCAGCGAGGTCTCGCCGGCCGGGTCGGCGGCCAGCCGCTTGGCGGCGGCGACGTGGGCCGAGGCGATGTCGGAGACGTGGATGAAGTCGCGGACGCAGCTGCCGTCCTGGGTCGGGTAGTCGTCGCCGAAGACCCGCGGGGCCTCGCCGGCGGTGAGCCGCTCGAAGACCATCGGGATCAGGTTGAAGACCCCGGTGTCGGACAGCTCGGGGGAGGCCGCGCCGGCCACGTTGAAGTAGCGCAGCGCCACGGTGGAGATGCCGTGGGCCTTCCCGGCCGCGGCGACCAGCCACTCGCCGGCCAGCTTGGTCTCGCCGTACGGGCTCATCGGGGCGCACGGGGTCGACTCGGTGACCAGGTCGACGTCCGGCATGCCGTAGACGGCGGCGGAGGAGGAGAAGAGGAAGCGCTTGACCCCGCCCTCGGCGGCGGCCTCCAGGACGGTCTGCAGGCCGATCATGTTCTCCCGGTAGTAGAAGAACGGCTGCTCGACGGACTCGCCGACCTGCTTCTTGGCGGCGAAGTGCAGGATGCCCTCGATCGCGTGCTCGCGGATGGCGGCGTCCAGGACGGCCCGGTCCAGGGTGGAGCCCTCGACCAGGGCGACGCCCTCCGGCAGGCGGGAGGCGTCGCCGGTGCTGAGGTCGTCCAGGACGGCGACGCGCTCACCGGCGTCGAGCAGCTGGCGGACGACGTGCCCGCCGATGTATCCGGCACCGCCGGTGATCAACCAAGTCATGGGCCGATTCTAGGGTGTTCGGGTTCCCGTGGTGAGTGCCGGGCGAGTCGAACCGTCAAATCGGACAAATCGGTGAAATGCTGACAAAGATTTCCGTGCTCCCAGCGTGGTGACGAATCGGAGGCAGCCAGGTGAGCCGAAAGAAGGAACACGCCCGCCCCCTGCCGGCCGGGCCCCGGCCGACCGGACCCAGGACGGTCCACGGCCGGCTGCTCGTACCCGGCGCGGTGGCCGTACTGACCGCGCTGGCGCTGGCCGGGTGCAGCAGCGGCTCCTCCACGTCCGCCTCGTCGGCCGCGGGCTCCCCGTCGGGCTCCGGCTCGGCCAGGCCGGCCTCGTCGGCCCCCGCGCGGTCGGCCGACGGGAACCAGTTGCAGGACGACTACCAGCGGGTCATCGCCGACGTGCTGCCCTCGGTGGTGCAGATCACCACCGGCGACAGCCTCGGCTCCGGGATCGTCTACGACGACAAGGGCGACATCGTCACCAACGCCCACGTGGTGGGCACCGCGACCACCTTCACCGTCACCCTCGCCAACAGCACCAAGTCGCTGGACGCCACCCTGGTCGGCAGCTACCCCGACACCGACCTCGCGGTGATCAAGCTGAGCAGCCCGCCGAGCGGCCTCAAGCCGGCCGCCTTCGGCGACTCCGGCAAGGTCCAGCTCGGCCAGATCACCCTGGCCATGGGCAGCCCGCTCGGCCTCTCCAGCAGCGTCACCCAGGGCATCGTCTCGGCCACCGGACGGACCGTCTCCGAGCCCAGGGGCGGCGGCTCGCCCGGCGCCACCATCGGCAACATGGTGCAGACCTCGGCCGCGATCAACCCGGGCAACAGCGGCGGCGCGCTGGTCAACCTGGACAGCCAGGTGATCGGCATCAACACGCTCGCGGCGACGGAGCCCGAGGCCAACGGCGCGGCCGCGCCCGGCATCGGCTTCGCCATCCCGGCGTCCACCATCACCAACATCACCGACCAGCTGATCAAGCAGGGCAAGGTCACCAACTCCGGCCGGGCCGCGCTCGGCATCACCGCCCGGACCAGCTTCAACCAGCAGTTCAAGCCTGCCGGCGCGGTCATCGTGGCGGTCACCGCGGGCGGCCCGGCCGCCTCGGCGGGGATGCAGGCCGGCGACGTGATCACCAAGATCGGGGACGCCGCGGTCGACTCGCTGAACGCGCTCACCACCGCGCTCGCCTCGCTCACCCCGGGCGACAAGGCCACCGTCGCCTACACCAGGGACGGCAGCAGCCAGACCGCCGACGTCACCCTCGGCACCCTGGAGACCCCCTAGGCCCGTCGTACCGGACCGGCGCCGGGACCTCGTCACTGCCTCGACGAGGTCCCGGCGCCGTGCCGCGCTCCGGTTCAGCGGCGGGCGGTGCGGGTGCGCCAGGGAAGTTCGACGGTGATGCTGCTCGGGCCGCCCTCCGGGCTCTGCACCAGGAGCACGCCGTCCACCGCGCGGATCCGCTCGGTCAGCCCGGCCAGGCCGCTGCCCGGGTAGGGCGCGGCGCCGCCCTTGCCGTCGTCCTGGACCAGCACCATCAGCTGGTTGTCGGAGCGCCAGACGTCGACCGAGGCGGTGCGGGCCCCGGCGTGCTTGGAGACGTTGGTCAGCAGCTCGCTGACGGTGAAGTACGCGATGCCCTCGACCGCCGAGTCCGGGCGCTCGGCCTGGCCGTCCGGCCCCTTCAGGTCGACGTTCACCTTGACCCCGCCGGGGACGGTGCAGCGGGCGGCGACCGCGGACAGGGCCGCGTCCAGGCCGCGGTCGGTGAGCACCGCCGGGTGGATGCCCCGGGCCAGGTCGCGCAGCTCCTGGAGGGCCAGCTTCACCTCGCCGTGCGCGTTGTCGACCATCTTCGTGGCGGCCGCCACGTCGTCCTCGGTCTCGACCTCGCGCAGCCGCTCCTTGGCCATGCCCAGGTCCATGGCCAGCGCGACCAGGCGGGCCTGGGCGCCGTCGTGCAGGTCGCGCTCGATCCGGCGCAGGTCGGCGGCGGCGGTGTCGACCACCGTGCCTCGGTCGTCCTCCAGCTCGCGCACCCGCTCGGCCAGGGCACCCGGGAAGAGCAGCGACTCGATCAGGATCCGGTCGATCGCCGCCAGCGCCCGGATCACCCAGGGCAGCACCGGCCACATCACGGTGACCGCGACCAGGGTCACCGTGAAGCTCAGGATGCCCCAGGGCAGCATCAGCACGTTGTAGAGCGCCGAGCGCCAGTTCAGCAGGTCGGTCAGGTGGGCGATGGTGAAGCCCACCACCCCCGGCCGGCGCGGCTGCACCGGCTCCGGCTCGTGGATCGCGGAGTCGTACGCCGCCCGGGCCCGCCGGCGGCCCAGCCCGCCCAGGGCACGGGAGACGGCCAGCCCGCCGGCCAGCAGCGGCAGGCCGACCACGGTGATCGACATCCCCAGGCCGGCCGTGAGCGTGATGGCGGTGAGCGCGAAGCCGGCGACGCCGAGCGGCAGGTTGAGCAGCAGCTGGCCGACCTGCCGCCACATCCGCGCACCGTACAGCGGCGAGCGGCCCATCTGAGCGTCCTGCTCCTTGATGGCGTCCACGGTGCGGCGGTGCAGCGGCTTCATCTGGATCTACCGTCCCTCTTGGTCGAGCTGGTGGACCAAGCTTCCCGAACCCGGGGCGGAAGATGCCATGGGGGTGATACATCTTCCGGGACGGGGGTTATCCCTACCCCCGTCCTGGTCGTCGGGCCACTGCCCGGTGCTCGCGGGAGTGTCCACCGGACGTCTTGCGGAGCGGGCAGGGTTCGGGCGGAGCGGAGCCGTCCCCTTAGACTCACGCATTGGCCATGATTATGACCGTGCGAGGAAACGTCGTAGAACTGCCTTGAGGGGCTGTTCACGGCCGAGGTGGAGGGCGAAGGCATGGAGGGGCAGCATGCGGCTGCCGTCGCGGCCGACCCGGCGGTCGGCGGCGGCTACTTCGACGCGTACGCCGCGATGGGCCTGCTGGCCGTCGTCGGGGTGCTCTTCGTCGCCGTGGCGTTCACGGCCAACCGACTGCTGCGGCCGGTGGTCTACTCGCCCGAGAAACTCCTCGCCTACGAGTGCGGGGTGGACCCGGTGGGCGAGGACTGGGCGCACACCCAGATCCGCTACTACGTGTACGCCTTCCTGTACGTGATCTTCGCGGTCGACGCGATCTACCTGTTCCCGTGGGCGACGGTCTTCGCCACCGCCGGGTACGGCGCCGGAACGCTGATCGAGATGTTCCTCTTCATCGGCTTCCTCGCGGTCGGCCTGCTCTACGCCTGGAAGAAGGGCGTTCTGGAATGGACGTGACGCACACCCACTCGCACGGCGCCCAGGGCGGCCCGGTCCCGCTCGGCCTCCCGGACCCGTCGCGCCCCGGCGCCGTCGAGCGCCGTGGCATCGGCCCGCTGGCCCGGCTCGCGCCCGACCCGGTCAAGGTCGTGCTCAACTGGGGCCGCCGCTACAGCCTCTGGTGCTTCAACTTCGGCCTGGCCTGTTGCGCGATCGAGTTCATCGCCGCGTCCATGGCCAAACACGACTTCATCCGGATGGGTGTCATTCCGTTCGCGCCCGGACCCCGTCAGGCCGACCTGATGATCGTCTCGGGGACGGTGACCGACAAGATGGCGCCCGCCGTCAAGCGCCTCTACGAGCAGATGCCCGAGCCGAAGTACGTCATCTCCTTCGGCGCCTGCTCCAACTCCGGCGGCCCGTACTGGGACTCCTACTCGGTGACCAAGGGCGTGGACCAGATCATCCCGGTCGACGTCTACGTGCCCGGCTGCCCGCCCCGGCCCGAGGCGCTGCTCCAGGGCATCCTCAAGCTCCAGGAGAAGATCGCCGCCGAGTCGCTGCCCGACCGCTACACCGCGCCCGCGGCGGCGCTGCGCCGCCCGCTGGTGACGGGGCCTTCGACCGAGGGAGGGGTCTCGTGACTTCCGCCGAGCAGTACGCGGCGTCGGTCGGGGAGTGGGCGACCGGCGCCGAGGCTTACGGGCTGGTCACCGTCGACGTCCCCGCCGAGCACTGGATCGAGGCGCTCACCAGTGCCCGCGACACGCTTGGCCTGGGCTACTTCGACTGGCTGAGCGCCGTCGACGAACTGGCCGAGGGCTTCTCCGTGGTCGCCCACCTCGCCTCCGCCGACGCCCCGGGCGTGCGCCACCTGGCGCTGCGCACCCGGGTGCCGCGGGACAAGGCCGCGCTGCCCACCGCCGTCCCGGTCTACGCGGGCGCCGCCTGGCACGAGCGCGAGACCCACGAGATGTTCGGCATCGACTTCCCCGGACACCCCTACCTCGCCACCCTGCTGCTGCCGGACGGCTTCGAGGGGTACCCGCTGCGCAAGGAGTTCGTGCTCGCGGCCCGGGTCGCCAAGGCCTGGCCGGGCGCCAAGGAGCCGGGCGAGTCGGACCACGGCGACGGGCCCGCCCGGCGCAAGATGCAGCCGGCCGGGGTGCCGGACCCGAACGAGTGGGGGCCGCTGAAGGGCACCCTGCCGCCGGTCGCCGAGCGGCCCGCGCGCGGTGCGCGGGCGGCGGGCGCGGCCGGGCGGACGCCCCGGGCTGCGGGTGCTGGTGCTGGTGCTGCTGGTGCTGGGGCCGGTGCTGCTGCCGGTGCCGAGGGTGCGGCGGTGCGGGCGGACCGGCCGCGGCGGACCAGGACGGTGGCGGAGGGGTCGGCGAGTCAGGCGGGGGCCGAGGCTGCTGGTGCCGGTGCTCCGGCTGCTGCTCCGAGCGCTGCTTCGGCCGCTGCTCCGGCTGCCGGCGAGGCGGCGCCCGTGGTGCGGGCGGACCGGCCGCGCCGGGTCAGGTCGGTGTCCGACGGATCGGTCAGCCAGGCTGCGGAGCCGGCGCCCGCCGAGGCTGCCGAGGCCGCTGCGCCTGCCGAGCCGAAGGCCGAGGGCTCGGCGTCGCCGCGGACCCGGTCCTCGGACGCGCCCTGGCACAACCCGGTGCCCGCGCACGACGAGCCCGCGAAGCCCGCCGAGGCGCAGGCCCCGGCCGAGCCCGCGAAGCCTGCGGAGGAGCCTGCCGAGGAGCAGTCGCCCGCCGAGCCGACGAAGCCCGCCGCGCCTGCGGGCGGGCAGGACGAGACGTCGGCCGGACCGGCCGGCCAGGACGGAGACGGCGCGTGAACCTGCTCGACACGGTGCTGCGCTGCGTCGCCACCCTGGTCGTCTTCCTCACCTTCCCGCTGGTCATCGGCCAGACCGAGCACAAGGTCATGGCGCACATGCAGGGCCGGCTCGGCCCGATGTACGCGGGCGGCTTCCACGGCTGGGCGCAGCTCGTCGCGGACGGCGTGAAGTTCGCGCAGAAGGAGGACATCGTCCCGGCCGGGGCGGACCGCCGGATCTTCCAGCTGGCGCCCGCCGTTTCGCTGCTGCCGTACCTCTTCGTGCTGCTGGCGATCCCGGTCGGCCCGAACGGCTTCGTCGGCCAGGCGATCGACGCCGGCCTGTTCTTCGTGCTGGCCGTGATGGGTGTCGGCGTGATCGGCAAGCTGATGGCCGGCTGGGCCTCGGCGAACAAGTTCTCGCTGCTCGGCGGCCTGCGCACGGCCGCGCAGCTGATGTCGTACGAGCTGCCGATGGTGCTGGCGGCGGCCTCGGTGGCGATGGCCGCCGGCACGCTCTCGCTGCCCGGGATCGTGGACGCCTGGGAGTGGTACTGGCTGCCCTGGCAGCTCATCGGCGCGTTCGTGTTCTTCACGGCCGGTCTGGCCGAGCTCCAGCGCCCGCCGTTCGACATGCCGGTCGCCGACTCGGAGATCATCTTCGGCGCGTACACCGAGTACACGGGCCTGCGCTTCGCACTGTTCCTGCTGTCCGAGTACGTGGGCATCCTGGTGGTGTCGGCGCTGACCGCGGTGCTCTTCCTGGGCGGCTGGCACGGCCCGCTGGCGGACCAGCTCGGCTGGCTCTGGATGATCCTGAAGACCTTCGCGCTGGCCTTCGTGGTCATCTGGCTGCGGGTCACCTACCCGCGTCTGCGCGAGGACCAGCTGATGCGCTTCGCGTGGACCGTGCTGATCCCGCTCGCCCTCGTCCAGCTGGCCCTGACCGGCGTCATCAAGGTGGCGATCTCATGAGTTTTCCCGGTGCCGGCCTGGCCAAGGGCCTGGCCGTGACCCTGCGGACGATGACGAAGAAGACCGTCACCGCGCAGTACCCCGATGTGCAGCCGGTGCTGCCGCCGCGTTCGCGCGGCGTCATCGCGCTGCTGGAGGAGAACTGCACGGTGTGCATGCTCTGCGCGCGCGAGTGCCCGGACTGGTGCATCTACATCGACTCCCACAAGGAGACGCTGCCGGCCGCCGAGCCGAACGCGCGGGCCCGCACCCGTAACGTGCTGGACCGGTTCGCCATCGACTTCTCGCTCTGCATGTACTGCGGGATCTGCATCGAGGTGTGCCCCTTCGACGCGCTGTTCTGGTCGCCCGAGTTCGAGTACGCCGAGACCGACATCCTGGAGCTGACCCACGAGCGGGACAAGCTCCGCGAGTGGATGTGGACCGTCCCGGCGCCGCCGGCGCTGGACCCGGCGGCCGAGGAGCCCAAGGAGATCGCCACCGCGCGCAAGGCTGCGGACAAGCTGGCCGCCGCAGCCGCCGCAGCCGCCGCAGCCGCCGCAGCCGCCTCGGCGGCCTCGGATGAGGGGGAGGCCCAGTGAGCGCCGCCACCCTGCTCGCGGCGACCGGCTCGCTGGAGCCGGCCGCCCGTTCGTTCCTGTCCCCGACCGGGGTGGAGATCGTCTTCCTGCTGGTCGGCATCGCCGTGCTCGGCTCGGCCGTGGTCGCCGTCAGCACCAAGCAGCTGGTGCACGCCGCGCTCTGGCTGGTGGTCGCGCTGGGCGGACTGGCGGTGGAGTTCCTGCTGCTCACCGCCGAGTTCATCGCCTGGGTGCAGGTGCTGATCTACCTCGGCTCGGTGATCGTCCTGGTGCTGTTCGGGCTGATGCTCACCAAGGCACCGATCGGGCGCTCGCCGGACGCCGACTCCAAGAACCGCTGGGTGGCCCTGGCCGTGGCGCTCGCCTCGGCCGGGACACTGGTGACGCTGGTCGTCGACGCCTTCCGGACCTCCTGGATCGACCTCGGCGCGGGGGGCGGCTCGGCCGCCGTCACCGGGGCGAGCCTGTTCCGCCACTGGGTGCTGCCCTTCGAAGCCCTCTCCGTGCTGCTGCTGGCGGCGCTGGTCGGCGCGATCGTGCTGTCGCGCGGGTCGAAGCGGCGGGTGCCGCCGCCCCGGGCGGGCCGGCTGCGCGCCGGCCGGCCGGTGGGCTCGAACGGGACCGTCGCCGCCACCGTGCCCCGGCCGGCGCCGGAGAGCCCGGCGGCCGCAGAGGCTGCGCCGTCCGCGTCGGAGGAGAGCTGATGCACCTCGCCTACCCCGTCGTCCTCGCCGCGCTGCTGTTCAGCGTCGGCGTGTACGGCGTGCTCGCCCGGCGCAACGCCGTCCTGGTCCTGATGTCCGTCGAGCTGATGCTCAACGCCGTCAACCTCAACCTGGTCGCCTTCGACACCTGGCTGCGCGACTCGCTGCACGCCGGCCAGGCGCTCACCCTGTTCACCATCACCGTCGCCGCCGCCGAGATCGGGCTGGGGCTCGCCATCGTCCTGCTGCTGTTCCGGGCCCGGGGCACCGCGGACATCGACCGGGCCACCGCGCTCGGCGATCCGGCGGAGCCGCTCGCCGAGGAGACGCCGGCCGGAGCCGAGGCGCTGAAGGGCCAGGCCGCCGCATGAACCTCGCCCTGCCCGCTCTCGTCCCCGTGCTGCCCGCACTCGGGGCCGCCGCGACCCTGGCCGTCGGCAAGAAGGCGCCCGGCCTGGCCCGGCCGCTGGCCATCGTGCCGGTCGCCGTCTCGGCCGTGCTCGCCCTGGTCGTCGCCCTCCAGCTCGGCACCGGCCAAGCGCTGGACGCCGCCACCCGGCTCACCCCGACCGGCGGCCCGGACATCGCGCTCGCCCTCCACCTGGACGGCTTCAGCTCGCTGATCTCCGTGCTGGTCGGCCTGGTCGCCACCTGCGTGCAGGTCTACTCGACCGCGTACCTCAGGAAGGACCCGCGCTACCCGTCGTACGCCGCGCTGGTCTCGCTGTTCACCGCGGCGATGTTCCTGGTGGTCTACTCGGGCGACCTGATCGTGCTGCTGGTCGGCTGGGAGGTCATGGGCATCTGCTCGTACTTCCTGATCGGCCACCACTGGGAGACCGAGGACGCCCGCTCGGCCTCGCTCAAGGCCTTCCTGGTCACCAAGCTCGGCGACGTGCCGTTCCTGTTCGGGATCTTCCTGCTCGGCGCGGACGCCGGCAGCTTCCGGATCCCCGACGTGCTGGCCGCCGCGACCGACGGGCGGCTCGGCCACCCGACGCTGATCGCCCTGCTGCTGCTCGCCGGGGTGGCCGGCAAGAGCGCGCAGTTCCCGCTGCACACCTGGCTCCCGGACGCCATGGCCGGCCCGACGCCGGTCTCCGCGCTGATCCACGCCGCCACCATGGTCGCGGCCGGCATCTACCTGGTCGCCCGGCTGCTGCCGGTGTTCCTGCTGTCGGGTGCGGCGCTGGTCGTGCTGGCCGTGATGGCCGCCGTGACGATGATCGGCTCGGCGCTCTGCGCGCTCGCCCAGGACGACCTCAAACGGGTGCTCGCCTACTCCACCGTCGGCCAGCTCGGCTACATGGCCGGGGCGCTGGCCGCCGGCGACCGCGAGGCCTCCGTCTTCCACCTGGTCAGCCACGGCGCCTTCAAGGCGCTGCTGTTCCTGGCCGCCGGCGTGGTGATCCACGCCGCGCACACCAACTCGATCTCCGCGATGTCCCGGATCCCCGGGCTGCGCAAGCGCGTCCCGGACGCCTACTGGACGATGGGCATCGCGCTCGTCGCCCTGGTCGGGCTGCCGCCGTTCTCCGGCTTCTTCAGCAAGGAGGCGGTGCTGACCGCCGCCGAGCACGCCGCCAACGGCGAGGCGCTCACCAACGGGCTCGGCCCGGCCTCGGCCGTGCCGGAGGCCGCCGGGTGGATCGTGCTGATCTCCGCCGGACTCACCGCGCTGCTCACCGCCGCGTACGCGACCCGGCTCTTCCTGGTCAGCTTCCACAGCCCGCAGGCTGAAGGGGCGCAGGCTGCCGGAGCGTCGCAGGCCGTGGCGCCTGCGGCCGGGCACGAGGCGGACGCGCCGTACTCGCCCGAGCTCGACGAGGCCGACCCGGCCACCGCCGAGCCGCCCGCGATGCGCTGGCCGCTCTGGGTGCTGGCCATCCCGACCATGGGCTTCGGCGTCGCCGGGCTGCGCTCGGACTGGCTGCCCGCGCTGCTGGACGGCGGCTCGCTGCGCCCCTCGGCCGTCACCGCCGTCATCGGCACCGGGCTCGCCGTGGTCGGCGTGCTCGCGGCGTACGGCGCCTGGCGCTCGGCGACCGCGCGGCTGGCCACCGGCCGCCCGGCCCCGGCCGACGCCGGCCGGGTGCCCGAGCAGGCCGGAGCCCCGGCCGCCGAGGTGATCGTCGCCGACCCCGGGCGCACCCTGCTCGGCCCGCTGTTCGGCCCGGCCCGGCACGGCTTCGGCGTCGACCGGCTGTACCACGCGCTGTTCGTCCGCCCGGTGACCGCCGCCGCCCGGCTGGTCCGCTTCCTCGACCGCGAGGTCGTCGAGACCTACGTGCGAGGCAGCGGGGTCGGCGCCAACCTGCTCGGCCGGGCCGTCCGGCTCGCGCAGACCGGCAACGCGCAGACCTACCTCAGCGCGCTGCTCGCCGGCGTCGTCCTGCTGGCCGTCCTGGTGGCGGTGTAGCGGATGCCGTACCCCCTCTCCCCGGTTCCCCCGATTCCGACCGCCGCCCGTAGGAGCCCCCGATGAACGCAGTCCTCATCGCCCTCCTGGTGCTGCCGCTGCTCGGCGCCGCGCTCACCCTGGCGCCGGCGTTCGGCCGGGAGCCGGCCGCCGCCGACCGGCGGGCGCTGCGGCTGAACACCGTCGTCACCGGCGCGGTGCTGCTGCTCACCGTCGCCCTGGCGGCCGGATTCGACCACGACGAACCCGCCCGGATGCAGGCCACCACCGACGTGTCCTGGATCCCGGCCCTCAACGTGCGCCTCCACCTCGGCGTGGACGGCGTCTCGCTGCCGCTGATCGTGCTGACCGCACTGCTCACCTTCCTCTGCGCGCTGTACTCGGAGAAGCGGCTGCCGGGCGGGGACGCCCGGGGCGAGGCCGCTGATGGGCGCCGTCCGTCGGCGAAGGCCTTCGTCGGGCTGTTCCTCCTCCTCGAAGTCGGCATGCTCGCCACCTTCGCGGTGCTGGACCTCCTGCTCTTCTTCCTGGCCTTCGAGATCGTGCTGATCCCGATGTACTTCCTGATCGCCCGCTGGGGGAGCGGCGCGAAGGCCCCGGCCGCCAACCGGTTCATCCTGTACACGCTGCTCGGCTCGGCCGTGATGCTGCTCGGCTTCCTGCTGATCGGCAGCAAGGCCGGGACCTTCGACATGCAGGCCCTGGCCGCCGCGCACGGCAACGGCCTGAGCCACACCACCCAGGTGATCGCCGCCCTGGCGATCATGGTCGGGCTCGCGGTCAAGGCCCCCGCCTGGCCGCTGCACAGCTGGCTCCCGGACGCGCACACCGCCGCTCCGACGGTCGGCTCGGTGCTGCTCGCCGGCGTGCTGCTGAAGATGGGCACGTACGGTCTGGTCCGCGTCCTCCTCCCGGTCGTGCCCGACGGCACCGCGACGCTCGCCCCCTACCTGGGCGCGTTCGCCGCCGTCGGCATCGTCTACGGATCACTGGCCTGTCTGGCGCTGGCCCGCCCCGGCGCCAAGGGCGACCTCAAGCGCCTGATCGCGTACTCCTCCGTCGGCCACATGGGCTTCGTGCTGCTGGGCATCGCCTCCCTCACTCCGGTGGGCGTCAACGGCGCGCTGTTCGCCAACATCGCCCACGGTCTGATCACCGGTCTGCTGTTCTTCCTCGTCGGCGCCCTCAAGGACCGCTACGGCACGGCGGACCTCGACACCCTCTCCGGCGCCACCGGCGCCGCCCTGTACGGCCGCGCCCCGCGGATCGGCGCGCTGCTCGCCTTCGCCGCCGTCGCCAGCCTCGGCCTGCCCGGCCTGGCCGGCTTCTGGGGCGAGCTGCTCGCCATGTTCGGCGCGTTCGACCCGGCCGACGGCCTGTCGCGCCCCGCGTTCGTCACCTACATGGTCCTGGCCGGTCTCGGTACCCTCCTCACGGCCGCCTACCTGCTGATCGTGGTCAAGCGCGTCTGCATGGGCGACCCCAAGCAGCCCGCCCCGGTGGAGCAGGTCGCCGACATGCGCCCGTACGAGGCCGTCAGCTGGACGCCGCTGGCCGCCCTCACCCTGCTTGCCGGCCTCTGGCCCGCGCTCCTGCTCGGCCTCTCCGACCCCGCCGTCAAGCACCTCCTCGGGGGTGGCTGACCGTGCTCGGAGCCCAGATCGCCGCACTCGGACCTCACTCCACGGGGCAGCACACTGTGACCTCCCTCGCCGTAGCCAACCCGGGCAGCCTGATCCAGTCCGTGGACTGGGTGGCGATCGCGCCCCCGCTGATCGCCGCGGTGGCCGCCCTCGCCGTCCTGCTCACCGACCTGTTCCTGCCCGAGCGGCACCGGAAGTGGCTCGGCCGCCTCGCCGCGGCCGGACTCGCCCTCGCCCTCATCGCACTCCTCCCCCTCACCGGGGGATCACCCCGGGCGACCTTCTGTGTGCAGAACGTAGCAGGGGGGTCTGACAACGCGGGCTGCTCGTACGTCGCCGACCACTTCGCCCTGGTGTTCCAGCTGCTCGCCCTCGGCGGTGCGCTGATCGCCGCGCTGCTCTCCGCGCACACCGTCGAGGAGGAGAAGCTGCCCGGCGGCGAGTACTGGTTCCTGCTGCTCTCCAGCGCCACCGGTGCCGCGCTGCTGCCCGCCTCCCGCGACCTCGCCACCATGGTGATCGCGCTGGAGGTCGCCTCGCTGCCCGCCTTCGCCCTGGTCGCGCTGCGCCGGGACGGCCGGGGCGCCGAGGCCGCGCTCAAGTTCTTCGTCTCCTCCGTCACCGCCACGGCCGTGATGCTGCTCGGCGTCGGCTTCGTCTACGCGGCCAGCGGCAGCCTGCACCTCGGCGCCGTCGCCCAGGGCCTGGAACACGCCCCCGGGCAGCTCAAGCCGCTGGCCGAGGCGGGCGCCGTGCTGACTCTGGTCGGCTTCGCCTTCAAGGTCGCCGCCGTCCCGTTCCACTTCTGGGTGCCCGACACCTACACCGGCGCCCCGCTGCCGGTGGCCGGTTACCTCTCGGTGGTCGGCAAGGCGGCCGGCCTGTCCGGCCTCGCGCTCGCCACCACCATCGCCTTCCGCCCGTACGCGCACACCTGGGGCCTGGCGCTCGCCGTGCTGGCCGCCGTCACCATGACGGTGGGCAACGTCGGCGCGCTGCGCCAGCGCTTCGACACCCGCTACAGCGCGGTGCGGCTGCTCGCCTGGTCGTCCGTCGGCCAGGCCGGCTACCTGCTGGTGCCGCTCGCCGCCGCCGGCTACGCGCCCACCGGGGTCGATCCGCTCGGCGCCACCGCCGCGTACGCGCTGATCTACGGCGTGGTGAACCTCGGCGCGTTCGGCGTGGTCGCGGCGGTCGGCCGCCGGGCCGGGACCAGCGTGGACGACTTCCGCGGCCTGTTCGCCCGGCGCCGCTGGACGGCCCTCGCGCTCGCCTTCTTCCTGCTCTGCCTGGCCGGGCTGCCCCCGGGCGTGATCGGCCTGTTCGGCAAGGTCGTGGTGTTCCGCGCGGCCGTCGACGCCGGGCTGGGCTGGCTGGCCGTCGTGATGGCCGTCAACGTGGTCGTCGCGCTGTACTACTACCTGCTCTGGACGACCCGGCTGTTCGCCCCGGCGCCGGGTGCCGAGGAAGGTGCCGAACCGGGCGCCGCTCCGGTCGGCGGGGCCGGGGCCGAAGGCCGGCTGCCGGCCACCCTGACCGCCACGCTGGGGCTCACCGCCTCGGTGGCCGTGGTCCTCTCCTTCGCCCCGCAGCTGGTCCTCCAGGTCGCCGGCGGAAGCCTGTTCTGAGCGCGCGCCCGCCCGGCCGGCCGCCGCGGTCCGGCCCGGCGGGGTGCCGCGGTGGTGTCACGCCGGTCACAAGGGAACAAGGCCCAGGCCCCCACCCGTTGACCGGGCAAGAGGGACGAGGCAGAAAGGGCTTCCCCACCGCACCATTGGAGGGCCTGACGTGCACCGCCGGCACAACGGACTGAGGACCGCCGTCCTGCTCGGCGGCCTCTCGGCGCTCATCTTGGTGATCGGCGGATTCTTCGGCCGAACCGGCTTGGTGATCGCCCTGCTGGTCGCCCTCGGCACCAACGCCTACGCCTACTGGAACAGCGACAAGCTCGCGCTGCGGGCCATGCGGGCCCGGCCGGTCAGCGAGATCGAGGCGCCACGGCTCTACCGGATCGTCCGCGAGCTCTCCACCGCGGCCCGCCAGCCGATGCCGCGCCTCTACATCTCCCCGACCCCCGCGCCGAACGCCTTCGCCACCGGCCGCAACCCGCGCAACGCGGCCGTCTGCTGCACCGACGGCATCCTGCAGCTGCTGGACGAACGCGAGCTGCGGGGTGTGCTCGGGCACGAGCTGAGCCACGTCTACAACCGGGACATCCTGATCTCCTCGGTCGCCGGGGCGCTCGCCTCGGTGGTGATGTTCCTGGTGAACTTCGCCTGGCTGATCCCCTTCGGTCGCAGCGACGACGACGACGGGCCCGGCCTCTTCGGCATGCTCGCCATCATGATCCTCGGCCCGCTGGCGGCCGGGCTCATCCAGCTGGCCGTCAGCCGCTCCCGCGAGTACCAGGCCGATGCCGACGGCGCCCGGATCACCGGCGACCCGCTCGCCCTGGCCGGCGCCCTGCGCAAGCTCGACGCCGGCACCCGCCGGCTGCCCCTCCCGCCGGAGCCGCAGATCCAGACCGCCAGCCACATGATGATCGCCAGCCCCTTCCGCCCCGGCGAGGCCGGCGCCCGGCTCTTCTCCACCCACCCGCCGATGGCGGAGCGCATCGCCCGGTTGGAGCGGATGGCGGGCTACGGGCGCTGAGGCCCGCGCTCCGCGCGGGGCCGGAGGTCAGGCCGGCAGGTCCTCGTAGGCCCGGCGGAGGCGGTGGATCCCCTCGGCGGTGTGCGCGGAGCTCTCGGCGGCCGCGTAGCTGAGGCGCAGGTGCGGGGCCGGGGGTTCGGCCGCGTGGTACGGGCGGCCGGGGGTGACCTGGACGCCGGCGCGCAGGGCGGCGGCGGTGAGGGCGCCGTCGTCGACGCCGTCCGGGAGCCGCAGCCACAGGTGGTAGCCGCCGGGCCGGTAGGCGCCGAGCAGACCGGGCAGTTCGCGGTGCAGGGCGGCGACGGTGGCGGTGCGGCGGGTCCGCAGTTCCGCCCCGAGGGCGCGCAGGTGCCGGGCCCAGCCGGGGTCGGCGACCAGTTCCAGCGTCGCCTCCTGGAGCGGCCGGGGCACGAAGAAGCTGTCCACCACCTGGGTGGCCCGCAGCCGGGCCAGGGCCGGGCCGCGCGCGGTGAGCGCGCCGACCCGCAGATTGGGCGAGGCGGCCTTGGTCAGCGACCGCAGGTGCACCACGACCCCGTCCTGGTCGTCGGCGGCGAGCGGGCGCGGCAGCGCGGGGGCGTCCGCGTGGACGAGCAGGCGGGCGAAGTCGTCCTCGACGACGAACGCGCCGGCCGCCCGGGCGATCCGCAGCACCTCGGAGCGCCGGGTGGGGGAGAGCACCGCGCCGGTCGGGTTCTGGAACAGCGGCTGGCAGACGAAGACCCGCGCCCGGGTGGCCTCGAAGGCGTCGGCCAGCAGGTCGGTGCGCACCCCGTCGGCGTCGACCGGGACGGGGACGGGCCGCAGCCCGGCCGCGCGGACGACCGCCAGGATGCCCGAGTAGGTCGGCGACTCCACCAGGACGGGCGCGCCGGGCGCGGCGAGCGAGCGCATGGCCACGGTGAGCCCGCCCTGGCCGCCGGAGGTGATCAGGACGTCCCCGGCGCCGATCGGCCCGCCGGTGCCGCCGATGTCGCGGGCGAACCAGCCGCGCAACTCGGTGAGGCCGTCGGTGGGCGGCCGGTTCCAGGCGCCCGGGCGCCGTCCGGCCCGGGCGAGGGCGGTGGCCAGCAGGCGTTCGGGCAGCAGCGAGGCGTGCGGGTAGCCGCTGTTGAGGTCGATGACGTCGGGCGGGGGCACGCGGAGGGTGGCGAACACCGGGGCGGCCAGCAGGTCACGGGGGTCGGAGTCGGCGCTGAGCGCGACCTCCTGCCAGGAGAGGTCGCCGGGACGGGCGGCGGGCGCGGCGGTGCCGGCCGGGCGCCCGGCGAAGGCCGCCGCCCGGAACACCCCGGCGCCCGGCCGGGAGACCACCAAGCCCTCGGCCGCGAGGACCGCGATGGCCCGGGAGACCGTCACCGGGCTGACCTGGTGGCGCTCCACCAGCACCCGGCTGGACGGCAGCTTTCGCCCCTCCGGGTAGCGCTCGACCTCCCGTCGCAGCCTGTCGGCGAGTTCGGTCACACTGCTACGCTCGTTCATGACGGCACAAGATAGCGCTACCCGCCCGTCGGCGGTAGCACCGCGAAGCCCCGCCTCCGGCACCGCCCTGGCCGCCCTCGGGGTGGCCTCCTTCTCCCTCAGCTTCCCCGCCACCGCGTGGGCCCTGACCGGCTTCGGGCCGTGGACCGCGACCGGGCTGCGCGGCGCGCTGGCGGGGGTGCTGGCCGCGCTCTACCTGGCGGCCGTCGGCGCCCCGCTGCCGAAGCGGCGGCACTGGCCCGGCCTGCTGGTGGTGTCGGGAGGCTGTGTGCTGGGCTTCCCGCTGCTGACCACGCTCGCCCTGCGGACCTCCTCGACCGCCCACTCGGCTGTCGTCATCGGTGTCCTGCCGCTGGCCACCGCGGTGGTCGCGGCGCTGCGCACCGGCCGTCGGCCGTCCCGGGCGTTCTGGGCGGCGGCGGTGGCGGGGGCGGCGGCCGTCCTCGGCTTCACCCTGCTGCAGAGCCACGGTCGGCCGACCGTCGCGGACCTGCTCCTGTTCGTCGGGGTAGCGATCTGCGCGGCCGGGTACGCGGAGGGCGGGCGGCTCTCCCGGGACCTGCCGGGCGCCCAGGTGATCGCCTGGGCGGTGGTGGCCGCGCTGCCGGTGACGCTGCTGACCACCGCCCTCGCGCTGCCCGCCGAGCCGGTCCACCTCGGGGCGAAGGCGCTGACCGGGCTGGCGTACACGGCGGCGGTGTCGCAGTTCGGCGGGTTCGTGCTCTGGTACCGGGGGATGGCGGAGATCGGGGTGCCGAGGGCCAGCCAACTGCAACTCGCACAGCCGCTGTTGACCCTGGTCTGGTCGGTGCTGCTGCTGGGCGAGGACCTGCCCGCGGCCGCACCGGTCACGGCGGTGGTGGTGCTGGTCTGCATCGCGGTCACCCAGCGGGCCCGGACCTGAGGCGGGCCCGGAGCTGAGACGGTACGGGCGCGCGGGCCACCGGGTCGTCAGAGCGGGGTGCCCTCCTGGGGGCGGTAGACGCAGAGCGCGCAGATGATGAAGACGTCCAGTGCGATCACCACGAGCGACCAGAGCGGGAAGTACGGCAGGACCAGGAAGCTGTCGAGGGCACTCAGCGAGGTGAGGAGGATACCGGCGTAGCGGGCCCAGGCGGCGCCCTTGAGCAGGAACGCGCCGGTCACCGCGACCAGCACGCCGACGATGATGTGGACCCAGCCCCAGCCGGTGAGGTCGAACCGGAAGACGTAGCGGGGGGTGTGGACGAAGAGGTCGTCGTTGGAGACCGCCATGATGCCCCGGAAGGCCTCCATGATGCCGTTGATCAGCATCAGCACACCGGCGAACATCACCAGGCCGGGCGCCCAGTCGCTGAACTGGTTGCCCGGCGTCGGCTGCGGCGTGCCGGGGCCGGTGCGCCAGGTCTGCCCGGGCTGCTCGGGGTCGGTGCGCCGGGTCTGCCCGGGTTGCTCGGGGCCGGTGCGCGGGGGCTGCTCCGGCTGCTCGGGGTCGGGCGACGGGCTGCTCATGGACTCCTCCAGGGGCCGAACAGGCCTACGGGCGGACCGTACGGACTTCGACCGTCCGTCGGGCCGGGGCGCCGGGCAACCGGGCCGGGGCCGTTCGGGCGACGCGTCGTGCGGGCCCCGCGGTACGCCCGGAGCCCCGGCCCGGCGAGCGTGACGGGGGTCCGGGGCCGGGGTCCGGGAGCGGGGGTCGAGGGCGGTGGGGGCGGGAAGCCCGGCGCGAACCGGTTCGCGCCGGGCCCGCGCTCGTTAGGATGAGCGGGTGCCCCGCCGGCTCCGGGGCGCGGCATCCGGAGGGAGTGGGCCGTCATGGCAGACGAGAGGCACGCCTCGGCGGCCGCGGAAGCGCCCGTCCGAAGGCGCGGCCAGGGCGAGTTGGAGGCACAGGTACTCGCGGTGCTCCAACGGGCGCCCGGCCCGGCCACCGCGGGGTGGGTCCAGGAACGCCTGGAGGGCGACCTGGCGTACACCACCGTGATGACCATCCTGTCCCGGCTGCACGCCAAGAGCGCCGTCTCGCGGTCCCGTTCGGGCCGCTCCTACCTGTGGCAGGCCTCCTCCGACGCGGCCGGGCTGGCGGCCCTGCGGATGCGCCGGATGCTCGACGGAGAAGCGGACCGGGACGCCGTCCTGGCCAGCTTCGTGAGCGCGCTGCTCCCGCACGACGAGGACCTGCTGCGGGCGCTGCTGGACGCCGCGTCCGTCGATCCGGCAGCGGCCGACCGTGAGAGCTGACCCGTGGGCTTCTTCGTCTTCCTCCCGCTCATCCTGCCGCTGACCGCGGTGCCGATCGCGCGTCTCACCGAGCAGCACCTGCACCCGCGCGGTGCGGCCCGGCTGATGACCGTGATCAGCGCGGTGATGGCGGTGTGCAGTGTGCTCTGCCTCGGCCTGATCGGCGTGGTGGGCACCGCGCAGATCCCCGGCAACCCGCTGCCGGACAGCTGGTCCGACCCGGAGGTGCGGGCCGCGCTGCCGTACCACGAGACGTTCGGGACGGCCGCGATGTGGCTGCTGGTCCTGGTGGCCGCGGCCTGTGCCCGGACGGTCGGCCGGCATCTGCGGGTGCGCTCCCGGGCCCGGCGGGCGCTGACCGGGTTGCCGGCGGGGCCGGAGTCGGCCGGCGACCTCGCGGTGCTGCCGGACCGCAGCCCGTACGCGTACGCGCTGCCCGGTTCGCCGGGGCGGGTGGTGGTCTCCACCGGGATGCTGGCCGGGCTGCCCGAGGACGAGCGGGAGGCGTTGCTCGCGCACGAGCGGGCACACCTGCGCCACCGCCACCACCGGTACCTGCTGACCACCCAACTGGCTGCCTGCGTCAACCCGTTCCTGCGGCCGCTGCAGTACGCGGTGGCGTTCAGCGCGGAGCGCTGGGCGGACGAGGAGTCGGCGCAGGAGGTGGGGGACCGCCGGATCACCGCGCGGGCGGTGGCCCGGGCGGCCCTGGTGTCGCACGCGGCGCCGGCGCCCGGCTTCGCGGCCTTCGCCGCCCCGGCGCCCGCGCCCGGCCCGGTGCCGCGCCGGGTCGCCGCACTGCTCGGCCCGGTGCCGACGTCCCGCAACTGGCCCCCGGCGAAGACCCGGGCGGGCCTGGCCGCGATGGTCGCCGCGGCCGGTACGGCGGCGTCGGCGCTGTGCGCGCTCAACGCCGCCGTGGCCCTGCTGGTGGTGCTGAAGGCCGTCACCCCGCTGTAGACCGGGTGGATCAGGCAGATCAGGCAGTGGCGAGCGCGTCCAGGGCGGCCTCGGCGTCGGCCAGGGACTTCGCGGCGATCGGCTGCAGCCCGGCCAGGGCGGGGATGTCGTCGGCGCGGGTGAGTTCGGCCGGGACGATGTGCAGGTGCTCGGCCGGGACGCCGAGCCTGGCGAAGTAGGCCCGCAGGTACGGGGTCTGGAAGTCGAAGGCCTCACGCGGGGTGCCGGGGCCGTAGCCGCCGCCGCGGGCGGCCGCGACGACGACCCGGGTGCGGCGCAGCAGGCTCTCGCCGGTGGCCGGGTCGGTGTAGACGCCGGGGAAGCTGATCCGGTCGATCCAGGCCTTGAACACGGCCGGGACGGTGAGGTTGTACATCGGCACGCCGAGCAGCACGGTGTCGGCGGCGAGCAGCCGGTCGACCAGCGGGTGGGTGAGGGACCACTCGTGTTCCTCGTCCGGGCCTTCGGCGAGGGCGGCGATGTCGGAGGCCGGGATGGTCCCCTTGCGTTCGACGCGGCGGCCGAGCATGGCGTACCCGGCGCCGATCGTGGCGACCGGCTCGGCGGCGAGGTCCCGGTAGACGTACCGGCCGGCGGAGCCGTGCCGGGCGCGCCAGGCGGCGGCGAACCGGGCGGTCAGCGCGCGGCTGACCGAGTCGCCGAGGCTGATGCTGGAGTCCAGGTGCAGCAGGGTGGTGGTGGTCACAGCGTTCTCCCGTCACTTCGGTGGTGGGTGGATCGTCATCGGTGTGACGGGCGGGGCCGAGGAAAGGTGACCGATGGACCGGGACGAGGTGCTGGCGGCGCGGTTCGAGGCCGAGCGGGGGAGGCTGCGGGCGGTCGCCCAGCGGATGCTCGGGTCGACGGGCGAGGCGGAGGAGGCCGTCCAGGAGGCGTGGCTGCGGCTGGACCGGGCCGGCCCGGACGAGGTGGACAACCTGCCGGGCTGGCTGACCACGGTGGTGTCGCGGATCTGCCTGGACGTGCTGCGGGCCCGCGCGGTGCGCCGCGAGGAGCCGACCGGTGACGCGTTGCCGGCCGGTCTGCCGGACCCGGCGGCCGGGGCGGGGGCCGAGGGCGCGGACCCGGAGCGGGAGGCGCTGCTGGTCGACTCGGTGGGCCGGGCGCTGCTGGTGGTGCTGGACCGGCTGGGGCCGGCCGAGCGGGTCGCCTTCGTGCTGCACGACGGTTTCGCGGTGCCGTTCGAGCAGATCGCGCCGATCGTCGGCCGGACCCCGGTGGCCGCCAAGAAGCTGGCCAGCCGGGCCCGGCAGCGGGTGCGCGGGGCGGCCGTGCTGCCGCCGGAGCGGCTGGCCGGGCACCGGCGGGTGGTGGAGGCGTTCCTGTCCGCCGCCCGGGGCGGGGACCTGGCCGCGCTGCTGGCGGTGCTGGCGCCGGACGTGGTGCGCCGGGCCGATCCGGCCGCGCTGCCGGCCGGGCGTTCCCCGGTGGCCCGGGGCGCGGAGACGGTGGCCCGGGAGACGACGGTGTTCGGCCGGCGGGCCCGGTTCGGCGCGGTGGCGCTGGTGGACGGGGTGCCGGGGATCGTGATCGCCCCGGGCGGGCGGTTGCGGCTGGTGCTGCGGGTGGCGGTGGCGGACGGCCTGGTGGCCGGCTACGAGGTGGTCGCCGACCCGGAGCGGCTGGCCGCCCTGGAGCTGGCCGTGCTGCCGGAGTGACCGGGTCGCGCCACTGGATCCGGCGGCCCCCAGCCTCAGCCGTCAGCCGTCCAGCGCGTCCCGGAGCTGGCGGAACTCGGCGGCCAGCCCGTCCAGCGTGTAGTGCGCGTTGAGCCCGCTCGGGTTGGGCAGCACCCACACCTCGGTGTCGCCGATGCCCTCCGGCTGGCGGCCGATCGCGGCCCGCCGCTGCCCGAAGGCCGTCCGGTAGGCGCCGATGCCGAGCACGGCCAGGACGCGCGGGCGCAGCCGCAGCACGCGTTCGGTGAGCGCGGCGCCGCCCTCGCGCAGTTCCTCGGCGGTCAGTTCGTCGGCCTTGGCGGTGGTGCGCGGGGCGACGTTGGTGATGCCCAGGCCGAGCGCGGGCAGTTCGCCCTGCTCGTCCGGGCGGAACTGGCGCGTGGTGAAGCCGGAGCGGTGCAGGGCGGGCCAGAAGCGGTTGCCGGGCCGGGCGAAGTGGTGCCCGGTGGCGCCGGACCACAGGCCCGGGTTGATGCCGCAGAACAGCACCCGCAGTCCGGGCCCGGTGACGTCCGGGATGGTGGTGTTCTTGGCCGCCTGGAGCTGTTCGGCGGTGGGCTTCACGGGAGGGAGGGGCTGGTTCGGCACCCGGCCAAGTCTGCCCGTTCCCTGATGAGCCGGGTACGCCGGTTCCGCAGCCAGCGGAGGCCGAACACCACCAGTGCCGCGTACGCCCAGCCCGCGAAGATGTCCACGATGAAGTGCTCGGCGCCGTACACCAGGGTGAACGCCATCGCGAGCGGATAGGCGACCAGCAGCGCCCGCAGCCAGGGGCGGGCCGTAGGCCAGAAGAAGAACAGCAGCATCGCCGGGTAGGCGGAGTGCAGCGAGGGCATCGCGGCGACGTCGTTGGCGAACTGGCTGCCGTTCTCGACCAGCGAGTTGGCCTGCGGCAGCCCGCTCGTGGAGATCACGTCCCATACGACCCGGGTGAGCCCCGGCAGGTGGCCCTCCTGGGCGACCAGCCACGGCGGGTCGGCCGGGTAGAGCAGGTACGTGGCGAAGCTGGCGAAGGTGAGCAGCAGGTAGCAGGCGAGCAGTTGACGGAACCGCTCGTGCCGGCGCCGCCAGAGCACCGCGAGAAGGACGAACACCAGGAAGAAGTGCGAGAGGTAGACGACGGTCGCCGCGTAGTCGTACCAGTGCGGCGAGCCGGGCGTCCACAGCGCGTGCTGGAGCCGGACGGTCCAGGTCTCGCCGAAGCCGAGCACCTCGTCGGCGCGCAGTTGCGGCAGCCAGTGCGGGGCCCACGGGGTGTGCGCGCCGTAGCCGCGCAGCAGCGAGTACGTCCAGACCGCGGCCATCACCGGCACCCAGTCGCGCAGTACCAGCAGGAAGCCGCGTCGGCCGTGCCCGCTGTGCACGGCCGCCGTCAGCAGGGCGCCGATCAGCCACAGGAACACCACGTCGTTGGCGAAGGCCATGCCCTGGGTGCGCAGGTACCAGACGAGCGCGGTCAGGTAGACCGGCCAGGCCAGCAGCCGGAGTCTCGACAGACCGGTACGGCGGGGGCGGGCGGTCACGGGTCGCAGTCGCCCGGCCCGCGCCGGGGTGGGCGGGGCCGGGCTGAGCAGCTTCGTCATGCTCACCGAAACTACCAACGCAAACTTGGAGGACTCTGGGTGAACCATGACCGCCTCGTAAGAAAGTCGCACAGTCGGACCGCCGTTCTGGCGGCGGAGCAGCGGGGTGACGGCCCCGTCATGAGACGAAGCCCAGCTCGTGCGGGGTGTTGTTGAGCCGGCGGCCGCCGGTGGGGGTGACGGTGACGATGTCCTCGATCCGCACCCCGAAGCGGCCGGGCAGGTAGACGCCGGGCTCGATGGAGAAGCACATGCCGGACACCAGCGGCCGCTCCTCGCCCTCGACCAGGTACGGCGGTTCGTGCGTGGTGATGCCGATGCCGTGCCCGGTGCGGTGGATGAAGTACTCGCCGAAGCCGGCCTCGGTGATCACCCGGCGGGCGATCCGGTCGATCTCCTGGCAGCTGACCCCGGGTCGGACCGCCTCGAACGCGGTCTGCTGGGCGAGCCGGACCACGTCGTGCACCTTCTGGACCTCCGCCGGCACCTCGGTGCCGACGTGCACGGTGCGGGTGGTGTCGGAGCCGTAGCCGTCCTTGAGCCCGCCGAAGTCCAGCACCACGGTGTCGCCGGGCCGGATCACCCGGTCGCCGGCCTCGTGGTGCGGGTCGGCGCCGTTCGGGCCGGAGCCGACCACGGTGAAGTCGACCTGGCTGTGCCCGTACTTGATGAGCAGTGCGCCGAGGTCGGCGGCGACGTCGGTCTCCCGGCGGCCGGCGAACTCGACCTCCAGGATGCCCCGGTAGGCGGCGTCCGCGGCGCCGCCGGCCGCGGCCAGCCGCTCCAGCTCCTCGGTGCCCTTGACCGCGCGCAGCATCGGCAGGGTCTCGGTGAGCGAGGTGAAGCCGGTGCCGGGCAGCGCGGCCTGGAGGCCGAGCAGGTGCATCGCCCAGGCGTTGTCGGAGATGCCGTACCGCCCGGCCGGGTCGAGCAGCGGGCGGACGGTGGCGTACGGGTCTTCGCCGTCGGTCCAGTCGAGCAGCCGCAGGGCCGGGGCGCCGGCCGCCCTCTTGGCGTCCGGGCGCTCCAACCTGGGGACGATCAGCGCGGGTGCGCGTCCGGCGGTGATCACCAGGGCGGTGAGCCGCTCGGTGATCGCGGTGGGCTGGTAGCCGCACAGGTAGACCAGGTCGGGGCCGGGGGCGACGACCAGGCCGGACAGTCCGGCGGCGGTCGCTTCGGCGGCGGCCCGGGCCGTCCGGGCGGTGTAGTCCTCGGTGGTGAAGGGTCGAGGCACGGTCGGGTCCTCCTCGAAGGCCGGGCGGGCTACTTGCGGACGGTGTCCTGCAAGTTGAGGTCGTCGATCTTGTCCTGGATCTCGGCGAGCCTGCCCGGGCAGTACACCGAGAGCACGATCGCCTCGGCCCGCACCGCGTCGCGGTCGGACAGCACCGGCCGTTGGCCCGGCCCGTCGGCGCCGTTGGACATGCCGGACGTCCACTGCGCCTGGGTCAGGGCGTTCGACGGGTTCGCGCAGACGGCGCCGCCGTCCTCGCCCAGGGTGTGCACGATCTGGTCCCGCGCGGGCACCGGATAGCCGGCCGAACCCAGCGCCCGGGCGAGCTGCCCGGCCTTGCGGTCGGCCTGGTCGGTGGCGTGCAGTTGGGTGAACGAGAGCAGGCCGGTGATCAGCATCGCGACCAGCAGCCCGATCGCCCCGAGATAGATCCAGCGGTGCCGGGAGGCCATCAGGCTGGTGGTCATGCCGCACCGCCCGCGGCGCCGCGCAGCTCGGCCGACTCCTGCGCGGCCAGCTCCGCCGCCGCCTCCGGGGAGCGCCAGCCGGGCTTGCGCAGCCGTAGGAACAGGTACGGGACCAGCAGGCCGAGGACCAACAGGCCGCCGCCGACGATCCCGATGTACGTCCAGACGCTGCCGCTGCCGAACTGGGACGACGGTACGAAGCCGATCGCCATCGCGCACGCCGAGGCGAGCAGCCCGACCACGCAGATCGGTACCAGCGCCGGGGCCCGGTAGCCGCGCGGGTGGTCCGGCCGGGTGCGCCGCAGCCGGATCGCGGCGGTGAACATCAGCAGGTAGACGATCAGGTACACCTGCGTGGTGATCACCGAGAAGATCCAGTACGCGCTGGAGACGTTCGGGATCAGCGCGTACAGCAGGGCGATCGCCGTGGTGACCACGCCCTGGGCGACCAGCAGGTTCTGCTGGACGCCCTCCCGGTTCAGCCTCTGCAGGAACGGCGGCAGGTAGCCCTCCTGCCGGGAGATCATCAACAGGCCCTTGGACGGCCCGGCCAGCCAGGTCAGCATGCCGCCGAGCGAGGCCGCGATCAGCGCCACCGCGATCACCGGGGTGAGCCAGCCGATGTCGAAGTACTGGAAGAAGGCGTCGAAGGCCTGCATCACGCCGGCCGTCAGGCTCAGCTCGCTGGACGGCACCACCCAACTGATCGCCAGCGCTGGCAGGATGAAGATCAGCAGCACCATCGCCGACGCGGTGAACATCGAGCGCGGGAACTCCCGCGCCGGATTGCGCAGCGAGGAGACGTGCACCGCGTTCATCTCCATGCCGGAGTAGCTGAGGAAGTTGTTGACGATCAGCACCAGGCTGGCCAGGCCGGTCCACTGCGGCAGCAGGTGCGCGGAGTCCATCGGCGCGGCGGAGCCGTTGCCCTGGCCGAGGAAGACGAAGCCGAGCACCACCAGCAGTGTGCCGGGGATCAGCGTGCCGATCACCAGGCCCATCGAGGACAGGCCGGCCACGGCCTTCGTCCCGCGCGAGGAGACCCAGACGCCGGTCCAGTACAGCACCATGATCACCACGGCGGTGTACGGGCCGTTGCTGGCCAGCCTCGGCTTCACCACGTACGCGATCGTCGATGCCACGTACGCCAGCAGCGACGGGTAGTAGAAGATCGTCATCGCGAACTGGCACCAGACGGCGAGGAAGCCCAGCGGCTTTGACAGGCCCTCCGAGACCCAGCGGTAGACGCCGCCCTCCCAGCCGGACGCCAGCTCGGCGGAGACCAGCGCGGTCGGCAGCAGGAACACCAGCGCCGGGACGAGGTAGAGGAAGACGCAGGCCAGGCCGTAGACGGCCATGGTCGGGGCGGAGCGCAGACTGGCCACCGAACTCGTGGTCATCAGGGCGAGCGTCAGCCAGGACATCCGGGGTGCGGTGACCACCCGGGCGGCCACCGCGCCGGTCCGCTCGCGGGTGGTCGGGCCGTCGGGGCTCCTCGGGCCGTCGGGGCTCCTCCGGTCACCGGGGCCTCCCCGGCCGCCGGGGTCGCCCTGGTCACCGGGGCTGCTCGGGTCACCGGACCTGCTGGGACCGTCGGGGGCGGCGGCCTCGCCGGGGCCGCCCCGGCCGGGCGAGGGCGCGTCCGTGGAACCCATCTGTCCTCCTCCGGTACGGCCCCGGCCGGCTGCGCGACGTCCGGGCGCGCGGCGCCGCGGGCGCGGACGCCGCCCGGGAGGGGCCCCGGGGCGGGCCGTACCCGGCCAGTTCACCCGGTTGCCGAGGCCGCCGCATGCGGCGTGCACCCGCGCGGGTGAGCGACTGTCAGGGGCGGGCCGCCGGATCCTGCGGCGCCGGCCAGGCGGCGCGGCGCAGCGTACGGCTCGCGGTCGCGGGCAGCAGGGCGGCCGCGAGCAGGACGCTGATCGCGGCTAGCGCGACGGCGGGGGAGAGGTGGTCCAGCAGCAGGCCGCTGCCGAGCGTCCCGGCCGGCATGCCCGCGGTCAGCAGCGTCATGGTCGCCGCGATCACCCGGCCGCGGAGCTCGTCCGGCACCTGCTGGAACACCAGCAGGTCCAGCATCACCCGCAGGGCCGGAACGCCGATCCCCACCACGAACAGCGCGGCGAACACGGTGGCCACCCCGCCCGGCAGCAGCGGCGCCAGCGTCACCGGCACGGCGGTCCAGGCCACCACCAGCAGCAGGACGCCCGGCCCGGCCAACCGGTGCAGCCGGGACACCAGGACCGCTCCGGCCAGCGCCCCCACCGCCTCGCCGGCCAGCGCCAGGCCGATCCCGGCGCTGCTCGTGCCCCCGTCCCGCAGCAGCACCATCACCGGCAGCATCAGGGCCGTCCCGGCGAAGTTGACCACCAGCAGGACGGCCAGGGCGGAGCGCAGCAGGGGGGCGGCGGCGAGCAGGCGGAACCCGGCCAGGGCGCCGCCGGACTCGGGGGCCGGTTCCGTGCCGCCCGGTTCGCGGTTCGGCTGTGTGGCGGTTTCGCCGCTCGGCTGTGCGTCGGCGGGGCGGCCGGGGAAGCGCACCACGAGCGCGGCCACCAGCGCGAGCAGGGAGGCGAGCGCGGTGCCGAGGAACGGCACCGCGCTGCCGAGCCCGTACAGGAAGCCGGCCAGCGGCGGACCGGCCAGCGAGGCCCCGGTCATCCGGGCCTCGTCCTGGGCGAGTGCCTGCGGCAGCTGCTCCGGCGCCACCACCGAGCGCAGTGCCAGCAGCCGGATCGGGCCGCTGTACGCGATGGTCGCCCCTACGGCGGCGGCGACGAGCAGCAGGTGGGCCAGGGTCAGCCGGTCGAAGGCCATGGCCACCGGGACGGTCGCCGTGACGAGCAGCCGGGCGGCGTCGGAGGCGATCAGCACCCGGCGGCGGTCGAGGCGGTCGGCGACCACGCCGCCGTGGACGCCCAGCAGCAGGGTCGTGACCATCTGTACGGCCCCGAAGGCCCCGGCGGCGGTGGAGGAACCGGTGAGTGCGAGGACCAGCAGTGGGAAGGCGGTGTCGCCGACCCGCATGCCGAGCGTCGCGGCGGCCTGGCCGGCCCAGAGCGCCTGGAAGCGGAAGTTCCGTCGCAGCGGGACGGGCGGCGTGGCCGCCGCGGCCCCCGCCGCCGTCTCTCCTGCCCCCGCTGCCGTCCTCGACTCGTCAGCCGCCGTTCTGTTCCCCGCCATGGCCCACCCCGCTGTTCGCGCTTCCGACATCATTCACGTTGTCGTGAATGATGTCGGAAGCATGATTGGTTGCGCAAGGGTGAGCGCTCACCAGAGCGTGATTGCGTGCGGCGCGGCCGATCTGCCAAGGTGGTGCCCGTGGCCGAGCACGATCTGGAACCCGCCGACGGCGGCGAGCAACCCACCACCTGGGTCAAGGAACGCCAGGTGGCCGACGTCGCCGTGCTCAAGGCGCTGGCCGACCCGCTGCGGCTGGCCATCCTCGGCGCCCTGAAGTCCGGCGAGGAGCGCCCGCTCACCGCCAAGGAGATCGCCGCCGCGCTCGGCGAACCGCAGACCAAGCTCTACCGCCACATCAAGCAGTTGGAGAAGGCGGGGCTGGTCATCGTGGCCGGCACCCGGCTGGTCTCCGGGATCGTCGAGAGCCGCTACGCCGCCGCCCAGGAGTCGATCCGGCTCGCCCCGGAGATGTTCACCGCGGACTCCCCGGGCCGCTCCGAGGCGTACGACGCCATCCTGGCCGCCATGGACCGGGTCCGCGGCGACTTCCGCGCCCAGGTCCTCGGCGGGCGGCTGGACTTCAGCTCGCCCCGGGACGGATCGGTCGGGCCGCCCGGACTGTTCGTGCACTCGACGCTGCGGCTCAGCCCGGACCGGCTGATCCGGCTGCGGACCCAACTCGCCGCAGTCATCGACGAGCTGAACGAGGAAGCGCCCAGCACGGCCGAGGACGCGGTGGACGTGACGGTCTTCACCCTGCTCTACGGACTCCAGCCGGGCACGGAATCATAAACTCCGCGCCGACTGTCGGTGCGGTGGGACACGATGACCGGCATGTCCTATGAACTCCAGGCCCTGATAGGAACATTCGAGCTGTTGGCGGTGGCCGCGGCGGAAACCTCGACGGCCCGGGTGGTGCCACTGGCGCAGGGTCTGGCCCTGATACCGGTCACCCCCGCGGTGCTCTCCGCCCTCCAGACCGACGACGGCTCGACGAAGCCCGCCGAGGGGGCCGGCTTCGGCTGGCACCCGGGCGGCTTCGAACTCCGGCTGGCCGCCTGGTCCAAGGCCGGCCCGATCGCCTGCGTCGAGGCCGAGTACTTCGGCGGCAGCGGCACCCAGCGCGCCGCCGTCTGGGAGGACGGCCGGATCGTCCTCGGACCGCTCACCAAGGGAGAGTTCGAACCCTTCCCGCCCGAGGGCTCCCCGATCTCCCGCGCCCTGCGGCGGATCGGCGCCCGCACCGAGGCCGGCCGGGTGGACGAGTTCGAGTCCGTCGGCCTGTCCGCCCACCGCGGCACCAGCGGCTGGGCAGCCGCCGACTGACCCGCCGCCGACTGACCCGTCGACGACTGAGATGCCGACGACTGAGATGCCGTCGGATGACTCGCCGTCGGGCGGCCCATCGCCGGATGGCTCATCGTCGGCCGGCCGTCGCGCGTCGTTCGGCGTAGCTGCGGTGGCTGCGTCAGGAATGCTGCCCCACCGTGTGAAGCAGGCGATCCCGCCCGACTCGCACTTGAGAGGGAGCAGTACCCATGCGTGCCACCCGGATGGTCGCCGCGCTGATCGCGGCCCTCGCACTGACCGTGGTCACCACGGCGTCCGCCGCCGGCCACGAAGCCGAGGCCCCGCGCACCACCCTCGCCTCCGTCCCGAACCCCGCCGCCATCCCGGCGCCCGCCGACGTGGTGGCCGCCGCCCCGCTCCTGCCCGCGGACCTGGCACTGCCGACCGTTCCGGTGCCCGTCGTCCCGGCCCTGCCCGCGACCCCGGACCCGAGTGCGGCCCTCGGGGCTCTCGGCGACGTCATCAACCAGATCGCCGGCCTGCTCTCGGAGGCCACGTCCACCACCCCCGACCCCGCGGCCGTCCAACAGCTCGTCGCCACCCTGCAGACCACCCTGCAGAGCCTGATCGCCCAGCTCCCGGCCGCCCCGGCGGTGACCGCCCCGACCCTGTCCAAGACCTCCGGCCCGGCCACCCTGCTGGACCAGCTCGCCACCCTGCGCGCCCAGGCCCAAGCCCTCGCCACGGCCACCCACCCCCGCCCCGCCGCCGGCTGACCCCACCCACGCGAAAGGCCCCGCCCCCTGGAGCTCAAGCTCCCGGAAGCGGGGCCCTGCCGCACAACCCTCCAGGGGTCAGCGGTAGTTCACGTACTGGATCGCGAAGTCCAGGTCCTTGCCCTTGAGCAGTGCCTGTACGGTCTGCAGGTCGTCGCGGCTCTTCGAGCTGACCCGCAGCTCGTCGCCCTGGACCTGCGCCTTGACGCCCTTCGGGCCCTCGTCGCGGATGATCTTCGCGACCTTCTTGGCATCCTCCGTGGAGATGCCCTCCTTGATGTCCGCGAAGATCTTGTACTCCTTGCCGGACAGCTGCGGCTCGCCGGCGTCCAGGGCCTTGAGCGACAGTCCGCGCTTGATGAACTTGCCCTGTAGGACGTCCAGGATGGCCTTCACGCGCTCCTCGCCGTTGGCCTTCATCTCGATCTTCTCGCCGGAGCGGCTGATCTCGCCGCCGACGCCCTTGAAGTCGAAACGGGTGGCGATCTCACGGGAGGTCTGGTTGATCGCGTTGTCGACCTCCTGCCACTCGACCTTCGAGACGATGTCGAAACTGGAGTCGGCCATGGGTGTTGGTCTCCTTGATGTTCTGGCTTCACTGGCACGGCCTGCCCCACCGGGCGTCCGCCTCCCCAGCCTATCCAGCGGTACCCCGCCCCCGCCCCCGACAGCCACGCCGTGGCCCTTGATCATCACGTGACCTATCGAGTGGCGGAGCACCCCCTGGCATCAGGTATTGTTTACGACGTCGAACGGGGCGGACGCCCCGGGGGACAAGATCCTGGCTGGTTGCCCGAGCGGCCAAAGGGAGCAGACTGTAAATCTGCCGCGTAAGCTACGCAGGTTCGAACCCTGCACCAGCCACAGGACAGAGAACGGCCCCCGATCTGCGGAGACGCGGATCGGGGGCCGTTGTCGTTTTCCCGCCGCGTGATCGTCGCGTGGGCGCCGCGGCGCTGCCGTGCCGGCGGCGAGGACACTTATTGCGCATTGCTTGCAATTACGGTCAGCAGGCAGCAGAGTGGGTGCGGGGGTGGGTGGGGCCGTTCAGCGTGATTGTGGTGGTGTCCCGGGTGTGCGTAGGGCGCGCCGGGGGTTCTTCGCAAGAGCTGGTCGTCTTCCCAACCGGCGCCCGCCGGGACAGCGGCCCACCCATCCCCGCCACCCCCCGCCATGAGCTCTCCCGCGGTGCGTCAAGGGCCCGTCAATGGTTCCTGGGACGGCGTCAGGAACGCGTAGGGGTCGGGGGGAGGGCGGGGGTGCGGCCCGCAGGATCGGAGGAACAACCGATCGCGGAGGTTCCGTCCGATGCCCAGCGCCATCACCACCCAGGCCGTCACGGCCGAACCCGAACCGCCGGACACCGGCGCGGGCGACGAGCGGCACCGGCTGAGTGCGCTGGGCGGTCTGGCGGCGCTGTCGTTGGACGCCATGGCCTCGGTCGCGTACGGGCCGGAGTCGATCGTGCTGGTGCTGGCCGCGGCCGGGGCGTACGGGCTGGGCTTCACACTGCCGGTGACGGTGGCGATCGCGGTGCTGCTGGGCGTGCTGGTGGCGTCGTACCGGCAGGTGATCGCGGCGTTCCCGGACGGCGGCGGCTCGTACGCGGTGGCGAAGGAGCACCTGGGCCGACGGACGGCGCTGACCGCGGCCGCCTCGCTGGTGATCGACTACATCCTGAACGTGGCGGTCTCGGTGACCGCGGGGGTGGCGGCGCTGACCTCGGCGGTGCCGAGCCTGTACGACGACCGGGTCTGGCTGTGCCTGGGCGTGCTGGCCCTGGTGACGGCGGTGAACCTGCGCGGGATCGCCGAGTCGGCGCGCTGGTTCATGGCGCCGACGGCCGTCTTCGTGGTGTCGATCCTGGCGATCATCGTGGTCGGCCTGTTCCGGGACGGCCCGGCGAGCACCGCGGCCGCCGCGGGCCACGCCTCGACGCTGGCCGAGAACGCCACGACCGTCGGCGCGCTGCTGCTGCTCAAGGCGTTCGCGGCCGGGTGCTCGGCGCTGACCGGGGTGGAGGCGGTGGCGAACGCCGTCCCGTCGTTCCGGACCCCGCGGGTGAAGCGGGCGCAGCACACCGAGGTGGTGCTCGGCGCCCTGCTCGGCGTGATGCTGATCGGGCTGGCCGTGCTGATCGGCCGTTTCCACCTCCAGCCGGTGGAGGGCGTCACGGTGCTGGCCCAGCTCGCCGACGCCTCGCTCGGCCACGGCGCCGCCTTCTACGTCGTCCAGTTCGCCACCGTGGTGCTGCTCGGGCTTGCCGCGAACACCTCCTTCGGCGGGCTGCCGGTGCTGCTGCACCTGCTCGCCCGGGACAACCACCTGCCGCACGTGTTCGCGCTGCGGGCCGACCGCCAGGTGCACCGGCACGGGGTGCTGTTCCTCGCCCTGGTGTCGGCGGCGCTGCTGGTCGGCTCGGGCGGGGACGTGAACAGCCTGGTGCCGCTGTTCTCGATCGGCGTGTTCGTCGGGTTCACGATCTGTCAGGTCGGCATGGTCCGGCACTGGTCCGTGCACCGGCCGGCCGGCTGGGTGCGGAAGGCCGTGCTGAACGGGTTCGGCGCGCTGCTCACCGGGGTCGCGACGGTGGTGGTGACCGGCACCAAGTTCACCGAGGGCGCCTGGGGCATCGTGGTGGCGCTGCCGCTGCTGGTGGTGCTGTTCGAGGCGGTGCACCGCAGCTACGGGTTGATCGGGGAGCGGCTGGAGCTGGGCCGGGTGCCGGGCGCGGTGACCCGCCAGCGCAGCCTGGTGGTCGTGCCGGTGACGGCCATCACCCGGCTCACCCGGGACGGCCTGTCGGCGGCGCTGTCGCTCGGGGACGAGGTGCTGGCGGTGACGGTGGTGCACGAGCAGGCCGAGGCGGAGGCGCTGCGGCGGGACTGGGAGCTGTGGCAGCCGGGCGTGCCGCTGGTGGAGATCCCGGAGGACCGCCGCCGGCTGGGCCAGCCGATCGCCGCGTTCGTGAACCGGCTAGGCGAGGAGCACGCCTACGACCGGCTGACGGTGCTGATCCCGGAGGTGGAGCCGGCCCGCTGGTGGCAGCGGGCGCTGCAGAACCGGCGCGGCGCCGTGATCGACCGCGCGCTGCGCCGGCACACCGACGCGGTGGTCTGCCGGCTGCGGATGCGGATGTGACCCGGGCCGCCACCGCTGAGGTGCTGGGCGTCCACAGCCTGGACGCCCGATAACAACCCGGTATCTTGACGCGGTCTTAACGGGGCGGCCCTGACGCCCTCGATACGCCCGGCACGTGCCCGCCCGCAGTGGCCCTGACCTGCGGGAAGTCCATGAGGGCGGGACGTGCCGGGCCAGCGCCGCAACGGATTCCGTCGTGTCCGACCGAACTTACGCTCGCCAACGTGTTCAACGTGCCCCAGGCGCTCAAGCGCCTCGTCATCGGCCGGGCCATGCGCAGCGAGGAGCTCGGCGAGACGCTGCTGCCCAAGCGGCTGGCGCTGCCGATCTTCGCCTCCGACCCGCTCTCCTCGGTCGCCTACGCGACCCAGGAGATCCTGCTGGTGCTCACCGTCGGTGGCGCCGCCTTCCTCTACCTGACCCCGTGGGTCGCGGCCGGCGTGGTCGCGCTGATGGCGGTCGTGGTGATGTCCTACCGCCAGGTGGTGCACGCCTACCCGAGCGGCGGCGGCTCGTACGAGGTGGTGTCCCGCAACCTCGGCGCCAACTCCGGTCTGGTGGTGGCCGCCTCGCTGCTGGTCGACTACGTGATGACGGTCGCGGTGTCGGTGGCCTCCGGGGTGGACAACATCATCTCGGCGCTGCCCTCGCTGGCCGGTCACCGGGTCTGGCTGGCGCTGGGCTTCGTGCTGCTGCTGATGGCGGTGAACCTGCGCGGCGTCCGGGAGTCCGGCAAGGCCTTCGCCGCGCCGACGTACCTGTTCATCGGCGGCATCCTGCTGATGGTGGTCACCGGGCTGGTCCGGGTCGCGCTCGGCGACGCGCCGGTGGCGTCCAGCGCCTCGTACGGGATCCTCCCGGAGGACGGCAAGGACACGGTGGCCGGCCTCGGCCTGCTGATGCTGGGCCTGCGGGCGTTCGCCTCCGGCTGTACGGCGCTGACCGGGGTGGAGGCGATCTCCAACGGAGTCCCGGCCTTCCGGGCGCCGAAGGCGAGGAACGCCGCGCGCACCATGGCCGTGATGGGCACCACGGCCGTGGTGATGTTCGCCGGCATCACCGCCCTCGCGCTGATCGCCAAGGTGCACATCACCGAGGGCGGCGCCTGCCGGCTGTCCGGCTTCCCCGGCGACTGCGCGAGCACGCCCCAGCAGACCGTGATCGCCCAGCTCGCGGCGGCGATCTTCGGCGGCGACCACAGCGTGCTGTTCTACGCGATCCAGGCGGTCACCGCGTTGGTGCTGATCCTGGCCGCCAACACCGCCTTCAACGGCTTCCCGCTGCTGGCCTCGATCCTGGCCGAGCACCGCTACCTGCCCCGGCAGATGCACACCCGCGGGGACCGGCTGGCCTTCTCCAACGGCATCATCGCGCTCGCGGTGGTGGCCGGCGGGCTGCTCTGGCTGTACGACGCGAACGTCACCAGCCTGATCCACCTGTACATCCTGGGCGTCTTCACCTCCTTCACGCTGTCCCAGATCGGCATGGTCCGGCACTGGAACCGGGCGCTGGCCACCGAGACCGACCCGGCGGTGCGCCGCTCGGCGCTGCGCTCCCGGGTGATCAACGCCTTCGGCGCGGTCGTCACCGCGCTGGTGCTGGTGATCGTGCTGCTCACCAAGTTCACCCAGGGCGCCTGGCTGGCCGTGGTCGCCGCGCTGGTGCTGTGGCTGATGATGCGCGGCATCCGCCGGCACTACGACGGCGTCGCCGCCGAGCTGGCGGTGGACGACCCGGAGGCCGAGTCGGCGCGGCCCGCCCGGGTGCACGGGATCGTGCTGGTGTCCAAGCTGCACAAGCCGACGCTGCGGGCGCTCGGCTACGCGGAGGCGTTCCGGCCGGACTCGCTGGAGGCGCTGACCGTGGCGGTGGAGCCGGAGGCGACCGGCGAGTTGGAGCGGCAGTGGACGGAGGCCGGCGTCCGGGTGCCGCTGAAGGTGCTGGACTCGCCGTACCGGGAGATCACCAAGCCGGTGCTGGCGTACGTGCGGGAGCACCGCCGGGACAGCCCCCGGGAGGCGGTCGCCGTGTTCATCCCGGAGTACGTGGTCGGCCACTGGTGGGAGCACCTGCTGCACAACCAGTCGGCGCTGTGGCTGAAGAGCCGGCTGCTGTTCACGGCGGGCGTGATGGTGATCAGCGTGCCGTGGCAGCTGACCTCCTCCGGGCGCGCGGGAGGCCCGTCGCGCCGGGCGCCCGGCGCGGTGCGCCGGGGCGAGCCGGCCCCGGGGAGCGGGTACGAGCGGCTCCCGGCGCCGGAGAAGGTCTGACCGGAGCAGTAGCCGGCCCCCCGGGCCTCCGTCGGCCCCGCCCGCACGAAGTCCGTACCAACCCGCACCCCCATCCGTACGGAAGCCCCGGAATCCCGGGGCTTCCGGCGTTCCGGCGCCGGGCCGATCACGGCCTGATGACGACGGTCACGGCCCGGTGAAGCGGGCGTCAAGGTCGCGTCAACGTCCCGCAGTCACCCGTATGGAGGGCGTCAGGGAGCCATAACGCGCCTCTGACGGCTGCTTTGCTGCATCTGCCGGTCGTCCGCCGGCGCCGCGCGAAGCCCCCGGCCCGCCCGCGGCAGTCTCCCGAACCGCTCTGGTGGAGCCCATGTCCGATCTCATCTACGTCGGTGTCACGGTCGCCGTGTTCGCCGTCATCGCCCTGATCGCGCGGGGGGTGGAGAAGCTGTGAGCGCGGAGAACATCGCAGGTCTGATCGTGGCCGTCGCGCTCGTCGGCTATCTCGTCGTGGCGCTGATCTTCCCGGAGAAGTTCTGACATGGGATCCACTCTCGCGGGCTGGCTGCAGGCCCTGGCCCTGGTCGGGGCACTGGCCCTGTGCTACCGCCCCCTTGGCGACTACATCGCCAAGCTCCTCACCACCACCAAGCACCTCAGAGTCGAGCGCGGCATCTACAAGGTGATCGGCGTCGACGGCGACGCCGATCAGCGCTGGCCGGTGTACCTCCGCTCGGTGCTGGCCTTCTCGGCCGTCTCCGTCCTCTTCCTCTACGGCCTGATCCGCCTCCAGGGCTACCTGCTGCTGAACCTGGGCGTTCCGCAGATGGAGGGCCACCAGGCCTGGAACACCGCGATCTCGTTCGTCGCCAACACCAACTGGCAGTCCTACGCCGGTGAGTCCGCGATGGGCCACCTGGCGCAGATGGCGGGCCTGGCGGTGCAGAACTTCGTCTCCGCGGCCGTCGGCATCGCCGTCGTCGGCGCGCTGATCCGGGGCTTCACCCGCAACCGCACCGACCGGGTCGGCAACTTCTGGGTGGACCTCACCCGGATCAACCTGCGCCTGCTGCTGCCGATCTCGATCGTCTTCGCCCTGGTCCTGGCCGCCTCCGGCGTGATCCAGAACTTCCACGGCTTCCACGAGGTGGCCACGCTCAGCGGCGAGGTGCAGAAGATCCCGGGCGGCCCGGTGGCCTCCCAGGAGGTCATCAAGCTGCTCGGCACCAACGGCGGCGGCTTCTTCAACGCCAACTCCGCGCACCCGTTCGAGAACCCGACCGGCTTCTCCAACCTGGTCGAGATCTTCCTGATCCTGCTGATCCCGTTCGCGCTGCCGCGGGCCTTCGGTCGGATGGTGGGGGACAACCGCCAGGGCTACGCGATCCTCGCCGTGATGGGCCTGTTCTGGGTCGCCTCGGTCGCCCTGCTCACCTTCGCCGAGTCGCAGCACCAGGGCACCGCCCTCCAGGCCGCGGGCGCCGCGATGGAGGGCAAGGAGCAGCGCTTCGGCATCGCCGCCTCCGGCCTGTTCGCCGCCTCGACCACGCTGACCTCGACCGGCGCGGTGAACTCCTTCCACGACTCGTACACGCCGTTCGGCGGCGGGCTGACGGTCTTCAACATGATGCTGGGCGAGATCGCGCCCGGCGGTGTGGGCTCCGGCCTGTACGGCATGCTCGTGCTGGCGATCGTCGCGGTGTTCGTCGCCGGTCTGATGGTCGGCCGCACCCCCGAGTACCTGGGCAAGAAGCTCGGCGGCCGGGAGATGAAGTTCGCCTCGCTGTACATCCTCACCACGCCGACCCTGGTGCTGGTCGGCACGGGCCTGGCGATGGCCCTGCCGGGGGAGCGGGCCGGGATGCTCAACTCGGGCGCCCACGGCTTCTCCGAGGTGCTGTACGCCTTCACCTCGGCCGCCAACAACAACGGCTCGGCCTTCGGCGGCATCACCGTCAACACCGACTGGTACGACACGGCGCTCGGCCTGGCGATGATCTTCGGCCGCCTCCTGCCGATCGTCTTCGTCCTGGCGCTGTCCGGTTCGCTCGCCCAGCAGCAGCCGGTCCCGGCCACCCCGGGCACCCTGCCCACCCACAAGCCGCTGTTCGTGGGCCTGCTGTCGGGCGTCATCCTGATCGTCGTCGGCCTCACCTACTTCCCGGCCCTGGCTCTCGGGCCGATCGCGGAAGGTCTCTCCTGATGTCCACCCCTACGCTCAACCCCGCACCGGCCGACAAGGCTGAGCCCGCCGCGCAGCACAGAGTGGCCAGCGGCCTGCTCGACCCGAAGCTGATCGTCGCGTCCCTGCCGGACGCGGTGAAGAAGCTCGACCCCCGGGTGATGGTCAAGAACCCGGTCATGTTCGTGGTCGAGGTCGGCTCGGTGGTCACCACCGTCTCCGCGATCGCCAGCCCGTCCGTGTTCGCCTGGGCCATCACCGTCTGGCTCTGGCTCACCACGATCTTCGCCAACCTGGCCGAGGCCGTCGCCGAGGGCCGCGGCAAGGCCCAGGCCGACACCCTGCGCAAGACCAAGACCGAGAGCGTCGCCCGCCGGCTCACCGACTGGCCCGCCACGCAGGCCGAGGAGGAGGTGCCGGGCACCGCGCTGCGGCTCGGCGACCACGTGGTGGTCGAGGCCGGGCAGATCATCCCCGGCGACGGTGACGTCGTCGAGGGCGTCGCGAGCGTCGACGAGTCGGCGATCACCGGCGAGTCCGCGCCGGTCATCCGCGAGTCCGGCGGTGACCGCTCGGCGGTGACCGGCGGCACCAAGGTGCTGTCCGACCGGATCGTGGTGAAGATCGCCTCGGAGCCCGGCAAGTCGTTCATCGACCGGATGATCGCCCTGGTCGAGGGCGCCGCCCGGCAGAAGACGCCGAACGAGATCGCGCTGAACATCCTGCTCGCCTCGCTGACCATCGTCTTCCTGGTCGCCGTGGTGACCCTGCAGCCGATGGCCACCTACGCGGGCGCGCCGCAGTCGATGATCGTCCTGGTCGCCCTGATCGTGGCGCTCATCCCGACCACCATCGGCGCGCTGCTCTCCGCGATCGGCATCGCCGGCATGGACCGGCTGGTGCAGCGCAACGTGCTGGCGATGTCCGGTCGGGCCGTCGAGGCGGCCGGCGACGTCAACACCCTGCTGCTGGACAAGACCGGCACCATCACCCTGGGCAACCGCCAGGCCGCCGAGTTCCTGCCCGCCCCGGGCGTGTCCACCGAGGAACTGGCCAGCGCCGCGCAGCTGTCCTCCCTCGCGGACGAGACCCCGGAGGGCCGCTCGATCGTGGTCCTCGCCAAGACCGAGTACGGCCTGCGGGCCCGCGCCCAGGGCGAGCTGACGCACGCCACCTGGGTCCCGTTCACCGCCCAGACCCGGATGTCCGGCGTCGACCTGGACGAGGCCGAGGCGGTCCACCAGGTCCGCAAGGGCGCGGCCGGCGCGGTCACCAACTGGGTGACCGAGAACGGCGGTTCGGTCGGCAACGAGGTCTCCGCCCTGGTCGACGGGATCTCCGCGGCCGGCGGCACCCCGCTGGTGGTGGCCACCAAGGTCGGCGCCAAGCCGGCCCGCGTCCTCGGGGTGATCCACCTCAAGGACGTGGTCAAGGAGGGCATGCGGGAGCGCTTCGACGAGCTCCGCCGGATGGGCATCAAGACCATCATGATCACGGGCGACAACCCGCTGACCGCCAAGGCGATCGCGGAGGAGGCGGGCGTGGACGACTTCCTCGCCGAGGCCACCCCCGAGGACAAGATGGCGCTGATCAAGAAGGAGCAGGAGGGCGGCAAGCTGGTCGCGATGACCGGCGACGGCACCAACGACGCCCCCGCGCTCGCCCAGGCCGACGTCGGCGTGGCCATGAACACCGGGACCATGGCGGCCAAGGAGGCCGGCAACATGGTCGACCTGGACTCCAACCCGACCAAGCTGATCGAGATCGTCGAGATCGGCAAGCAGCTGCTGATCACCCGTGGCGCGCTGACCACCTTCTCGATCGCCAACGACGTGGCCAAGTACTTCGCGATCATCCCCGCGATGTTCGCCGGGGTCTACCCGGGCCTGAGCCACCTCAACATCATGGGCCTGCACAGCCCGCAGTCCGCGATCACCTCGGCGATCATCTTCAACGCCCTCGTCATCATCGGCCTGATCCCGCTCGCCCTGCGCGGCGTGCGCTACCGCCCGTCCGACGCCAGCTCCCTGCTGCGCCGCAACATCGGGGTCTACGGCTTCGGCGGTCTGGTGGTGCCGTTCGTCGGCATCAAGCTGATCGACCTGATCGTCCAGTTCATCCCCGGCCTGAGCTGAGAGAGGAGAATCCGATGTCCAAGCCCCTGCCGACGACCGTCCGCACCCACTTCACCGCACTGCGGGCGCTGCTGGTGCTCACCGCGATCCTCGGGATCGCCTACCCGCTGCTGGTCACCGGGATCAGCCAGGTCGCCTTCACCGAGAAGGCCAACGGCTCGCTCGTGAAGTCCGACGGCAAGGAGGTCGGTTCCAGCCTGATCGGCCAGAACTTCAACCTCCCGAAGAAGAACCCCGACGACCCGAAGGAGGAGGCGCAGCCGGACCCGAAGTGGTTCCAGCCCCGCCCCTCCGCGGCCGGGACCGGCTACGACTCGTCCTCGTCCGGCGCCTCCAACCTCGGCCCGAACAGTGACGACCTGCTGAAGGCCGTCAACGACCGCCGCGCCGCCGCCGCCGAGTTCGACGGCGTCGCCCCGGAGAGCGTCCCGGCCGACGCGCTGACCGCCTCCGGCTCCGGCCTCGACCCGTACATCTCGGTCGCCTACGCCGAGGAGCAGGTGAACCGGGTCGCCAAGACCCGGAACCTGTCGGCGGACGCGGTGCACAAGCTGGTCGAGAAGTACACCGAAGGCCGCTCGCTCGGCTTCCTCGGGCAGGAGGGCGTCAACGTCCTCCTGCTGAACCGGGCACTCGCGGAACAGAAGTGACCGGCGGAACAGGAATGACCGGCGGAGCAGAAGTGACAGGTCAACGGCTGGATCCGTGAAACAGGCCGACCCGGGCCGGGGCACCACCCCCGCGCCCGGGTCGGCCGCCGTACGTCCCGACCCCGGCCCGAGGACGCCCTGGCGGCAGCCCTCGCAGGAGCGAAAGAGCAGTGCCCATGGCCCGCGACCTCACCCCCGGCACCGGCGTCCGCAAGGGCCGGCTGAGGGTGTACCTCGGTTCCGCCCCGGGGGTCGGCAAGACCTACCGGATGCTGGACGAGGCCCGGCGCAGACAGGAGCGCGGGGCCGACGTCGCGGTCGGGTACATCGAGTGCCACGGCCGCCGCCACACCGAGGGCATGCTGGACGGCCTGGAGGTCCTGCCGCGTGTCCAACGCTCCTACCGCGACGCCGAGTTCGACGAGATGGACCTCGACGCGGTGCTCACCCGCCGTCCGTCCGTCGTGCTGGTCGACGAACTGGCGCACACCAACATCCCCGGCGGCCGCCACGCCAAGCGCTGGCAGGACGTCGAGGAACTGCTGGCCGCCGGGATCGACGTCATCACCACCGTCAACATCCAGCACCTGGAATCGCTGAACGACGTCGTCCAGAAGATCACCGGCATCCCGCAGCGCGAGACCGTCCCGGACGAGGTGGTCCGCCGGGCCGACCAGATCGAACTCGTCGACATGGCCCCGCAGGCGCTGCGCCGCCGGATGGCCCACGGCAACGTCTACAGGGCGGAGAAGGTGGACGCCGCGCTCTCCAACTACTTCCGGGTCGGCAACCTCACCGCCCTGCGCGAACTCGCCCTGCTCTGGGTGGCCGGGCGGGTCGACGAGGGCCTGCGCGACTACCGGGCCAGCCACAACATCGACCGCGTCTGGGAGACCCGCGAACGCGTCGTGGTCGCCCTCACCGGCGGCCCCGAGGGCGAGACCCTGATCCGCCGCGCCGCCCGGATCGCCGACCGCACCGCCGGCGGCGACCTGCTGGCCGTCCACGTCACCCGCAGCGACGGCCTGGCCGGCGCCTCCTCCGGCGCGCTCGCCCAGCAGCGCCAGCTGGTCGAGACCCTCGGCGGCAGCTACCACGTGGTGGTCGGCGACGACATCCCCACCGCGCTGCTCACCTTCGCCCGCGCCCACGACGCCACCCAGCTGGTGCTCGGCACCAGCCGCCGCGGCCGGATCAACCGCTTCCTCACCGGACCCGGCATCGGCGAGACCACCGTGGACGACTCCGAGGACATCGACGTCCACATGGTCACCCACGAGTTCACCGGCCGCGGCCGGCTGCCCTCGCTCGGCCGCCGCCACTCCAAGCGCCGCACCATCGCCGGCTACGCGGCCGGCCTCGTGGTGCCCTGGCTGCTGACCGCGGTCCTGTCCCAGGCGCACGAGAGCATCAACCTCACCACCGACGCGCTGATCTTCCAGCTCGGCGTGGTCATCGTCGCCCTGCTCGGCGGCGCCACCTCCGCCCTGCTGGCCTCGGTCACCGCCTCGCTGCTGCTCAACTACTACTTCATCCCGCCGATACACGCCCTGACCATCGGCGAGACCAACAACATCGTCGCCCTGGTCGTCTTCGCCACCGTCGCGCTCGCCGTCGCCACCATCGTCGACCACGCCAGCCGGCTCACCAGTCGCGCCGCCCGGGCCACCGCCGAGGCCGAGACCCTCTCCACCCTGGCCGGCAGCGTGCTGCGCGGCGCCGACGCCCTGTCCGCCCTGATGGAGAAGTCCCGGACGGCCTTCGGCATGCAGGCCGTCGCCCTGCTCTCCCGGGTCGACGACGAGGTGCTCGCCCACTCCGAGGCCGAGCACCAGGACGACCCCGACGGGCAGAGCGAGACCACCGAGGTGCCGGTCGGCGCGGACGCCGTCCTGGTCCTCACCGGCCGCCGGCTGCCGGCCGCCGACCAGCGCGTCCTCACCGCCTTCGCCGCGCACGTCGCCGTCGCCCTGGAACGCGACCGGCTCGCCGTGGTCGCCGCCGAGGTCGAGCCGATCAAGGCCGCCGACCGGATGCGCACCGCCCTGCTCGCCGCCGTCAGCCACGACCTGCGCACCCCGCTCGCCGCCGCGCTCGCCTCGGTCGGCTCGCTGCGCAGCCCCGACGTCGAGTTCTCGCCCGAGGACCAGGCCGAACTGCTCGCCACCGCCGACGAGTCGCTGGTCAAGCTCACCCGCCTGGTCGACAACCTGCTCGACATGAGCCGCCTCCAGGCCGGCGCGCTCACCCTGCACCTCGCCGAGACCCACCTCGACGAGATCCTGCCCCGGGCGCTCGACAGCCTCCCCGACCCGTACGCCCCGATCCAGCCGCTCGACCTGGACACCGCGCCGCCGGTGCTCGCCGACCCGCCGCTGCTGGAGCGGGTGCTCGCCAACGTGATCACCAACGCGCTGCGCTACAACGCGCCCGGCGCGCCCGTCCTGGTCACCGCCAGCCACCACGCCGACCAGGTCGAGATCCGGGTGATCGACCGCGGCCCCGGCATCGCCCCCGAGGAGCGCGACCGGGTCTTCCTGCCCTTCCAGCGCCTCGGCGACACCGACAACACCACCGGTGTCGGCCTCGGCCTCGCGCTCTCCCGCGGTCTGGCCGAGGCCATGGGCGGAAGCCTGGAGGTCGAGGACACCCCCGGGGGCGGCACCACCATGCTGCTCACCCTGCCCGCCGCCACTCGGGAGGAGCCCGTTCATGAGTGGACGAACTGAACGAACCGCGGAAAGGCGCGTGTCCCGCGAAGTGACCGCCGGGCGGAGCGAGGTGGCCGCATGAGCGAGATCCTGATCGTCGACGACGAACCGGCCCTGCTGCGCACGCTGCGGATCAACCTCAGCGCCCGGCAGTACGCCGTGCGGACGGCCGCCAGCGGCGGCGAGGCGCTGGACCGCGCCGCGCACTCCGCCCCGGACGCCGTGCTGCTCGACCTCGGCCTGCCGGACCTGGACGGCATGGACGTGCTGCGCGGCCTGCGCACCCGCAGCGCGATGCCGATCATCGTGCTCTCCGGCCGGTCCGGTGCCGCCGACAAGGTGGGCGCCCTCGACGCGGGCGCCGACGACTACCTCACCAAGCCGTTCCTGATGGAGGAACTGCTGGCCCGGCTGCGCGCCGTGCTGCGCCGGCCGCTGGGCGGTGCCCCGCTGGGGCGGCCGGTGATAGGCGACCACACCGTCGACCTGACGGCCACCACGGTGACCGGCCCGCGGGGCCCGGTGCGGCTCACCCCGACCGAGTGGCGGATCCTCGCCCTGCTGGTGGCCAACCCGGGCCGGCTGGTGCCCGGGCGGCAGATCCTGCGCGAGGTGTGGGGACCGGCCCAGGAGGCGCGCGGCAACTACCTGCGGGTCTACCTGGCCGGGCTGCGGCGCAAGTTGGAGCGCGACCCGGGCCGCCCGCGGCACCTGATCACCGAACCGGGGATCGGGTACCGGTACGAGCCCTGAACGCCGCCCCGGCAGCCGCCGCGTCAACGACCCGTCAAGAGCGGGCCGGAGACCGACAGGGGAGCGTCAAGGCAGGCCCGGAGCGGTGTTCCGTGGGCGTAGCGTCAGTGCTGACCGAGCGGGACCGGCTCCAATGTGGGGGAGGCCCGGGACCGCTCCAGCCGCCGTCGAACGGCGGCCAGCAGGTGGGGGAGGGGCGCGCGACATCCGTCGCGCGCCCCTTGAACTTTCTGGGAGGGGGAGGCTGTTCAGCCCCCGCCGGCGCTCCCGGACTGCCGGGGCAGCGCCAGCGCCACGGTGTCCGCGAACTCCCGCACCGCGCTCGTCCGGCTGACCACCCGGCCGCTGTGCACCACCAGCCGGCTGTGGCCGCCCGCGAGCGCCCCCGCCAGGCTGTCCCCGCGCACCGCCAGCAGCTCCGCCGGGAACCCGGCGTCCACCCGGACCGGCGGCAGCCCGAGCACCGCCCGGGCCTGGTTCGCCACCGCGTCGTACGCCGCCTCCAGGCCCAGCTCCCCGCCGGCCGCCAGCAGGTACGCAGACTCCAGCGGATCCGCCCGGCCGACCGGGTTGGACTGGTCCCGCAGCGCGCCGCTGCCGGCCGCCAACGGCACCCGGGCCTCCGTCAACTCCCGCAGCAGGCCCGGCCGCAGCCCCGGCGACCGGCCCTCCAGCCCGGTGCAGCCGCCGTTCTGTGGCAGGCAGACCACCCGCACCCCGCCGGTCGCCAGCACCGTGGACGCGCCCCGGGCCAGCGCCCCGCACGGCCCGAGCGTCACCCGCGGCCGCAGCGGGGCCAACGCGCCGACCAGCCGGGAGAGTTGGGCCGGATCGCCGGCCGTGGTGTGCAGGTCCACCGAGCAGTCCGCCTCCCGGGCGGCCTCCAGCAGCACCTGGACGTACCCGGCCGGATCCGGGTCCAGCTCCGGGCAGCCGCCGGCCGCGGTGGCGCCCAGCTTGAGCGCCTCGCGCAGTTGTGCCCGGCCGTCGGCGCCGGCCCGGCCGGTGAGCAGCCGGGGCATCGCCACCGCCTGGAGTTCGGCCAGGCCGCGCAGCGCCTGCCGGGCGGTGAGCACCGCCTCCAGCCGGCGCAGCCCGTGCACGTCGCCGATCCGGACGTGGGTGCGCTGGGCGGTGGCGCCGTAGCCGAGCGAGGCGAGCGCGGCCTCGGTGGCCCGCCGGGTGAGGTCGGAGGGGCTCTCCGGCGGCGGGGCGGACAGGGCGGCGGAGAAGGCGGTGTCGTAGTGGGCGTGCGCCTCGGCGGGGGCCGGCAGCAGCAGGTAGCCCTTGAGGTCGATCCTGGCGCCGGTGGTGATGGTGGGCGCGCCGGGCAGGGCGGGCAGCGGGCCGAGGCTGCCGACGGTGCCGACGGCCTGGATCCGGTCGCCGCTGATCCGGACGTCCACCACCCGCCCGTCGGCCAGCCGGGCGCCGGTGAGCAGGAGGACCGGTCCGTGCCCGAGCGGGTTGGCTGTCGGGCCGGAGCCGGAGTGCGGTCCGTCGGCGGCTGCGCTGTCCATCGCAGGCTCCTTCCCGCGCTGGCCCGTCCGGTCGGCCGGACCGTCCTGATCCCGGGTCGTCCTGACGCCCCGGGCCGTCCCCGTCAATGAGGGTCGAGCCTATGGCGCGTGGGGGCGGGGCGCTCGGAGGCGGGCAATAGTCGTATCGGGTCGGGCCGTGCGGCTGGTGGGCCGATCGAACGCGGGGCCTTGGATCGTCCGTCCGTTCACCTCGCCGACCTGCGGTCTTCGCGTCGGGATACGGATTTCACCTCTGGGCGCGGAACGTGTAATCTCTTCCTCGTTCGCCCCTATAGCTCAGTCGGTAGAGCGTCTCCATGGTAAGGAGAAGGTCTGCGGTTCGATTCCGCATGGGGGCTCTGGTGAAAAGCAGTCGGCTTCGGTTGTGCTGCGGATCACTGTGGCGGTGTAGCTCAGTTGGTAGAGCAAGCGGCTCATAATCGCTGTGTCACCGGTTCAAGTCCGGTCACCGCTACCCCGCGTAGTCGGTCGGGAGATCGCACTCCCGGTCGGCTACTCTTGTTGTGTTCTTATTCGTTGTCCCAGGAAGGCACTCCCGTGGCTGCCACCGACGTCCGCCCGAAGATCACGCTGGCCTGCGTGGAGTGCAAGGAGCGGAACTACATCACCAAGAAGAACCGGCGTAACGACCCGGACCGTCTTGAGATGAAGAAGCACTGCCCCCGCTGCAACTCGCACACCGCGCACCGCGAGACCCGCTGACCCTCTCGCAGGGCATCGGGCCTGTGTGACACAGGTCTTGAGCTCCGGGCCGCATCCCTCAGGGGGTGCGGCCCGGAGTTTTTCGCGTATGCACCCATGCGCGCCCCGCCGGCGGCAACGGCCGCCGGATCCACCGTGCTTCCGAGGAGTTGCCCCATGGCACTCGACCCCTCCTTCATCGGGCGGACCTACCCGCCCACCGAGCCGTACGAGGTCGGCCGGGAGAAGATCCGCGAGTTCGCGATCGCGATCGGGGACACCAATCCGGCGTTCACCGATCCGGCGGTGGCGAAGGCGCTGGGCCACCCCGATGTGATCGCCCCGACGACCTTCCCGTTCGTGATCACCTACCAGGCGGCCTCCCAGGTGGTCGAGGACCCGGAGCTGGGACTGGACTACAGCCGGGTGGTGCACGGGGACCAGAAGTTCTCCTACTCCCGTCCGGTGCTGGCCGGTGACCGGCTGACGGTCGCGGTCACCATCGACAACATCAAGTCGCTGGCGGGCAACGACGTGCTCACCGTGCGTGGCGAGGTGTCGGACGCGATCGGCGAGCACGTGGTGACGTCGGTCATGACGCTGGTGGCCCGGGCCGCCGACGAGACGGGGAAGTGAACACGATGGCGATCAGCTACGACGAGGTCGAGGTCGGCACCCAGCTGCCGGCGCAGTCCTTCCCGGTGACCCGCGACACCCTGGTGCGGTACGCGGGCGCCTCCGGCGACTTCAACCCGATCCACTGGAACGAGAAGTTCGCCGTGGAGGTCGGCCTGCCGGACGTCATCGCGCACGGAATGTTCACCATGGCCGCGGCCATTCGGGTGGTCACCGACTGGGTCGGCGACCCGGCCGCGGTGGTCGAGTACGGCGTCCGCTTCACCCGCCCCGTCCCGGTGCCGAACGACGGCGTCGGCGCGGTGGTCGAGGTGTCGGCCAAGGTCGCCAAGCTGCTGGACGACCGCAAGGTGCAGGTCGACCTGCTGGCCACCACCGGCGGGCAGAAGGTGCTCGGGATGTCCAGGGCGGTCGTCCGGCTCGCCTGAAGGCCCCTCGGCCCCAGGTGTGTCCGGCCGCGGCGGGGCCCGTCCGACGGGATTCCCGCCGTGCCCGTCGGCCTTGCGAAGATAGTGATTGGCCACTAACTTGACTCCCATGGCGAGGACGAGCATGCGGATGAGCGCCGAGGAGCGGCGCGAGAGCGTCGTTCGTGCCGCGGTGATCGAATTCGCCAGGAGCGGCTACCGGGGGACGTCCACCGAGGCGATCGCCCGCCGGGTGGGGGTCTCGCAGCCGTACCTGTTCCGGCTGTTCCCCGGCAAGCAGGCGATCTTCACGGCCGCCGCCGAGCGCTGCATCGAGGAGACCTGGAAGGTCTTCGACGAGGCCTCGGTCGGGCTGACCGGGCCGGCGGCCGCCGAAGCGATGTCCGAGGCGTACCTGGGCCTGGTCGCGGACAGCGAGCAGCTCATGATGCAGATGCAGCTCTACGTCTCGGTGTTCGCGGCCCGGACGACCGGCGAGGACGAGATCGGGGAGACCGCCCGGAGGCTCTGGGAGGAGCTGTTCGAGCGGGTCAGGAACCGGATCGGCGGTGACGTGCAGGGCGCCGCTGAGTTCTTCGCGTACGGGATGCTGATCAACACGCTGGTGGCACTGGGGTACCCCCGGGACCACCGGATCTGGAGCGGCCTGGGCTTCGGAGAGCACGAAGAGCGCGGAGAGCACGGCGAGGGCGGGGAGTAGCGGGCCGCACGGTGGAGTCCGTGCGGCCTTTTTTCGGGCCTCGAAAGTTAGTGATCAATAACTATCTAAGACCCCTGGGGGGAAGTCATGACGGAGAGAACGGAAGAACAGGGCCTGGGACGGCTCGGTGTCTGGACCCTGGTGATCACCAGCGTCGCGGGCTTCATGGCCAGCCTGGACAACCTGGTCGTCACCACCGCGCTGCCGTCCATCCGCGAGGACCTCGGCGGCGGGCTGTCCGACCTGGAGTGGACGGTCAGCGCCTACACCCTGTCCTTCGCCGTCCTGCTGATGTTCGGCGCCGCGCTCGGCGACCGGTTCGGCCGCCGCCGGATCTTCCTGGTCGGGCTCACGCTCTTCACCGTCGGCTCCGCCGCCGCCGCCCTCTCGCCGGGCATCGGCGCGCTGATCGCCGCCCGCGCCGTCCAGGGCGCCGGCGCCGCGGTCTCCATGCCGCTCACCCTCACCCTGCTCACCGCCGCGGTGCCGGCGGCCAGGCGGGGTCTGGCCTTCGGCATCTGGGCGGGCGTCAACGGCCTGGCCGTCGCCACCGGACCGCTGGTCGGCGGGACGCTCACCGAGCACTTCTCCTGGCAGTGGATCTTCTGGGTGAACGTCCCGGTCGGCCTCGTCCTGATCCCGCTCGCCGCCCTCAAGCTCCGCGAGAGCCGGGGCGCCAACCCGGCGCTGGACGTGGTCGGCACGATCCTGGTCAGCCTGGGCCTGTTCGGCGTCGTCCTCGGCCTGATCCGCGGCAACCCGAACGGCTGGACCAGCCCGCTGGTGCTCGGCTCCCTGATCGGCGGCGTCGCGCTGCTCACCGCCTTCGTGCTGTACGAGCAGCGCTGGGCCGAGCACCCGATGCTCCCGATGCGGCTGTTCCGCAGCCGGGCCTTCTCCGCCGTCAACGCCTCCGGCCTACTGATGTTCCTCGGGATGTTCGGCTCGATCTTCCTGATCAGCCAGCACCTGCAGAGCGTGGGCGGCTACAGCCCGCAGGAGGCCGGCATCCGGATGCTCCCGTGGACGGGCATGCCGCTGATCGTCGCCCCGATCGCGGGCATCCTGGCCGACCGCTTCGGCGGCCGCCCCATCGTGGTCACCGGGCTGCTGCTGCAGGGCGCCGGCCTGGCGATGTACGCGGCGATCACCGGCGGCAGCACCGGCTACGACTACGCCGCCGAGATCCCCGCCGTGGTGATCTGCGGCATCGGCATGTCGCTGTACTTCGCCCCGACCGCCGCCCTGGTGATGGACAGCGTCCGGCCGGAGGAGCAGGGCATCGCCTCCGGCGCCAACAACGCGCTGCGCGAGGTCGGCGGCGCGCTCGGCGTGGCCGTCCTCTCGGCGGTGTTCTCGGCGCAGGGCGGGTACACGTCGGAGCAGTCCTTCATCGACGGGCTGGTGCCCGCGCTGTACGTCGGCGCCGGGGTGGTGGCGGTCGCGGCGGTCTGCGCGTTCTTCCTCCCGCGCCGGGTGAAGCCCGCGGTCGTCGCCGACGAGCCGGCGGCCGTGGAGCCGGAGCAGGCCGGTGCCGAGCGGGCCGAGGACGCGGCGCCCGTCCACGCCGAGGCCTCGAAGGCCTGACCGGCCGATCCGGGTGCGGGGGCGGCCGGGCGGCCGTCCCCGCACCCGTACGCTGGTGGGCGTGCTGGTAGAAAACGACGCCCCCCTCGCCCCGCTGACCACGCTCCGGCTCGGCGGCCCGGCCCGCCGCCTGGTGACCGCCCACACCGACGACGAGGTGATCGCCGCCGTCCGCGCGGCCGACGAGGCCGGCGAGCCGCTGCTGGTCCTCGGCGGCGGCTCCAACCTGGTGATCGGCGACGCCGGCTTCCCCGGCACCGTGCTGCGGATCGCGACCACCGGCTTCGCCCTGGACGGCACCGTGCTGGAGCTGGCGGCCGGCGAGGTCTGGTCGGAGGCGGTCGCCCGCGCGGTGTGCGAGCACGGCCTGGCGGGCGTCGAGTTCCTGGCGGGCATCCCCGGCTCGGCCGGTGCCACCCCGGTGCAGAACGTCGGCGCGTACGGCCAGGAGGTCGCCCAGTCGATCACCGAGGTGGTCGCCTACGACCGCACGGCCGGCGAGGTGGTCACGCTCCCCAACGCCGAGTGCGCGTTCTCCTACCGGCACAGCCGCTTCAAGGCCGAGCCGGACCGCTACGTGGTGCTGCGGGTGCGGTTCGCCCTGGCCGACCACGCGGGGCTCTCCACTCCGGTCAAGTACGCCGAGGTGGCCAGGCACTTCGGCGTCGAGCAGGGCGAGCGGGTGCCGCTGGAGCGGGCGCACGACGCGGTGCTGGGGCTGCGCTCCGGCAAGGGCATGGTGCTGGACCCGGCGGACCACGACACCTGGTCGGCCGGCTCCTTCTTCACCAACCCGGTGCTCACCGCCGCCCAGTACGAGTCCTTCCGGACCCGCCCGGGCACCGAGAACGCCCCCGCCTACCCGGCGCCGGAGGGCTGCACCAAGACCTCGGCCGCCTGGCTGATCGACCGGGCCGGCTTCGGCAAGGGCTACGGCAGCGGCCCGGCGACGCTCTCCACCAAGCACACCCTGGCGCTCACCAACCGCGGCGCGGCCACCGCCGAGGACCTGCTGGCGCTGGCCCGGGAGATCCGGGACGGCGTCCGCGAGGCCTTCGGGGTCGAGCTGGTGAACGAGCCGGTGATGATCGGCGTCAAGCTCTAGGCCCGGTCCACAGGGCACGCCTCAGGTGCCGCTGACCAGCCAGGTGTCGATGTCCGCCAGCAGCTCCTTGCGGACGGCCTCCGGCGCGCGCGAGCCGCGGACGGACTGCCGCGCCAGCTCGGCGAGTTCGGCGTCGCCGAAGCCGAGGACGTCGCGGGCCAGGTCGTACTGGGCGGCCAGCCGGCTGCCGAACAGCAGCGGGTCGTCCGCGCCCAGGGCCAGCGGCACGCCGGCGTCGAACAGCCGCCGCAGCGGGACGTCCTCGGGTCGCTCGTAGACGCCGAGCGAGACGTTCGAGGACGGGCAGACCTCGCAGGTGATCTGGCGGTCCGCCAGCCGTTCCATCAGCCGGGGGTCCTCGGCGGCGCGGACGCCGTGGCCGATCCGGCCGGCGCCCAGGTCGTCCAGGCAGTCCCGGACGGATTCGGGCCCGGCCAGCTCGCCGCCGTGCGGGGCGGCCAGCAGCCCGCCCTTGCGGGCGATCTCGAAGGCCCGGTCGAAGTCCCGGGCGAGGCCGCGCCGCTCGTCGTTGGAGAGGCCGAAGCCGACCACGCCCTGGTCGGCGTACCGGACGGCGAGCCGGGCCAGCGTCCGGGCGTCCATCGGGGACTTCATCCGGTTCGCCGCGACCAGCACCCGGATGCCCACCCCGGTGGCCGTGGCGGCGTGCTCCACGGCGTCCAGGATCAGCTCCAGCGCGGGGATCAGCCCGCCCAGCCGGGGCGCGTACGAGGTCGGGTCGACCTGGATCTCCAGCCAGCGGGAGCCGTCCCGCCGCTCGTCCTGGGCGGTCTCCAGGACCAGCCGGCGGATGTCCTCCTCGTCCCGCAGCACCGAGCGGGCGGTGTCGTACAGGCGCTGGAAGCGGAACCAGCCGCGTTCGTCGGTGGCCCGCAGTCGCGGCGGCTCGCCGGAGCTGAGCGCCTCCGGCAGTCGGACGCCGTGCTTGTCGGCCAGCTCCAGCAGGGTGGCGGGCCGCATCGAGCCGGTGAAGTGCAGGTGCAGGTGGGCCTTCGGGAGGTCCCTGACGTCTCGCGGATTCAACAGGCGTTCCATTCGCCGATACTGCCGCATCGGACCCCCAAACGGGAACCGCCCTCCTTCCGTCCCCCGAAGGGGTGAAAGAGGGCGGTACCCGACGTGAAGCGCGGGTGTCAGCGGGCGTCAGCGGGCGCCGACGGGTGTCAGTCGCGGGCCTCGCCGAGCAGCTTCTGCAGCCGGCCGATGCCCTCGGCCAGGTCGGCGTCGCCGAGCGCGTAGGAGAACCGCAGGTAGCCGGGGGTGCCGAAGGCCTCGCCCGGGACGGCCGCGACCTCGGCCTCGTCCAGGATCAGCGAGGCCAGCTCGCCGGAGCTCTCCGGGCGCCGGCCGCGGATCTCCTTGCCCAGCAGGCCCTTGACGGACGGGTACACGTAGAACGCGCCCTCCGGCTCGGGGCAGTACACGCCCTCGATCTCGTTGAGCATCCGCACGATGGTCTTGCGGCGGCGGTCGAAGGCGGTGCGCATCTCGTGCACCGCGGCCAGGTCGCCGCTGACGGCGGCGATCGCGGCGCGCTGGGCGACGTTGGAGACGTTCGAGGTGGCGTGCGACTGCAGGTTGGTCGCGGCCTTGATGACGTCCTTGGGGCCGATCACCCAGCCCACCCGCCAGCCGGTCATCGCGTAGGTCTTGGCGACGCCGTTGACCACGACGCACTTGTCGGCCAGCTCGGGCAGCAGGGCCGGCAGCGAGGTGAAGGAGGCGTCGCCGTACACCAGGTGCTCGTAGATCTCGTCGGTGAGCACCCAGAGGCCGTGCTCCAGCGCCCAGCGGCCGATCGCCTCGGCCTCGGCCTCGGTGTACACCGCGCCGGTCGGGTTGGACGGCGAGACGAAGAGCACCACCTTGGTGTTCTCGGTGCGGGCGGCCTCCAGCTGCTCGACCGAGACCTTGTAACCGGTGGTCTCGTCGGTCACGACCTCCACCGGGACGCCGCCGGCGAGCTGGACCGACTCCGGGTAGGTGGTCCAGTACGGGGCCGGGACGATGACCTCGTCGCCCGGGTCCAGGATCGCGGCGAACGCCTCGTAGATCGCCTGCTTGCCGCCGTTGGTGACCAGCACCTGGGAGGCGTCCACCTCGTAGCCGGAGTCGCGCAGCGTCTTGGCGGCGATCGCGGACTTCAGCTCGGGCAGGCCACCCGCCGGGGTGTAGCGGTGGTTCTTCGGGTCGCGGCAGGCCTCGACGGCCGCCTCGACGATGTAGTCCGGGGTGGGGAAGTCGGGCTCGCCGGCTCCGAAGCCGATCACCGGACGGCCGGCCGCCTTGAGGGCCTTGGCCTTGGCGTCCACGGCGAGGGTCGCGGACTCGGCGATCGCGCCGACCCGGGCGGAGACCCGGCGGTCGGCGGGGCGGATGGAACGGTCGGGCTGCGGGGTGGAAGCGCTCATGCCTGCATCGTCGCAGAACCGGGACGGACCGGGCATCGCGGTTTCACCATCCGTACCGGACCGTCCACATGGCGGCGCCCGCCGATCCGCCGGTGATCATGCGGGCATGCCGGACATATGCCGGACAACCGGTGCTCCCGGAAGAAGAGGTTCGACCAAACACCCCTCGACCACGTATGCTCACTGCTCGACGGCCCGCCGAAAAAGAACCGGAGCTTCACCAGCTGTGCAGACAGCCGGGGGAGATGCGGTAGGTTGGTCGCTACGGAGTCGCGAGACCCCGTAGGGCAATAGCTCAATTGGTAGAGCACCGGTCTCCAAAACCGGCGGTTGGGGGTTCAAGTCCCTCTTGCCCTGCTGCTTGATCCGTTTTCAGCCCGTTCGCTCCACAGAGCGAGCGGGCTTGATGCGGAGAGGGCGCCGAATCAGCACCGCTTGTAGCCGGCCGTTCGTGCCCCATCGGGCGCGAGCCGCTCGGCCGGACCCGGATTCAGGTGAGGACGAGTGACGGAGACCACGGGCTCCACCGCAACGCCTGAGAGCGGCAACCCCGAGGGGGCCGACGGCGCTGCCGACACCACGCCCGCCGAGGGCGAGGAGAAGTCGCTCTCGCGCCGCGAGCGCAAGCGCGCCGCCCGCGCCGGTGACAAGAAGTCCGGCAAGCGCGGCAAGATGGGCCCGTTCGCCCGAATCGGCCTGTTCTACCGCCAGATCATCGCCGAACTGCGCAAGGTCGTCTGGCCCACCCGCAGCGAGCTCACCCAGTACACGACCGTCGTCGTCGTGTTCGTGGTGGTCGTGATGGGCTTCGTGGCCGGCCTCGACTACGGCCTCTCCAAGCTGAGCCTCCTGGTCTTCGGCTGACCTGGCCGTCCCACCTCCGTAGCAGTCTCCCGACCCGGGCCGAATCATCGGCCCGGGTCGTGCTGTCTGCGCCGGACGTACGAGGCCGCTACCGTGGACTCGGTACTGTTGAAGTCTCCGAGTCCTCTCCTGGCGCCCGCGCGAGCGGCAGCCCGCCGGAGCCGGCCCCGGAGCGCGCCACCTTCACCATCTCCAGGAAAGAAGCAGCCACCGTGTCTGAGTCCCCCCTGTACGACGCCGACGAGACCGTCCGCGAGGCGGATGTCGCCGCCGAGCTGGACGCGGCCGAGCTGGCTGACGAAGCCGAGTCCGCCGAGCAGATCGTTGACGCCGTGGACGGCGACGAGGACGAGGTCGACGCGCACGACGAGGCCGAGGCCGGCGAGCCCGCCGAGGAGGCGGCGCTGCACGTGGAGGACGACGTGGAGCCCGCCGCCGAGGAGACCGAGGCCGACGCCGACGCCGAGGAGGCCGAGGCTGAGGAGGCCGTCGAGGTCGACCCGGTCGCCAAGTTCCGCGAGGACCTGCGCTTCATGCCGGGCGAGTGGTACGTGATCCACACCTACGCCGGCTACGAGAACCGGGTGAAGCAGAACCTGGAGCAGCGCGCCGTCTCGCTGAACGTCGAGGAGTACATCTTCCAGGCCGAGGTGCCGCAGGAGGAGGTCGTCCAGATCAAGAACGGCGACCGCAAGACCATCCGCCAGAACAAGCTCCCCGGCTACGTCCTGGTGCGCATGGACCTCACCCCCGAGTCCTGGGGCGTCGTGCGCAACACCCCCGGTGTCACCGGCTTCGTCGGCAACGCCTACGACCCGTACCCGCTGACCCTGGACGAGGTCGTCAAGATGCTCGCCCCGGACGTCGAGCGCCAGGCGGCCAAGGATGCCGGCAAGCCCTCGCCGATCAAGCCGAGCGAGATCCAGGTGCTGGACTTCGAGGTCGGCGACTCGGTCACCGTCACCGACGGTCCGTTCGCGACGCTGCAGGCGACCATCAACGAGATCAACCCCGACTCGAAGAAGGTCAAGGGCCTGGTCGAGATCTTCGGCCGGGAGACCCCGGTCGAGCTCTCCTTCGACCAGATCCAGAAGAACTAGTCCCACGGTCTTCGGATCCGGGGCGGGGCCGAGGGCCCTGCCCCGGATCCGTTTTGGTCCAGCGGCGCTAAGGCGTTAGCCTGGTTCGATGTGTGTGTTGGCGGCCGGGTGTCGCCCCGGTTCCGCACACACCAGCACTCACCTCTCGGAAGGACCCGGAGAGACATGCCTCCCAAGAAGAAGAAGGTCACGGGGCTTATCAAGCTCCAGATCAACGCCGGTGCGGCCAACCCGGCGCCGCCGGTCGGCCCCGCGCTGGGCCAGCACGGCGTCAACATCATGGAGTTCTGCAAGGCCTACAACGCTGCGACCGAGTCGCAGCGCGGCATGATCGTGCCGGTGGAGATCACGGTCTACGACGACCGTTCCTTCACCTTCATCACGAAGACGCCGCCGGCCGCGCGCCTCATCCTGAAGGCCGCCGGTGTGGACAAGGGCTCCAGCGAGCCGCACAAGACCAAGGTCGCCAAGCTCACCAGCGCCCAGGTCCGCGACATCGCCACCACCAAGATGCCCGACCTGAACGCCAACGACCTGGACGCGGCGGAGAAGATCATCGCCGGCACCGCCCGGTCGATGGGCATCACCGTCGAGGGCTGACCAGCTCTTTTCGTCCCTGTGGTAGGGCCTGCGCAGGCCCGTGATACCACGACTCCCATCACCATTCAGGAGCAGCAGTGAAGCGCAGCAAGGCTCTGAAGGCCGCGGACGCTCAGGTCGACCGCGACCGCCTCTACGCCCCCCTCGAGGCCATCCGCCTCGCCAAGGCCACCAGCACCACCAAGTTCGACGGCACCGTCGAGGTCGCCATGCGTCTGGGCGTCGACCCGCGCAAGGCCGACCAGATGGTCCGCAGCACCGTGATCCTCCCGCACGGCACCGGTAAGACCGCTCGGGTCCTGGTCTTCGCGACCGGTGACCGTGCCGAGGCCGCGCGTGCTGCGGGCGCCGACATCGTCGGCTCCGACGAGCTGATCGACGAGGTCGCCAAGGGCCGTCTGGACTTCGACGCCGTCGTCGCCACCCCGGACCTCATGGGCAAGGTCGGCCGCCTCGGCCGCGTGCTCGGTCCCCGTGGTCTGATGCCGAACCCGAAGACCGGCACCGTGACCCCGGATGTCGCCAAGGCTGTCAACGACATCAAGGGCGGCAAGATCGAGTTCCGCGTCGACAAGCACTCGAACCTGCACTTCATCATCGGTAAGGCCTCCTTCACCGACGAGCAGCTGGTCGAGAACTACGCCGCCGCGCTGGACGAGGTGCTCCGCGCCAAGCCGTCCGCCGCCAAGGGCCGCTACATCAAGAAGACCGCCATCAGCACCACGATCGGCCCCGGCATCCCCGTGGACCCGAACCGCACCCGCAACCTCTTCGTCGAAGAGGACCCGGCCGCGGTCTGAGCCGATCGGCTCTGAAGCAGTCCGTACAGCGGGCCCGTACCCCCTTCACCGGGGGTGCGGGCCCGCAGTCGTTTCCGGATCGGGACGGGGGTGGATGGGAACGGTTGCCCGAAGCGTCGTACGCTCTGCCGGTCAGATCATGTGCAGAACGTGTGACCGTCGGAGCGTGCCGTGCCGCCCACCCTTCGCCCCGCCGTCGCGGTGGCCACCCTGCTGCTGATCGGTGCCACCACCGGGTGCAGCCTGCTGGCCGCCCCGGGAACCCGCACCCCCGACGGCGACCCCGCGCCCGTACCGCCCCGCCAGGTGGTGCTCGCCGCCGCCCAGGCGCTGGACGACGCCGGCGGCGCCCGGATCGACGTGGTCGAGGAGGGCCCGGCCGGCCGCCGCACCGCGAGCGGCACCCTGACCTGGGGCACCCGGGACGAGGGCGCCCTGACCGTCACCGACGAGCAGGGCACCGGGCAGCTGACCCTGAGGGACGGTGCACTCGACCTCAGCTACCAGGGCGCCCCGCCCAAGCACGCGGACCGGGACGGCGCCGAGTCGCTCGATCCGCGGGCGACCACCGGCCCGGGCGGCTACGCGGGTGGCTGGATGACCGCCCTGGTCACCAACCCGGGCAGCCGCGCGTACGAGATCGCGCAGACCGGGAAGCTCGGCTCGCTCGGCGGCGAACAGCTGGCCGGGACGACCGTGGCGCACTATCAGGGCACCACGCCGGTGGCCGAATACTTCGGCGCGGACCAGGAGTTGACCCCCGCGCGACTCGCCGCGGTGGTCGACTGGTACCGCCGGCGGGGGGTGACGGCGATCGGTTACGACGTCTGGGTCGGGCCCGGTGAGCGGCTGCTGAGACTGCGTGAGACGGCCCGGGGGAGCGACGGCACCACGGTGACCACGACGGATGTCTCGACCCCCGGAGAAGGCGACGCGCCCCCTGCCGAAGCCGGGTGACGGGAGGGGGCTGTCCGGCGCGTGGGACATCTGGCGATCCGTTAGAGTCCGCGTGAGAAGAAGCCGAAAATCGGTTCTTCATCGGATCGTTCGGATCTCACGGGGGACTCCATGCGCGCTGCGCGCCTCGCCTCGACCGTCGTCACCGCGGCCGTGCTGCTCGGTGCCGCCACCGCCTGCGGCAGCAAGGGCGGCGACGCCAAGAGCGGCGACGCGGCGCCGGCCGGAGACCCCAAGGCCGCGCTGGCCGCCTCCGCCCTGGTGATGCAGAAGGCCGGCAACGGCAAGGTCACCATGGTCTCCCCGGACGGCTCGACCCACACCGCGGGCAGCGGCGACGCCGACTGGAAGGACCCGAACCGGACGGCCGTCGACCTGACGGGCGAGGTGGAGACCAAGAAGATCCGGTTCCGGGTGATCGGCACCGACGGCTACCTCGGCGGCGGCGACACCGAGGCCGCCGCCATGGGCGGCAAGCACTGGATCAAGCTGCCCGCCTCGAACGAACTCGGCGACGGCGTCCTGCTGATGAGCCAGCTGCTCAACCCGGTCGCCCAGCTCGGGCTCGCCGCGCAGAGCGGCAAGCCCGCCAAGGTCGGCCAGGAGAGCCTCGACGGCGTCCAGGTCACCCACCTGCGGGTGGTCGAGGAGGCCTCCGCCATGGTGGCCGGCATGCCGGCGCTCACGGCCGACCAGCGCACGGCCGTCCAGAAGTCCCTGGAAGAGGACGGCAGGACCCTCACCATCGACTTCTGGCTCAACGGCCGGCAGGAACTCGTCCAGTACCAGGAGTACGGCGACAAGAACGGCGAGCACGACGCCGTCACCGTCAAGTACGCGGACCTCGGCAAGGCCGCGAAGATCGACGCCCCCGCCGCCACCGACCTCGGCAGCGAGACCGACCTCCTCAAACTGCTCGGCTGATCCGCCGAGCCCGCGCACCGGAGCCGACACGGCTCCCTCCGTACCGAACGGCTGACCCCCGGGGCGCAGAACGGCAAGTCCACCGTCCTCCACTCGGACTACGGCACGCCGGTCACCACTGCGGTGCCGGAGGCGGCCGACACGGTGGAACTGGCCGAGCTGGCGAAGCTGGGCAAGGGGGGCGCCACCGGCTGATCCGGGGCAGGGTGGCAAGGTGGCCGGAACGAAAGCCGCCGACGCGGCGCCCGGGCGAGAGGGGACCAGACGATGGCGGGACGACGGCGGTTGGCGGCGCTGGCCGCGGTCGTCCTGCTGGCGAGCGGGCTGGCCGGATGCGGCGGGGGTGGCGGCACGCCGGCCGTGCCCTCCGGCAGCCCGACCCCGACCAGTTCCTCGTCGACCGAGGCGGCCAAGCCCAGCGACCGCTCGCCGCACGGCGTCCTGGTCTCCGCCCAGCTGGCCATGCAGACCGCCCGCCGGGCCAAGGTCAGCTACCGGCTGGGAGCGGACGCCGGGGCCGGGCCGCTGTTCTGGCAGCCCAAGACGGCGCTCCAGATCAAGCGCTCCACCCCGGCCGACGCCGAGCAGCTGATCGTCGTGGACACCGTCGCCTACCAGGGCGGTGACGCCGCCACCGCGGCTCGCCAGGGCGGCCGGCACTGGGAGCGCTTCTCCGTCCCGCCGGACCCGGACGGCCACCGGGAGGTCCCGTACGCGGGGCTGATCGACCTGCTGAACCCGGTCGAGGCGCTGGCCGCCGCCACCGCCGACGGGGTGGACCCGCGGTTCGTGGGTGAGGAGAAGTTCGACGACTCGACGGTCGAGCACTACCGGATCACCACCACCGCCGAGCGCTACGCCGCCGCCCAGACCCAGCTGACCCAGGCCCGCCGGGACGGCCTGCGGGCCGCGCTGGCCCCCGGCGGCTCGATCTCGCTCACCGTGGACCTCTGGCTCAACGACAAGGACCAGCTGGTCCGGCTCCAGCGCACCGGCAGCGGTGACAGCGGCCGGGCGGACGACTCGATCCTCTACTCCGACTTCGCCGGCGCCCTGCTCTCGGTGCAGGCCCCGGCCGAGGCGGACACCGTGGACACCGGGCCCCGGACGGTCTCCCCACTGGCCCGCTGAGCCCCGTCCGGCGCGGCCGGCCCGGCGGGGATCGGCCGTTCAGGGGCGATTTGCCCCGGACGGCCGAGTCCGGTTACTGTTACCGAAGCCAAAGACCGCTGGTTGTCACCGTTCTCGCGAGGGATTCGGTGGCCGAAGGATCTGCGCTTCGTCGCAGGCAGCCCGCGCAGGTGTGTCTGGAGCTTCGACTTCCGGGTCCGCGTTCGCGCGAACATCCGTTGAGGTCGTTTCGAGCCCCGTGCGCCCTGCGCACCGGGGCTCATCTGCTTTTCCGCAGGCTTTCCTTCCGTCCGGTTGGTTCGAGGCGTGAATGGTCGACTTTCGCGGTCGGCCGGATTTCGACATCACGGAAGGAGGCGTAAGCCTATGGCAAGGCCCGACAAGGCTGCTGCCGTCGCCGAGATCACGGACAAGTTCCGTGGCTCCTCCGCGGCGCTGCTGACCGAGTACCGCGGTCTCTCGGTGAAGCAGGTCAAGACCCTGCGTCGCTCGCTCGGCGAGAACGCCGAGTACGCCGTGGTGAAGAACACGCTGACCAAGATCGCGGCCAACGAGGCCGGGATTTCGGAGCTCGACGACCTGTTCAACGGTCCGACGGCTGTCGCCTTCGTCACCGGTGACCCGGTGGAGTCGGCGAAGGCTCTGCGTGACTTCGCCAAGGAGAACCCCGCTCTCATCATCAAGGGCGGTGTCCTTGACGGTAAGGCGCTGTCCGCCGATGAGATCAAGAAGCTCGCGGACCTCGAGTCCCGCGAGGTGCTGCTCGCCAAGCTGGCGGGTGCCCTGAAGGCCAAGCAGTCCCAGGCTGCCGCGCTCTTCCAGGCCCTGCCGTCGAAGCTCGTCCGCACTGTGGACGCGCTGCGCGACAAGGTCGAGCAGGGCGGTGCCGGTACGCCGGCTCCCGCCGCCGAGGACGCCGCCGCCGAGTAATCGGCAGGCTCACGCCTCGCTGCGGGCCCGTGCCCGCCCCACCCGTACATACGGCATCACCTGCCGATTTAGTGGAAGGACGCCATCATGGCGAAGCTGTCCCAGGACGAGCTGCTCGCGCAGTTCGAGGACCTCACCCTCATCGAGCTCGCTGGCTTCGTGAAGGCCTTCGAGGAGAAGTTCGACGTCACCGCCGCCGCCCCGGTCGCCGTTGCCGCCGCCGGTGGCCCGGCCGCCGTTGAGGCCGTCGAGGAGCAGGACGAGTTCGACGTCATCCTCGATGGTGCCGGCGACAAGAAGATCCAGGTCATCAAGGAGGTGCGCACCCTGACCTCCCTCGGCCTGAAGGAGGCCAAGGACCTCGTTGACACCGCTGGTGCCAAGGTCCTGGAGAAGGTTGCCAAGGACGTTGCCGAGAAGGCCAAGGCCGCCCTCGAGGGCGCCGGCGCCAAGGTCACCGTCAAGTGACTTCTCGCCCCCTCTGAGGGGGCCTGAAGCCGGGCCGATCACCCTTGTGGGTGGTCGGCCCGGCTTTTTCGCGTTTCCGGCCCTGAGCGGCCCTGGGACGGCCCCGGGGCCGGTCCGCGGCCGGGATGCGCCGGTGTGGCCGAGAGCCCACTCGGCAGCGTCGGTGCGGACGGGTATGGTGATCACCGTCATCGACTGTGGCCCCCACCACGGCTTCTGTAACGCCGGGGGGCGTCCGGCCGATGGACGGGTCGAGGTCCGCACCGCCTGCGGGCCCTTGACGAACCCGGCGAGGCGCGCGATTCTCAAGGCGCGAGTCCGCCCGGTTGGTTTGCCCCTGGATGCATAACCAGTGGCTCAGGCGGGAAATGACTCCACGTGAGTTATGGGGCCCGGGCAGTGCCCGGGCCGGTGCAGTACCCGGTGGGCGTTCGCGTCCGCCGGCTACCGGGAGGAGTCTCCGATTCGGTTTCCGAATCAGAGCTGGACAGCAGTGTGCCCTTTGGCTACACTGTCCCTTTGCGCTGCCTGTTAGCTGCTCCGTGACTCGTCGCCCGGAGTCTGCGTTGCCCTGAAGGGGTCTGGCATCGCCTCCGCAAAGCGGCTCTGACCTGGGATCTCGATCCCGGCGGAGGCCAGTGGCGAGGGAGGCGGGACCAAGCCCGTGAAGGCCCGGCTGGTACGCGCGTAGTGAGCTCCGAGCCCTCGGAAGGACCCCCCTCTTGGCCGCGCCGCGCAACGCCTCGAACAATTCCGCCGCATCCACCGCCCCGCTCCGCGTCTCCTTCGCGAAGATCAAGGAGCCCCTCGAGGTCCCCAACCTCCTGGCCCTGCAGACCGAGAGCTTTGACTGGCTGCTCGGCAATGCGGCCTGGAAGTCCCGGGTCGAGGCGGCGTTGGAGAACGGTCAGGACGTCCCCACCAAGTCCGGTCTGGAGGAGATCTTCGAGGAGATCTCCCCGATCGAGGACTTCAGTGGGTCGATGTCGCTGACCTTCCGCGACCACCGTTTCGAGCCGCCGAAGAACTCGATTGACGAGTGCAAGGACCGCGACTTCACGTTCGCGGCTCCGCTCTTCGTCACGGCCGAGTTCACCAACAACGAGACCGGTGAGATCAAGTCTCAGACGGTCTTCATGGGCGACTTCCCGCTCATGACCCACAAGGGCACGTTCGTGATCAACGGCACCGAGCGTGTCGTCGTGTCGCAGCTGGTCCGCTCCCCGGGCGTGTACTTCGACTCCACCCTGGACAAGGTGTCCGACAAGGACATCTACTCCTGCAAGGTCATCCCCTCGCGTGGTGCCTGGCTGGAGATGGAGATCGACAAGCGCGACATGGTCGGCGTCCGCATCGACCGTAAGCGCAAGCAGTCCGTCACCGTGCTGCTCAAGGCGCTCGGCTGGACCAACGAGATGATTCTCGAGGAGTTCGGCGAGTACGAGTCCATGCGCAACACCCTGGAGAAGGACCACACCCAGGGCCAGGACGACGCGCTGCTGGACATCTACCGCAAGCTGCGTCCTGGCGAGCCGCCGACGCGCGAGGCCGCGCAGACGCTTCTGGAGAACCTGTACTTCAACCCGAAGCGCTACGACCTCGCCAAGGTGGGCCGCTACAAGGTCAACCGGAAGCTGGGCAACGCCGAGTCGCTGGACTCCGGCGTGCTCACCGAGCCCGACATCATCGGTGCGATCAAGTACCTGGTGAAGCTGCACGCCGGTGAGACCGAGTGGAACGACCAGACCGGTCGCGACATCGTGGTCGAGGTCGACGACATCGACCACTTCGGCAACCGTCGCCTGCGCAACGTCGGCGAGCTCATCCAGAACCAGGTCCGTACGGGTCTCGCCCGTATGGAGCGCGTCGTGCGCGAGCGCATGACCACCCAGGACGTCGAGGCGATCACGCCGCAGACCCTGATCAACATCCGGCCGGTCGTCGCCTCCATCAAGGAGTTCTTCGGCACCAGCCAGCTGTCGCAGTTCATGGACCAGACGAACCCGCTGTCGGGCCTGACCCACAAGCGCCGTCTGTCCGCCCTCGGCCCCGGTGGTCTCTCCCGTGAGCGCGCCGGCTTCGAGGTCCGTGACGTGCACCCCTCGCACTACGGGCGCATGTGTCCGATCGAGACCCCCGAAGGCCCGAACATCGGTCTGATCGGGTCGCTGGCCTCGTACGGCCGGGTCAACGCCTTCGGCTTCATCGAGACCCCGTACCGCAAGGTCATCGAGGGTGTCGTCACGGAGCAGGTCGACTACCTCACGGCCGACGAGGAGGACCGCTACGTCATCGCGCAGGCCAACGCCCCGCTGACGACGGAGCTGACCTTCGCCGAGCCGCGTGTCCTGGTCCGCCGCCGTGGCGGCGAGATCGACTACATCCCGGGCACCGAGATCGACTACATGGACGTCTCGCCGCGCCAGATGGTGTCGGTCGCGACCGCCATGATCCCGTTCCTCGAGCACGACGACGCCAACCGCGCGCTCATGGGCTCGAACATGATGCGCCAGGCGGTGCCGCTGCTGAAGAGCGAGGCTCCGCTGGTCGGTACCGGCATGGAGTACCGCTGCGCCGTCGACGCCGCGGACGTCATCACCGCCGAGAAGGCCGGTGTCGTCCAGGAGGTCTCGGCCGACTACGTCACCGTCGCCAACGACGACGGCACGTACACCACGTACCGCGCCGCCAAGTTCACCCGCTCCAACCAGGGCACCGCCTTCAACCAGAAGGTGCTCGTGGACGAGGGCGCCCGGGTCGAGTCCGGCCAGGTGCTGGCCGACGGCCCGTGCACCGACGAGGGCGAGATGGCCCTCGGCAAGAACCTGCTCGTGGCGTTCATGTCGTGGGAGGGTCACAACTACGAGGACGCGATCATCCTGTCGCAGCGCCTCGTGCAGGACGACGTCCTCTCCTCGATCCACATCGAGGAGCACGAGGTCGACGCCCGTGACACCAAGCTCGGCCCCGAGGAGATCACCCGGGACATCCCGAACGTCTCCGAGGAGGTCCTCGCCGACCTCGACGAGCGCGGCATCATCCGCATCGGCGCCGACGTCGTCACCGGCGACATCCTGGTCGGCAAGGTCACGCCCAAGGGCGAGACCGAGCTGACCCCGGAGGAGCGCCTGCTCCGCGCGATCTTCGGTGAGAAGGCCCGTGAGGTCCGCGACACCTCGCTGAAGGTGCCGCACGGTGAGTCCGGCAAGGTCATCGGCGTCCGCGTCTTCGACCGCGAAGAGGGCGACGAGCTGCCCCCGGGCGTGAACCAGCTGGTCCGCGTCTACGTGGCCCAGAAGCGCAAGATCACCAACGGTGACAAGCTCGCCGGCCGTCACGGCAACAAGGGCGTCATCTCGAAGATCCTGCCGGTCGAGGACATGCCGTTCCTGGAGGACGGCACCCCGGTCGACATCATCCTCAACCCGCTGGGCGTCCCGTCCCGAATGAACCCGGGACAGGTCCTGGAGATCCACCTCGGGTGGCTCGCCAAGCAGGGCTGGGACGTCTCCGGCCTCGCCGACGAGTGGGCCCAGCGCCTCCAGGCGATCGGCGCCGACACCGTCCAGGGCGGCACCAACCTCGCCACCCCGGTCTTCGACGGCGCCCGCGAGGACGAGATCACCGGCCTGCTGGACAACACCACCCTCACCCGTGACGGTGAGCGCCTGGTGAACTCCACCGGCAAGGCCCGGCTGTTCGACGGCCGCTCCGGCGAGCCGTTCCCGATGCCGGTCTCGGTCGGCTACATGTACATCCTCAAGCTGCACCACCTGGTCGACGACAAGCTGCACGCCCGTTCGACCGGTCCGTACTCGATGATCACCCAGCAGCCGCTCGGTGGTAAGGCGCAGTTCGGTGGTCAGCGCTTCGGTGAGATGGAGGTGTGGGCCCTTGAGGCGTACGGCGCTGCTTACGCGCTGCAGGAGCTGCTCACCATCAAGTCCGACGACGTCCTCGGCCGCGTGAAGGTCTACGAGGCCATCGTCAAGGGCGAGAACATCCCCGAGCCCGGCATTCCCGAGTCCTTCAAGGTCCTCATCAAGGAAATGCAGTCGCTCTGCCTCAACGTGGAGGTGCTGTCCTCGGACGGCCAGTCCATCGAGATGCGGGACTCCGACGAGGACGTGTTCCGCGCCGCCGAGGAGCTCGGCATTGACCTGTCCCGGCGCGAGCCGAGCAGCGTCGAAGAGGTCTGACGGAGGTTGGGCCGGCTGCCCGAGCAGCCGGCCCGCCCCCAGGCCCCCCTCAGACCACATGAACGACTCTCGACTTACGAAAGAGGGCTTGACGACCAGTGCTTGACGTCAACTTCTTCGACGAGCTCCGCATCGGCCTGGCCACCGCCGACGACATCCGCCAGTGGTCGCACGGCGAGGTCAAGAAGCCGGAGACCATCAACTACCGCACCCTGAAGCCCGAAAAGGACGGACTCTTCTGCGAGAAGATCTTCGGCCCCACCCGGGACTGGGAGTGCTACTGCGGTAAGTACAAGCGCGTCCGCTTCAAGGGCATCATCTGTGAGCGCTGCGGCGTCGAGGTGACCCGCGCCAAGGTGCGCCGTGAGCGGATGGGCCACATCGAGCTGGCCGCCCCGGTCACCCACATCTGGTACTTCAAGGGCGTGCCGTCCCGCCTGGGCTACCTGCTCGACCTGGCGCCGAAGGACCTCGAGAAGGTCATCTACTTCGCCGCCTACATGATCACCTGGGTCGACGACGAGCGCCGCCAGCGCGACCTGCCGTCCCTGGAGGCGCACGTCTCGGTCGAGCGCCAGCAGATCGAGAACCGCCGCGACTCCGACCTCGAGGCCCGTGCCAAGAAGGCCGAGACCGACCTGGCCGAGCTGGAGGCCGAGGGCGCCAAGGCCGACGTGCGCCGCAAGGTGCGCGAGGGCGCCGAGCGCGAGATGAAGCAGCTGCGCGACCGCGCGCAGCGCGAGCTCGACCGCCTCGACGAGGTGTGGGCCCGCTTCAAGAACCTCAAGGTCCAGGACCTCGAGGGCGACGAGCTGCTCTACCGCGAGCTGCGCGACCGCTTCGGCACCTACTTCTCCGGCTCGATGGGCGCGGCGGCCCTCAAGGACCGCCTCGAGACCTTCGACCTGGCGGAGGAGTCCGAGCGCCTGCGCGAGATCATCCGCACCGGCAAGGGCCAGAAGAAGACCCGTGCGCTGAAGCGCCTCAAGGTCGTCTCCGCGTTCCTGCAGACCACCAACAAGCCCAACGGCATGGTGCTGGACTGCGTCCCGGTCATCCCGCCGGACCTGCGTCCGATGGTGCAGCTGGACGGTGGCCGCTTCGCGACCTCCGACCTGAACGACCTGTACCGCCGCGTGATCAACCGCAACAACCGCCTGAAGCGGCTTCTCGACCTCGGCGCGCCCGAGATCATCGTGAACAACGAGAAGCGCATGCTCCAGGAGGCCGTCGACGCCCTGTTCGACAACGGCCGTCGCGGCCGTCCGGTCACCGGCCCGGGCAACCGCCCGCTGAAGTCCCTCAGCGACATGCTGAAGGGCAAGCAGGGTCGTTTCCGCCAGAACCTGCTCGGCAAGCGCGTCGACTACTCGGCCCGTTCGGTCATCGTCGTCGGCCCGCAGCTCAAGCTGCACCAGTGCGGTCTGCCCAAGGCCATGGCGCTGGAGCTCTTCAAGCCGTTCGTGATGAAGCGCCTGGTCGACCTGAACCACGCGCAGAACATCAAGTCGGCCAAGCGCATGGTCGAGCGTGCCCGCCCGGTCGTGTGGGACGTGCTCGAAGAGGTCATCGCCGAGCACCCCGTCCTGCTGAACCGTGCGCCCACCCTGCACCGCCTCGGCATCCAGGCCTTCGAGCCCCAGCTGGTCGAGGGCAAGGCCATCCAGATCCACCCGCTCGTCTGCACCGCGTTCAACGCGGACTTCGACGGTGACCAGATGGCCGTCCACCTGCCGCTCTCCGCGGAGGCGCAGGCCGAGGCCCGCATCCTGATGCTGTCCTCGAACAACATCCTGAAGCCGGCCGACGGTCGCCCCGTCACCATGCCGACCCAGGACATGGTGCTCGGTCTGTTCTTCCTGACCTCGGACCGGGAGACGGTGAAGGGCGGTGGCCGTTCCTTCTCCTCGACCGCCGAGGCCGTCATGGCCTTCGACGCCCGCGAGCTGGACGTCCAGGCCCCGATCGAGCTGCGCCTGCCGGCCGGCACCGTCCCGCCGCGCGGCTGGACCCCGCCGGTGGACGAGGAGGGCCAGACGGCCTGGTTCGACGGCGAGCCGTTCCGCCTGACCACCACCCTGGGCCGCGCGCTCTTCAACGAGCTGCTGCCCGAGGACTACCCGTTCGTCGACTACGAGGTGGGCAAGAAGCAGCTCTCCGCGATCGTCAACGACCTGGCGGAGCGCTACCCCAAGGTCGTCGTCGCGGCGACCCTGGACAACCTGAAGGCGGCCGGTTTCCACTGGTCGACCCGCTCGGGTGTCACCGTCTCGATCTCCGACGTCGTCGTCCCGCCGAACAAGCCCCAGATCCTCGAGGGCTACGAGGCGAAGGCGGAGAAGGTCCAGCGTCAGTACGAGCGCGGCCTGATCACCAACGACGAGCGCAAGCAGGAGCTCATCGGCATCTGGACCCAGGCGACCAACGAGGTCGCCGAGGCCATGAACGAGAACTTCCCGAAGACGAACCCCATCTTCATGATGGTCGACTCGGGTGCTCGTGGAAACATGATGCAGATGCGCCAGATCGCCGGTATGCGTGGTCTGGTGTCGAACGCCAAGAACGAGACCATCCCGCGACCCATCAAGGCGTCGTTCCGTGAGGGTCTCACCGTGCTGGAGTACTTCATCTCCACCCACGGTGCCCGTAAGGGTCTGGCGGACACCGCCCTCCGTACCGCCGACTCCGGCTACCTCACCCGTCGTCTGGTCGACGTCTCCCAGGACGTCATCATTCGCGAGGAGGACTGCGGCACCGAGCGCGGCCTGAAGCTGGCGATCGGCACCGTCGGTGCGGACGGCGTGCTGCGCAAGGCCGACGACGTCGAGACCAGCGTGTACGCCCGCATGCTCGCCGAGGACATCACGGTGGACGGCAAGCTCCTTGCCACCGCCAACACCGACCTCGGTGACGTGCTGATCGACGAGCTGATCCGCCACGGCATCGGCGAGGTCAAGACCCGCTCGATCCTGACCTGCGAGTCGGCCGTCGGCACCTGCGCCTTCTGCTACGGGCGTTCGCTGGCCACCGGCAAGCTGGTCGACATCGGTGAGGCGGTCGGCATCATCGCCGCCCAGTCCATCGGTGAGCCCGGTACCCAGCTGACGATGCGTACCTTCCACACCGGTGGTGTGGCCGGTGACGACATCACCCAGGGTCTGCCGCGTGTCGTCGAGCTCTTCGAGGCCCGTACCCCCAAGGGTGTGGCCCCGATCTCGGAGGCCACCGGCCGGGCGCGGATCGAGGACACCGAGAAGACCCGCAAGCTCGTCATCACCCCGGACGACGGCAGCGACGAGATCGCCTACCCCGTCTCCAAGCGTGTGAAGCTGCTGGTCAGCGAGGGCGAGGCGGTCGAGGTCGGCCAGAAGCTGACCATGGGTGCCACCAACCCGCACGACGTCCTGCGCATCATGGGCCAGCGTGCCGTCCAGATCCACCTGGTCGCCGAGGTCCAGAAGGTCTACAACTCGCAGGGTGTGTCGATCCACGACAAGCACATCGAGATCATCATCCGGCAGATGCTCCGCCGCGTGACGATCATCGAGTCGGGCGACGCCGAGCTGCTCCCGGGCGAGCTCGTCGAGCGCGGCCGCTTCGAGACCGAGAACCGTCGCGTGGTCGCCGAGGGCGGTCACCCCGCCTCCGGCCGTCCGCAGCTGATGGGTATCACCAAGGCCTCGCTGGCCACCGAGTCCTGGCTGTCGGCCGCCTCCTTCCAGGAGACGACCCGGGTCCTCACCGACGCGGCGATCCACGCCAAGTCGGACCCGCTGCTGGGCCTCAAGGAGAACGTCATCCTCGGTAAGCTCATCCCGGCCGGTACGGGTCTGCCCCGCTACCGCAACATCCGGGTCGAGCCGACCGAGGAGGCCAAGGCCGCGATGTACTCGGCCGTCGGCTACGACGACTACGACCTGTCGCCCTTCGGCGCCGGCTCCGGCCAGGCGGTCCCGCTGGACGACTACGACTACGGCCCGTACACCGGCTGAGTCCGACGTTCGGCTGTCAGGGCGGTCACCCCTCGCGGGGTGGCCGCCCTGCGGCGTTCCCGCTGCGGGGGCGAGGGGGCGAGGGGGCGAGGGGGCGAGGGGGCCGGGGGCCCTGCGGGGCACGGATTAGGTTCCCCGGCAGAAGTCGCGTAGAGTCGTGTTTACCGACGCGGGGTGGAGCAGCTCGGTAGCTCGCTGGGCTCATAACCCAGAGGTCGCAGGTTCAAATCCTGTCCCCGCTACTCAGTAGCAACGAAGGGCCCGGAGGCATCAAGCCTCCGGGCCCTTTCGTCGTTCCCGGGAGCGGCCCCTCCCTCGTGCGGGGGAGGGGCCGGAACCGCTCTGGCGAGGGAGGCGGGAGAGGGGACGGCCGGGGGAGGCTTCGCGTGTCGGGACGGCGGGGCTTTCGAAGGGGGCCGGGCATGAAGCGGGTACTGGGCGCGATGGCGATCACGGGGACGGTGCTGGTCGGGATGTCCGCCTGCCTGCCCTTCGGGGACGACCAGGAGCACCGGACCGTGGACTACGGGGTGTCGGAGCCGGTCGGGGAACTGGTGGTCGAGGCGCACACCGGCGGGATCGTGGTGACCGGCGGCGGCAACGCGGTGCACGTGACCGAGGAGCAGAACTACCGGGGCGAGGCGCCGCGGACCACGCACGAGGTGAAGGACGGCGTGCTGCGGCTGACGTACGACTGCCGGGGCTGCGGCGTCGGGTACACCGTGCAGGTGCCGGCCGGGACGAAGGTGCGGGTGACCCAGGAGACCGGCGGGGTACGGCTGGTCGGGCTGGCCGCCGAGGTGGAGGCCTCGGTGGACACCGGCGGGGTCGAGGCCACCCGGCTGACCTCGCAGACCGTCCGGTTGAGCACCCGGACCGGCGGGGTGCGGGCCGACTTCGCGGCGGCACCCGTGAAGGTGGAGGCGAAGGCGGAGACCGGCGGGGTGCGGGTCAGGGTGCCGGCCGGGGAGGCGTACGCGGTGGACGCGCACGCCGGGGCCGGCGGAGTGGAACTCGGGATCCCCTCGCAGCCGGGGGCGGCGCGCAGCATCGCGGCGCGCACGGGCGCCGGCGGAGTGTCGGTCGACGGTGTCTGACCGGGCCGTTCCGGAGGTCCTGCCGGTAGGGCATGATCTTCTCCGCGGGGGCGGCGCCCCCGGACCCGGGGGAGGGGCGGCGGTGGTGCGAGCGGCGCGCTGGCAGAGCTGGTCGGCCGGGCTGAGTCCGTACGTGCTGGACTCGCTGCTGGCCGTGGCATCGGCCGGGATCTCGGTCTGGGCGGTCGGCAACGACGACACGGCCTGGCCGTGGTGGGTCTACCTGGTGGCGGTGTCCACCTCGCTGTCGCTGCCCTGGCGGCGCCGGGCGCCGCTGGCCGCGCTGGCGGCGGGCAGCGTGGCCCTCATGACGCTGTCCGTGGTGGCGCACTCGGCGAGTCCGCAGGTGCCGCTGGCCGGGGTGATCGGCATCTACACGGTGGCGGAGCGCTCCCCGGACCGGCAGCGCTGGACGGTGCTGGCGGTGGTGGTGGTCGCCAACGTGATCGGCACCCACTCGCCCAACGGCATGCTGTTCAGCCTGCTCACCTCGGTCGGCTCGTTCGTCTTCGGCTCGCTGGTGCGCGCCCAGCGGCGGCTGGCCCGGCTGGAGGCCGAGCGGGCCCGCGAGGCGGGGGAACGGGCGGCGAGTGAGGCGGGCCGCGCGGTGGTGGAGGAGCGGGCCCGGATTGCCCGGGAGATGCACGACATCCTGGCGCACGCCGTCTCACTGATGATCATCCAGGCCGAGGCCGGGCCGCTGGTGGTGCACGCCAACCCGGACCGGGCGATCCGCGCCTTCGACACCATCGCCGACGCGGGCCGCGACGCGATGGTCCAACTGCGTCGCGTCCTCGGAGTGCTGAAGGAGGAGGGGGCCGGCCCTGAGCTGGCTCCGCAGCCCCGGCTGGCCGAACTCGCCGACGTGGCAGAGCGGGTGCGCCGGGCCGGACCGGCGGTGGAGCTCGAACTGGCCGACGGGCTGGGCGCGGTGCCCGCCGACCTCCAGGCGGCGGCGTACCGGATCGTGCAGGAGGCGCTGACCAACACGGTCAAGCACTCCGGCGCCGACCGGGTGGCGGTCCGGGTGCGGCGGTCCGGGGACACCCTGGAGGTCATGGTGTCCGACAACGGGCGCGGGCTGCCGGTGACCGTCGGCGGCGCGGTGAACGGCTGGTCCGGCGGCCGCGGGCTGGTCGGCATCCGGGAGCGGGCGGCGGCCTGCGGCGGGCGGGCCGAGGCCGGACCCGGACCGGAGGGCAAGGGCTTCCTGGTGAGTGCCCGGCTGCCGTTGGGGGTGGCGGGCGTGGTGGAGAAGGCGGGCGGATGAATCCGATTCGGGTGGTCGTCGCGGACGACCAGGAGCTGGTGCGGGCAGGGTTCGGGATGATCCTGGACGCGCAGCCCGACATCGAGGTGGTGGCCGAGGCGCGCGACGGCGCCGAGGCGGTCGAGGCGGTCCGCGCCCACGGCCCGGACGTCCTGCTGCTGGACGTCCGGATGCCGGTCATGGACGGGCTGGAGGCGGCCCGCCGGGTCTGCGCCGAGTTTCCGTCCACCAAGGTGATCATGCTGACCACCTTCGACGCCGACGACTACGTCTTCGACGCGCTGTACGCGGGCGCCAGCGGCTTCCTGCTCAAGGACGTCCGGCGGGACGACCTGGCGCACGGGGTGCGGATGGTGGCCTCCGGGGAGGCGCTGCTCGCGCCCTCGGTGACCAGGCGGCTGATCGGCGAGTTCGCCGCCCGCCGCCCGGGCTCGCCCGAGCGGGCGGTCCGGCCGCCGTCCAAGCTGCTGGAGCAGCTCACCCTGCGCGAGCAGGAGACCCTGCGGCTGCTGGCGCGCGGGCTCTCCAACGCGGAGATCGCGGCCGAGCTGGTGGTCAGCGAGCACACGGTGAAGACGCACGTCAGCAATGTGCTGAGCAAGCTGGGGCTGCGGGACCGGGTGCACGCGGTGGTGTTCGCGTACGAGGCCGGCGCGGTGGTGGCGGGGGAGGCGTAGGGCCCCCCTCCGGATCACGCCGGGCGCGCGGGCCCCTGGTCGGGGCCCCTGGTCGGGGCTCCCTCGTGCGGGGGAGACGGCGGGTTCGCCGGTGCGGGCGATCCGCGACGAGGGGTGCGGCGGACAGCATCTGTGGTGTCGGAACGGACCACGGGCCACCAGCTACCTGCCGGGGCCGCGGATCACCACAGGAGATCGTCGGATGAACACCCCGCAGCAGAACCGCCGCACCGCCTACGCCGTCGTCGGCGCCCCCGCCCTGATGGCCCTCTACGGGGGGATCCGGCTGGTCCCGGGCTCCCGGGAGCCCGGCCTCGGCTGGACGGTCGGCCACACCGCGATGTTCGCCGGGCTGCTGCTGTTCGCCCCGGTCCTGCTCGCCCTGCGCGGGCTGCTCGCCCCGCGCGGGACCACGGCCGGGCGGCTCGCGGCCGGTGCCGCGCTCGGGACGGCGTTCGCCGGCCTGGCGGCCTCGCTGGTGCAGATCGGGATCGATCTGTACGTCGGCCTGGCGGCGGCGGACAAGGCCGGGCAGTCGCGGCTGTTCGACCGCGTCCAGGGCGTCCCCGGGGTGCTGCCGGCCGTCTACCGGATCGGCCCGCTGCTGTTCTACGTCGGCCTGCTGGCCCTGCTGGTCGCCGCCGCGGTGGGCGCGGCCCGGACGCTGCCCTGGTGGAGCCCGGTGCTGATGCTGGCCGGCACCGCCGCCTCGGGGGTCGACCTGGCGCTGATCCCGGTGGCCGCGGTCTGCTACCTGGCGGCGCTGGCCCCGCTGGCCCGCCGCTCCGCCGCTCCCCGCCCGGCACTGGTCTGACCGGCACTGGTCTGACCGGCGCCGGTCTGACCGGTGTTGGTCCGACCGGGCGGTACGGACGGGCGGCCGCTCCCGCAGGGGAGGGGCGGGCGCCCGTCAGCTCATCCGGAACACCGGTCCGCGCGGGGTGAACGGCAGCCCGGCGCCCCGGGGGACGAGGAAGGCGTGCTCGCGGCGCACCCGCAGCACGTCGCACGCGCCGTCGGTGATGACCAGCACGGGCGCCCCGCGCGGGAAGTCCTCGGCCCGCTCCAGCAGGTCGACGCCCGGCTGCAGCTCGGTGCCGCCGCGCCCGCGCACCCGGACCCGGCCGGCGATCTCGCCGACCGGGACGTACCCGGCGTCGTGCGGTGCGGCGTCGCAGTGCACCACCCGGGCCGCGGGCACGTCCCGGGCGGCCGCGTACGAGGCGATCGCGCCGAGCGCCTTGCCGAGCAGTACCCGGTTCATCGAGCCGGAGGTGTCCAGGACGACGCCGAAGGTGCAGCGCGGCACCTCCTCGGGCGGGTGGTAGCGGCCGGCCCGGGGGATGTCCGGGGTGGCGGACTGCCGGCGGGCCGGCCGGGAGTAGCTGCGGACCGGCTCCGGGCGGGGCACGAACTCGTCGAACCAGCGGGCCAGCCGGGCGTCCCAGGGCAGCGGCGGGTGGGCGAGGGCGCGGATCTCCTCGACCAGCCCGGCGGGCAGCAGCCCGCGTTCGCGCTGGTGCAGCTCGAAGCCCTGCTGGAGGCCGCGGCGGTAGAAGTCGTCGAGGTCCACGTAGTCGCGCGGGCCGCGGTCCAGCGGTGCGCCGAGGATGTCCGGGCGGTTCTTGCCGGCCAGGGTGGCGAGCCGGCGGATCCGGCGCTCGTCGCGGACGATCCGGTCGTACACCTCCTCGGCGGACAGCCCCTTCAGCTGCGGGTCGTGCAGCAGGCCTTCCGGCATGTCGCCGACGCCCATCTCCAGCAGCCACCCGTTGATGACGTAGTCGGCGGCGACGTTGAAGAGGAACGGATCCCGGCCGCCGCGACGCTCGCCGTGCCGCAGGGCGGCGTGCAGCATCTCGTGGCCGAGGATGAACCGCCACTCCTCGTCGGTCTGCTGGCGCAGCGGGTTGATGTAGACCTCGCCGGCCTCGGCGTTGACGGCGGCGATGGTGATGCCGTGGGCGCGGGCCAGTTCGGCGTCGGCGACGACGGTGAGGCCGGCCGCGATGCCGCCGAGCAGCGGGTAGGAGGAGACGAACCAGCCGAGCGCCCTGGTCCACGGCCGTACGGGCAGGCGCTCGCCGGTCTCCTGGTCGAAACGGCCGCCGGCCCGGTCCATCGCGGCGGACATGGTGCGGGTGAGGGCGGCGGCGAAGGCCATCGACCAGTCCTTCGGGGTGTGGCCGTAGTTCTGCCACTCGACCAGCAGCTGGTCGTGGTCGGCGGTGCCGGCCGTCCCGGCGGTGACGGCCGGCGGCAGGCCGTCGCGGCGCCAGCGGGCGGTCAGCTCCTCCTCGTCGCCGCCCGGGTACTCCTGCGGGAGGGCGACCGGGGGGCGGCCGACCGGGAAGGTCGCGAGGAAACGGTTCACCACCGCGCAGCGGGCCGCCTCCTCGTAGACGTCGGGCTGGACCCGGATACCCCGGGCGGCCGGGACGTGGCCGAAGCCCAGGTGCAGCAGGCAGTGCGCCAGCACCCAGGCCCACTCCTCCGGTTCGGCCCGGCGGCGCGGGTTGACGTGCACGGTGCCGTCGGAGTCGACCACCGCCCAGCCGCCGGGCGGGGCCAGCCCGCAGTCGTCCCGGCGGCAGAAATCGGCGGGCACGGCGTCGAAGGCCGGATTCTGGCGCAGCAGCCGGACTCCCTCGGCGAAGACCTCCGCGCCCGGGTCCGGCTTCTTCGCACCCTTCTGGACGGAAGGACTCACCGGCGGGCCTCGACCAGCCGGGGCATGTCCCGGGCCGCCTCGATCAGGAACCAGGAGGGCAGCACCGGATTGCCGTCCGCGCCGTCGGCGATCACCGTCTGGGCGACCTCCACCGAGATCTCGGCCAGCTGCACCAGCAGCGACTTGGCCCGGAAGGCGGTCTGCCGCTGCGCCCCCGAGGCGTGCTCCTTGCTGGCCGGCAGCTCCTTGACCAGGCGGCCGCGGAAGGCGTCGGCCAGGTAGTAGAGCAGGTCGCGGTCCTCCAGCCGGTGCGGCCAGCGGGCGTCGCCCTTGAGGATCGCCTCCAGGCCGTACGCGTTGCGGACGATCTTGGCGTAGCCGCAGAAGGCGATCGCGTGCTGCGGGGTGAGCAGCCCGTACGCGAGCACCTTGAGGGTCTCCTCGTCCAAGGTGGGGCCGAAGGAGTGCAGCGCGTCGGAGAGCATGTGCCAGGCGCGCGGGGTGGAGAACGGCTCCTCGGTCTTCGGCGGGGCGGACCACAGGTGGTCGGGCCGGTCGGTGACGTAGTCGATGACCCAGGGGTGGATGCCGGCGCCGGCCGCCCAGCGCAGCCAGTCCGCGGCGCTGGCCCGCAGGTGCACGTGGACCATGCGGTTGACCAGCGCGGACGCCATCGGCCGGGCGAGCGCGCCGTCGGTGGCGCGGTTCCCGGCGCCGATCACGATCGAGCCGGGCGGCAGCTCGTACGAGCCGATCCGGCGGTCCAGGATCAGCGAGTAGAACGCCTTCTGGACGTCCGGGGTCGCTGCGTTGAGCTCGTCCAGGAACAGGCAGTACGGCTCGTCGCGGGCGATCTGCTCGGGCGGGCAGAACCGGGAACGGCCCTCCGGGGTCAGCTGAGGGACACCGATCAGGTCCTCCGGGGCGAGCTGGGTGCCGACCAGGCTCACGCACTCCAGGCCGAGCGACTCGGCGAACTCCCGCACCAGCGAGGACTTCCCGATCCCGGGCGCGCCCCAGAGGAACACCGGCCGGACGGTGGCCAGCCCGAGCAGCAACTCGGGAATCTGGACGGGCGAGACGCTGACTGCTCCCTGCACGGGGCTCCTTGGCAAGTGGTGGGGTGACCGGCCCAGTGTGCGGCGGTAGTTGGCGCGGCGCACCCGGATTTTCGCTGGCGCCCCGAACCGGGCCGCCCGTACCGTCCGGGGCATGAACGCGAAACGCCCCCTGATCGCCGTCCTCACCGGCGCGGGCATCTCGACCGACTCGGGCATCCCCGACTACCGCGGCCCGCAGGGGCTCTGGCAGCGGGACCCGTCGGCCCAGGACCTGGTCACCATCGGCCCGTACCGTGCCGATCCCGAGGTGCGGCGGCGGGCGTGGCGGCTGAGGCTGGAGACGGGTGTGCTGGGGGCCGAGCCGAACGCCGGGCACCGGGCGCTGGTCGATCTGGAGCGCTCGGGGCTGCCGCTGCGGGTGCTCACCCAGAACGTGGACGGGCTGCACCAGCGGGCCGGGCTGGCCCCGCGCAAGGTGCTCGAACTGCACGGCACCGCACTGGAGGTGCAGTGTCTGGGCTGCGCGGCGACGGGGCCGATGGCGGAGGCGCTGCGGCGGGTCGAGGCGGGCGAGCCGGACCCGGCCTGCCGGGCGTGCGGGGGGATCCTGAAGCCGCGCACGGTGATGTTCGGCGAGAACCTGGACCAGGAGGTGCTCGGGCAGGCCGACTCGATCGCCCGCGCCTGCGACGTGTTCATCGCGGTCGGTACCAGCCTTCAGGTGTTCCCGGTGGCGGCGCTGCCGTACAACGCGGTGCGGACCGGGTCGAAGCTGATCATCCTGAACGCCGAGCCGACGCCGTGCGACGAGGCCGCCGACGAGGTGATCCGCGAGCCGATCTCCCAGGCGCTGCCGGCCCTGGTGCGCAGGCTGGTGGGGGAGGGGCTCTGAAGAAGGGGCTTAAAAACGGGTGAACCGCATGCGTACGATGATCCTTCCGGCTCCCCCCTCATGGCCTGGAGTGATCGAGCGATGACGACGACGGCGAAGTTCGACCCCTGGGCGGCGGCGTTCGTGGCCCACCCGTACGACGCGTACGCCGAGTTGCGCGAGCACGCGCCGGTGACGTACTTCGAGCCGACCGGGCAGTGGCTCGTCTCGCGGCACGAGGACGTCAGCGCGCTCCTGCGCGACCGGCGGCTCGGGCGCACCTACACCCACCGCTTCGGCCACCAGGAGTTCGGGCGGCCCGAACCCGACCCGGCGCACGAGCCCTTCCACACCCTCAACGACTTCGGGCTGCTCGACCTGGAGGCCCCCGACCACACCCGGATCCGCCGGCTGGTCTCCAAGGCCTTCACCCCGCGCATGGTCGAGGGCCTGCGGCCGACCGTCCAGCGGCTCGCCGGGGAACTCGTCGACGGCCTGCTCGCGGCCGGCGGCGGCGACCTGATCGCCGCCGTCGCCGAGCCACTGCCGGTCGCCGTGATCGCCGAGATGCTCGGCGTGCCGGAGGGCGACCGGCACCTGCTGCGGCCCTGGTCCGCCGACATCACCGGCATGTACGAGCTCAACCCGAGCGAGGAGGCCGCCCGCAAGGCCGTCACCGCGAGCACCGAGTTCTCCGACTACCTGCGCGCCCTCATCCGCGAACGCCGCACCGCCCCCGGCACCGACCTGATCAGCGCGCTGATCCAGGCCCAGGAGGGCTCCGACGCGCTCAGCGAGCAGGAGATGATCTCCACCTGCGTGCTGCTGCTCAACGCCGGCCACGAGGCGACCGTCAACACCACCGGCAACGGCTGGTGGGCGCTGTTCCGCAACCCCGGCGAACTCGCCCGGCTGCGCGGCGCGACCGACGCGCTCCTGCCCACCGCCATCGAGGAGCTGATGCGCTGGGACACCCCGCTGCAGCTGTTCGAACGGTGGGTCCTGGAGGACATCGAGCTGCGCGGCGTCACCATCCCGCGCGGCTCCGAGGTCGCCCTCCTCTTCGGCTCCGCCAACCGCGACCCCGAGCGCTTCACCGACCCCGACCGCCTCGACCTCGGCCGCACCGACAACCCCCACATCACCTTCGGCGCCGGCATCCACTTCTGCCTCGGCGCCCCGCTCGCCAGACTGGAACTCACCGAGTCCTACGGCGCCCTCCTGCGCCGCGCCCCCGGCCTGCGCCTGGCCCGCGAACCCGAGTGGAACCCGGGCTACGTGATCCGGGGCCTCAGGGAACTGGTGGTCGAGGTCTAGATCGAGGTCTGGGACAGGTCGGGTTCGGGGTCGGTTCGAGGAACGGGGGAGAGCTGTGGGCAAGGCGACGGGGTCACTGCTGGGGCTGGCGATCGGGGATGCGATCGGCCGGGTGACCGAGTTCAAGACGGTCGAGATGATTGCCGACGACCACCCTGACTGGCGGCAACTTCCGCTGCCCCCAAGGGCGCTGGTCACCGACGACACCCAGATGACCCTCGCCCTCGGCCGTGGTCTGCGCATTGCCCTGGAGCGCGGGCCGCTGACCCCGCTACGGCTGGAGCGGCCCGTTCGCGAGGAGTTCGTCGACTGGTGGCGCTCCCCGCAGAACAACCGTGCTCCCGGCATGACCTGCCTGCGCGCCTGCGAGCGGCTGAGCCGCCCCGCGTACCGCTGGCAGCAGGCGAGCGACGTCGGCTCCAAGGGCTGCGGCGCCAACATGCGGGTCGCTCCGGTCGGGCTGATCCGCGAACTCGACGCCCGCCAGCTCGCGGGCGCCGCGCAGTTGCAGTCCGCGCTCACCCACGGGCACCCGACCGCACTCGCCGCCAGTGACCTCACCGCGTACGCCATCCGCAAGCTCGCCGAGGACGTTCCGCCGGCCGGCCTGCCCGCGGTGCTGCGGGCGTACGCGCTGGCGAGCCGCGAGCGGTACGACGAGTTCTGGCTCGGCGACCTCGCCGCGCGCTGGCACGGCCACTCGCCGCAGGACGTCATCGCCCGCGGCTGGGACGACTGCCTGGCCGTGCTCGACCGGCTGGACGCCGCGCTCGCCGCGCCCGACGTCGAAGCGGACCCGTGTCTGGCCACCGGTGAGGGCTGGGTCGCCGAGGAGGCCTTCGCCACCGGCCTGCTCTGCTTTCTGCTGCTGCCGGACGACCCGGTGGCCGCCGTCCGCCGGGCCGCCTACTCCAGCGGCGACTCGGACTCCCTGGCCTGTCTGACCGGCGCCTTCGCCGGGGCCCGTCACGGGGAGTCGGTCTGGCCGCAGGAGTGGGTGGAGCGGATCGAGTACCGGGACGAGCTGCTCGAGCTCGGGGCGCTCTGGGACTGAGCTCCACGACCTGCGCTCTGGGACTGAGCTCCACGACCTGCGCTCTGGGCCCGGGCGGAACCGGGTTCGGGGGTGGTGCGTCGAAGGGCCATGACGAAGCGCAGCACCGCAGGGCATGGCCGTTCCCGCCGTCGGGTGGGGCTGCTTCTCGCCGCCGGGTTGGCCGTCGGCCCGGCGCTGGCCGGGTGCGGGAGTGCGGCGGGCGGGGGGCCCGTGGTGGTGCGGGCCTCGACGTCGGGGAGCCGGGCGGCGGTGGATCCGGGGCAGGTGGCGGCGGTGGCGGCCGGGACCAGCGCCTTCGGGCTGGACCTGCTGCACGCGCTGACCGCGACACCGGACGGGGCGGGGCGCAACGTCGTGGTCTCGCCGGCCGGGCTGGCGAGCGTGCTCGGGATGCTGCTGCCGGGGGCGCGCGGCGCCACCGCCGAGGAGTTGGCCAAGGCCCTGCACACCGGGCTCGACCCGCGACAGTACGCCCTCGCCGTCGGCGCGCCGGACCGCGGGAGCCGGGCCGGCGGCGACCAGGTCGTCCTGCGCCGGTCCGACGACCTGTGGACGCAGCAGGGCCTGGCCGTCGCCCCGGAGTACCTGGACACGCTCGCCGCCGCCTTCGACACCGGCGTGCACCCCGTCGACTTCGCCAAGGACCCGGCCGACGCCCGCAGGAGCATCAACGCGGCGGTGGAGAAGGCCACCGAGGGGCGGATCAAGGAGCTCTTCGGCCCGCGACAGATCACCGCCGAAACCCGGCTGGCACTCACCGACGCGCTCTACCTGAAGGCGGCGTGGGCCTCCGGGTTCAAGCCCGCGAACACCTCCGAGCGCCCCTTCCACCGGCTGGACGGCTCCACCCCGTCGGTGAGCACGATGAGCCGCACCGGCACCCTCCGGTACGCCGAGGGCTCCGGCGGCATCGTCGGCGAACCCTGGCAGGCCGTCGAACTCCCTTACGCGGGAGGCAGGTTGGCGATGGACCTGATCGTCCCCGCGCAGGGCGGGTACACGGCCTTCAGCAAGGGCCTGGACCAGGCCCAGCTCGACCGGATCCTCGGCGGGCTCGACGAGCGGTCCGTCGACCTGACCCTGCCGCGGTTCCACTTCGACACGGCCAACGACCTCGTCCCCGCCCTGCGCTCACTCGGCGTCAAGGCGGCCTTCGACGCGCCCGACTTCACCGGCATCACCGGCATCACCGCCAAGGAGCCGCTCGGCCTGGGCGCGGTGGTGCAGAAGGCCACCGTCGAGGTGAACGAGGACGGTACGGTCGCGGCGGCCGGCAGCGGCGCCGGGGTGGCGGCGATGGCGGCGCCGGCCGCGCCGGAGTCCGTCCAGCTGCACATCGACCGGCCGTTCCTGTTCCTGATCCGCGACACCGCCGACGGGCGGCCGCTGTTCCTCGGCCAGGTCACCGACCCGCAGGCGTCCTGAGCCGACCCGCAGGCGCCCTGAACCGACCCGCGGACGAAGCGGGCGAAGCGGGCGAAGCAGCCGGAGGAGGACCGGGCGTCACCAGGCCGGGTAGCGCCCGCCGAGCGCCGGGTGGGCCGGGTCGCGGCTGCCGAACAGCACCAGCAGGTCGTCCGCGACCCGCAGCAGTTCGGCCCGGCCCTCGACCGCCCCCGCCCACTCGGCGGGCAGCGCCGAGGCGCCGTACGCGGCGCCGACCAGGTTGCCGCAGACCGCGCCGGTGGAGTCGCTGTCCCCGGAGTGGTTCACCGACAGCAGCAGCGCGCTGCGCACCGGGTCGGGTTCGAGGGTGGTCGCCAGCAGCGAGTACACCGCGATGGCCAGGCACTCCTCGGCGATCCAGCCGAGCCCGACCCGCTCCACGGACTCCGCCGTCGGCTGCGACTCCTGGGCCACCCGGACGGCCCGGGCCAGCGCCTGCACCGTCTCCTTGGACCCCGGCAGCTCGCGGATCTGCTCCACGGTCTCGCCGACCGCCGCCCACGGCTCGGTCCCGTTGGCGAGCCGCTCGACCAGCGCCGCGAAGGCGCCCGCCGAGAGGTAGCCGGTCGGGTGCCCGTGGGTGATCTGGGCGCACTGCACGGCCAGCCCGAAGGACAGCTCGACGCCGAGCCGTGCCAGCCCGAACGGCGCCGAGCGCATCACCGTGCCGCAGCCCTTGGAGCCCGGGTTGATCGGCCCCGGCTGCCCGATCACGGACGGCGACTCGAACTCCGGGTGCTCGGACACCCCGCTCATGCAGGCGTTGCCGGGCGCCCGCGACGCGTACAGGAAGGGCCTGGTCAGCAGCCAGCCGTCGTACGGGCGGGGCTGCGGCGCGGTGTCCGGCGAGCCCTGGCGCTGGGTCAGCAGCCAGCGCCGGTACGCGGCGTGGACGGCCTCCGGCACCGAGCCGCCGCCGCCCGTCCAGCCGCGGACGAACGCGCGGATCAGGCCCTCGGCGGTGAACAGGGTCATCTGGGTGTCGTCGGTGACTTCGACCGGCCCGGCGCCGTCCGGCAGCCCGGTCACGCCGTCCGGCCCGTACCGCTGCTGGATCTGCTGGAGCTGCTGGAACTCCACCGGCCAGCCCAGCGCGTCGCCGACGGCCCCGCCGAGCAGCGCCCCGCGCACCCGGTCGCGGTATCCCGATTCGGCCGCCGACTCCGTCACGTCGATCCCCCTTGGTTCATGGCGGGATCCGTTCTATCAGGTCTACCGGCGGATCTGCCCGGCGCGCCCGTGCAGCGCGGCGCGGTCGGCGGCGGCGCGCCCGGCCGCCCAGCCCACGCCGTCGCTCACCCGGACCCGCTGCGAGACCAGCTTGGGGAACAGCCGGCCGACCTCGTCGTCCACCGCCTCGGAGCGGGCCGCGAGCGCGGGCAGCAGCCGTTCGTCGGGCAGCAGCTGCTCCTCGGTGCCGTCCTCGCGCAGGTGCCGGCCGGCCGCGGCGGCGCTGGTCGCGCGCTCGGTGGCGGCGGTCAGCCGCTCGCGGATCCGCGCCGCGTACGCGACCAGGAAGGAGTGCCGGAACGCCTTGCTGCGCGAGTCCCGGCGGGAGCCGGCCTTGTTGAGCGCGTGGGTGGCCTGCACCAGCAGCGAGGTGTAGAGCAGCTCGACGCCGTCCAGGTCGCCGTCGAAGCCGACGACGGTGCAGAACCCGAACTCCTTGGCCCACACCGCCCGGCACCGGTTGGCCGCCGCGACGGCGTCCAGCAGCATCGTCTTGGGGCTCTCGTACGGGTTGTCCACGCCGATCCGCAGCGCCGCCGGGGTGTTCCGGTCGTCGCCGGTGGCGGCCAGCAGCGCGTCGTCGATGCTGTGCTGGGCCATCAGCTGCTGGGCCTTGGCGGTGAGCGCCTCGGCCTCCTCCGGGTACTCGGTGGACTCGGCCTTGGCCAGCAGCGCCCGGATCCGGGCCAGCATCCGCGGCTCGCCGGCCTGCGGGCCGGCGGCGCGTTCGGCCTGCGGCCGCCGGCCGGGCGCGGGGCCGACCGGGGAGATCGGCGGCAGCCGGCCCCAGGTCCGCAGCAGCTCCAGGGCGGCGGTGGCGAGCGCGAAGCGGTCCAGCCGGTGCCGGTCGGCGAAGGCGCCGAGGTACTGCTCGTCACCCGGCCACCACACCTCGGCCTCCAGCTCGCGCAGCTGCTCGTGCCAGCGCCGGTCGAGGGCGGCCGCGGGGTGCCGACGGCCCTCGGCGGCGATCAGGTCCACCGCGAGGGCCAGGTGGACGGGCTTCAGCCCGCGTCGGACCACCCGGGCCAGGTCGGCCGGACGCCACCCGGCGGACCAGCAGCGGCCGACGGCGGTGTCCGCGTACCCCAGCAGGGCCCGGCTGACCGCCGGCCACTGCCCGGCCGAGGCGGCGAGCAGCGACGCCCCGGTGTCCAGGGCGAGGTCCAGCGTCTCGTCCGGGGCCGTCAGCACCGATCGCACCGCCTGCTCCAGCAGTGGGCCGGCGCCCCCGTCCCCGTCCTGCTGCGCGCGCTTGCCCACGGTGTGTCCCTGCTCTCCTCGACGGTCCGGCCCTCCCGCCCATGATGCCGGAGCGCCCGGCCCCTTCGACGGGACCGGGCGCTCCGGGTGACGCAGGCGACTCAGCGCTCGACGGCCTTGGCCAGGATCTCCGGGGCGCGCTCCAGCAGCCGCCCGGCCGCGAAGCGGATGCCGAGGGCGGCGATCAGGGCGCCGTAGAGCGGGCCGACCAGCAGGACCGGCCAGGTCGGGCCGGCGGAGAGCAGCGCCCAGCCGAGGTAGCCGCTCACCGGCAGGGAGAGCAACGCCACACCGAACAGCGAGCCGAACTGGTTGACCAGCACCAGGCCGCCCTGCCCGGGGGCGGCGTTGCGCATCGGGTTGCTGTCGGCCGGCATGGTGTACGGCGCGAGCACGCTGAGCGTCGCGCCGAGCGCGACGCCGCAGCCGAGCAGGGCGAGCGCGAGGCCGAGTGCGGACGGCAGGCCGGCCCAGTCGCCGGTGGCGGCGGCCAGCACGGGCCCGAGCACCAGCGTCACCGGAACGGCGTACGACAGCACTGCGTAGGCCCGGCCGCGCAGCTCGTCCCGGGCGTCGGCCGGGGTGAGCAGGGTGGCGGCGACCATCCAGAACGCCGAGCCGTCCATGCCGAACAGGTTGAGCATCTGCAGCCCGAGGAACATCCCGGTCATCGCCAGCAGGTAGACGCTCGACCAGCCCTGGACCATCGACAGCACGCAGATCACCAGCGTCATGCCGATGCTGGTGAACACCGCGGCCTTGGCCCGCGGCTCCCGCCAGGCGTACCGGAGGTGGCGCTGCATCACCGCGCCGACCCGGCCCTCGGGCAGGAAGCTCCAGCCGCGCGAGCTCTGCACGCCGCGGGCCACCTCCAGGGTGGAGGAGTCGGCGGTGACCATCAGCTCCTGGAGGCTGCCGCGCCACCAGCGCAGCAGCAGGGCGAGCAGCGCCGCGGCCGCGGCGAGCTGGAACAGCGCCAGCCCGTACCGCCCCTCGCCGGCGGTGCGGGCCGCGTCCGCCGCGCCGACCGGCGGCAGCCAGCGCAGCACGGAGGCGATCGGCGCCAGCGGGCTGAGGTCGAGGTGGTCCCCGGGCCGGCCGAAGACGCTCTGCGAGCCGACGTTGGCGGCCTGCACGAGCAGGGCGAACAGCAGTCCGCCGAAGATCGCGAAGTCCTTGCCGCGCCGGCTGGAGAGCATCCGGGCGTTGCCGGCGGCGACCGCCCGGGAGAGCGTGACCAGGCAGAGCACGGCCAGCGGGACGCCGACCAGCGCGGCCGCGGCCGAGGCACCGCCGTTGGCGCCGGACAGCGCCGCGCCGGTCACCAGCACCAGGCTGACCAGCGGGCCGGGCCCGATCAGCGCGGCCAGCAGTGAGCCGCGCAGCAGCGGGCCGGGCCGCAGCGGGAGCATGGTGAGCCGGGTCGGGTCGGCGCTCTCGTCGCTGGAGAAGAGGAACAGCGGCAGCGCCGCCCAGCCGAGGGTGAGCACGCCGAGCAGCATCACCCCGGCGTCCCCGGAGCCGTCGAAGCGCCCGTTCATCATGGCGAGGGCGAAGGCGATGCCGGCCGCGAAGGCCAGACCGAGGACGCCGCCGATGACGTACACGGCGGTCCGGCCGGGGCTGCGGCGCAGGCCGTTGCGCAGCAGCCGCAGCTTGAGCGCCACCAGGGCGCGGACCACCGTCCGCCCGTCGGGCACCGGGGTACGGGCGGCTGCGGGGGCGGTGCTCACTGCCCACCCCCGAGCTGCCCGCCCCCGAGCTGCGCGCCGGCCTGCCCACCGGCCTGTCCGCCGAGCCAGCCGAGCGCCTGGCCGTCGTCCTCGCGGACGCCGATCAGGCCGAGGAAGGCCTCGTGGAGGCTGCGCCCGCCGCGCACGGTGTCCAGCGGGCCGTGGGCGATCACCCGGCCGGCGTTGACCACGGCGACCCAGTCGCAGAGCTGTTCGACCAGTTCCATCACGTGGCTGGAGAAGACCACCGTGGATCCGGCCGCCGCGTACCGCTTGAGCACGCCGCGGATGGTCTGCGCGGAGACCGGGTCGACGCCCTCGAAGGGCTCGTCGAGGAACAGCACGTCGGGGTTGTGCAGCAGCGCGGCGGCCAGACCGATCTTCTTGCGCATGCCGGTGGAGTAGTCGGCGACCAGCTTGTCGGCGTCGCGGGCGAGGTCCAGGACGGCCAGCAGTTCCTCCGCGCGGCGGTCCACCTCGGCGCCGGGCAGGCCGCGCAGCCGCCCGTTGTACTGCAGCAGTTCGCGGCCGCTGAGCCGCTCGAACATCCGCAGCCCCTCGGGCAGGATGCCGATCCGGGCCTTGACCGCGACCGGGTCGGCCCAGACGTCGCCGCCGTGGATGAGGACGGTGCCCTGGTCGGGCCGGAGCAGGCCGGTGGCCATGGACAGCGTGGTGGTCTTGCCGGCGCCGTTCGGGCCGACCAGGCCGATGAAGGAGCCGGCCGGCAGCTCCAGGCTGAGTCCGGCGACGGCGGCCTGGCCGCCGAAGTGCTTCCACAGTCCCTGGATGCTGACGGCGGAGGGGGGAACGGGTGCGGGGTGGTCGGACGGCGGCGGCGCTGACGCCTGCATGGCGGCCTTCTCTGTTCGCTGGCGGATGGGTGTCTCGGACTCAGCCTGTCACTGCGGAAACGGACTGTCTCCCGAGTTGAGGATCCCCTGAGAGAGTGGGCCGAACGGGTGAGGCGCGCCGCCCGGACGGCGCGTTACGGCGGGTGCCGGGCTGGAATTGGCAACTACTCAGCTGCGCCGTTCGTCCTGCACTATGAGGGGCAGTGAGGGACAGCGAGGGGCGCGGGGCCGCGCCGGGTGCCGGGAGGTGCGGATGGCCGTTCAACCGTGGGGAGCCTCGGGCCCCGGCGAGCCGGATCGCCGCGGGGACCGGCAGCCCCAGCCCGTCCCGCAGTCCGTCCCGCAGCCCGGGTTCCACACGGGGATGCGCGCCGGGCACGCGGACCGGGACCGGACGATCGACGTGCTGAAGGCCGCGTTCGCCGAGGGCCGGCTCTCCGCCGAGGAGTACGAGCAGCGCCACGAGCAGGCCTCCGTCGCGCAGACCTACGGCCAGCTGGCCGGGCTGGTGTCCGACCTGCCCTCCGGCCCGATGCCGGCGCCGATGGCCTTCGCCGCCCCGCCCGTCCCGGCGACCTTCCTCCCGCCGCCTCCGCCGCCGGTTCGCTCCACCAACGGGCTGGCGGTCACCTCACTGGTCTTCGGCCTGACCGGCCTCTCGCTGCCCGCAGTGGTCGTCGGGCACATCGCGAAGGCCCAGCAGAGCAGCCACGACCGGGCCGGCGACTGGGTTTCCACCCTCGGCCTGCTCTTCGGCTACGCGGGCTGCGCGCTCTGGACGCTGCTGCTCCTGGTGATGCTGCAGGTGCCGGTCTGAGCGGGCCGCCCCGGGCGCGTCCCGCCCCGGTGGCGGCGGTCGGCGGGCTGTGGTAGAGCGGGTGGAGGGCGGCCCGACACCGGGTGGTCGCGTCCGGGACACTCCCGGGACATCCGGCCGAAGGTCGCGACCTGCGGCGTTGCATTTGTTTTGACCGCGCCCGATGCGCTAGGTACGCTCTGACCTTGTGCCTGGGGTGTCCCCGGGTCCTTGTGCGTGCATGCACACCGGTCGCCGCGCCGAGCCGGAGCGCCTTCCAGCGCCCCGCGCGTTGAGCGCCGTCGCTGTACATCAGCTCATGGGATTCCGTGTCGGAATAAGCCCAACACACCCGACCGCGTGGGTCGACCACGGGGCCGTGTGCGGGGGATCACCGCAGGTTAGTTTTACCAAGCCTTGGCACACAGAAAACGGAGAAACGGTGCCTACGATCCAGCAGCTGGTCCGAAAGGGCCGGCAGGACAAGGTCGAGAAGAACAAGACTCCCGCGCTGAAGGGTTCCCCGCAGCGTCGTGGGGTCTGCACGCGTGTGTACACGACCACCCCGAAGAAGCCGAACTCGGCTCTCCGCAAGGTCGCCCGTGTGCGCCTCACCAGCGGGATCGAGGTCACCGCTTACATCCCGGGCGAGGGCCACAATCTGCAGGAGCACTCCATCGTGCTGGTGCGCGGTGGTCGTGTGAAGGACCTTCCTGGTGTCCGCTACAAGATCATTCGCGGTTCGCTTGACACCCAGGGTGTCAAGAACCGCAAGCAGGCTCGCAGCCGCTACGGCGCCAAGAAGGAGAAGTAAGAATGCCTCGTAAGGGCCCCGCCCCGAAGCGCCCGGTCATCATCGACCCGGTTTACGGCTCCCCGGTCGTCACCCAGCTGGTCAACAAGATCCTGCTGCACGGCAAGCGCTCCACCGCCGAGCGGATCGTCTACGGCGCCCTCGAGGGCGTCCGTGAGAAGACCGGCTCGGACCCGGTCGTGGCGCTGAAGCGTGCGCTGGAGAACGTCAAGCCGGCCCTCGAGGTCAAGTCCCGCCGTGTCGGTGGCGCGACCTACCAGGTTCCGGTCGAGGTCCGTCCGGGCCGCGCCAGCACCCTGGCGCTGCGCTGGATGGTCGGTTACTCCCGCGCCCGTCGCGAGAAGACCATGACCGAGCGCCTGATGAACGAGATCCTCGACGCCAGCAACGGTCTGGGCGCTTCCGTGAAGCGTCGCGAGGACACCCACAAGATGGCCGAGTCCAACAAGGCCTTCGCGCACTACCGCTGGTAGTCCCTACCCCGTCACTAGACAGAGAGAGAACGAGCCACCATGGCTGCAACCTCCCTTGACCTCGCTAGGGTCCGCAACATCGGGATCATGGCGCACATCGACGCGGGCAAGACCACCACCACCGAGCGGATCCTGTTCTACACCGGCGTCTCGTACAAGATCGGTGAGGTCCACGATGGCGCTGCCACCATGGACTGGATGGAGCAGGAGCAGGAGCGCGGCATCACGATCACGTCGGCCGCGACGACCTGTCACTGGACGGTCGACGACGTCGACAACACCATCAACATCATCGACACCCCGGGTCACGTCGACTTCACCGTCGAGGTGGAGCGCTCGCTGCGCGTCCTCGACGGTGCCGTGACGGTGTTCGACGGTGTTGCCGGTGTCGAGCCCCAGTCCGAGACCGTGTGGCGGCAGGCTGACCGCTACGGCGTCCCGCGCATCTGCTTCATCAACAAGCTGGACCGCACGGGCGCGAACTTCTTCTTCTGCGTCAAGACCATCGTGGACCGCCTCGGCGCGACCCCGCTGGTCATGCAGCTCCCGATCGGTGCCGAGGCGGACTTCAAGGGCGTTGTCGACCTTGTCCGTATGAAGGCGCTGGTCTGGTCCGCCGAGGCCGCCAAGGGCGAGATGTACGACATCGTCGACATCCCGGCCGAGCTGCAGGAGCAGGCGAACGAGTACCGCGAGATGCTCCTGGACGAGGTGTCGAACGTCAGCGATGACGTGATGATGCTCGCCATGGAGGGCGAGGACGTCCCCGAGGAGCTGCTGTACGAGGCGATCCGCAAGGGCACCCTGGAGTCGGCCTTCACGCCGATCTTCTGCGGTACCGCGTTCAAGAACAAGGGCGTTCAGCCCCTGCTCGACGCGGTCGTCAAGTACCTCCCGTCGCCGCTGGACATCGAGTCGGTTGAGGGCACCAAGCCCAACGACCCGGAGACCAAGATCACCCGCAAGGCCTCGGACGACGAGCCCCTGGCCGCGCTGGCGTTCAAGATCATGTCCGACCCGCACCTGGGCAAGCTCACCTTCGTCCGGATCTACTCCGGCCGCCTGGAGTCCGGCACCTCGGTGCTGAACGCCGTGAAGGGCAAGAAGGAGCGCATCGGCAAGATCTACCGCATGCACGCGAACAAGCGTGAGGAGATCGAGTCGGTGGGCGCCGGCGACATCGTCGCCGTCATGGGCCTGAAGCAGACCACCACCGGTGAGACGCTGTCCGACGAGAAGGCCCCGGTCATCCTGGAGTCCATGGACTTCCCGGCCCCGGTCATCCGCGTCGCGATCGAGCCCAAGTCCAAGGGTGACCAGGAGAAGCTGGGTGTTGCCATCCAGCGTCTCGCCGAGGAGGACCCGTCCTTCCAGGTCAACACGGACGAGGAGACCGGCCAGACCATCATCGCGGGTATGGGCGAGCTGCACCTCGAGGTGCTGGTCGACCGTATGAAGCGTGAGTTCAAGGTCGAGGCCAACGTCGGCAAGCCGCAGGTCGCGTACCGCGAGACGATCCGTCAGGCCGTCGAGCGCATCGACTACACCCACAAGAAGCAGACCGGTGGTTCCGGTCAGTTCGCCAAGGTGCAGATCGCGATCGAGCCGCTCGAGCAGGCCGAGGGCTACGAGTTCGTCAACCAGGTCACCGGTGGCCGCGTGCCGCGGGAGTACATCCCGTCGGTCGACGCCGGTTGCCAGGAGGCCATGGAGTTCGGCATCCTCGCCGGCTACCCGCTGCAGGGTGTCCGCGTGAAGCTGCTCGACGGCCAGGCGCACGACGTCGACTCGTCCGAGCTCGCGTTCAAGATCGCCGGTTCGATGGCGTTCAAGGAAGGCGCGCGGAAGGCCAAGCCGGTCCTCCTCGAGCCGATGATGGCCGTCGAGGTCACCACGCCCGAGGACTACATGGGCGACGTGATCGGCGACATCAACTCTCGCCGTGGCCAGATCCGGTCCATGGACGAGCGTCACGGTGCCCGCGTCGTCACGGCGCTGGTGCCGCTCTCCGAGATGTTCGGCTACGTCGGTGATCTGCGCAGCAAGACCTCTGGTCGCGCGAGCTACTCGATGCAGTTCGACTCGTACGCCGAGGTTCCGAAGGCCGTGGCGGAGGAGATCATCGCCAAGGCCAAGGGCGAGTAAGGACCGGCGCCAGCCGGCTCCCTACGAGGCCGCGGCTGTCCCGATATTCGGGACGATTGCGAACCCTTAGGCTATTAGGGGGCGTCCCGGGAGGATCCGGTCGGATCCTCCCGGGGGGCCTCCGGCCCCCACCCCGCGGGACGGTGCGAGGTGCTTCCGGCACCTCGGGCCAAACCCGATCAAAGACCAACTGACGTCAGCACGGCGTACAGAACTGTCCTCAGGAGGACTGCAGTGGCGAAGGCGAAGTTCGAGCGGACGAAGCCCCACGTCAACATCGGCACCATTGGTCACATTGACCACGGTAAGACGACCCTTACCGCGGCCATCACCAAGGTGCTGCACGACGCGTACCCGGAGATCAACCCCTTCACGCCGTTCGACCAGATCGACAAGGCGCCGGAGGAGCGGCAGCGCGGTATCACCATCTCGATCGCGCACGTCGAGTACCAGACCGAGGCGCGTCACTACGCCCACGTCGACTGCCCGGGTCACGCGGACTACATCAAGAACATGATCACCGGTGCGGCCCAGATGGACGGTGCGATCCTCGTCGTCGCCGCCACCGACGGCCCGATGCCGCAGACCAAGGAGCACGTCCTCCTGGCCCGCCAGGTCGGCGTCCCCTACATCGTCGTCGCCCTGAACAAGGCCGACATGGTGGACGACGAGGAGATCCTGGAGCTCGTCGAGCTCGAGGTCCGCGAGCTCCTCTCGGAGTACGAGTTCCCGGGCGACGACCTGCCGGTCGTCCGCGTCTCCGCGCTGAAGGCGCTGGAGGGCGACAAGGAGTGGGGCGAGAAGCTCCTCGGCCTGATGCACGCCGTCGACGAGAGCATCCCGACCCCGGCCCGCGCCGTGGACCAGCCGTTCCTGATGCCGATCGAGGACGTCTTCACGATCACCGGTCGTGGCACCGTCGTCACCGGTCGTATCGAGCGTGGCATCCTCAAGGTCAACGAGACTGTCGACATCATCGGCATCAAGGAGACCAAGACCACCACCACGGTCACCGGCATCGAGATGTTCCGCAAGCTGCTCGACGAGGGCCAGGCCGGTGAGAACGTCGGTCTGCTGCTCCGTGGCATCAAGCGCGAGGACGTCGAGCGCGGCCAGGTCATCATCAAGCCGGGTTCGGTCACGCCGCACACCGACTTCGAGGCCCAGTCCTACATCCTGTCGAAGGACGAGGGTGGCCGCCACACCCCGTTCTTCAACAACTACCGCCCGCAGTTCTACTTCCGTACCACGGACGTGACCGGCGTCGTGACCCTCCCCGAGGGCACCGAGATGGTCATGCCGGGCGACAACACCGCCATGACGGTCGCGCTGATCCAGCCGATCGCCATGGAGGAGGGCCTGAAGTTCGCCATCCGTGAGGGTGGCCGCACCGTGGGCGCCGGCCAGGTCACCAAGATCATCAAGTAATTGATGTTCTGACCTGTCTGTCCCGTACAGGCGAACCGAAGGGCTCCGCACACCCAGGTGTGCGGAGCCCTTCGGCCTTCATCAGGCCTTCACCGGCTCTCACGGGCTGCTCATGGCCGGCTGTTATTGTCGGGCGACCGTCCAGCCCGCCGTCGCGGAAAGTGGGATCCAACGCATGCCAACGGCACCACTGTTGTCGGTCGTGATGCCGATCTACAACGAGCAGGAGGCGCTCCCGCTGACCGTCGAGCGGCTGCGGCCGATCCTGGACGGGCTCGGGGTCGACTACGAGGTCGTGGGCGTCGACGACGGCAGCACGGACGCCACCCCCGTCGTCCTGCAGAAGGTCCGGCAGGACTGGCCGGAGTTCCGCATCGTCCGCTTCGCCCGCAACTCGGGGCACCAGGCCGCGCTCACCGCCGGCATCCACCGGGCGCGCGGCGACTACGTGGTGAGCATCGACGCGGACCTCCAGGACCCGCCGGAGAAGATCCCGGAGATGCTCGACCTGGCCCGCGAGCAGGGCTTCGACGTCGTCTACGGCGTGCGCGGGGACCGCGCCACCGACACCGCCTTCAAGCGCCGGACGGCCGGCGCCTACTACTGGCTGATGCGCAAGCTGGTCGGCAAGCGGATGCCCAACCAGGCCGGCGACTTCCGCCTGCTCAGCCGCGCGGCCGTGGAGGCCCTCAAGCAGCTGCCCGAGCACCAGCCCGTCTACCGGCTGCTGGTGCCGTGGCTCGGCTTCCCCAGCGGCGAGGTGGTGTACGTCCGGGAGGAGCGGGTGGCCGGCGGCACCCACTACCCGCTGTCCAAGATGGTCCGGCTCGCGCTGGACAGCGTGACCAACTTCTCCGCCGCCCCGCTGCGGCTGGCCACCTGGCTGGGCCTGGTGAGCTTCGTGGTCTGCCTGGCCCTCGCGGTCTACACCACCCTCTCGTACGCGCTCGGTGCGACCGTGCCCGGCTGGTCCTCGCTGTTCATCGGCATGCTCTTCATCGGCGCCGTACAGCTGATCTGCGTCGGACTGCTGGGGGAGTACGTCGGCCGGATCTACTCGGCGGTGCAGGCCCGCCCGACCTACTTCGTCGGCTACGACTCGGCGGACGACGAACTGGCGCAGGACGCCGCGGCGCAGGACGACGCGCGGGGCCCGGGCCGGTGACCGTCACCGAGGGACCGGCGGAGCCCGTCGAGCCGGCCCCGTCGACCCGCCGCCAGCTGCCGTCCTTCCTGGTCATCGGCGTGCTCAGCACCGTCTTCTACCTGGCGCTGTTCGTCGCCGCGCGGTGGTTCACCGACCCGCAGGCGGCGAACCTGATCGCGCTGGCCGTCAGCGCGGTGGCCAACACCGCGGCCAACCGCCGTTTCACCTTCGGGGTCACCGGCTCGCAGGGCATGGTCCGGCACCAGCTCCAGGGCGCGGTGGCCTTCCTGATCGGGCTCGGCCTGAGCGCGGGCGTGCTCGCCCTGCTGGACCAGGTGGCGCCGAACGCCTCCCGGCCGGTGGAGGTCGCCGGACTGGTCGCCGCCAACGGCCTGGCCACGGTGGCCCGGTTCGTGCTGCTGAAGATCTGGGTCTTCCGGGGCTGAACCGGGGCTGAACGGCGGCCGTTCCCACTGGTTCGCGGACCGCCCACCCGGGCCCCTCAGCCCGTCGTGCCGACGGGCCCCTCGGTATGCTGTGGCTCGTAGCCTGCCCGCTGACGGTAGTGGAAGTCCGCACCCGGCCGGGGAGACGGGCGGCAGGGACTTGACCGAAGGGGCACGGCACCGTGTCGACCGTACATTCCTCGCCTGAGCGCGAGCTTCAACGTCCGACCGCACCGCCGGGGCCGCCGCCCGAGTCGACCACCGGTGGACGGTCCAGGCGCAACCCGCTCGTCCTGGCCGGGGGACTGGCCCTGTCCTGGCTGGTGCCGACCGGGCTGGTCGCGCTGGACCTGGGCGTCCTGCTGCTGCCGCTGCTGCTGTTCTCCATAGCCGCCGTGCTCCGGGTCGGCGGCGTGCTGCTCGACCGGCTGTTCGTCGCCGGGCTGGTGCTCGCCGGTTCGGTGCTGACGTTCGGCCTGCTCTTCTCGCTCTGGCCGTGGGGCCTCTCGCCGGTCGCCACCAGCGGCCTGATGTTCAGCGTGGTGACGGTCGCCGCCTGGGCCGCCCGCCGCGGCCCGCGCCTGCCGTTGCGCTTCCGCTGGTCCGACCTGCTGGTCCTGGGCACCGGTTACGGCGTCTGGCACTACCTGTTCCACCCGATCGCGGGAACGTCGGCGGCCGAGCGGGTCGCGTACTTCGCCACGTCGGAGGACCGGCTCGCGCACTTCTCCTTCTTCTCCGGCATCCAGAACGTCGGCGGCTTCAACTTCCTCCACCAGGACGCGGCCCGGTCCTTCCTGATACCGCCGTCCGAGGTGACGTACCCGCAGGGCTCCCACTTCCTGCTGGCCTGGACGGACACCCTCGTCCACTCCGCCGCCGACTCCGGCGACATGCTCTACACCATGAACCGGTACTTCCTGTACCTGCTGGTGGGCTACGCGCTGTTCTGCGCCGCGCTGGTCTGGGCGGCCCGGTGGATCGGCGGGCCGCGGCTGCGCGGCTGGCGCTGCGCGGCGGTGTGCGCGACCGTCGGCGCGATCATGTTCGCGAGCAACTACATGGACCTGATGGTCCACGGCTTCGACTCGACCTTCATCGGGCTGCTGCTGATAGCACTCGCGCTGGCCGTGCTGATCCGGCCGGCGATGGGCACCACCGAGTTCGTGCTGGCCGCGTCGGCCGGTCTGATCACCGTCACCTACGCGTACAACATCTACGGCGCCTTCGTCGGCGTGGCACTGCTGGGCGCACTGGCGGCGCACCGGCGCAAGTTCGCCGGGCGCTGGTGGTGGACCGCCGGCGCGCTGGCGTGCGCGCTGGGCGTGGCCGCGCTGCCGAGCGTCCTGTCCGTGCTGGGCAACCTCGACGTGGCCAGTGCCTCGAACATGAACGGCCCGAGCGTCGGGGCCGACCGCTCCATACTCATCGGCGGCGGGCTGCTCGGCCTGCTGGCCGCGGTCATGCCGCGCAACCGCCGGACCGCCGTCGGCCAGGCGCACCTCGCGGTCCTGCTCGGCACCGGCGGGCTGCTCAGCGCCTTCGCCGCCTACCAGCTGCACACCATCGGCAAGTACTCGTACTACTTCCACAAGATGACGGCCGTGGGCGTCGTGGTCAGCCTGATATCCCTCGGCGCCGTCGGGGTCATGCTGCAGAGCCCGTACCGGGGGACGGGCCGCACGCTGCCGAGCCGCCTCGGCGAGCTGGCGATGTCCGGCCTCGCCGTCGCCGCCGCGCTCAGCCTCTTCGCCAACGTGCAGTGGGGCTTCCTGACCACCAAGGACAACCCGTCCGCCTGGTCCGCCAACCCGCTGGTGGCCTGGGGACGCGGCGAGTTCAAGGGGGACATGGGCCCCAAGGGCGCGCAGGCGCTCGACATCTCGAGCAAGGGCCCGGTGATCGCGCTCTTCGCCAACGACGACTACAAGAACCTCAAGGCCACCTGGCTCGCCTCGCTGCTGAACCGGCGCGGGGGCGACATGACGGCGCTGTACGACATCCACTGGGTGTCCATCGGCGGTCCCCAGGTGAAGGAGGAGGACTACCAGAAGTCTCTGGGCCGCCTCAAGGGAGCCATCGACAAGCTCCCGGCCGCGCCCGTCCCGCCGACCGTCCTGACCGCCGACCCCTCCGTGGGCGACCGGATCAAGCGGGACCTGGCGGCGCAGGGTGTCACGGTGACGGTGCTGAGCGATCCTCAGAACCTTTGGACGGAGCCGTGGTCCCGTACCTTCCCGGGGGTCTGAGGGTGGGGGCCACCGTCATCGGACGTTCACGGCTACCCGCTACTATTCACAGCAATCGCACGGCCGGGCCGGCCTCGTGCGGAGACGTGTGGCAAGGTCGGCCGGTTAATTCGGTGATCATGTGATGAAGAACCCGATCGCCAAGCTGCTCGGGGTGCTACCCCCGGGGGCCCGGCTCGTGGTCGGTGGGACGGTCGTGCTCGGCGCCTCGGCGTACGTCTACATGGCGCTCGTGGGCTACAGCCTGGGCACGGCCGGTGCAGCCAGGGTGACGATGCTCTGGACGATCGTGATGTCCGTCGGGTGGGGTCTGTTCCAGCCCGTCGAACTGGAGCTGACGCGGCTGGTCGCCGCCCGCAAGGTGTCCGGGGCGGGGGCACTGCCCGCGGTACGGCGGATGCTGCTGCTCGCCCTGGCGATCCTGGCCGTGGCCTGCGCGGTGCTGGCCGCCGCCGCCGGCCCGATCGCCGACCAGCTGTTCGGCGGTGACCGGACCCTCGTGGTGGCCCTCGCCGGCGGCATGGCGGGCCTCGCGGTGAGCTCGGTCTCCCGCGGTGCGCTGGCCGGCCTCGGGCTGTTCGGCCCCTACGGCACCCAGCTGGCCGTCGACGGTGCCCTGCGCATCGGGCTGGCCGCGCTGACCGCCGTCCTCGGGCTGCACTCGGCGCTGGCCTTCGGCCTGATCCTGGTGGTCGCCCCGGTCGCCGCCTCGCTGATCGGCCTGCGCGGCATCCTCGCCGACCGCGCCCCCGGGCCGGAGGTGTCCTGGCGCCAGCTCACCAGCGGGCTCGGTCTGCTGATCGCCTCCGTGATGCTCAGCCAGCTGGTGGTGAACGCGACCGTCGTCTGCGTGCGACTGCTCGCGCCGAAGCACTCCGAGGCGTCCGACGCCCTGGTCTTCGCCCTCGGCCAGGCCGTGGTGATGGCCCGCGTGCCGCTCTTCGCCTACAGCGCCCTCCAGGCCTCCATGGTCTCCGCGCTCTCGGGTGCCGCCGCGGCCGGCGACCACGCCGAGTTCCGCAAGGTGCTGACCCGTACCACGGCGATCGTCGCCGCCATGTGCATCGGCGGCGGGCTGCCGGTCATCGCGCTCGGCGCCTGGCTCAACCCGCTGCTCTTCAACGCCAAGGACCTGCTCAACCCGCTGGACTTCACCTGGCTCGTCCTCGGCACCCTCTGCTACGTCCTCGCGACGGTCTTCGGCCAGGCGCTGATGTCGAGCGCCCAGCACCGCCGACAGCTGGTGGGCTGGACGGCCGGTTCCGTAGCATTGGTTGCGGTCGCCCTCTCCCCGGGTGACGTCGGTCTCCGTGCCGAGCTCGCGTACCTGGCCGGCGCGCTGGTCAGCGCCGTCCTGATGCTGTGGGCGCTGTACCGCGCGTTCCCCTCCCGCCCCGCCGCCTCCGGGCACTCCGGGCTGGACAGCAGGAGCGCGGCCGAGCCGCTGCGGACCTCGTGACGGCGGGGGACCGGACTGTGATTGGCCGACGACGCCCGTGATCACCACCGACAGACAGACCGAGGCACGCGACGCCGTGCCGTTCGCCAAGCATGGAGCCCCTGTGTCCGACTATGACAACGTCTGGCTGGTGATCCCGGCCTACAACGAAGGCCAGGTGATCGCCGAGGTCGTGGAGGGGGCACGCAAGACCTTCCCCAACATCGTGGTGATCGACGACGGCTGCACCGACGACACGGCGAAGCACGTCATGACGACCGGCGCCCACCTGGTGCGGCACCCGGTCAACCTGGGCCAGGGCGCAGCGCTGCAGACCGGCCTGAAGTACGCGCTGGGGCAGGAGGGCGCCGAGTACTTCGCCACCTTCGACGCGGACGGCCAGCACCAGACCGCCGACGTGGAGAAGATGGTGGCGCTGCTGCGCCAGGACGAGGCCGACATCGTGCTCGGCTCCCGCTTCATCGAGCAGACCGGCCAGGTGCCGTGGATCAAGCGGGTCGTGCTCCGCACCGCCGCCGCGGTCAGCCCGACCGCCCGCAAGCTCAAGCTCACCGACGCGCACAACGGTCTGCGCGTGATGAACCGGGAGGCGGCCAGCCGCATCCGGATCACCATGAACGGCATGGCCCACGCTTCGGAGATCGTCTCCTTCCTCGCCGGCTCGGACCTCCGGGTTGCAGAGGTGCCGGTGGACATCCTCTACACCGACTACTCGCGCGCCAAGGGCCAGTCCCTGATCAACGGCGTGAACATCCTCTTCGACATCTCGCTGCGGGAGCGTAACCGCCGATGAATCACCTCTGGATCCAGCTGATCCTCGTCCTGGCCGCCGTGGGCATGGCCCTCCTGTTCGTCCGGCGCTGGGACGCCGCGAACACCCGGGCGTGGAAGCGCATCGCCTTCTCGCTCTTCGTCATCGCCAACGTCATCGCGATCCTGTGGCCGGCCGGCGTGACCAAGCTGGCCACCGCACTGGGCGTCGGCCGTGGCACGGACCTGGTGCTCTACCTGATGGTCATCGCCATGGGCTTCCTGACGCTCAACACCTACCTGCGCTTCCGGTCGCTGGAGAAGAAGCTCACCGACCTGGCCCGTACGGTCGCCATCACCGAGGGCGTCCGTCACAACAACGACCGCCTCGACGCTCCGGTCGGCTCCGACCACTGATCGCGCTCCACGCGACAGGGCACAGGGTTTGAGGGCCGGTACCCCCGACGGGGTGCCGGCCCTCAGCCGTGCGTGCGGGTGAGCGCGCCGCCGGAGAGGCCGGCGAACGGTCCCCTTCGACCGTCGGCCACCGGGTCGAACGGTGACGCCCGTTCGTCCGTTGTCAAAGAGGGGGCGCCGATGTGTGCCGTCTTCTTGGGCTCCGGAAAATCCGGACATTACCGAGTTCATTCATCCCCCGGCCGCCCGGTGGACGTATTTCTGTGTGCCAGAATTTCCGATCGGCGGCCTCTGCGCACCCGCTTTCCGCCCCCCGGCGCCGGTGTGGGCCGACCGGCTGACGCACGGGCCCGGCAAAGCTGGTTGACTTGGGGCGCCCCGCTGGCCGCGGCCGGGCGGCACCGAAGCGTGATCCAGGACCAGGAGGTGCGGCGCCGTCATGAGCGTCGATTTCGTCATCCCGTACTACGGCGATCCGGAGTACCTGTTCGCCACCATCGACAGCATCCGGGCCCAGCACCAGCAGGACTGGCGGCTGACCGTCGTGGACGACCAGTACCCGGGCTTCCGGGCGCCCCAGTACATCGAGAGCCTGAACGACGAGCGGATCCGGTACATCCGCAACGCGGAGCGGCTGGGCCCCAACGGCAACACCTACAAGGCCTCCACCCTGGCCGAGCGCGAGTTCGTCTCGATGATGGGCGCCGACGACCTGCTGGAGCCCGACTACCTGGACGTCGTCCTGGAGCGCCTGCGGGCCGACCCGAACGCGATCGCGGTCCAGCCGGGCGTGCGGGTGATGGACAGCGACGGGACCCTGGTGCCCTCGCTCGGCATCGGCGACAAGGTCAAGCGCCGGATCAGCGCGCCGGCCCGCAAGGCCGGGGTGATCAGCGGCGAGGCCGCGGTGAAGAGCCTGCTGTCCGGCAACTGGCTGTACACGCCGTCGCTCACCTACCGCCAGTCCGCGCTGTCGAAGATCCCGTACCGCCCGGACATCGACGCCATCCACGACCTGGCGTTCATGGTCGACATGCTGATGGAGGGCGGCAACCTGCTGGTCGACGAGCGCGAGGTGTTCCGCTACCGGCGCCACCAGGCCAGCGACTCCTCGAACCGGGTCAAGGACGGCAAGCGCTTCGACGAGGAGCTGCGGTACTACTCGCTGATCTCCAAGGAGCTGCGCGCCAAGGGCTGGACCAACGCCGCGCGCTCGGCCGACCTGCACCTCTCGTCCCGCCTGCACGCCCTGATGGTCGCCGCCGGCCGGCTCGGCGCGGGTGACTTCTCCCACGCCGGCGCCATGGTCGGCCGCGCGGTCCGCAGCAGCTGACCGGAGCGTGTCCGAGGGCGGTGCCGGCAGCCGGCCGGAGGCCCCCGGGTCACGGCGCCCCGAGGCGCCCGGCCGAATTCGACGGGGCGGGAGTAAGCGCTTCGGCCGGCCGCTGGGCTCTAGGTGGGTGAGGGGGTGCTCATGGGGAGCACCGACGACCGACCGGGCGGATCCTGCTGAACCACCACGCCCAAGCCCCGATACGGCCGGCACGGGGTCCTTGCCCGAGGCTTCGGCTTCTGGTAAGCGCCCTATGATGGCCGCTGATCGCCGGTCCACTGAGCCATCCTTCGCCACTCATCGGACGTGGCCACTGCACGGAAGTGACTGACATGACTGATCTGGCCACCAGCCCGGTCGGCGGCTCCAGCAAGGAGTCGCTCGAACCGGAGGGCGCGATCGCGCCCCGCCCCGGACGGCTCGACGGCCTGCTGGAGCGCCCCTGGGCGGTCCGCTCGGCCGAGGCCCTGGTCTCGATCGTGGCGGCGTTCGGCTTCGCGCTGCTCTGCACCCGCATCGACGTCAACCCGCTGAACCGGGTGGGCCAGGTCAGCGGTCTGGCCATGCTCCAGAAGTACGCCGCCATCGTGGGCCTGCCCATCCTGGCGGTGCTGCTGTACGCCGCCTACCGGGGCAGCCTGGCCCGGTACCAGCTGGCCCAGCGACTGGTCTGCGCGGCCGTCGCCGGACTGGCCACCGGTGCGGTCGCGGGCGGGATCGCGGTGGCGCTGAACGGTACCCAGTGGGGCCTCGGCGGTCAGGAGGGCGACCCGGGCAACCTCATGGGCATGGCCAACGACATGCTGCGGGGCAAGGGCCTGCCCGGCGTCTACCCGCCCGGCTTCCCGGCGCTGCTGGCGGTCTGGTCGAAGCTGTTCTACGGCGGCGTCGGCGGCGTCGGCTACGCCATGAAGGACGTCCAGCTGATCTGCAGCGCACTGGTCGGCCCGATGGCGTACCTCTCCTGGCGGCTGATGCTGCGGCCGGTCTGGGCGCTGCTGATCGCCGTCCCGTCGGCGATCCTCTTCCTCGACCCGATCCGGCCGTACAGCCACGTCACGATGCTGGTCATGGTGCCGATGCTGGCCGCCGCCCTGCGGGAGCTCCGCCGGTCGCACGAGCTGTCCACCCGGTCCACGGTGCTGCGCGGCCTCGGCTTCGGCGTCTCGTTCGGCCTGATGTTCCTCTGGTACTCGGGCTGGTTCATCTGGGCCGCGCCCGGCGTCCTCGTCCTGACGCTGTTCGTCGTCCCGTGGCGCCAGGGCGCCGCCCGGATCAAGCGGGCGCTGCTGTTCCTCGGCGTGACGCTGGTGAGCGCCGGCGTGGTCGGCTCGCCGCTGCTGTACGAGCTGGTGCGGCTGGGCGCCCAGGCCAAGGACCGGTACGCGTACCTCTCGGTGTACATCGACCCGGCGTACATCATGAGCTGGGCCTCGGACCGCAACGGCGACCTGAACTACCACGACTTCCCGTGGCGCGGTGAGCTCGCCGGGCAGAGCGCCTACACCCTGCTGCTGCTCGCCGGGGTCGCGCTGGCGCTGGGCCTCGGGCTGCGCAGCATCGCCGTCCGGACCGTGACGGCCACCCTGATCAGCGCCTGGCTGCTGCGCTTCTGGTTCGCCTCCCAGATGGCCCAGACGAAGTCCATCCAGCTGTACCCGCGGACGACCTGGATCATCCTCTACGCGTTGATGATCCTCGCGGTGCTCGGCCTGATGTTCCTCGTCCAGCGGGGCACCGGTTGGCTGCGCACGGTGCAGCGGGTCGGCACCGACGGGCGGCCGGCGCCGCTGACCCTGCGGCCCGCGGTCACCGGCCGGCTGGTCGCCGGCGCGGTCTGCGCGGTGGCGCTGTTCGCCACCATGGCGGCCTCCTGGTCGGCGGACCGCTACATGCCGACCACCAGGCCCGAGTTCGTGCCGGTCGCCGGGGCCAAGGGCATCGACATGGGCGCGGACGCCTGGCGCGCGCACATCCTGGTGAACCGCGACGGCAAGTGCCCGAAGTACGACCCGGCCGGGCCGACCGACTGCGCGCCGGTGAACAAGGAGCTCAAGGAGTACAACAACGAGCCCGACAAGGGTCAGCTGTGGTGCGCCAACGTGACCGGTGACGAGTGGGCGCTGACCTGCGGGAGCAAGCGACCCTGGTGACGCGGGTCCGCGGCGGTGAGCGCCGCGGTTGGGGACGGTCACCCGATCGGGGCCGGTGAGGGCGACCTCACCGGCCCCGATTGGCATCCGGGCTGCTCCATGTGGCAGTATGTCCAAGTTGCTCGGTTGAGTTGCCGATGCTGCGCGCCTCCCGCCGGGAGGACTGGAAGCGAGTCCCAGGTATTCGTCGTTCCCGTGATGGCCGTTAAGCGTGAAGTCGACGCCACGGCAGCTGCGGGGCGAAAGTACGGGAATCTTCCGGGAAGCGTATGCGGGGCCTCGACCCGGCCCCCCACCCCGAAATCTTGAAACCGACGAGTTGTTCGCCGGTTTTTTGCAAGCGCGAGTGCGACACGCCCGAGCGCGGGGGTCGGAGGGTGGTCGTGCAGTGACTAAGGACAAAGGACTACTGAGTAGCCATGGCGGGACAGAAGATCCGCATCCGGCTCAAGGCCTACGACCACGAGGTCATCGATTCCTCGGCGAAGAAGATCGTCGAGACGGTGATCCGTACTGGTGCGCAGGTCGCAGGCCCGGTGCCGCTGCCCACTGAGAAGAACGTGTACTGCGTCATCCGCTCGCCGCACAAGTACAAGGACTCGCGCGAGCACTTCGAGATGCGTACTCACAAGCGTCTGATCGACATCCTCGACCCCACGCCGAAGACGGTTGACTCGCTCATGCGTCTCGACCTGCCGGCTGGCGTCGACATCGAGATCAAGCTCTGAGAGGCGCACCGAAGATGGCTAAGCAGATTAAGGGCATCCTGGGCGAGAAGCTCGGCATGACCCAGGTCTGGGACGAGAACAACCGGATCGTTCCGGTGACCGTCGTCAAGGCTGGGCCCAATGTCGTGACCCAGGTCCACACCGCTGACAGTCCGGCCGGCTACGACGCCGTCCAGATCGGCTTCGGCGAGATCGACCCCCGCAAGGTGAACAAGCCCCTCGCGGGCCACTTCGCCAAGGCCGGTGTCACCCCGCGCCGCCACCTGGTCGAGCTCCGTACCACGGACGCGTCCGAGTACACCCTCGGCCAGGAGATCACCGCGGAGCTGTTCGAGGCGGGTGTCAAGGTCGACGTGACCGGCACCTCCAAGGGCAAGGGCTTCGCCGGTGTCATGAAGCGCCACAACTTCCGGGGCCTCGGCGCCGGTCACGGTGTGCAGCGCAAGCACCGCTCGCCCGGCTCGATCGGTGGCTGCGCCACCCCGGGTCGCGTGTTCAAGGGCGTGAGGATGGCCGGCCGGATGGGCCACGAGCGTGTGACCACCCAGAACCTGACCATCCATGCCGTTGACGCGGAGAAGGGGCTGCTCCTGATCAAGGGCGCAATCCCGGGCCCGAACGGCGGCCTCGTCCTCGTCCGCACTGCGGCGAAGGGGCTGTGAGGATATGAGCACCATTGACATCCTGTCGCCCTCGGGCGACAAGACCGGCAGCCTCGAGCTGCCGGCCGAGATCTTCGACGCGAAGGTCAGCGTTCCGCTGATGCACCAGGTCGTCGTGGCGCAGCTCGCTGCGGCCCGTCAGGGCACCCACAAGACCAAGACTCGCGCCGAGGTCCGCGGTGGCGGCAAGAAGCCGTACCGCCAGAAGGGCACCGGCCGCGCCCGTCAGGGCTCGACCCGCGCCCCGCAGTTCGCCGGCGGTGGCGTCGTGCACGGTCCCGTGCCGCGCGACTACTCGCAGCGGACCCCGAAGAAGATGATCGCCGCCGCCCTGCGCGGTGCGCTCACCGACCGGGCCCGCCACAACCGCATCCACGTCGTCACCGACGTGATCGCGGCCGAGGCGCCGTCGACCAAGGCCGCCAAGGGTCTGTTCGGCAAGATCACCGAGCGCAAGAACATCCTCCTCGTCGTCGAGCGTGCCGACGAGCTGGGTCTGAAGAGCGCCCGCAACCTGCCGCACGTGCACATCCTGGACGCCGGTCAGCTGAACACCTACGACGTGCTCGTCTCCGACGATGTGGTCTTCACCCAGGCCGCCTTCGAGCGTTTCGTGGCGGGTCCCGCCGCGTCCGCCAAGGCCGTGGCTGCTGAGGGCGAGCTCGAAGGGAGCGCCGCCTGATGGCTGCAGAGATCACGAGCAAGACGTTCACGGACCCCCGTGACGTCCTGGTGAAGCCGGTCATCTCGGAGAAGAGCTACTCGCTCCTCGACGAGAACAAGTACACGTTCGTCGTGTCGCCCGGTGCCAACAAGACCCAGATCAAGCAGGCCGTCGAGGCGGTCTTCTCGGTCAAGGTCGAGTCCGTCAACACGCTCAACCGTCAGGGCAAGCGCAAGCGCTCCAAGACGGGCTTTGGCAAGCGCAAGGACACCAAGCGCGCCATCGTGACGCTGGCTGAGGGCAACCGCATCGACATCTTCGGTGGTCCGGTCTCCTAACGGAGATCGTGATCGTCGATAAGGACGAGGACGAGAGAGCCAAATGGGCATCCGCAAGTACAAGCCGACTACGCCGGGCCGTCGTGGCTCCAGCGTGGCCGACTTCGTAGAGATCACGCGGTCCACGCCGGAGAAGTCGCTGGTTCGCCCCCTGCACAGCAAGGGCGGCCGTAACAACGCCGGTCGGATCACCGTTCGCCACCAGGGTGGCGGTCACAAGCGCGCCTACCGCGTGATCGACTTCCGTCGTCACGACAAGGACGGCGTGCCGGCCAAGGTCGCGCACATCGAGTACGACCCGAACCGCACCGCGCGCATCGCGCTCCTGCACTACGCGGACGGCGAGAAGCGCTACATCATCGCGCCGCGCGGTATCGCGCAGGGTGACCGGATCGAGAACGGCGCTGGCGCCGACATCAAGCCGGGCAACAACCTGCCGCTTCGCAACATCCCGGTCGGTACCACCATCCACGCGGTGGAGCTGCGTCCCGGTGGCGGTGCCAAGATGGCCCGCTCCGCCGGTGCCGGCATCCAGCTGCTGGCGCGTGAGGGCAAGATGGCGCACCTGCGCATGCCCTCCGGTGAGATCCGCCTGGTGGACGCGCGCTGCCGCGCCACCGTCGGTGAGGTCGGCAACGCCGAGCAGTCGAACATCAACTGGGGCAAGGCCGGCCGCATGCGCTGGAAGGGCGTCCGCCCGACCGTGCGTGGTGTCGCCATGAACCCGATCGACCACCCGCACGGTGGTGGTGAGGGTAAGACCTCTGGTGGCCGCCACCCGGTCTCGCCGTGGGGCCAGAAGGAGGGTCGCACTCGTAGCCCGAAGAAGGCTTCGAACGCCCTCATCGTGCGCCGCCGCAAGACCAACAAGAAGCGCTAGGAGCAGGTCAGATGCCGCGCAGTCTCAAGAAGGGCCCCTTCATCGACGGCCACCTTCTCAAGAAGGTGGACGCGCAGAACGAGGCGGGTACCCAGAACGTCATCAAGACCTGGTCCCGTCGCTCCGTGATCTTCCCGGCCATGCTCGGCCACACGATCGCGGTGCACGATGGCCGTAAGCACGTCCCGGTGTTCGTCACCGAGTCGATGGTCGGCCACAAGCTCGGCGAGTTCGCGCCGACGCGTACCTTCCGCGGTCACGTCAAGGATGACCGCAAGTCGAAGCGTCGCTAGTCGCCAGCGAGATTACCGACTCAATGACTTACACCAGCAAGGGGACAACCATGGAAGCCAGGGCCCAGGCGCGGTACATCCGCGTCACGCCCATGAAGGCCCGCCGCGTGGTGGACCTCATCCGTGGCCTGCCGGCCACGGAGGCCCAGGCCGTCCTGCGTTTCGCTCCGCAGGCCGCCACCGTGCCCGTCGGCAAGGTGCTCGACAGCGCCATTGCCAACGCCGCGCACAACTACAACCACTCCAACGTGGACGACCTCGTCATCAGCGAGGCGTATGTTGACGAGGGCCCGACCCTGAAGCGGTTCCGTCCGCGTGCGCAGGGTCGTGCCTTCCGGATCCGCAAGCGGACCAGCCACATCACCGTGGTCGTCAGCAGCAAGGAAGGGACCCGGTAATGGGCCAGAAGGTTAACCCGCACGGGTTCCGCCTTGGCATCAGCACGGACTTCAAGTCCCGCTGGTACGCCGACAAGCTGTACAAGGACTACGTCAAGGAAGACGTCGCCATTCGTCGCATGATGACGAAGGGCATGGAGCGCGCCGGCATCTCCAAGGTCGAGATCGAGCGCACCCGCGACCGCGTCCGCGTTGACATCCACACCGCTCGCCCCGGCATCGTCATCGGCCGCCGTGGCACCGAGGCCGACCGCATCCGCGGCGACCTCGAGAAGCTGACCGGCAAGCAGGTCCAGCTGAACATCCTCGAGGTCAAGAACCCCGAGCTGGACGCCCAGCTCGTGGCTCAGGGCGTCGCGGAGCAGCTGTCCTCCCGCGTCTCCTTCCGTCGTGCCATGCGCAAGTCGATGCAGGGCACCATGAAGTCCGGCGCCAAGGGCATCAAGGTCCAGTGCTCCGGTCGTCTCGGCGGCGCCGAGATGAGCCGTTCGGAGTTCTACCGCGAGGGCCGTGTGCCGCTGCACACCCTGCGCGCGAACGTCGACTACGGCTTCTTCGAGGCCAAGACGACCTTCGGCCGCATCGGTGTGAAGGTCTGGATCTACAAGGGCGACGTCAAGAACATCGCCGAGGTCCGCGCTGAGAACGCCGCTGCCCGCTCGGGCAACCGCCCGGCCCGTCCCGAGGGTGGTCGTCCCGCCCGCGGTGGCGAGCGCCGTGGTGGCGAGCGCGGTGGCCGTGGCCGTCGCCCCGCCGCTGCCGAGGCCTCCGCGGCCCCGGCCGCCGAGGCTCCGGCTGCCGAGAACACCGGAACGGAGGCCTGACTCCAATGCTGATCCCCCGTCGGGTCAAGCACCGCAAGCAGCACCACCCCAAGCGCCGTGGCGCTGCCAAGGGTGGCACCGAGCTCGCCTTCGGCGAGTACGGCATCCAGGCCGTCACCCCGGCCTACGTGACGAACCGGCAGATCGAGTCCGCTCGTATCGCCGTCACCCGTCACATCAAGCGTGGCGGCAAGGTCTGGATCAACATCTACCCGGACCGTCCGCTCACCAAGAAGCCGGCCGAGACCCGCATGGGTTCCGGTAAGGGTTCGCCCGAGTGGTGGATCGCGAACGTGCACCCGGGTCGGGTCATGTTCGAGCTGTCGTACCCCAACGAGAAGGTGGCTCGTGAGGCGCTGACCCGCGCTGCTCACAAGCTCCCGATGAAGTGCCGGATCATCCGGCGCGAGGCAGGTGAGAGCTGATGTCGGCCGGCACCAAGGCTGCTGACCTCCGCGAGCTGGACAACGAGGGTCTCGTTGCCAAGCTCCGTGAGGCCAAGGAGGAGCTGTTCAACCTCCGCTTCCAGGCGGCGACCGGGCAGCTCGACAACCACGGACGGCTCAAGCTCGTCCGTAAGGACATCGCGCGGATCTACACCCTGATGCGCGAGCGCGAGCTGGGCATCGAGACGGTGGAGAACGCCTGATGACTGAGAACACCAACGAGACGCGCGGTTTCCGCAAGACCCGTGAGGGTCTCGTCGTCAGCGACAAGATGGACAAGACCGTCGTCGTCGCCGTCGAGGACCGCGTCAAGCACGCTCTGTACGGCAAGGTCATCCGCCGTACGAACAAGCTGAAGGCGCACGACGAGGCGAACGCCTGCGGCATCGGCGACCGGGTCCTCCTGGCGGAGACCCGCCCGCTGTCCGCGACGAAGCGCTGGCGCGTCGTCGAGATCCTCGAGAAGGCCAAGTAACGAAGTTGATGCGGTACGGCCGTATGTGCACCAGGCCCCTCGTGGGCGCTGGTGTGAGCAGCGGCCGGCCCGTCAGCTCTCGTTGACGATCAGGAGAAAGCTGTGATCCAGCAGGAGTCGCGACTGCGTGTCGCCGACAACACGGGCGCGAAGGAAATCCTTTGCATCCGCGTTCTCGGTGGCTCCGGTCGTCGCTACGCCGGCATCGGGGACGTCATCGTCGCGACCGTCAAGGACGCGATCCCCGGCGGTTCGGTGAAGAAGGGTGACGTCGTCAAGTGCGTCGTCGTCCGTACCGTGAAGTCGCGTCGTCGTCCGGATGGCTCGTACATCCGCTTCGACGAGAACGCCGCGGTCGTTCTGAAGAACACCGATGGTGACCCCCGTGGTACCCGCATCTTCGGCCCGGTGGGCCGCGAGCTGCGTGACAAGAAGTTCATGAAGATCATCTCGCTTGCGCCGGAGGTGCTCTAACTCATGGCGAACAGCATGAAGATCAAGAAGGGTGACCTGGTTCAGGTCATCACCGGCAAGGACCGCGGCAAGCAGGGCAAGGTCATCCAGGCCATGCCCGCCGAGAACAAGGTCCTGGTCGAGGGTGTGAACCGGGTCAAGAAGCACACCAAGCCGGGCCCGGGCACTCAGGGTGGCATCGTCACCGTCGAGGCCCCGGTGCACGTCTCCAACGTCCAGCTGGTCGTGGAGAAGGACGGCAAGAAGGTCGTCACCCGCGTTGGCTACCGCTTCGATGACGAGGGCAACAAGATCCGCGTTGCCAAGCGAACCGGTGAGGACATCTGATGTCTGAGACGACTGTTGAGAAGGTGACCCCCCGTCTCAAGGAGCGTTACAACTCCGAGATCAAGGGTCAGCTGCAGGAGCAGTTCTCGTACGAGAACGTCATGCTGACGCCCGGCCTGGTCAAGGTCGTCGTCAACATGGGTGTCGGCGAGGCCGCCCGTGACAGCAAGCTGATCGAGGGCGCGATCCGCGACCTCACCGCCATCACCGGTCAGAAGCCGGCGGTGACGAAGGCTCGCAAGTCCATCGCGCAGTTCAAGCTGCGTGAGGGCCAGCCGATCGGCACCCACGTCACCCTCCGTGGTGACCGCATGTGGGAGTTCCTGGACCGTCTGGTGTCGCTGGCCCTGCCGCGTATCCGTGACTTCCGTGGCCTCTCCCCGAAGCAGTTCGACGGCCGTGGCAACTACACCTTCGGTCTGACCGAGCAGGTCATGTTCCACGAGATCGACCAGGACAAGGTCGACCGTCAGCGCGGTATGGACATCACCGTCGTGACCACCGCCCAGACCGACGACGAGGGCCGGGCGCTCCTGCGCGCTCTGGGCTTCCCGTTCAAGGAGGCGTAACCACATGGCGAAGAAGTCCCTCATCGCGAAGTCCGAGCGCAAGCCGAAGTTCGGCGTCCGGGCCTACACCCGGTGCCAGCGCTGCGGCCGTCCGCACTCGGTGTACCGCAAGTTCGGCCTCTGCCGTGTCTGCCTTCGTGAGATGGCGCACCGCGGCGAGCTGCCGGGCGTGACCAAGAGCTCCTGGTAACCAGGACCTCGCGGTAACGCCATAGCGAAGCAGGTGTGCCCGACCCCACAGAGCCCCTTTTTTGGGGCTGCGTACGGAATCCCGTAGGGTAGTGAGGTCGGGCCCCCTGTCGCGGCAGCTCCGTAGCTGCCGTCGACCCTCTTCGGAGGGCTCGCACCCAGTCTTACGACGCCGCAGGTCCCCTGCGTCTGTGCCCCTGCCGCACTCCTCGGAGTGCGGCGGGGGGACCTGGCGCGGAGAAACCACGGCGAGAGAGGCCTGAGGCCATCATGACCATGACCGACCCCATCGCAGACATGCTCACGCGTCTGCGTAACGCTAACTCGGCGTACCACGACTCCGTGGCGATGCCGGCCAGCAAGATCAAGGCGCACGTCGCCGAGATCCTGCAGCAGGAGGGGTACATCTCCTCCTACAAGGTTGAGGAGCCCGTTGAGGGCGAGGTCGGCAAGAAGCTGACCATCGAGCTCAAGTTCGGTCCCAACCGTGAGCGCTCGATCGCTGGCATCAAGCGGATCAGCAAGCCGGGCCTGCGGGTCTACGCAAAGTCCACCAACCTGCCGAAGGTGCTCGGCGGCCTGGGCGTGGCGATCATCTCCACGTCCTCGGGTCTCCTCACCGACAAGCAGGCCGCCAAGAAGGGCGTAGGCGGAGAAGTTCTCGCCTACGTCTGGTAATTCGGGAAACGGAGGTACAGCAATGTCGCGCATTGGACGGCTGCCCATCCAGGTCCCCGCTGGCGTGGACGTCACCATCGATGGCCAGGCGGTCTCGGTGAAGGGCCCCAAGGGCTCCCTCACCCACGTTGTCGCCGCGCCGATCGAGATCGGTAAGGGCGAGGACGGCACGCTGCTCGTCACCCGCCCCAACGACGAGCGTCTGTCGAAGGCCCTGCACGGCCTTTCCCGCACGCTGGTGGCGAACATGATCACCGGCGTGACCGCGGGCTACCGCAAGTCGCTGGAGATCAGCGGTGTCGGCTACCGAGTTCTGGCGAAGGGCTCCGACATGGAGTTCCAGCTGGGCTACAGCCACCCGATCCTGGTCGAGGCCCCCGAGGGCATTTCCTTCGTCGTCGAGTCGGCCACCAAGTTCCACGTGGACGGCATCGACAAGCAGAAGGTCGGCGAGGTCGCCGCGAAGATCCGCAAGCTGCGCAAGCCCGACCCGTACAAGGCCAAGGGCGTCAAGTACGCGGGCGAGGTCATCCGCCGCAAGGTCGGAAAGAGTGGTAAGTAAGCGATGAGCGTCTCTGTCAAGATCGGCAAGGGCAACGCCTACAAGAGCGCCGCTCGTAAGCGCCGCGCGATCCGCGTTCGCAAGCGCGTCGTCGGCACCGAGGTGCGTCCGCGCCTCGTCGTGACGCGCTCGAACCGTCACATGGTCGCCCAGGTCATCGACGACGCCAAGGGTCACACCCTGGCGTCGGCGTCCACCCTCGACGTGTCCATCAAGGGCGCCGAGGGCGACAAGACCGAGCTGGCCAAGAAGGTCGGGAGCCTGGTCGCCGAGCGCGCCAAGGCTGCCGGCATCGAGTCGGTCGTCTTCGACCGCGCGGGCAACCGGTACGCCGGCCGCATCGCCGCCCTGGCGGACGCGGCTCGCGAGGCCGGGCTCGACTTCTAAGCCGCTCGTCGACTCAGTCGACGGACGTAATCGAGAGAGGTAATTCCAATGGCTGGACCCCAGCGCCGCGGTAGCGGCGCCGGCGGTGGCACCGGCGGTGGCGAGCGGCGCGACCGTAAGCGTGACGACCGGGGCAACGCCCCCGCCGTCGAGAAGACCGCTTACGTCGAGCGCGTTGTCGCGATCAACCGTGTCGCCAAGGTTGTCAAGGGTGGTCGTCGTTTCAGCTTCACCGCGCTGGTCGTGGTGGGCGACGGTGACGGCACCGTGGGTGTCGGTTACGGGAAGGCGAAGGAGGTTCCGGCCGCCATCGCCAAGGGTGTTGAGGAGGCCAAGAAGAACTTCTTCAAGGTCCCCCGTATCCAGGGCACCATCCCGCACCCGATCCAGGGTGAGAAGGCCGCCGGCGTCGTGCTCCTGAAGCCCGCCGCCCCCGGTACCGGTGTTATCGCCGGTGGTCCGGTGCGCGCCGTCCTGGAGTGCGCCGGCATTCACGACATCCTGTCGAAGTCGCTCGGCTCGGACAACGCGATCAACATCGTGCACGCCACCGTGGCTGCTCTGAAGGGCCTCGTGCGCCCCGAGGAGATCGCCGCTCGTCGTGGCCTGCCGCTGGAGGACGTGGCCCCCGCCGCTCTGCTGCGGGCGCGTGCTGCAGGGGTGAGCGCCTGATGGCTCGCCTGAAGATCACGCAGACCAAGTCGTACATCGGCAGCAAGCAGAATCACCGTGACACCCTGCGTTCGCTTGGTCTCAAGCGCATGCACGACGTCGTGGTGAAGGAGGACCGTCCCGAGATCCGCGGGATGGCCCACACGGTCCGTCACCTGGTGACGGTTGAGGAGGTGGACTGATCATGGGCGACAACCCGATCAAGATCCACAACCTGCGTCCCGCCCCGGGTGCCAAGACCGACAAGATCCGCGTGGGTCGTGGTGAGGGCTCCAAGGGTAAGACCGCCGGTCGTGGTACCAAGGGCACCAAGGCCCGCTACCAGGTTCCGCAGCGCTTCGAGGGTGGCCAGATGCCGCTCCACATGCGCCTGCCGAAGCTGAAGGGCTTCAAGAACCCGTTCAAGATCACGTTCCAGGTCGTCAACCTCGACAAGCTGGCCGAGCTCTACCCGCAGGGTGGAGAGGTCACCGTCGAGGACCTGGTCGCCAAGGGCGCGGTTCGCAAGAACTCCCTCGTCAAGGTGCTCGGCACCGGCGAGATCTCGGTTGCGCTGCAGGTGACGGTCGACGCCGTCTCCGGCTCCGCCGCCGAGAAGATCACCGCCGCCGGCGGTACCGTCACCGAGCTCGTCTGAGCCCGCTGACTTCCGTGCGAGCCCCGCACCTCCTTCGGGAGGCGCGGGGCTCGCGCGTTTTCCGGGCATCGCGTTTTCCGGGTATTCCGTTGACGTGCCCTCGTTCTTTTGTGTGGCAAACCCGGGCATCCCGTACCCCGTGAGTGGGGGAGGGGCGGTACGCGCTTCTTCCGAGTGGCTGCGCACTGTTAGAGTCCGTGGAGTTCCCTTGTAGGCTGCGCGTAGGCTCGCCTGTGCCGTCTGTACGGGAGCCCGTACCGCCAAAACTCCCATTCAGGACCGACCCTCCCGCCGACGACGCGCGGGAGGCGCAGGAGGCACCGTGCTCAGTGCGTTCGCGCGGGCGTTCCAGACGCCCGACCTGCGCAAGAAGCTGCTGTTCACGCTGGGCATCATGGTGCTGTTCCGCCTGGGCTCGCACATTCCGATCCCCGGCGTGAGCTTCACGGCCGTGAACGAGTGTGTGAAGGACACCAAGAACAACGGCCTCTTCGGGCTCGTCAACCTGTTCAGCGGTGGCGCGCTCCTCCAGCTGACGATCTTCGCGCTCGGCATCATGCCGTACATCACCGCGAGCATCATCCTCCAGCTCCTCACGGTCGTGATCCCGCGACTGGAAGCGCTGAAGAAGGAGGGCCAGGCCGGCCAGACGAAGATCACCCAGTACACCCGCTACCTGACCATCGCGCTCGCCGTGCTCCAGGGCACCGGCATCGTGGCGACGGCCTCCAGCGGCGCGCTGTTCTCCGGCTGCCCGGTGGGCAACCAGATCGTCCCGGACACGAGCGTGTTCCGGATCGCCGTCATGGTGATCACGATGACCGCCGGCACCACGGTGATCATGTGGCTGGGCGAGCTGATCACGGACCGCGGCATCGGCAACGGCATGTCGCTGCTGATCTTCACCTCGATCGCCGCGCAGTTCCCGTCCTCGATGTGGGCGATCAAGGGCTCCGGCACCATCGGTGGCGGCTGGGTCGAGTTCCTGTCCGTGGTCGCGGTCGGCATCATCGTTGTGATGCTGGTCATCTTCGTCGAGCAGGCCCAGCGCCGGATCCCGGTGCAGTACGCGAAGCGGATGATCGGCCGGCGGGCGTTCGGCGGCACGTCGACCTACATCCCGCTCAAGGTGAACCAGGCCGGTGTCATCCCGGTCATCTTCGCCTCGTCGCTGCTGTACATCCCGGCCCTGGTGGTCCAGCTGACCGGTAGCCAGTCGGGCTGGGCGGTGTGGGTCACCCAGCACTTCGTCAAGGGCGACCACCCGATCTACATGGCGACCTACTTCCTGCTGATCGTCTTCTTCGCCTTCTTCTACGTCGCGATCTCCTTCAACCCCGAAGAAGTTGCCGACAATATGAAGAAGTATGGTGGCTTCATCCCGGGCATCCGGGCCGGCCGACCGACGGCCGAGTACCTGAACTACGTGCTGACCCGAATCACGTGGCCGGGTTCGCTCTACCTGGGCCTGATCGCGTTGATCCCGATGATCGCCCTGGTCGCCTTCGGACAGCAGACCAACTTCCCGTTCGGCGGCACCAGCGTGCTCATCGTCGTCGGCGTCGGACTCGAAACTGTGAAGCAGATCGAGAGCCAGCTCCAGCAGCGCAATTACGAAGGGTTCCTCCGCTGATGCGTATCGTCCTCGTTGGTCCTCCCGGGGCCGGGAAGGGTACTCAGGCGCACCTGCTCGCCAAGACCCTGTCCATTCCCCACATCTCCACCGGCGACCTGTTCCGCGCCAACATCGGTCAGGGCACCCCGCTGGGGCTCGAGGCCAAGAGCTACATGGACGCGGGTCGCCTGGTGCCGGATGAGGTCACCATCGGGATGGCCAAGGACCGCATGCTCCAGGAGGACGCCGCGGGCGGCTTCCTGCTCGACGGCTTCCCCCGCAACCTCGGCCAGGCCAAGGCGCTCGACGACTTCCTCGCCGAGCAGGGGATCAAGCTGGACGGCGTGCTGGACCTGGAGGTCCCCGAGGACGAGGTGGTCCGTCGGATCGCCGGCCGCCGCCTGTGCCGCAACGACGGGGGCCACGTCTTCCACGTGGACTACAACCCGCCGAAGGCCGAGGGCGTCTGCGACGAGTGCGGCGGCGAGCTGTACCAGCGCTCGGACGACACCGAGGACAAGGTGCGCACCCGGCTGGAGGTCTACCACACGGAGACCGAGCCGATCATCGACTACTACGCCCAGCAGGGCCTGGTGGCGACCATCTCGGCCCTCGGCAAGGTGGACGAGGTCACCCGCCGCGCGATCGAGGCGCTGAAGCAGGACAACTGAGTTTCCCGGCGACGCCGTACGGCCGCGCTCCCCGATCCCGGGCGGCGCGGCCGTACGGCGTCGTACGGTGGTAGGCAGTGGCAAACAGAACGTGGAAGGCGTGACCAGATGGTGGAGATCAAGACCCCCGAGCAGATCGCGAAGATGCGAGCGGCCGGGCTGGTCGTCGCCGAGGCGCTCAAGGCCTGCCGGGAGGCGGTCGCCCCGGGGGTGACCACCCAGGAGCTCAACGACATCGCGGACAAGGTCATCACCGACCACGGTGCGACCTCCAACTTCCGCGCCGACCACGGCGGTCTGTGGTTCCCCGGGGTGATCTGCGCCTCGGTGAACAACGAGGTCGTGCACGGTATCCCCGGTGACCGGGTGCTCCAGGAGGGCGACGTCATCTCGATCGACTGCGGCGCCATCCTGGACGGCTGGCACGGCGACTCGGCGATCACCGTGGCGGTCGGCGAGGTCCGCCCCGAGGTCGAGATGCTGAGCCGGGTGACCGAGGGCTCGATGTGGGCCGGCATCGCCCAGATGAAGAAGAACAACCGCCTGGTCGACGTCTCCAAGGCGATCGAGGGCTTCATCCGCCGCCAGCCGCTGCCCCCCAAGGGCAAGTGGGGCATCACCGAGGGCTACGGCGGCCACGGCATCGGCACCGCGATGCACATGGAGCCGCACGTGCTGAACTACGTCGAGCGCGGCCGCGGCAAGGGCCCGAAGCTGATCCCCGGCACCGTGCTGGCGATCGAGCCGATGGTCTCGCTGGGCACCCCGCACACCGCCGTGCTGGAGGACGACTGGACGGTCGTCACCAACGACGGCACCTGGGCCTCGCACTGGGAGCACTCGGTGGCCGTCACCGAGCAGGGCCCGCTGGTCCTGACGGCCTTCGACGGCGGCAAGGCGGAGCTCGCGAAGCTGGGCATCACCGCCGCCCCGGACCCGCTCGGCTAGTCTCGCGACGGTCGGCTGAGCGGCCAACTTCCGCTGCTGACAAGGGATCAGGGCCCTGGGGGTTTGGACCTCCAGGGCTTTTGTCCTATTTTTATCGGCTGGCAGTGGCTTCAGTAGCGGCTTCAGCAGCTTCGATCGATCGGGAGAGTGCAGTGCTCAAGGGATTCCGCGACTTCATGATGCGCGGCAACGTCGTCGACATGGCGGTCGGTGTCGTCATCGGCGCCGCGTTCACCGGGGTGGTGACCGGCTTCGTGTCGGCCTTCCTCACCCCGCTGGTCGGCGTCGGGGTCGGCGCGGCCGGCGACTTCAGCTCGTACAAGGCGACGGTGGCCGGGGTCACGTTCCCGTACGGCCAGTTCCTCAACGTGCTGATCGCCTTCGTGATGACCGCGGCGGTGCTGTACTTCTGCGTCGTGCTGCCGGTCACCAAGGCGACAGCGCGGTACCTGCCGAAGAAGCCGAAGGCCCCCAAGCGGCCCTGCCCCGAGTGCCTGACCGAGATCCCCGCGGCCGCCCGCCGCTGCGCGGCCTGCACCGCCCACGTCGAGCCGCTGAAGGTCACCGCCGGGTTCTGACCCGCCGGAACGTCACGGTGGCTGCCTTCGGGGGACCTCGTTTTGGCCCACCGGACGCACTGGCGTAGGATGGACCGTCGGCTCACTCGTAGCGTGCTTCAGCACGCCCTCTTCCCTTCGGGGGCGGGGTGAACCCAGGTTCGCACGAGCGTGCCGCATACGGTAGCCGGTCCCGGAAGGTGGATCTCGCAGTTCATGGCTAAGAAGCAAGGCGCCATTGAGATCGAGGGCACCGTGATCGAGTCTCTTCCGAACGCGATGTTCAGGGTCGAGCTGCAGAACGGTCACAAGGTCCTCGCGCACATCAGTGGCAAGATGCGCATGCACTACATCCGCATCCTGCCGGACGACCGGGTCGTCGTGGAGCTCAGCCCCTACGACCTCACGCGCGGGCGGATCGTCTACCGCTACAAGTAAGAACGTCAGATCTAGACCCGGAGAACCTGAACATGAAGGTCAAGCCGAGCGTCAAGAAGATCTGCGACAAGTGCAAGGTGATCCGCCGCCACGGCCGGGTCATGGTGATCTGCGACAACCTGCGCCACAAGCAGCGCCAGGGCTGATCTCTCCCCAGCATTTCTCGTAGTACTTCGCGCGACGCGAAAACGTCATAAGCGGGCTACCCGATCCGTTCCCACGAAGGGACGGACTGCCACCCCCGGTCAGAGGCCGGGGCTCCATCGTCGAGAGGCGAAGGAGTAGGTAGCACGCAAGACCTCTGAAAAAGCACAGGAGCCTTGAATGGCACGCCTCGCCGGCGTTGATCTCCCCCGTGAGAAGCGGATCGAGATCGCCCTTACCTACGTGTACGGCATCGGCCGTACCCGCGCCCAGCAGACCCTGGTCGAGACCGGTGTCAACCCGGATGTCCGCGTTCGCGACATCTCCGAGGAAGACCTCGTGAAGCTGGGCCAGTACATCGACGCCAACTACACGGTCGAGGGTGACCTCCGCCGTGAGGTGGCCGCCGACATCCGCCGCAAGGTCGAGATCGGCTGCTACGAGGGTCTGCGTCACCGCCGCGGCCTGCCGGTCCGCGGTCAGCGCACCCACACCAACGCGCGTACCCGCAAGGGCCCGCGTCGCGCGATCGCCGGCAAGAAGAAGCCGGGCAAGAAGTAGTCCGTCCCGTAACCGGACATCCCTCCGGCCCGCGGGTCAGCGGACCGACCACCTCAGTAGGAGAACAGACTTATGCCCCCCAAGGGTCGTCAGGCTGCCGGCGCGAAGAAGATCCGCCGCAAGGAAAAGAAGAACGTCGCTCACGGCCACGCGCACATCAAGAGCACGTTCAACAACACCATCGTTTCGATCACCGACCCCGCGGGCAACGTGATCTCCTGGGCCTCCGCCGGTCACGTCGGCTTCAAGGGCTCGCGCAAGTCCACCCCGTTCGCCGCGCAGATGGCCGCCGAGGCCGCTGCCCGTCGCGCGCAGGAGCACGGCATGCGCAAGGTTGACGTCTTCGTCAAGGGTCCGGGCTCCGGCCGCGAGACCGCGATCCGCTCGCTCCAGGCCACCGGCCTGGAGGTCGGCTCGATCCAGGACGTCACCCCCACCCCGCACAACGGCTGCCGTCCGCCGAAGCGCCGCCGCGTCTGACGCAGCGCCTTCGGGCTCGCAGTACCTGCTTTGAACCTTCGTACGGGGTCCCACGCGGTGATTCGTCGCTGTTCGCGGGACCCCGTACGCTTGGTCCTGTCGGCATCAAATAGTGGGTGCCGAAGACAACTGGAGGAATACCCCCCATGCTTATCGCTCAGCGCCCCTCGCTGACCGAAGAGGTCGTCGACGAGTTCCGCTCGCGGTTCGTGATCGAGCCGCTGGAGCCGGGCTTCGGCTACACCCTCGGCAACTCCCTGCGCCGCACGCTCCTGTCGTCGATCCCGGGTGCCGCTGTCACCAGCATCCGCGTCGACGGCGTCCTGCACGAGTTCACCACCGTGCCGGGCGTCAAGGAGGACGTGACCGACCTCATCCTCAACATCAAGCAGCTGGTCGTCTCCTCGGAGCACGACGAGCCGGTCGTGATGTACCTGCGCAAGCAGGGCCCGGGTGTCGTCACCGCCGCCGACATCGCCCCGCCGGCGGGTGTCGAGGTGCACAACCCGGAGCTGGTCCTCGCCACGCTGAACGGCAAGGGCAAGCTGGAGATGGAGCTGACCGTCGAGCGCGGTCGCGGCTACGTCTCCGCCGTCCAGAACAAGGCCTCCGGCCAGGAGATCGGCCGCATCCCGGTCGACTCGATCTACAGCCCCGTGCTGAAGGTCACCTACAAGGTCGAGGCCACCCGTGTCGAGCAGCGGACCGACTTCGACAAGCTGATCGTCGACGTCGAGACCAAGCCCGCCATGCGTCCGCGTGACGCCATGGCCTCGGCCGGCAAGACCCTGGTGGAGCTGTTCGGTCTCGCCCGCGAGCTGAACATCGACGCCGAGGGCATCGACATGGGCCCGTCCCCGACGGACGCCGCCCTGGCCGCCGACCTGGCGCTGCCGATCGAGGAGCTGGAACTCACCGTCCGCTCCTACAACTGCCTCAAGCGCGAGGGCATCCACACCGTGGGTGAGCTCGTCGCCCGCTCCGAGGCCGACCTGCTCGACATCCGCAACTTCGGTGCGAAGTCGATCGACGAGGTCAAGGCGAAGCTGGCCGGCATGGGCCTGGCCCTCAAGGACAGCCCGCCCGGGTTCGACCCGACCGCCGCCGCCGACGCCTTCGGCGCCGACGACCTGGACGACGCGGGTTACGCCGAGACCGAGCAGTACTAAGAGATTTGGCCGCGGGGGCGGTTCCACCGAACCGCCCCCGTCGTCGTGAAAGTCGTCCGGGCAACAGTGCCCGGACGCCCGCTGCGGTACCTGATACGGCCGTAGTCGGAGATTCAAGGAGTCATCCATGCCGCGTCCCACCAAGGGTGCCCGCCTCGGCGGCGGCCCGCACCACGAGCCGCTGCTGCTCGCCGGTCTGTGCCGGGAGCTGTTCCAGTACGGCCGCATCACCACGACCGAGGCCAAGGCCCGTCGGATGCGCCCGCTGGCGGAGAAGCTGATCACCAAGGCGAAGAAGGGCGACATCCACAACCGTCGCCTGGTGCGCAAGACGATCACCGACATCGCCGTGCTGCACACCCTCTTCACCGAGATCGCGCCGCGCTACGAGAACCGCCCGGGTGGTTACACCCGTATCACCAAGATCGGTCCCCGTCGTGGCGACAACGCCCCGATGGCCGTGATCGAGCTGGTCGAGGCGCTGACCGTCGCGCAGACCGCCGTCGGCGAGGCCGAGGGCGCCACCAAGCGCGCCGTCAAGGAGGCCGAGGCCAAGGTCGAGGCTCCGGCCGACGCCAAGGCCGACGAGGCCGTCGAGGCCGAGCAGGCCTGACACCGCTAGGTGTGGTCGCGGGCCCGCTCTCCCATCCGTGGGGGAGCGGGCCCGTTCCTTCTGTCTGGAGTGGATTGTGGTCAACGATTGCGCCGAGCAGCCGCCGGTGAAGGACGGCCCGGCCGACGGGTGCGTCCGGGTCCGGCTCGATCTCGCCTACCAGGGCGCCGAGTTCTCCGGCTGGGCCCGCCAGCGCGGCGGCCGCCGGACGGTCCAGGAGGAGATCGAGAGCGCGCTGCAGATCGTCACCCGCAGCCCCGAGCTGTTCCCGCTGACCGTGGCCGGGCGCACCGACGCCGGGGTGCACGCCCGCGGCCAGGTCGCGCACGTCGACCTGCCGGCCGAGCTGTGGGAGGCGCACCGCGAGAAGCTGCTGCGCCGGCTGGCCGGCCGGCTGCCCGGGGACATCCGGATCTACCGGGTCGGCGAGGCGCCGGCCGGGTTCGACGCCCGCTTCTCGGCGATCTGGCGCCGCTACGCCTACCGGGTCGCCGACCACCCCGGCGGGGTCGACCCGCTGCTGCGCGGGCACGTGCTCTGGCACGACCGCCCGCTGGACGTCGACCGGATGAACGAGGCAGCGAAGCTGCTGCTCGGCGAGCACGACTTCGCCGCGTACTGCAAGAAGCGCGAGGGCGCCACCACCATCCGTACCCTGCTGGAGCTGCGCTGGGACCGCGTCCCGGTGGACTCCTACGCCGCCCAGGAGGGCTCGCTGGCGGTCGCCACCGTCCGCGCCGACGCGTTCTGCCACAACATGGTCCGGGCGCTGGTCGGGGCGATGCTGCTGGTCGGCGACGGGCACCGGCCGGTGGAGTTCCCCGGCGAGGTGCTGGCCGGCGGGGTCCGCAACTCGGCCGTCAACGTGATCCGGCCGTACGGGCTCACTCTCGAGGAAGTCGGCTACCCGGCGGACGACCAGCTCGCCGAGCGCAACCGCCAGGCCAGGCGGCTGCGCACACTGCCCGGTCAGCCGCCCGTCGGGTAATCCGTTTGGGCCGGGCGCGTCGGCTTGGGACAATCGTCCGCATGGGACACGTCGAGATTTCGCACCTTGAGTACTACCTGCCGGACGGGCGGGTGCTGTTCGACGACGCGTCCTTCCGGGTCGGCGAGGGCGCCGCGGTCGCCCTGGTCGGCGCCAACGGGGCCGGCAAGACCACCCTGCTGCGGATGATCGCGGGGGACCTCCAGCCGCACGGCGGCACGGTGACGATCAGCGGCGGGCTCGGCGTGATGCGCCAGTTCGTCGGCACCACCGGCCGCGAGGACGAGCGGGCCACCCCGGGCGCGCTGGCGCCGGACGCCTCGGTCCGCGACCTGCTGGTGTCCGTCGCCCCCGAGCGGATCGCCGTCGCCGCCCGCGCGGTGGACGCCGCCGAGCTGGCGATGATCGCCCAGGACGACGAGAAGACCCAGATGGCCTACGCCCAGGCGCTCTCCGACTGGGCCGACGTCGGCGGCTACGACTACGAGACCGACTGGGACGTCTGCACCATGGCGGCCCTCGGAATGCCCTTCGACAAGGCCCAGTGGCGCGGCCTGAACACCCTCTCGGGCGGTGAGCAGAAGCGGCTCGTCCTGGAGGCGCTGCTGCGCGGCCCCGAAGAGGTGCTGCTGCTCGACGAGCCCGACAACTACCTGGACGTCCCGGGCAAGCGCTGGCTGGAGGAGGCCCTCAAGGCCACCTCGAAGACCGTCCTGTTCATCTCGCACGACCGCGAGCTGCTCTCCGAGGCCGCCGACAAGATCATCGCCGTCGAGTCCGGCGCGGCCGGGAGCAGCGTCTGGGTGCACGGCGGCGGGTTCGACAGCTTCCACGAGGCCCGCAAGGACCGCTTCGCGCGCTTCGAGGAGCTGGGCCGGCGCTGGGACGAGGAACACGCCAAGCTCAAGAAGCTGGTCGTCACCCTGCGCCAGGCGGCCTCCGTCAGCCACGCGCTCGCCACCCGCTACGCCGCCGCCCAGACCCGGCTGAAGAAGTTCGAGGAGGCCGGCCGCCCGGAGGAGCCCCCGCGCGAGCAGAGCATCACCATGCGGCTCAAGGGCGGGCGTACCGGCGTGCGCTCCTTCACCGTGGAGCAGCTGGAGCTCACCGGTCTGATGAAGCCCTTCGACCTGGAGGTGTTCTATGGCGAGCGGGTCGCCGTGCTCGGCTCCAACGGCTCCGGCAAGTCGCACTTCCTGCGGCTGCTGGCGGGTGACGAGAGCGTCGCGCACACCGGCACCTGGAAGCTCGGCGCCCGGGTCGTCCCCGGCCACTTCCGGCAGACCCACGCCCACCCGGAGCTGTTCGGCCGGACGGTGCGCTCGATCGTCGAGGAGGAGCACGCGCTCAGCCGCAGCGCCGCGATGGGCGCGCTGCGCCGCTACGAGCTGGACCGGCAGGAGGAGCAGAAGTTCGAGTCGCTGTCCGGTGGGCAGCAGGCCCGGCTGATGATCCTCAAGCTCGAACTCTCCGGCGTGACGGCCCTGTTGCTCGACGAGCCGACCGACAACCTGGACCTGGACAGTGCCGAGGCGTTGCAGGCCGGGCTGGAGGCCTTCGACGGCACCGTGCTGTGCGTCACCCACGACCGCTGGTTCGCCAAGACCTTCGACCGCTACCTGGTGTTCGGCGCCGACGGCCGGGTCTACGAGTCGCCCGAGCCGGTCTGGGACGTCAGCCGGGTGGAGCGCGAACGCTGAGTGACGGCGGGGGTGGGGGAAGCCGATTTTTGACCCCCACCCGCGCGCCCGGTAACCTGGACGCTTGATGTGCGTATTGGCTCGCTCTATCTCACGTGAGAGGTCGGTACGCCGGAGACATCAGGTTCGACGACCAGCGGTCCCCCTTGAATTGCGTCCAAGGTTGGCCAGGCTGCTCTTCCGTCCCGGGTGCTCCTGTCAGGACTCACTCACTGAAAAGCGAAGGCTACGACCGTGCGTACGTACAGCCCCAAGCCCGGCGACGTCCAGCGTCAGTGGCACGTCATCGACGCGACCGACGTCGTGCTCGGCCGTCTGGCTTCCCAGGCCGCCAACCTCCTCCGGGGTAAGCACAAGGCGATCTACGCGCCGCACGTTGACACTGGTGACTTCGTCATCATCATCAACGCCGACAAGGTGCACCTGTCCGGTAACAAGAAGACCCAGAAGCTGGCCTACCGCCACTCTGGCTTCCCGGGCGGTCTGCGGTCGGTGCGCTACGACGACCTGCTGGCGAACAACCCGGAGAAGGCCGTCGAGAAGGCCATCAAGGGCATGATCCCCAAGAACAGCCTGGGCCGCCAGATGCTCTCGAAGCTGAAGGTCTACTCGGGCGACCAGCACCCGCACGCTGCCCAGCAGCCGGTGCCGTTCGAGATCACCCAGGTCGCGCAGTAATTCGGCCACCAAGCCCCCCAACACTGAAAAGAGCTGAGGAACACCGTGGCCGAGACCACTGAAACCCTTGAGGTCGACTTCGACGAGGCCGTTGAGGCCGTCGAGGGCGAGTACACCTCCGAGGAGAGCTACACCTCCGAGTCGCTGGCCGGCCGCTTCGGCGAGGCCATCCCGGGCGCCGGCCTCGGCCGTCGCAAGGAGGCGATCGCCCGCGTGCGCATCGTCCCCGGCACCGGCCAGTGGAAGATCAACGGTCGCACCCTGGAGAACTACTTCCCCAACAAGGTGCACCAGCAGACCGTGAACGAGCCCTTCAAGCTCCTCGAGCTTGACGGCCGTTACGACGTCGTCGCCCGCATCACCGGTGGCGGCGTCTCCGGCCAGGCCTACGCGCTGCGCCTCGGCGTGGCCCGTGCCCTGAACGAGGCCGACGTGGACAACAACCGCGGCGCGCTGAAGAAGGCCGGCTTCCTGACCCGTGACGCCCGCGCCGTCGAGCGCAAGAAGGCCGGTCTCAAGAAGGCCCGCAAGGCGCCGCAGTACAGCAAGCGCTAATCGCGTCCCTGGGGGTGCGGTCCGCCCTGGCGGCGCACCCCCTGGTTGCGCGAACCGTCGCCCCGGAGTACCACGTGTACTCCGGGGCGACGTGTTCCCCGGCTATCGTGCGGCGGCCGGGTGCCATCGGTTGGGTTCCGAGCAGTGGTGATGGAGGACGGGACAGTGGGACGACTCTTCGGTACGGACGGCGTGCGCGGGGTGGCCAACGAGGGCCTGACGGCCGAGCTCGCGCTCGGGCTGTCGGTCGCGGCGGCCCATGTGCTCGGCGAGGCCGGCGCCTTCGAGGGCCACCGGCCGGTCGCGGTGGTCGGCCGGGACCCGCGAGCCTCGGGCGAGTTCCTGGAGGCCGCTGTCATCGCCGGCCTGGCGAGCGCCGGTGTCGACGTGCTCCGGGTCGGCGTGCTGCCGACCCCGGCCGTGGCCTATCTCACCGGCGCGCTCGGCGCCGACTTCGGCGTGATGCTCTCCGCCAGCCACAACGCGATGCCCGACAACGGCATCAAGTTCCTCGCCCGCGGCGGCCACAAGCTGGACGACCGCATCGAGGACGCGATCGAGGCCCACTACCGCACGCACACGCTCGGCAGCGAGGACTGGAACCGCCCGACCGGCGCCGCCGTCGGCCGGGTGCGCGAGTACACCGAGGGCTTCGACAAGTACGTCGCCCACCTGATCGGCGTGCTGCCCAACCGCCTCGACGGCATCAAGGTCGTCATCGACGGCGCCCACGGCGCCGCCGCCTACGTCGCCCCCGAGGCCTTCGCCCGGGCCGGCGCCGAGGTCGTCCACACCCTGGGGGCGGAGCCCACCGGCCTCAACATCAACGACGGCGTCGGCTCCACCCACCTGGACCGGCTGCGGGCCGCGATGACGGAGTACCGCGCCGACCTCGGCATCGCCCTCGACGGCGACGCCGACCGCTGCCTGGCCGCCGACGCGGACGGCAACGAGGTGGACGGCGACCAGATCATCGCCATCCTGGCCGTCGCCATGAAGGACGCCGGCACCCTGCGCCGCAACACTGCGGTGGCCACCGTGATGTCCAACCTCGGCTTCAAGCTGGCGATGGAGCGCGAGGGCGTCGACCTGGTGGAGACCGCCGTCGGCGACCGCTACGTGCTGGAGGCGATGAAGGAGCACGGCTTCGCGCTGGGCGGCGAGCAGTCCGGCCACGTCATCCTGCTCGACCACGCCACCACCGGCGACGGCACCCTGACCGGCCTCATGCTGGGCGCCCGGCTGGCCGCCACCAAGCAGCCGCTGGCCGACCTGGCCGCCGTGATGACCCGTCTGCCGCAGCAGCTGATCAACGTCAAGGGCGTCGACAAGGGCCGGGTCCACACCAGCGTCGAGCTGGCCGCCGCGGTCGCCGAGGCCGAGGCCGAACTGGGCTCCACCGGCCGGGTGCTGCTGCGCTCGTCCGGCACCGAGCCGCTGGTCCGGGTCATGGTCGAGGCCGCCGACCCGGTGCAGGCCGAGTCCGTCGCGCAGCGGCTGGCCGAGGCCGTGCGGACGCACCTGGGCTGAGCGAGCCCGGCATGACGGAAGGGGCACCGCCACCGGCGGGGCCCCTTCCGTCGCATCGGTGTCAGAGCTTGCGCAGCAGCGCCCGGCGGACCTTGTGGTCCGCCCCCTTCTGGAGGATCAGGGTGGCCCGGCCGCGGGTCGGCAGCACGTTCTCCAGCAGGTTCGGCTTGTTGATGGTGCGCCAGACCTGCCGGCCGTACTCCATCGCCTCCTCCTCCGGCACCTCGGTGAAGCGGCGGAAGTAGGAGTTCGGGTCCTGGAAGGCGGTCTGCCGGAGCTTGCGGAAGCGGTCCAGGTACCAGTGCTCGATGTCGTCGGTGCGGGCGTCGACGTAGATCGAGAAGTCGAAGTAGTCGGCCACCGCCAGACGGGTGCGCCCGTCGCTGCCGGGCAGGGCCGGCTGGAGCACGTTCAGGCCCTCGACGATCAGGATGTCCGGGCGCTCCACGGTGAGCCGCTCGCCCTGCACGATGTCGTACACCAGGTGCGAGTACACCGGCGCGGTGACGCGCTCCTTGCCCGCCTTCACGTCCGCGACGAAGCGCATCAGCGCCCGGCGGTCGTACGACTCCGGGAAGCCCTTGCGGGCCATCAGGCCGCGGCGGCGCAGCTCGGCGTTGGGCAGCAGAAAGCCGTCCGTGGTCACCAGCTCGACCCGCGGGTGCTCGGGCCAGCGGGCGAGCAGGGCCTGGAGCAGGCGGGCCGTCGTCGACTTGCCGACCGCGACCGAGCCGGCCACCCCGATGATGAACGGGGTGCGGGTGCGTTCGGTGTCCGGCGTGTCCAGGAAGGTGCCCAGCGTGCCGCGCAGCTCGTGCGTGGCGTGGATGTACAGGTTCAGCAGCCGGGACAGCGGCAGGTAGACGTCGCGGACCTCGTCCAGGTCGAGGGCGGTACCGAGGCCGCGTAGCCGTTCCACCTCCTCGGCGGTCAGCGGCAGCGGCGTACGCTCGCGCAGTGCGCTCCACTCGGCCCGACTGAGGTCCACGTAGGGGGACGGCGACGGGCCGGGCGTGGCGGCGCCCCGCGTACAGAGTTCGGTCAGCACATGCTCCATTGTGAGCCGTGGCGGCGTTCACCGTGGTTGTGGTGTCGGTCACGCACTGTTCGCGGGAATCGGGAAAAGGGCCCCAGAACCGCCCTTATGCTGGCACGCATGTGCGGAATTGTTGGATACGTGGGCGCGCAGTCCGCCCTCGACGTAGTAATCGCAGGCCTGCAGCGACTGGAGTACCGGGGCTACGACTCGGCCGGTGTCGCGGTGCAGGCGCAGGACTCCGACGGGCAGTGGAGTCTGGTCACCGACAAGCGGGCCGGCAAGCTCGCCAACCTGGAGAAGTCGCTCGCCGAGACCCCTCTGCCCGGCGGCACCACCGGCATCGGCCACACCCGCTGGGCCACCCACGGCGGCCCGACGGACGCCAACGCCCACCCTCACCTGGACGACCACCTCCGGGTGGCCGTGGTGCACAACGGCATCATCGAGAACTTCGCCCAGCTGCGGGCCGAGATCGCCGAGCGCGGCCACACCCTCCGCTCCGAGACCGACACCGAGGTCGTCGCGCACCTGCTCGGCGAGGCCTACGACGGCGACCTCGCGGAGGCCATGCGAGTGGTCTGCCGCCGCCTCGACGGCGCCTTCACCCTCGTCGCCGTGCACGCCGACGCGCCGGACGTGGTGGTCGGTGCCCGCCGCAACTCGCCGCTGGTGGTCGGGCGCGGCGAGGGCGAGAACTTCCTCGCCTCCGACGTCGCCGCGTTCATCGCGCACACCCGCGAGGCCGTCGAGCTGGGTCAGGACCAGGTCGTCGAGCTGCGCCGGGACGGCGTCACGGTGACCAACTTCGACGGCACCCCGGCCGACGTGCGCGAGTACCACGTTGACTGGGACGCCTCGGCCGCCGAGAAGGGCGGCTACGACTACTTCATGCTCAAGGAGATCGCCGAGCAGCCGAAGGCCGTCGCCGACACCCTCCTCGGCCGGATCGGCACCGACGGCCGGCTCATCCTCGACGAGCTGCGCATCTCCGACGCGGACCTGCGCTCGGTCGACAAGGTCGTCATCGTCGCCTGCGGCACCGCCTTCCACGCCGGCATGATCGCCAAGTACGCGATCGAGCACTGGACCCGCATCCCCTGCGAGGTCGAGGTCGCCTCCGAGTTCCGCTACCGCGACCCGATCATGGGCCCGGGCACGCTGGTCATCGCCATCTCCCAGTCCGGCGAGACCATGGACACCCTGATGGCCCTGCGGCACGCCCGGGAGCAGGGCGCCAAGGTGCTGGCGATCTGCAACACCAACGGCTCCACCATCCCGCGCGAGTCGGACGCGGTGCTGTACACCCACGCCGGCCCCGAGGTCGCCGTCGCCTCCACCAAGGCGTTCCTGACCCAGCTGGTCGCCTGCTACCTGGTCGCCCTCTACCTGGGCCAGGTGCGCGGCACCAAGTGGGGCGACGAGATCTTCGCCGTCATCAAGGAGCTCGGCGACGCGCCCAAGCAGGTCGAGCAGGTCCTGGAGACCATGGAGCCGGTGCGCGAGCTGGCCCGCTCGCTCGCCGACGCGCGCTCGGTGCTGTTCCTCGGCCGTCACGTCGGCTTCCCGGTGGCCCTGGAGGGCGCGCTCAAGCTCAAGGAGCTGGCGTACATGCACGCCGAGGGCTTCGCGGCGGGCGAGCTCAAGCACGGCCCGATCGCGCTGATCGAGGAGGGCCTGCCGGTCGTCGTGGTCGTCCCCTCGCCGCGCGGGCGGTCGATCCTGCACGACAAGATCGTCTCCAACATCCAGGAGATCCGGGCCCGTGGCGCCCGCACCATCGTGATCGCGGAGGAGGGCGACGAGGCGGTCGTCCCGTACGCGGACCACCTGATCCGCATCCCGGTCACCCCGACCCTGCTCCAGCCGCTGGTCTCCACCGTGCCGCTCCAGGTCTTCGCGTGCGAGCTGGCGACGGCCAAGGGCCACGAGGTCGACCAGCCTCGCAACCTGGCCAAGTCGGTCACCGTCGAGTAGTAGCGCTCACGGCGTCCCTGCGGTGGCTGTGCCCTACCGCAGGGGCGCCGTGTCGAGCGTGAAGGAGAAGGGGGCGGGCAGGTCGATCGGCTTGCCGAACTCGACCTGCGTGCGGGTGATGTAGTCCTCGCCCTCGGGTTTGGTGAACAGCGTGACCATGCCCTCGCTGCGGTCGATCAGCAGGTAGCACGGGATGCCGGCGGCGGCGTAGCCGCGGCGCTTGGGTTCGCGGTCCTTGTGCGGGTTGGTCGAGGTGATCTCGAAGACCAGCAGGACTCCCGTGGCGGAGGCCCAGGAGTCGGCGTGCTCGAAATGGCCGACCGGGCTCAGGGTTCCGTCGGGGATGAACCGACCCTTGGGTGTGATCAGTCCCTTGTTGCCGGAGATGTCCAGCTCGATCTCGACCTTGCGCATGAACTGCCGGTTGAGTAGCGAGAACGCGGTTTCGTGGGCCCCGTCCGGTGGTGGCGTCACGACGATTTCCCCTTCGACGAGCTCTGCCTTGTAGCCGGGCGGGGTGTCCAACTCCAGGAACGCCTGGACGAGGTCGTCCCGGCCTCGCGGGCCCTCGACAGCTGGCATGGCGACCATGGCCCTTCTCCCTCCTGTGGGTCCGTGCCGAGCCACAAGGTAGGCGCGCGGACCGACACCGGTGGGGGATCGAAGTGGTTGTCACTCGAAAGTGTCCCGCAGCTCGGCCTGCCGTGGGGCGGTGGCGCGGGCTAGCGTCGGCGGTACGTCGACCGCTGAAGGAGCCCTCTCATGCGTCATGCCCATCGGGTGGAAGTCGTCCGGGCCGCCGAGGCCGCGCTGATGGCGCGGCTGCCGGAGGGGACGCTGATGCAGCGGGCGGCCGCCGGGCTGGCGGCGACCTGTGCCCGGCTGCTGGCGGGGCGTCGGGGGCGGGTGTACGGCAGTCGGGTGGTGGTGCTGGTCGGCAGCGGGGACAACGGGGGTGACGCCCTGTACGCCGGGGCGGCGCTGGCCCGGCGGGGCGCGCGGGTGACGGCGATGCTGCTCGCGCCGGAGCGTGCGCACGCGGGCGGGCTGGCCGCGCTGCGGGCTTCCGGCGGGCGGGTGGTGCTGGATCAGGAAGTCGGCCTGGCCGACTTCTCGCGCGCCGACCTGGTGCTGGACGGCATCGTCGGCATCGGCGGCCGGGGCGGGTTGCGGGCCGGGGCCCGGCCGTACGCGCGGGCCGGGCGGCGCGGGGTCGTGGTGGCCGTGGACCTGCCCAGCGGGGTCGACGCCGACACCGGCGAGGTGCCGGGCGAGGCGCTGCGCGCGGACGTCACGGTCTGCTTCGGCACGTACAAGCCGGGCCTGCTGGTCGACCCGGGCGCCTCCTACGCGGGCGCCGTCCAGCTGGTCGGGATCGGACTGGAGCCGCCCGCGCCGGAGGTGACGGCCCTGCAACACGCGGACGTGGCGGCGCTGCTGCCGCTGCCGGGCGCCGAGAGCGACAAGTACCGGCGGGGCGTGGTCGGGGTGGCGGCCGGTTCGGCGACGTACCCGGGCGCGGCGCTGCTGGCGGTCGCCGGGGCGCTGCACGGCGGCGCGGGCGCCGTCCGGTACGTCGGCACGGCGGCCGAGGAGGTGGTGCGGCGCTTCCCGGAGGTGCTGGTCACCGAGGGCGGGCCGGCCGGGGCCGGGCGGGTGCAGGCCTGGGTGGTCGGGCCGGGCGGCGGCGAGGGGGCGCGGCAGGCGCTGGCCGAGGCACTGTCGAGCGACGTCCCGGTCCTGGTGGACGCGGACGGGCTGACCGAGCTGGCCCGGCTCGGCCCGGACGCGCTGGCCGGCCGGACGGCCCCCACCCTGCTCACCCCGCACACCGGCGAGGCCGCCCGGCTGCTCGCGGGCGCAGACGGCACCGCGCCGCCGCCCGCCGACTCGCTGGCCGCCGCCCGGCTGGCCACCGCCCGCCGGCTGGCGGCCGCCTACCGGGCGACGGTCCTGCTCAAGGGCTCCACCACGGTGATCGCCGACCCGGGCGGCGCCGTCCGGGTCAACCCGACCGGCACGTCCTGGCTGGCCACCGCAGGCAGCGGCGACGTCCTGGCCGGCCTGGCGGGCTCCCTGCTGGCGGCCGGCCTGTCGCCGCTGGACGCCGCGTCGGTGGGCGCCTACCTGCACGGCCTGGCGGGCCGCCACGCGGCGGGCGACCCGGGCGCGCCGGTGACGGCGCCCGCGGTGGCGCAGGCGCTGCCCGCGGTGTGGCGGGCGGTGCGGGAGGCGTAGCCGGGGGCGTCGGTCGAGGGCGGGCGGGCGGTGCGGGAGGCGTAGGCCCGGGGCGGGCGGTGCGGGCGGTGCGGAACCGATCGGTCCTCCGTGGGCGTCCGGAACAGGGTGACGAGCGGTGCGCCGCAGGTCGGCGCGGTGCCGGGGGTCCTGGCACCGGCCGCCGCACGGACGGGCCGTTCGGCGAGGACTCCGGGATGTCTGGGAGACTGACCCTGATGACAACTGCGAACACGACCGGCACGGCGACCCTGACCGACGGCGTACGGGCCGAGGCGACCATCGATCTGGCCGCCCTGCGCGGCAACCTCGCCGCGCTGCGCGAGCGCGTCGGCAGCTCGGCGGTGATGCTCGCGGTCAAAGCGGACGCCTACGGCCACGGCGCCGTCGAGTGCGCCCGCGAGGCGGTCGCGAACGGGGTCGGCTGGCTCGGCTGCGCGACGCCCGAGGAGGCGCTGGCACTGCGGGCCGCGGGCATCCGCCCGGAGCAGGCCCGCGTCCTGTGCTGGCTGTGGACGCCGGGCGGGCCGTGGCGGGAGGCGCTGCGCGCGGACATCGACATCTCGGTGAGCGGCCAGTGGGCGCTGGACGAGCTGCTGTCGGCCGTCCGGGAGACCGGCATCCCGGCCCGGGTGCACCTGAAGGCGGACACCGGTCTGGGCCGCAACGGCTGCCAGCCGCACGACTGGCCGCACCTGGTGGCCGCCGCCCGCCGCGCCGAGGCGGAGGGGCTGCTGACCGTGGTCGGCGTCTGGTCGCACTTCGCCGCCGCCGACGAGCCGGGCCACCCGTCGATCCAGGCCCAGCTGGACTCCTTCCACGCGGCGCTGGCCCGGGCCGAGGCCGCCGGGCTGCGCCCGGAGGTGCGGCACCTGGCGAACTCGCCGGCCACCCTGCTGCTCCCGCAGTCGCACTTCGACCTGGTCCGCACCGGCCTGGCCGCGTACGGGCTGTCGCCGGTGCCGGAGGTCGGGTCGCCGGCCGACTTCGGGCTGCGTCCGGTGATGGCGCTGACCGCGCGGCTGGCGCTGGTCAAGCACGTTCCGGGCGGGCACGGGGTCAGCTACGGCCACCACTACGTGACGCCGGGCCCGACCACGCTGGGCCTGGTCCCGGTCGGCTACGGCGACGGCATCCCGCGGCACGCCAGCGGCACCGGCCCGGTGCAGATCGGCGGCAAGTGGCGCACGATCGCCGGCCGGGTCGCGATGGACCAGTTCGTCGTGGACCTCGGCGGGGACACCCCCGCGATCGGCGACGAGGTGCTGCTGTTCGGCAACGGCGAGCAGGGCGAACCGACCGCCGAGGACTGGGGCCGGGCCTGCGGCACCATCTCGTACGAGATCGTGACCCGGATCGGCGCCCGGGTCCCGCGCCGCTACCTGGGCGGCTGCCGCACCGAGGGCCCGGGCGCATGACGGAGGGACCGGCCGAGAGCGGCCCGGTCGCGGCGGTGGCCAAGGCGGCCGGCGCGGCCTCCGGGGTGAGCCGGGCCGGTGTGATCGGGATCTCGGTCGGCGTGCTGGCGGCCGGGGCGGCCGCCGGGGTGGCGATCGAGCGGCTGACCGTCGGCCGGGCGACCCGCCGCCGGGCCCGGGCCGAGCTGGACGCCGAAGCCCCGTACGGCTCGCTGCGCGGGCGCCCGCGGACGGTGGCCGCGCCGGACGGCACCGAGCTGTACGTCGAGCTGGACGGCACCGGCCCCGAGCCGGACGGCGACACCTCCGGCCCCGAGCCGCTGACCGTGGTGTTCTGCCACGGCTACTGCCTCAACCAGGACAGCTGGCACTTCCAGCGGGCCGCGCTGCGCGAGGGACTGCGGCTGGTCTTCTGGGACCAGCGCAGCCACGGCCGCTCCGAGCGCTCCCGCTCCTACCTGGCCGGCGAGCCGGCCAGCATCGACCAGCTGGGCGGCGACCTCAAGGCGGTGATCGACGCCGTCGCGCCGACCGGGCCGCTGGTGCTGGTGGGCCACTCGATGGGCGGCATGACGGTGATGGCGCTGGCCGACCAGCACCCGGAGCTGTTCCGGGAGAGGGTCGCCGGGGTGGCGCTGATCGGCACGCTGGCGGGGGACTGGAACGAGGTCAGCCTCGGGCTGCCGTCGGCCGGCGCGAAGCTGTTCAAGAAGGTCGCGCCCGGGATGATGCGGCTGCTGGGCCGACAGGTCGAGCTGGTGGAGGCGAGCCGGCGGCTGGGCGCGGACGTCGCCGCCGTCTTCTACCGGAGGTTCTCCTTCGGGGGGCGGGACGTCGACCCGGGCGTGGTGCGGTTCGCCGAGCAACTGCTGGACGCCACCCCGATCGACGTGGTCGCCGAGTTCTACCCGGTGTTCGGCACGCACGAGAAGTACGCGGCGCTCGCCGCCCTGAGCGGCCTGCCGACGCTGGTGCTGGCCGGTACGAAGGACCTGCTGACGCCGTCGGCGCACAGCGAGGCGATGGTCGCGCGGCTGCCCGGCGCGGAGCTGGTCCTGGTGGAGGGCGCCGGGCACCTGGTGATGCTGGAGCGCCCGGAGCTGGTCGACCACGAGCTGGTGGCGCTGCTGCGCCGGGCCGCCGACTTCGCCGCCGCCGCGCCGCCCCCGGCGGCCCTGGACGGCTCCTGACCCCTTCCCGGCGCGCGCCGGGCCGGCGATGTGGCACGGTAGCGGTGGCGGCCGGCGGTCGGCACGCCGGTACGGACCGAAGGGCAAGACACGCGCATGGGCTCGCACGCCACTCTCACCGTCCCCACCCCGGAGCGGATGGGCCGGCTCGGCCGGGAGCTGGCCGCGCTGCTGCGGCCCGGGGACCTGGTGCTGCTCTCCGGTGAACTGGGAGCGGGGAAGACCACGCTGACCAGGGGCCTGGGGGAGGGGCTGGGGGTCCGCGGGGCGGTGACCTCGCCGACCTTCGTGATCGCCCGGGTGCACCCGTCGCTGGTCGGCGGCCCGGCGCTGGTGCACGTGGACGCGTACCGGCTCGGCGGGGACCTGGACGAGATGGAGGACCTCGACCTGGACGTCTCGCTGCCGGAGTCGGTGGTCGTGGTCGAGTGGGGCGAGGGCAAGGTCGAGCGGCTGTCCGAGGACCGGCTGGAGGTGCGGATCGAGCGGGCCCTCGGCGACACCGTCGACGAGGACGACCTGGACCCGCGCCGGGTGGTGCTGACCGGCCTCGGTCCGCGCTGGGCGGGCGTCGCGCTGGAGGCGCTCGGCTGAGGCCCGTACCCGGGTGTGCGCCGTTTTGCCGACGGGCTGTCGGGAAGTGTTGCGGGCGGGGTGCCGGGCGTGGTGGGATGGGTGCTGCGGTTAGGTCTGCCTAACTAGGGAGGCGCCATGTCGAGCACCACCCCCGCCCCGAAGCGCGCCGGGCACGGCGCCGGGGCCGGAGAGTCCGCCCGCCGCGTCCAGGGGGCGCCGATGCGGGCGCTGCTGGCCGCCTGTGCGGCCGCCGAGGCGGTGTCCACCCCGCCCGAGCCGGAGCCCCGGCGGGCCGAGGCGCCGGAGACGGGCACACCCCGCGCGGCCTGACTCACCTGGGCCGAGCTCAGGCGACCACGACCACCTTGGTGCCGTTCGGCGCGAAGTCCCAGAGCAGCTGGCCGTCCGGGCGGCCGCTGCGGATGCCGCCGGTCTTGGCGTTCGGCTCGGCGGTCGGGGTCGCGCCGTCCACGGCGGCGCTGAAGCCGAACACCACGCCGTTCTGCTGCGCGAAGCGCACCACGTGCTCGATCTGCTTGCCGTCCGTCCCGGTGGTCGTCGGGGTGCGGCTGTAGACCGAGTAGCTGCCCGGAGCCGGCTCGACCGAGCCCGGGGTGACCGGGAAGCCGGGTGTGACCTGCGGGTTCTTCTTCGGGTCGACCAGCCAGACGTAGTGGCTGCTGATCGAGTAGACCACCCTGGTGCCGCTGCCCGAGATGGTCGGCAGCGGTGGGGCCGTCGGGGTGGCCGAGGCGCTCGGCGTCGGGGAGGCGGCCGGCCCGCCGGACGTCGTGGTGCTGGCGGTCGGCTTGGCGCCGGCCGCCCGGTCCTGAGCACCGTTGGCCTGGAAGGCCAGCAGGCTCACCACCGCCAGGGCCCCCAGGGTCAGCCCCGTGACCACCACACCAGGACCCATCTTCGCCACGTGCCGCTCCCGCCGCCGTCCCTTTACGTACCGCCCCATCGTGCCAGGTCCGTCCAGCCGGGGCGCGGCGCCCCGGATGTGTGTTCCCGGGCGGCACGCCTGGTCGATCAGCCGGTCGGACCAACGTCGGTCTAACCTTGACCCGTGCTGCTGCTCGCGTTCGACACCGCTACCCCCGCCGTCACCGCCGCCGTCCACGACGGCACGGCCGTCCTCGCCGAGACCCACCAGGTCGACGCCCGGCGCCACGGCGAACTTCTCCTGCCCGCGATCGACCAGGTCCTGCGGGCGGCCGGCGTCGACAAGCACCGGCTCACCGGCATCGCGGTGGGCGTCGGCCCGGGCCCGTACACCGGCCTGCGGGTCGGCCTGGTGACCGCCGCCGCGCTCGGCCACGCCCTCGGGCTGCCGGTGCACGGCGTCTGCACCCTGGACGCGATCGCCCACCAGGCCCGCGCCGAGGGCCTGGCCGGGCAGCCGTTCACGGTGGCCACCGACGCGCGCCGCAAGGAGGTCTACTGGGCCTCCTACGACGCCGACGGCCACCGCACCGAGGGCCCCGGCGTGGACCGCCCCGCCGAGCTGGCCCCGCGCCCGCGGTCGGTCGGCGCCGGCGCGCTGCTCTACCCCGAGACCTTCCCCGGCGCGCACGGCCCCGAGCACGTGTCGGCCGGCGCCCTGGCGGGCTTCGCCGCCGCCGAGCTGGCGGCCGGCCGCGAGCTGCTGCCGAACGTCCCGCTGTACCTGCGCCGCCCGGACGCCCAGGTGCCGGCCGCCTTCAAGAACGTTCTAGGGGGCAAGGCGGTGCTCCCGGCGTGAAACACGGCACCACCCTGCGCCCGATGCGCTGGTGGGACATCGCGCCGGTGATGGAGCTGGAGCTGCGACTCTTCCCCGAGGACGCCTGGTCCACCGGGATGTACTGGTCCGAGCTGGCCGAGACCCACCCCGGCGGCACCCGCCACTACACCGTCGCCACCAACGCGGACGGCGCCGTCGTCGGCTACGCCGGGCTGATGGCGATCGCCGGCGAGGGCGACGTCCAGACCATCGCCGTCGACCAGCGCCACCAGGGCGCCGGCCTCGGCGCGGCGCTGCTCACCGACCTGATCCGGGAGGCCGGCCGCCGCGGCTGCGCCGAACTGCTGCTGGAGGTGCGGGTGGACAACCCGCGCGCCCAGCAGCTGTACGAGCGCTTCGGCTTCCAACCGGTGGGCATCCGGCGCGGCTACTACCAGCCCGCCAACGTCGACGCGCTGGTGATGCGCCTCGACCACCCCAGCACTGACCCGAAGGACCTTAAGGACACCCGCCATGGCTGACGAACCGCTCGTCCTCGGCATCGAGACCTCCTGCGACGAGACCGGCGTCGGCATCGTGCGCGGCACCACGTTGCTGGCCGACGCGGTCGCCTCCAGCGTCAACGACCACGCCCGCTTCGGCGGTGTCGTCCCGGAGATCGCCAGCCGCGCCCACCTGGAGGCGATGGTCCCGACCATCCAGCGCGCCCTGGACACCGCCGGCGTCAAGGCGAGCGACCTGGACGGCATCGCGGTCACCGCAGGCCCCGGCCTGGCCGGGGCGCTGCTGGTCGGTGTCAGCGCCGCCAAGGCGTACGCCTGGGCGCTGGACAAGCCGCTGTACGGGGTCAACCACCTCGCCTCGCACATCTGCGTCGACCAGCTGGAGCACGGCCGGCTGCCGTCGCCGACGATGGCGCTGCTGGTCTCCGGCGGGCACTCCTCGCTGCTGCTCAGCGAGGACATCACCAGCGACGTCCGCCCGCTCGGCGCGACCATCGACGACGCGGCCGGCGAGGCCTTCGACAAGGTCGCCCGGGTGCTCGGCCTGGGCTTCCCGGGCGGCCCGGTGGTCGACCGCACCGCCCGCGAGGGCGACCCCAAGGCGATCGCCTTCCCGCGCGGCCTGAGCGGCCGCAACGACCCCGCGTACGACTTCTCCTTCTCCGGCCTGAAGACCGCCGTCGCCCGCTGGGTGGAGGCCAAGCGCCGGGCCGGCGAGGAGGTGCCGATCGCCGACGTGGCGGCGTCCTTCCAGGAGGCCGTCACCGACGTGCTCACCCGCAAGGCCGTCAAGGCGTGCCGGGACAACGGCGTCGACCACCTGATGATCGGCGGCGGGGTGGCCGCCAACTCGCGGCTGCGCGAGATGGCCCAGCAGCGCTGCGACCGGGCCGGCATCCGGCTGCGGGTGCCCCGGCCGGGCCTGTGCACCGACAACGGCGCGATGGTGGCCGCGCTGGGCTCCGAGATGGTGTGGCGCGACCGCACGCCGTCCGCGCTCGACCTGTCCGCCGACTCCTCGCTGCCGGTGACCGAGGCGCACGTGCCGGCCGCGGACGTCCGGCACGGCGACGTCCACGGCCAGGCGTACCAGGCCCTCACCGGTGGCGCCGAGTGACCGTCGCCGCGATGTGGGAGGCCCGCGCCGCCGCCGGCCGCGGGGCCGAACTCGCCTCCTGGGTACGGGAGGTGGCGCTGCCGTCGGTGCGCGGCTCGGCCGGGCTGGTCCGCACCGAGCTGCTCGGCGCGCCCGGCGAACGCGTGCTGCTGATCACCTGGTGGACCGGCGAGCCGGTGCCGGTCGCCGACCCGCCGGCCGACCTGCTCGGCCGCCCGGTGCACCGCTGGTCCTTCACCAGCGAGCACGTCGAATAGGCCCCGTCCGGGAACCGCCGCCCCGACCGCTACCGTGCATAGCTGAGAAGAAGCTGGACGGGAACCGGGAGCGCGCTGCGGTGAACAGGGACGGTCGGAGCAGGACCAGGACGTACGCGGTGGGGGCGCTGGCCCTGCTGGCCCTGGCCACCGGATGCGGCGACAACGGGGGCGCCGCCGCCCCGGCGGCGGCCGGCGGCAGCTCGGCGGCCACGCCCCAGCCCACCGGCGGAGGCGCCGTGCCGACCAGCCCGGCCGGCACGCCCACCACCCCGGCCCCGGCCGGCGGGGACCCGGCGGCCTGGGCGAAGTGGAACCTCAAGCCGCTGGCGCCGGCCCCCGCACCGCCCGCGGACAAGCCCATCAAGCTCGAACGGACCGGCCCCGTACCGGTGTTCAGCGAGGTGAAGACGAGCGACAAGGTCGTCTTCATCACCATCGACGACGGCGCCGAGAAGGACCCGAAGTTCGTCGAGATGCTGACCGAGCTCAAGGTGCCGATCTCGATGTTCCTGACCCGGGACATCGTCAAGAACGACTACGGCTACTTCAAGCCGCTCCAGGCGCTCGGCAACCACATCCAGAACCACACCGTGGACCACCCGGTGATGAGCAAGATCCCGGCGGAGAAGCAGAAGTCCGAGATCTGCGACGCGCAGTCCGCGCTCACCCAGCAGTACGGCACCGCCCCGCTGCTGTTCCGCCCGCCGTTCGGGGACGGTGCCAACACCCCCACGCTGAACAACTCGGTCCAGCAGTGCGGCCCGCGCGCGATGGTGCTCTGGCGCGAGTCGATGCAGATCCACGACATGCAGTACCAGGCGGCGGACAAGAAGCTGAAGTCCGGCGACATCATCCTGGCGCACTTCCGCGGCCCGAAGGAGCTCAAGGGCGCCACGATGACCCAGATGTTCGGCGACCTGCTGGCCCGGATCCAGGAGCAGGGCTTCTCGGTGGCCCGGCTGGAGGACTACATCCAGGCGCCCGCCTCGTAGTCCGGGCGCCCGCCGCGCAGCCGCCTCAGGCGGGTCGGCCGAGCATCATCAGCGGCCCGTTGTCGGTGCGGCTGAGGATCACCGTGACGGCGTTCGGCCCGGAGGGCTTGAGCTGGCGGCGCAGCTCCTCCGGGGTGATCGCCATCCCGCGCTTCTTGATCACCACCGTGCCGACCCCGCGCTCGCGCAGCAGCGCCTTCAGCCGCTTGATGTGGAACGGCAGCACGTCGGTGAGCTCGAAGGCGTGCGCGTACGGGGTGGCCACCAGCTGGTCCGAGGTCAGGTAGGCGATCTTCGGGTCGATCAGCCGACCGCCCACCTGCTCGGCCACCTCGGCCACCAGGTGGGCCCGGATCACCGCGCCGTCCGGCTCGTACAGGTAGCGCCCGACCGGGCCGGCCGGCGGGTCGGGCAGGTCGCCGCCGGTGAGGCTGGCGGCCTGCGGCAGCAGGGTGGCGCGGTGCGGGCGGGCGGCCCCGGTGCCGAACCAGAGCACCGCCTCCTTCACGTCGCCGTGGTCGGAGACCCACTCCGCCTCGGCGTCGGCCGGGACGGCCTCGTGCGGGATGCCCGGGGCCACCTTCAGCGCGCCGATCGGGGTCCGGCGGCCGGCCTCGATCGCCCAGGAGAGCGGTGGGGCGTACGCCTCCGGGTCGAACACCCGGCCGCGCGCCGTCCGCCGCGCCGGGTCGGTGAACACCGCGTCGTAGCCGGTGACGTCCACCTCGGCGACGTCCGCGCAGCGCACCCGGACCAGGTCGGCCAGGCCCAGCGCGGCCGCGTTGGCGGCGGTGGCGGCGCAGGCCGCCGGGTCCTTGTCGACGGCCAGCACCTCGATCCCGGCCCTGGCCAGCGCCAGCACGTCCCCGCCGATGCCGCAGCACAGGTCGGCCAGCCGGCGGACGCCCAGCTCGGCGAAGCGGCGCGCCCGCCACTCGGCCACGCTGCGCCGGGTGGACTGCTCGACGCCGTTGGGCGTGAAGTACATCAGGTCGGCGTCCGCCCCGAACTTCGCCCGCGCCCGCTGCCGCAGCCGGGCCTGCCCGAAGGCCGCCGACACCAGCTCGGCCGGGTGCTCCCGCCGCAGCCTGGTGGCCAGCGCCAGCTCCTCCTCGGGCGTGAACTCGCGCAGTTCGGCGAGCAGGGCCTGGCCCTCGGGGGCCAGTAGGGGTTGGAGGTTCTCGGTGTCCACGGGGCCATTCTGGCGGGTTGGCGGCCCCACCGGCTCCGACGGCCGGCGCGGTGGGCGGGGTCGCGGTTCGCGGCGGGAGTCCGCCCGGGGCGGGGTGGTCGCACAGGAGTACGGCTCCGCGCCCGCGGTTCGGGATGCCCGGGCGCGCCGTTGGCACTCTGGTTGACTGAGTGCTAACACCGGCCTATGGTCGTCCTTGGCACTCCCCACTGGGGGAGTGCTAACGCGAAGACGTGTGCCTGACCCCCGCGACGGCAGGCCCACAGGTTCGCTCCTACCCGTTAGAAACCCCGTAATCTCCGAAGGGGAGCTCGGACGTGACCACCAGCAGCAAGGTTGCCATCAAGCCGCTTGAGGACCGCATCGTGGTCCAGCCGCTCGACGCCGAGACCACCACGGCCTCCGGCCTGGTTATCCCGGACACCGCCAAGGAGAAGCCCCAGGAGGGCGTCGTCCTGGCCGTCGGCCCGGGCCGCTTCGAGGACGGCCAGCGTCTGCCGCTCGACGTCGCCGTCGGTGACATCGTCCTGTACTCGAAGTACGGCGGCACCGAGGTGAAGTACCAGGGCGAGGAGTACCTGGTTCTTTCCGCCCGCGACGTTCTCGCCATCATCGAGAAGTAAGTCGTTCCGACCCGCCCCGGATCCGTGTCCCAAGTGACAGGGGCCCGGGGCGTGGTTGTTGGTTCACGTAGTCCGGCGGCCGGTGGGCCGGCCGAAGCCCCGAGGGAATAGGGAACATGGCGAAGATCCTGCAGTTCAACGAGGACGCCCGCCGCTCGCTGGAGCGCGGTGTCAACAAGCTGGCCGACACCGTCAAGGTGACCATCGGCCCCAAGGGCCGCAACGTCGTCATCGACAAGAAGTTCGGCGCCCCGACCATCACCAACGACGGTGTCACCATCGCCCGTGAGGTCGAGCTGGACGACCCGTACGAGAACCTTGGCGCGCAGCTCGTCAAGGAGGTCGCCACCAAGACCAACGACGTCGCGGGTGACGGCACCACCACCGCCACCGTGCTGGCCCAGGCCCTGGTCAACGAGGGCCTGCGCAACGTCGCCGCCGGTGCCGGCCCGGCCGCCCTGAAGAAGGGCATCGACAAGGCCGTCGCCGCCGTCTCCGAGCACCTGCTCTCGGTGGCCCGCGAGATCGAGGGCAAGGACGACGTCGCCGCCGTCGCGTCCCTCTCCGCCCAGGACACCCAGGTCGGCGAGCTGATCGCCGAGGCGATCGACAAGGTCGGCAAGGACGGTGTCATCACCGTCGAGGAGTCGAACACCTTCGGCGTGGAGCTGGACTTCACCGAGGGCATGCAGTTCGACAAGGGCTACCTGTCGCCGTACTTCGTCACCGACGCGGAGCGGCAGGAGGCGGTCCTGGAGGACCCGTACATCCTGATCAACCAGGGCAAGATCTCCTCCATCCAGGAGCTGCTGCCGCTGCTGGAGAAGATCCTCCAGGGCGGTGCCTCCCGGCCGCTGCTGATCATCGCCGAGGACGTCGACGGCGAGGCGCTGTCCACCCTCGTGGTGAACAAGATCCGCGGCACCTTCAACGCGGTCGCCGTCAAGGCCCCGGGCTTCGGCGACCGCCGCAAGGCGATCCTCGGCGACCTGGCCACCCTGACCGGCGGCACGGTCATCTCCGAGGAGGTCGGCCTCAAGCTCGACCAGGTCGGCGTGGACGTGCTGGGCACCGCCCGCCGCGTGACCATCACCAAGGACGAGACCACCGTCGTCGACGGTGCCGGTGACACCGAGGCCGTGGCCGGCCGCGTCGCCCAGATCAAGGGTGAGATCGCCGCCACCGACTCCGACTGGGACCGCGAGAAGCTGCAGGAGCGCCTGGCCAAGCTGGCCGGCGGCGTCTGCGTCATCAAGGTCGGCGCCGCCACCGAGGTGGAGCTGAAGGAGCGCAAGCACCGCCTGGAGGACGCCATCTCGGCGACCCGTGCCGCGGTCGAGGAGGGCATCGTCGCCGGTGGCGGCGCCTCCCTGGTGCACGCCGCCAAGGTGCTGGACGGCGGCCTGGGCCTGTCGGGTGACGAGGCGACCGGTGTCGCGGTGGTCCGCAAGGCGCTGCACGAGCCGCTGCGCTGGATCGCCCAGAACGCCGGCCTGGAGGGCTACGTCATCACCTCCAAGGTCGCCGAGCTGGAGATCGGCCAGGGCTACAACGCGGCCACCGGCGAGTACGGCGACCTGGTGAAGGCCGGCGTCATCGACCCGGTCAAGGTCACCCGCTCCGCCCTGGAGAACGCGGCCTCGATCGCCTCCCTGCTGCTCACCACCGAGACCCTCGTGGTGGAGAAGAAGGAAGAGGAGGCCGAGGCGGGCCACGGCCACGGTCACGGCCACTCGCACTGACGCCTGACGGTCGACCGGAGGCCCGGTCCGCGCCCCTCGGGGTGCGGCCGGGCCTCCGGCGTGTCCGGCGTTTGAGGCTTCAATCATCAGCAGAATTTTGCCATTGGCAAAGATTGCCTTATAACTGAGGCATGATCGAGGCCCGTCACCTGCGCGTTCTGCGTGCCGTCGCCCGCACCGGCTCCTTCTCCGCCGCCGCCCGCGAGCTGGGCTGTACGCAGCCCGCCATCAGCCAGCAGATGAAGGCCCTGGAGAAGTCGGTGGACACCCCGCTGGTGGTCCGCTCCGGCCGGGGCATGCAGCTCAGCGAGGCGGGGCGGGTGCTGCTCAAGCACGCCACCGGGATCCTGGCCGGGCTCTCCGCGGCCGAGGAGGAGATCGCCGCGATCGCCGGGCTGCGGGCCGGGCGGGTGCGGCTGGTCTCCTTCCCGACCGCGAGCTCCACCCTGGTGCCGCCCGCGGTCGCCCGGCTGCGGGACAGCCATCCGGGGGTGCGCGTGTCGCTGGTCGAGGCGGAGCCGCCGGAGTCGCTGGCGATGCTGCGCGGCGGCGAGTGCGAGATCGCGCTGGCCTTCCGCTACCCGCAGTCCGACGGCGGCGCCGCGCTGCCGGCGCCCGCGCACGGGACGCCGCGCGAGGCGCGGGCCGAGGCCAACCTGGAGGCGCAGCAGCTGAGCGCCGGCTCCGACTGGTCCGATCTGGTGGTCACCCCGCTGCTGGACGACCCGCTGGTGGGCCTGCTGCCCGCCGCGCACCGGCTGGCGGGGCGCGGCAGGCCGGTGGAGCTGGCCGAGCTGGCGGGGGAGCAGTGGATCGCGGGCTGCCCGCAGTGCCGGGGGCACCTGGTGGAGCTGTGCGCGGGGGCGGGCTTCGAGCCCCGGATCGACTTCGCGACCGACGACTATCCGGCGGTGGTCGGCCTGGTGGCGGCCGGGCTGGGGGTGGCGGTGCTGCCCCGGCTGGCGCTGGAGTCGGTGCGCCCGGACGGGGTGTCGACGGTGCCGGTGCGGACGGCCGCGGGGGCGCCGGCGGTGCGGCAGGTGGTCGCGCTGACCCTGCCGGATCTGGCCGAGGTGCCGGCCGTGGCGCTGATGCTGGAGCGGCTGGCGGGGTCGGCCGGGCGCTGACCTCTGGGGCCTGAGCGTTCTGGGCTGGGCTTGAACAGCCCGGGACGCCGAGAGGAAACGTTTCTTCACGGCGCGCCGTGGAGGCGGGGCTAGCGCCGGGCGATCGCCGGCGGGGTCAGCGGGACCTCCACCAGCCGGTGCCGCGAACGCCCCAGCATCTCCTCGCGCTCGTCCTCGGTCATCCCACCCCAGACGCCGTACGGCTCGCGGACCGCCAGCGCGTGCGCCGCGCACTCGGTGATCACCGGGCAGCGCATGCAGACCTCCTTGGCACTGGCCTCGCGCGAACTCCGCGCGGCCCCGCGTTCGCCCTCGGGGTGGAAGAAGAGCGAACTGTCCACGCCACGGCAGGCTGCGGAGAGCTGCCAGTCCCAGAGGTCCGCGTTGGGACCTGGGAGGCGGGAGAAATCTGCCATGGCTCATTCCCTTCAGAGGCTCGTCGGCCGTGGGCCGGCGCTCAGCGGGCTGCTGCTGGGCGGCACGGCGGGCGTCGATGCACTGGTGTGGACACCTGGAAATATGACTTACGGCAACTCCATGGACAAGTCACCCACAGAGTGGCACAACAGTCAATGACCATACGAAAGCTATAAAAACGGGCAAAGTGGGCAAGGGGTTCGGCGGGCGCGGGCGTGGCATTCGGGTGGCCGACGGGCGCGCGACACTCCGCACCGGTGTGCGGGTCGTGCGCCCACCGCGCGCGAGCTGGGGAAAAGTGCGGCGTGTGCACCGCGATGCGGCTGATCGGTAATGGGTTGGCCACGTACAGTGGTGGAGATGGCCCCGAAGGCCGTAACTCATTCGAGTGACGGTCGTTGGAAGTGCGGAGGCGGTTAGCGGGCGCCGGACGTCGGGAACGATCGCGCGGAATTTGAGGCGATCAGCACGGACTCTGTCGCCGATCGGCCGTGTCGGAGAGGTTCGTACCAGCCAGGAGGCTCAACGTGACGCGGATCAGCTGCGGAGGACGACGGTCATGACTTCCGTTCTCGTTTGCGACGATTCCCCGCTCGCCCGCGAGGCGCTTCGCCGCGCGGTCGCGACCGTACCCGGTGTGGACCGGGTCACCACCGCGACGAACGGGGAGGAGGTCCTCCGCCGCTGGGTGGCCGACCGCTCCGATCTCGTTCTGATGGACGTCCGGATGCCCGGCCTCGGCGGGGTCGAGACGGTCCGGCGGCTGCTGTCCGCCGATCCGGGCGCGCGGATCATCATGCTCACCGTCGCCGAGGACCTCGACGGGGTCGCGCTCGCGGTGGCCGCGGGCGCCCGCGGGTACCTGCACAAGGACGCCTCGCGCGCCGAGCTGCGGGCCACCGTCACCCAGGCCCTCGCCGACCCGACCTGGCGGCTCGCCCCGCGCCGGCTGCGCAGCCCCGACATGGGCGCGGCGCCCACGTTGACGGCGCGTGAGATCCAGGTGCTGGAGGGCATGAGCCACGGCCGCAGCAACGCCGAGATCGGCCGCGAGCTGTTCCTGTCCGAGGACACCGTCAAGACCCACGCCCGACGGCTGTTCAAGAAGCTCGGGGCCTCCGACCGCGCGCACGCGGTGGCGCTGGGTTTCCGCTGGGGCCTGGTCCGCTGACCGCCGGTGGCGCCGCCGGCTGCGGCGCGCCGCCGGCGGTTCCCGGGACGGACGCCGTCCGGGCGTGTGACGTTACGGTCCCGAGGTTGCACCATGGAGGAGTGGAGCACCTCGGGGACCAGCGGACAGGCACTGCGGCGAACCACACGGCCGCGGGACATGCGGCGGACGGCGCGAAGGACGGGACCACCGACGGCGGCGGGGCGGGAGGCGGCACGGTGCAGGAGGGGCCGGTGGTGCGCGGCGGCACGCCGTACGGCGCCGCAGCGCATAACGTTCCGGTGCACAACTCCGGACGCGGTGCCGCGTTTTCCCGCTCGACCAGGCACCATGGACCGATGCGTGACGACGTCGCCGGTGCGGCCGGCCAGGCGGACCCGGTGGAGGCCGAGCCCTCCGGCCCGGGTGGCGATCCGTCGTACGCCGACCCCGGCGGCCCCGGCGCGGTGCCCGGCCCCGGTCGACCGCCGGTGCTCGGCGCGGGCGGTTCCCCGCTGGTGGGCGAGCTCGTCGCGGCCGCCGTCCGCGGTGAGGGCCCGGCCATCGACGCCCTGCTCGCCTACGTCCATCCGCTGGCGCTGCGCTACTGCCGCGGCCGGCTGGTCCGGCTGCCCGGCGGCGCCCGGCACCACGTGGACGACGTCGCGCAGGAGGTCTGCGTCGCGGTGCTGTGCGCGCTGCCCCGGTACAAGGACCAGGGGCGGCCGTTCGAGGCCTTCGTCTACGGCATCGCCGCGCACAAGATCGCCGATCTGCAGCGGGCCGCGATGCGCGGGCCCGGCTCGACGGTCGTTCCGCAGGACGACCTGCCGGAGGTGCCGGACGAGGCGCTCGGCCCGGAGGAGCAGGCGCTGCTGAGCAGCGACGCGGCCTGGGCCAAGGAACTGCTCTCCAACCTGCCGGCCCGTCAGCGCGAACTGGTGCTGCTGCGGGTGGCCGCCGGGCTGTCGGCGGAGGAGACCGGCGAGGTGCTGGGGATGTCCCCGGGCGCCGTCCGGGTGGCGCAGCACCGGGCGCTCAGCCGGCTGCGGGCGCTGGCGGAGGAGTCCTCCTGAAGCCCTGACCGGCCGGAATGAGCCACGGGGGGCCGGTGTTGTCAAGGGCACACGAGGACACATTCGCGGTGCCAGTACCATGGGGTATCGGCGCCTGGGCGGGTTGCCAAAGTTTCGCGGGTGCGCGCGGGGTTCCCCTGGAGGTTCCTCCAAAACCACCCGGCTTCGGCGGTCTGCTGCGAGTGAGCGATGAACGCGCCCCACCCTCAGGGCGTGAGCGGAATAGGCCGGCCACGGAAGGTACCCCCCAAATGTCTTACAACGCCGCAGGCGTACCCGAGAAGTTCGCCATGCTCGGGCTCACGTTCGATGACGTCCTGCTGCTGCCCGGGGCCTCCGCGGTGCTGCCGAACCAGGTCGACACCTCCTCGCGGGTCTCCCGGAACGTGCGCGTCAACATCCCGCTGCTCTCCGCCGCGATGGACAAGGTCACCGAGGCGCGGATGGCGATCTCGATGGCCCGCCAGGGCGGCGTCGGCGTGCTGCACCGCAACCTGTCGGTCGAGGACCAGGCCAACCAGGTCGACCTGGTGAAGCGCTCCGAGTCCGGCATGGTCACCGACCCGATCACGGTCGGCCCGAACACCACGCTGGCCGAGGCCGACGCGCTGTGCGCCAAGTTCCGCATCTCCGGCGTGCCGATCGCGGACGAGGCCGGCAAGCTGCTCGGCATCGTCACCAACCGTGACATGGCCTTCGAGTCGGACCGCAGCCGCCAGGTCCGCGAGATCATGACCCCGATGCCGCTGATCACCGGCAAGGTCGGCATCTCCGGGGTGGACGCGATGGCGCTGCTGCGCCGCCACAAGATCGAGAAGCTGCCGCTGGTCGACGACGAGGGCCGGATCAAGGGCCTGATCACCGTCAAGGACTTCGTCAAGGCCGAGCAGTACCCGAACGCCGCCAAGGACGCCGAGGGCCGTCTGCTGGTCGGTGCCGCCGTCGGTGCCAGCGCCGAGGCGTTCGACCGGGCCCAGGCCCTGGTCGAGGCCGGTGCGGACTTCCTGGTCGTGGACACCTCGCACGGCCACAGCCACAACGCGCTGGCCTGGATCGGCAAGATCAAGTCGGCCGTCGGGATCGACGTGGTCGGCGGCAACGTGGCCACCCGTGACGGCGCCCAGGCGCTGATCGACGCCGGCGTGGACGGCGTCAAGGTCGGCGTCGGCCCCGGCTCCATCTGCACCACCCGCGTGGTCGCCGGCATCGGCGTCCCGCAGATCACCGCCATCTACGAGGCCGCGGTGGCCTGTCAGGCGGCCGGCGTGCCGGTCATCGGCGACGGCGGTCTCCAGTACTCCGGCGACATCGGCAAGGCGCTGGCCGCCGGCGCCGACACCGTGATGCTGGGCTCGCTGCTGGCCGGCTGCGAGGAGTCCCCGGGTGAGCTGATGTTCATCAACGGCAAGCAGTTCAAGTCCTACCGCGGCATGGGCTCGCTGGGCGCGATGCAGTCCCGCGGCCAGGGGCGCTCGTACTCCAAGGACCGCTACTTCCAGGCCGAGGTGGCCTCGGACGACAAGCTCGTTCCCGAGGGCATCGAGGGCCAGGTGCCCTACCGCGGCCCGCTGTCGGCCGTGCTGCACCAGCTGGTCGGCGGCCTGCGCCAGACCATGGGCTACGTCGGCGCCGCCACCATCGCCGAGATGGAGAGCAAGGGCCGCTTCGTCCGGATCACCTCGGCGGGCCTCAAGGAGAGCCACCCGCACGACATCCAGATGACCGTCGAGGCGCCGAACTACTCCAACCGCTGAGTCCGCGGACATCGAGGGCCCGTCGCCGCACCCCGGCGCCGGGCCCTTCGGCGCGCCCGGGAGCGGGGGCGGGCCGCCGGGGTGGGCCCCGCGCCCCGGAGGCGAGCGCGCGAGGCAACCGGGGTGCGGGATACTGGGGGCGGCCGGGGTGACCCGGCGGGCATGAGCAACAAACCAGAAGGGCTCGAAGTGACTGAGATCGAGATCGGGCGAGGCAAGCGCGGCCGACGGGCGTACTCCTTCGACGACATCGCCGTCGTCCCCAGCCGCCGTACCCGGGACCCGAAGGAGGTCTCGATCGCCTGGCAGATCGACGCCTACCGCTTCGAGCTGCCGTTCCTGGCCGCCCCGATGGACAGCGTGGTCTCGCCGCAGCAGGCCATCGCCATCGGCCGCCTCGGCGGCCTCGGCGTGCTGAACCTGGAAGGCCTCTGGACCCGCTACGAGGACCCGCAGCCGCTGCTCGACGAGATCGCCACGATCACCGACGAGGCCGCCGCGACCCGCCGCCTCCAGGAGATCTACGCCGCGCCGATCCGTGCCGAGCTGATCAAGCAGCGGATCCAGGAGGTCCGCGACTCCGGTGTGGTCACCGCCGCCGCGCTCTCGCCGCAGCGCACCGCCGAGTTCTCCAAGGCCGTCGTGGACGCCGGCGTCGACGTCTTCGTCATCCGCGGCACCACCGTCTCGGCCGAGCACGTGTCCAGCGGCGCGGAGCCGCTCAACCTCAAGCAGTTCATCTACGAGCTGGACGTCCCGGTGATCGTCGGCGGCTGCGCCACGTACACCGCGGCCCTGCACCTGATGCGCACCGGCGCGGCCGGCGTGCTGGTCGGCTTCGGCGGCGGCGCCGCCCACACCACCCGGGGCGTCCTCGGCATCCAGGTGCCGATGGCCACCGCCGTCGCCGACGTGGCCGCCGCCCGCCGGGACTACATGGACGAGTCCGGCGGTCGCTACGTGCACGTGATCGCGGACGGCGGCGTCGGCTACAGCGGCGACATCCCGAAGGCCGTCGCCTGCGGCGCCGACGCGGTGATGATCGGTGCCGCGCTGGCCCGCGCCACCGACGCGCCCGGCAAGGGCTTCCACTGGGGCATGGAGGCCGTCCACGAGGAGCTGCCGCGCGGCAAGCGGGTGGACCTCGGCACGGTCGGCACCACCGAGGAGATCCTGACCGGTCCCTCGCACACCCCCGACGGCACCATGAACCTGTTCGGCGCGCTGCGCCGCGCGATGGCCACCACCGGCTACACCGAGCTCAAGGAGTTCCAGCGGGTCGAGGTGACCGTCAACCCGGCGCTCAACCACCGCTGAGACGCGTCGTGGTGAAGGCCCCCGTCGGTTCCGCCGGCGGGGGCCTCGGGCTGTCCGGACCGGAGTCAGCCGCGGTTGGCGGTGCGGCGGGTGAGGAGGAAGCCGCCGACCAGGGCGATGCCGTAGAAGGCGAGGTCGAGCGCGCGCAGCTCGGCGCGCCAGTGCGCCAGGGCGTCGTGCGGCAGGCCGCGCGGGCCGGGGCCGGCCGCGTGCACCCGGCGGAGCTGGCCGGTCAGCTGGCCGAGCAGCAGCGCGCAGGCCGCGAGCAGCGCGCCGAGCAGCGGCAGCACCCGGCTGCGGCCGCCGAGCCGGCCGAGCGGTAAGGCGACCAGGGCGGCGAGGGCGATGGCCAGCCAGCCGAGGCTGTCCGCGGCCCGGGCCGGCGCGCAGCCGTAGGCCAGGCCGCCGAGCAGCATGGCGAGGAGGGCGAGGGCGACCGCCAGGGCGGTGCGGCGGTGCGGGCCCGTCCGGTGGGAGCGGACGGCGGGGAGGTATCCGGCCACCGGGACACCGGGCATACCGGGCGCGACGTAGCCCTCGGGGGAATCCAGGGTGGGTGTGACCGAGTAGTGCTGGGCGGTGCGCGGCCGGCCCGACTGGCCGTCAGCGCCCGGTGCGGGTGCGGTCATGGGCGTCGGATCCCCCCGGAAAGACGATGAGCTGCCGAACGGTAGCAGCGCCCCGGCCAGATCTTGGCGAGTTTTCGATCACAGATCGGGCACGGAGCGCCGAGCCCGATCCGGCACGCCCCGGATCGGGTGCGGGGGCCGGGTGGTCCCGGCCCCCGGGGACAGGGGATGATGGAGACTTGGGCGTTCGGGCCTGAGGCCGGGCCGACACGCCGTCACCACGACCGCCAGCAGCACATGGGGGAACGTTCCGAATGACCCAGGCGCAGGGTTCCACCGGCCGCCTCCTGGCCGGCCGCTACCGGCTGAACGGCGTGCTCGGGCGCGGCGGCATGGGCACCGTCTGGCGCGCCGAGGACGAGATGCTGGGGCGGACCGTCGCGGTCAAGGAACTGCGGATGAACGCCAGCGTCGAGGAGGAGGAGAAGCACCGGCTGATCGTCCGGACGCTGCGCGAGGCCAAGGCCACCGCCCGGATCCGGCACAACTCGGCGGTCACCGTCTTCGACGTGGTCGACGAGGACGACCGGCCGTGGATCGTCATGGAGCTGGTCGAGTCCCGCTCGCTGGCCGACGTCATCCGGGAGGACGGGCCGCTGGCCCCCGCCCGGGCCGCCGAGATCGCGCTCGACGTGCTCGGCGTGCTGAGCGCCGCGCACGCGCTGGGCATCCTGCACCGGGACGTCAAGCCGTCCAACGTGCTGATCGGCGACGACGGCCGGGTCGTGCTCACCGACTTCGGCATCGCCAGCGTGGAGGGCGACGCCTCGGTCACCTCCACCGGCATGCTGGTCGGCGCGCCCTCGTACATATCCCCGGAACGGGCCCGCGGGCAGAAGCCCGGGCCGCCGGCCGACCTGTGGTCGCTGGGCGGCACGCTGTACGCGATGGTCGAGGGCCGGCCGCCGTACGACCGGGGCTCGGCGCTGGCCACCCTGACGGCGGTGATGACGGAGGAGCTGACCGCTCCGGTGAACGCCGGGGCGCTGCAGCCGGTGATCGAGGGGCTGCTCGCCAAGGACCCGGCCGAGCGGCTGGACGCCTCGCAGACCCGGTCGATGCTGAAGCGGGTCGTCGCGGAGGCCACCTCGAAGGCCGAGTCGACCACCGTGCACGCGCTGCCGGTCGAGCGGCCGACCGCCGCGGTGGAGCCGGAGGAGGCCCCGGCGGAGGCCGAGGAGGGCCGCAAGCGGTCCATCGGCGGGCTGCTGGGGACGGTCCGGGTGGGCAGCCGGGCCAAGGACGAGGAGCCCGCCGCCGCGGCGGAGCCCGTCGTGGAGCCGGCGCCCGAGCCCGCTTCGCCGTCCTCGGAGGTGGCGTCGGGCTCGGCGTCGGGTCCGGCTCCGGGGGCCGAGCCGATCCGGCCGGTGACCAGCGAGTGGACCCTGGGCGCCACGCAGGCGGCCGGTGCCGACCCGCGCAACGGACGGCGGCGGCTGGCCGTCGTCACCGTGGTGCTGGTTTTGCTGCTGATCGCCGGGGTGGTCGCGGTGCTCCAGGCCGTCGGGAACGGGGACGACTCGTCGGCGAACGGTGCGGGCGCCACCTCGTCGGTCTCGACCGGCCCCGAGACCGGGCCGAGCGGGACCCAGACCGCGTCCGTTCCGCCCGCGGAGCCGGAGCCGGGCACCGACAAGCCCGCCCCGGAGAAGCCGGCCACCGACACGCCGGCCCCCGACAAACCGGCCGACACGCCCGGCCCCTCCGCGGCGAACCCGCCGGCCGCCGGCTCGCCCGCCACCACCCCCGCGCAGAGCCCGACCCCTCCGGGGACCGCCGTGCCGGCCGGTTACCACGAGTACAAGGACCCGACCGGCTTCTCGGTCGTCCTGCCGGACTGGCTCCAGCCGGCCGGTTCGGAGGGCGTCCGCCGGATCTTCAAGGGCAACGGCAGTACCCTGACCATCGAGTGGACCACCAGCCCCGGTCCCAGCGCCGTCGCCGACTGGCAGGAGTCCGAGCCGGGCCTGCGTTCGAAGGTCACCAACTACCAGCGGGTCAACCTGGCCGCGATCAACTACCGGCAGTGGAGCAACGCGGCCGACTGGGAGTGGATCAGCGGCACGCCGCGCACGCACTCGCTCAACCGGGGCTTCGTCACCGGGAACCCGGCCAAGTACGGCTACGCGATCTACTGGATCACCCCGGACGCGGACTGGGGTGCCCCGGCCAACTCCCAGGCCCGGGACACGGCCTTCGCCAGCTTCCAGCCCGCGCCGTAGGCCATGGCCCCGGCCGGGCAGGGCCTAGCCGATCAGGCGGGCCTTGGCCCGGGTGAACTCCTCGTCGGTGAGCGCGCCGGAGGCGTGCAGGGCGGCCAACCGCTCCAGCTGGCCGAGGAGTTGGTCGCCCGCGCTGAGGTCGGCGGGGGCGGTGTCGGCCGCCGGGCGGGCGGCCGACGCGGCTTTGCGGGCGAGCCGGGCGGCCTCCCGGAGCTGCTCGGCGAAGACGTCGGCCTTGGCCACGTCCTCGAACCGGTGCGAGCCGGTCAGCGCGACGACGGTGAGCACGTCGCCGTTGAGCTTGGTCCTGGCCACGGCCGCGTCCGTGACCGCCGTAAGCGGAACCGGGACCGGCGGTTTACCGTCCTTGAGAAAGAGCAGTCGGTGGGTCGTGAGGACGAGCACGCCCTTGCGGAAGTGGTCGGGATGGCGCCCGGCCGTCGAGGCGACCGGATTCTCGCCGTCGATGACGGCCGCCTCCACGGTGCGCACGGCCTCGGCCTGATGGGCTTGGCTGTTGTTTCCCGCCACCTTGAAGGCGGTGTCGATCAGATCGGTCCAGTCCATGGGACCGAGCGTAAAGGAGCCGCTCAGTAGGCTGCTCGGTGAGCGAGAGGAACTGGCATGCGAGGCGGCCCGGGGCAATTGCTGGCGGGGCGGTACCGGCTGACGGACCGTCCCGAACTCCTGCGGGCCCTGGCGGTGGACGACCGCACCGGGGAGTCCGTGCTGCTGCGCGCCCTGGAGCTGCCCGCGCTGCTGACCACCGGTCAGGACCTGGACGGCGAGGTGCCCGCGCACGCCGACCGGCTGGTCCGCCGGGTGGCGGCGGTCGGCTCGTCCGCGCCGACCGGGCACCCCCGGCTGCTGCGCGGGCTCGGTGCCTTCGTCGAGGGCGAACTGCTGTGGACGGTGGAGGAGCGGCCGGGCGCCATGACGCTGGCGGACCTGGTGGCGGCCGGACCGGTGCCGCCCTACCGGGCGGCCGAGCTGGCGGCGGACCTGGCCGGTGCGCTGCGGGCGCTGCACGAGGACGGACTCGTCCACGGGAACCTGACCCCCGAGTCCGTGCTGGTCTGCGAGGACGGCGCGGCGATGCTCGGCGGGCTGCTGTCCGGGGTGGCGCAGGAGGCGCTGGCCGAGGACCTCGGCGGCCCGGGCGGGCGCCGCCGGTACGACGTGCGGGCCACCCTGGTCGGCCCGGTGGCGGAGCGCTGGCCGCTGGACGGCGGCCCGGCGGGCGACTGCTGGGCGCTCGGGGTGTTGGTGCAGCGGCTGGTCACCGGCCGCTCGCCGTTCCCGGACGGCGGCGTGCCGGAGCTGGTGTCGGCGGTCCGGGACGGGCGGCGGGAGCCCGCCGCGGCCTGCGGGCCGCTGGCGCCGCTGGTCGAGCGGCTGCTGCAGCCCGACCCCTCGCTGCGGCCGACCGCCGAGGAGGCCCGCTGGGAGCTGGCGGCGCTGCTCGCGGGCGCGCCGGAGCCGGTCGACGAGGAGTGGGAGGCGCGGGCGCTGGTGCTGAGACCGGAGGCCCCGCTGGTGCGGCGTCGGCGCGGGCGGGGTGGTGGACGGGGGCGGCCGGAGGTCGTCGTGGGTACGAACGTCGGGGTGGGCGCCGGGGTGGGCGCCGGGCGGCCGGACGAGGTGCGGCCGCCGCGGATACCTCCGGCGCTGCTCGGCCCGCTGCTGGTCGGGGGCGTGTTCCTGCTGCTGGTGCTGGGAGTGACCGCGGTGGTGCTGTTCGCAGGCTGACGGCCCCGGAGTGTCCCGGGCCGTCGGTCCGACGGGTGAGCGTGATTACCGGGGCTGGCAAGGTGCGCCTAATGTGTGCGTGGGATTTGTTCGAACAGTGGTCTGCACCAGGCCCTCCGTCGCTGTGACGGCAGACGGATGTGAGGGGGAGTGGTCGCCGATGGGCGTGCAGGACCGGCCGGAGACGGCCGAGACGGAGCGGCTGCTGGCCGGGCGGTACGAGCTGGGCGACCGGCTCGGCCGCGGCGGGATGGGGACCGTCTGGCGGGCCTGGGACCGGATGCTGAACCGCGAGGTCGCGGTCAAGGAACTGACCGTCAACCACCTGCCTGAGGACGAGCTGCAGATCCTGCACGCCCGGATGAAGCGGGAGGCCAGCGCGGCCGCCCGGATCAAGCACCCCGGCGTGATCACGGTGCACGACGTGCTGGAGCAGGACGGCCGGCCGTGGATCGTCATGGAGCTGGTGGACGGCCGCTCGCTGGCCGACGTGATCAGCCAGGACGGCACCCTGCAGCCGCGCGCCGTCGCCGAGGTCGGCAGCCAGGTGCTCGCCGCACTGCACCGCGGCCACCAGCTCGGCGTCCTGCACCGCGACGTGAAGCCGGCCAACGTGCTGCTGGAGCGCGGTACCGGGCGGGTGGTGCTGCTGGACTTCGGCATCGCGACGTACGAGGGCTCGGCCGAGTTGACCCGGCCGGGCGATCTGGTCGGCTCGCCGGACTACCTGGCGCCGGAGCTCGCCCAGGGCGAGCGGCCCGGGCCGGCCTCCGACCTGTGGGGCCTCGGGGCGACGCTGTACGCCGCGGTGGAGGGCCAGTCGCCGTTCCGCCGGACCTCGCCGATCACCACACTGGCCGCCGTGGTGGGTGAGCCGCTGCCGGAGCCGCTCCGGGCCGGGCCGCTGGGCCCGGTGCTGGCCGCGCTGATGGCCAAGGACCCGGCCGAGCGGCCGAACGCGGACGAGGCCGCCCGGATGCTGGCCGAGGTGAAGGCCGGGCACACGATCGGCCTGAAGTCGGTCGCGCCGCTGCGCGCGCCCACCCAGTCGGTGCCCGTGGTGGACCGCAGCGAGCGCCCGGCGGCGGCGGAGGACCACGCGGAGGAGGCCGCGCCGGGGACGACGGTGGAGGAGGCCGAGGAGCCGACCGGGGTGCGCTCGGGGGCCGTTCCGGACACCACCGGGGGCGCGGCCGACGGGGCGGCGGCGCTCACCGCAGCGGTCGCGCCGGTGGCGCACCCCGTCACGCCCGCGCGCGGGCCGGCCAAGCGCCGCAGCACCCTGAAGATCGTCGTGATCGCGGTGGCCGTCGGCCTGCTGGCGGCCGGCGCGACCTTCCTCGCCACCCGGAACACCACCACCGGGCACGTCGCCGCCTCCACGGCCGACGAGCCCGTCCCGACCGCCTCCGTCAACCCGGACCCCACCAGTGGCGCCAGCCCGGGGCCGGCGGCGCCCAACGGCTACCACTGGGTCGACGACCCGGCCGGCTTCCGCTTCCCGCTGCCCTCGGTCAGCCCGGCCTGGCAGCGCAGTGCCACACCCGACAACCAGGTCTACTACAGCCCCGACAACAAGGTGCACTACCTGCAGTTCGCGGTCACCGTCGGCCAGTCGGTCAAGCCGCTGGACCACCTGCGGCAGATGGAGGCCACCGTCTCCAAGAACCTGAAGGAGTACAAGCAGCACAAGATGACCGGCGTCGCGGTGAACGGCCACGAGGCGGCCGTCTGGGAGTTCAGCTACCTCGCCAAGGAGGGCGGCCGGCGCCGGGCGGTCGAGGCCGAGTTCATCGACGACGACGGCACCAGCTACGCGATCTACTCGTCCAGCCCGGACCGGGGCAACGAGTGGAACGAGGCGGAGCAGCGCTTCAACGCGGTGCTGCACTACTTCGCGCCGACCCGCTGACCGGGGGGAGCCCGCTCCACCCGGCCGCGGCAGATTCTTGTTACCGACGGGTACCGGACCGGCCGCCGAGCGCCTAGGCTGCGCCGTATGTCGGACCTCACAGCAGGCGCAGCGGCCACCGAACACCCCGCGACCGGGAACCCGCCCGCCCCCGGCGGGGGCCGGACCGTCGCGGCGGCCGTCCCGCCGTCCCTGGTCGCCCGGCTGGCCGCCGGCGTCACCGCCACCGGCGAGCCCAGCCTGGTGGAGACCGTCGCCCCGCTGACCGGCGAGCGGCTGGCGAGCCTGCCGCGGTCCACCCCGGCCGACGTCGAGGTCGCCTTCGAACTGGCCCGCCGCGCCCAGACGGCCTGGGCCGCGCTGCCGGTGCGCCGCCGGGCGGCCGTCCTGCTGCGCTTCCACGACCTGCTGCTCAAGCGGCAGGACGAGGTGCTGGACCTCGTCCAGGCCGAGACCGGCAAGGCCCGGCTGCACGCCTTCGAGGAGGTGCTGGCCGTCGCCATGGCCGCCCGGCACTACGGGCGGGCCGCGCACGGCTACCTCCGGGACAAGCGGCGCGGCGGGGCGCTGCCGGTGCTCACCCACGCGGTCGAGGCCCGCCGGCCCAAGGGCGTGGTCGGCCACATCTCGCCCTGGAACTACCCGCTGGAGCTGTCCGTCGGCGACGTCCTGCCCGCCTTCGCGGCAGGCAACGCCGTGGTCAACAAGCCGGACACGCAGACCGCGCTGACCGCGCTGTGGGCCCGCGAGCTGCTGATCGAGGCCGGGCTGCCGGCCGACCTGTGGCAGGTCGTGATCGGCGACGGCCCGGTGATCGGTCCCGCCGTGGTGGAGCACGCCGACTACGTCTCGTTCACCGGCTCCACCCGCACCGGCCGGGAGGTCGCCCAGCGCGCCGCCGCCCGGCTGGTCGGCGCCTCGCTCGAACTCGGCGGCAAGAACGCCATGCTGGTCCTCTCCGACGCCGACCTCGACCGGGCCGCCGCGGGCGCCGTGCGGGCCTGCTTCTCCTCCGCCGGGCAGCTGTGCATCTCGATCGAGCGGCTGCTGGTGCACCGCTCGGTGGCCGACGACTTCCTGGAGCGCTTCGCCGCCCGCACCCGGGCGCTGCGCCTCGGCGGCGGCCTGGCCTACGGCGCCGACATGGGCTCGCTGGTCTCCGTCCGCCAGCTGGAGACCACCACCCGACACGTGGAGGAGGCGGTCAAGGCGGGCGCCACCGTGCTGGCCGGCGGCCGGGCCCGGCCCGACCTCGGCCCGTACTTCTTCGAGCCGACCATCCTCGACGGGGTCACCCCGGACATGGCGGTCTGCGGCGAGGAGACCTTCGGCCCGGTCGTCTCCGTCTACCGCTTCGACACCGACGACGAGGCGGTGGCCGCCGCGAACTCCACGCCGTACGGCCTGAACTCCAGCGTCTGGACCAGGGACACCCGGCGCGGCCGGGCGGTCGGGGCCCGGCTGCGCACCGGCACGGTCAACGTCAACGAGGCCTACGCGGCCGCGTACGGCTCGATCGGCTCGCCGATGGGCGGCATGGGCGACTCCGGGCTCGGTCGCCGCCACGGCGCCGAGGGCATCCTGCGCTTCACCGAGGCACAGACCGTCGCGACCCAGCGGCTGATGCCGATCGCGCCCTCGTTCGGGCTGGACGACCGGCAGTTCGCCGCGGTGATGACCGGCGGGCTGCGGGTGCTGAAGGCGCTGCGGTTCAAGTAGCCGTCCCGGGCCGAAGGTTCAAGTAGCCGTCCCGGCCCGGCGGTTCGTCCCCGTGGGTCGGAGTCGGCCCGGCCGGTGGTCCGATCCGACCGTCCCGCAGCCAGGTTCCGTCCCGCAGTCAGGTCCGCCCGTCCCGTAGTCAGGTCCGCCCGTCCCGTAGTCAGGTTCGCGTCCCGAAGGAGCAGTGGCAGATGGTGGAGTCCGGCGGTGCGGCGGAGTTCGACTACGACGTGGTCGTGGTCGGCTCCGGCTTCGGTGGTTCGGTCGCCGCGCTGAGGCTGACCGAGAAGGGCTACCGGGTCGCCGTCCTGGAGGCCGGTCGGCGCTTCGAGCGGGACGAACTGCCCAGGAACTCCTGGGACCTGCCGAACTACCTGTGGGCGCCGAAGCTCGGCCTCTACGGCATCCAGCGGATCCACCTGCTGGCCAACGTGCTGATCCTGGCCGGCGCCGGGGTCGGCGGCGGCTCGCTGAACTACGCCAACACCCTGTACGTGCCGCCGAAGGCCTTCTTCGAGGACCGCCAGTGGCGCCACATCACCGACTGGCAGGAGGAGTTGGCGCCGTTCTACGACCAGGCGCAGCGGATGCTCGGGGTCCGGCTCAACCCGACCGTCACCCCCTCCGACGTGCACCTCAAGGCCGCCGCCGAGCAGATGGGGGTGGGCGACACCTTCCACATGGCGCCGGTCGGGGTCTTCTTCGGGGACGGCCGGGACGCCGGCGGCAGGGCCAAGGCGGCGCCCGGGGACGAGGTCGCCGACCCGTACTTCGGCGGTGCCGGGCCGGCCCGCAAGGCCTGCGTGGAGTGCGGCGAGTGCATGACCGGCTGCCGGCACGGGGCCAAGAACATGCTCACCGAGAACTACCTGCACCTGGCCGAGCGGGGCGGCGCCGAGATCCACCCGCTCACCACGGTGGCCCGGATCCGGGAGCTCCCCGGAGCCGACGGGAGCCACGGCTACGCGGTGGACGTGCGCCGGACTGACTCCCGCTCCCGCACCGACCGGGTGAAGGCGGGCGCGCGGACCATCACCGCCGCCCGGGTGGTGGTCGCGGCCGGGACGTACGGCACCCAGTCGCTGCTGCACCGGATGCGTGACGGGGGGCACCTGCCCCGGATCTCCGCCCGGCTCGGCGAGCTGACCCGCACCAACTCCGAGGCGCTGGTGGGCGCGCAGACCACCGACCGGCGCTACGGCAGCCGGGTGGACTTCACCAAGGGCGTGGCGATCACCTCCTCGATCCACCCGGACGCCAGCACCCACATCGAGCCGGTCCGCTACGGCAAGGGCTCCAACGCGATGGGCGCGCTGTCGATAGCCCAGGTCAAGGGCGGCGGACGGGCCCCGCGCTGGCTGCGCTACCTGGGCGGGTCGGTGCGCCACCCGGTGACCTTCGCCCGCTCGATGAACCAGCACCGCTGGTCCGAGAAGACGATCATCGGCCTGGTGATGCAGTCGCTGGACAACTCGATCACCGTCTCGCTGAAGAAGGACCTGCTCGGCAAGAGCCGGCTCACCTCCGCCCAGGGCCACGGCGCCCCCAACCCGACCTGGATCCCGGCCGCCGAACAGGGCGCCCAGGCGCTGGCCGAGCAGATCAACGGCTTCGCGGGCAGCAGCGCCGGCGAGATCTTCGACATCCCGATGACCGCCCACTTCCTCGGCGGCTGCCCGATCGGCGACGCCCCCGAGACCGGCGTGGTCGACCCCTACCACCGGCTGTACGGCCACCCCGGGATCAGCGTGGTCGACGGCGCGGCCGTCTCCGCCAACCTCGGGGTGAACCCCTCGCTGACCATCACCGCGCAGGCCGAGCGCGCCATGTCGATGTGGCCCAACAAGGGCGAGGCGGACCGCCGCCCGGCCCAGGGCGAGGCCTACCGGCGGGTCGCCCCGGTGGCGCCGTCCCGGCTGGCCGTCCCGGAGGACGCGTTCGGCGCGCTCCGACTGCCGCTGCTGCCCGTCCCGGAGGTCCCGAAGAAGCGCGGCTGAGCAGGCCTCGACGGGCCAACCCGCCCGGCTCGGTACCCGGTTGACATTCGTTCGGATCCGATGGGATAAACGGGCTTTCTGGGGGACCAGGAACTCGTCGAGCGGGGGGAAACCGGTCCATGGCCATCTGCGCATCGTGCGGCGCGGCATCGGTGGAAGGGGCGTCCGCGTGCGTCTCGTGCGGGCGGCCGCTGACGCCGCCCCCGCCGACGGCCGCCATGCCCGCGGTACCTCCCGTCGTTCCGCCTGCCGTACCGCCCCCGCCGGCGTACGGTCCGCCGTCCGCCGCGCCCGGGTACCCGCCGCCGCCTCCGCCGCCTCCGCCGCCCGGCTACGGCCCGCCGCCCGGCTACGGCCCGGGCCACCCGCAGCCCGCCGGGCCGCCCACGCTGGGCAGTTGGGGCGCCGGGCAGCCGTACGACCCGCGGGCCGGGCGGCCGACCGTGCTGAGCCAGCTGCTCGGCGCGGACTGGCGCCCGGCGCTCCTGGTCGCCGCCGCCCCGACCGCCGTGCTGCTGCTGGCGGCGCTGATCGTGGCGATCCCGAGCGACTACCAGTACGCCTACCTGGTCCGGGCGCCCGGGTTCGGCGAGCGCTTCGGCGCCGCCCTGTCGATGGCGCTGAGCGCGCTCGGCGCGCCGTTCAAGCTCGGGTACACCAGCGCGTTGCGGCGCGGCGACGCGGAGGGCATGGACGCGCTGTTCCGGGCGGTGCCGCTGACGGTCACTGTGCTGTGGGCGCTGGCGCTCTGGCTCGGCCTGCGGACCGGGGCGCGCCGCCGCCGGGCCGCCGGCCTCCAGCTGACCCGAGCCCAGGCCGCGGGCGAGGCGCTGCGTACCGCGGTGGTCCTGGCGGCGGTGACCGCGCTGCTCGGGCTGGCCGGCGGGACGTCCTGGCAGCCGCAGCGCACCGGCCTCGTCGGCCGCGCCCTCGGGGTGACGTACACCGTGGACTCCGGCTGGCTGGAGGCGACCGGCTGGACCGCCCTGCTCGCCGCGCTGACGGCCTTCGCCGTCCACGGCACCGACGCGCTGCGCTGGGCCGCCTGGCGCAGCCGGGCGGTGCGCGGCTGGGCGGTCGCCGCGCTCACGGGCGGCCGGGCGCTGGCACTGTCGCTGGGCCTGGCCTCGGTGACGGGTTTCGTGCTGGTCGCGGTCAACAGCGAGGAGGGCTGGCAGACACCGGTCTCGGCGGCCTTCCTGCCCAACCTCGGCCTGGGCCTGCTCGGCCTGGGCTCGGGGGCGACTTTGCAGGCGTTCAGCGGGGCGAGCGGCGGGGCGAGCGGCGGGGCGAGCGACGCGGCGGCCGCGATCGGCGGCGACTGGCAGGACACCCCCGACAGCATGGAGGTCTCCTTCTTCGACCTGCACGACCAGACCGCCGACTGGCGCTGGACCGGCCTGCTGGCCCTCGCCACGGCGGGCGTCCTCGGCTGGTCGGCGTACCGGCGGCGGCTGGACGCGGCCGACCGGCTCCGGCTGGCGGCCGTCCACGCCGTGGCGCTCACCGCGCTGATGGCGGTGGGCGGTGCGCTGATGACGACCTCGACGTCCTCGGCGACCCCGGGGTGGAACACCTTCGCGAACCAGACGGTGCTGTCCCGGGAGACCTCGATCAGCCTGGGCTTCGCCAGCGTGCTGGTGGCCAACCTGGTCTGGGCGGCGATCGGCGCGCTGCTGGTGCCGCCGCTGCTGGCGGCCGTCCGCGGCCGGGGCGCGGTGGCCCGCGAGGACGCCTACGGCGCGCCCCCGTACGGCGCGCCCCCGTACGGCGCGGTGCCGTCGCCGGGGGCGCCGTACGAGGCCGGGCCTGAGCCGCAGCCGTACGCCTCCGGGGCGGCGGTGGGCGACGTGGTCGGCTCGGACGACGCGCCGCTGGTGCCGCCGCCCGGCTCGCCGGCCGAGGAGCCGGTCGATCCGAGCGTCTGGCGCAAGCAGCCCTGAGCCGGGCAGCCGCGAGCGGAGCAGCCCTGAGCGGAGCGTCCGTGGGCGGAGCGGCCCGGACAGGGCAAAGGGCCCCGCGGGGGAACGGGGCCCTTTGTCGCTCAGCACGCGGCGTCAGGGCTGCGCCGGTGCTGGGGGTGACGGCGCCGGGGGAGGGGCGCCGTCGGGTCGGTCGGCTCAGGGGTCGCGCCGTCGCGGGCCGGCGTGGGTGGCCGGTGGCGCGGGGCGCGCACGCTCGCGGTGCGGCGGGTCGGCGCGCAGGTCTGCGCCGGGCCTTCGCTCACGGAGCGTGAGGTGACGTACGGGGCTGTCGCCCAGTGCGGCGGCAGCGGTCGGGGTCTCCGCGGTGAGCCTGCCGGCCGCCGGGAGAACCGCTTCCACGCAGCATCGTGCTGGACGAAGGGCTTGCTCTGCAACCGATTCGGCACAGTTCGGCCCAGCGCATTTGGTGCGGGTGCCGACTCCCTGGTGTGGCCCGGGCGCGGGTGCGGGCCTCGCCCCGCCCCGTCGGGCGGTTGCGGGCAGGTGCCGACGCGAGGCGTCGATGATCACGGTGCGTAGTGGTGTGGGTGGCTGCGGCGCACGGGGACGCGCGTAGCGGCGCGGGACGGGGAAGGGTGTGCGCCCGGGTGTGCCCGGCTCGCGGCGGGGGGTGCGACGACCGGCCCGGGCGTCCCCGGGGACCGGCCGTCCCACCTCTCGGTCCAGTCGCGGCCGGGGTCGCTGTCCCCTGCTGTCCGGCCGCGGCACCCGCGCACGGTCCCACGGCACCGCGCTCCCGGCGGGGCCGGGGCGGCGGTGCCACATGCGCCGGTGGACTGGGATGAAGCTCCACGCGTGGTCCTGCAGTCCGTACGGCGGCGCCCCTGGCCGGGGCGAAGGCGGCGCGTCTGGCGGGCGCGGCGCGGTCGTACGGTCGTCTGAAGCAACGAAAGGCGGCCCCGCCCGGTCACGGTCGTTTGGACGGGCAGACGAGTGAAACCGGACAGCCCGGTAGAATCGGTGTCCAGACACCCCCACCCGTCGCCGCCGCGGCCCCCGCCGGGGAAGCGGTTCGGTGTGACACCTCTCGTACCGCTGCCGGAAGGCCGTCTGTGTCCTCTGCAATTCCCGTCCAGTCCGCGCCGGACAACGACACCGTCCTGGTGGTCGACTTCGGCGCCCAGTACGCCCAGCTCATCGCCCGTCGGGTGCGTGAGGCGCGGGTCTACAGCGAGATCGTGCCGAGCAGCATGCCGGTCGCCGAGATGCTCGCCAAGAACCCCAAGGCGATCATCCTCTCCGGCGGTCCGTCGTCGGTCTACGAAGAGGGCGCGCCGCAGCTCGACCGCGCGATCTTCGAGGCCGGGGTCCCGGTCTTCGGCATGTGCTACGGCTTCCAGCTGATGGCCAAGATCCTCGGCGGCACGGTCGACAACACCGGCGCCCGCGAGTACGGCCGCACCCCGCTGACCGTCAGCCGCACCGGCTCCACCCTGTTCGAGGGCGTTCCGGCGGAGCACTCGGTGTGGATGTCGCACGGCGACGCCTGCTCCGCCGCCCCGGAGGGCTTCACCGTCACCGCGTCCACCGCGGTGGTCCCGGTCGCGGCCTTCGAGAACGACGAGGCCCGCCTCTACGGCGTCCAGTACCACCCCGAGGTGCTGCACTCCGACCACGGCCAGCAGATCCTGGAGCACTTCCTCTACCGCGGCGCCGGCATCGCCCCGACCTGGACCACCGGCAGCGTGGTCGAGGAGCAGGTCGCGCTGATCCGCGCCCAGGTCGGCGAGAAGCGCGCGATCTGCGGCCTCTCCGGCGGCGTGGACTCCGCGGTCGCGGCGGCCCTGGTCAACAAGGCCATCGGCTCCAAGCTGACCTGCGTGTACGTCGACCACGGCCTGATGCGCAAGGGCGAGACCGAGCAGGTCGAGAAGGACTTCGTGGCGGCCACCGGCGTGCAGCTGAAGGTGGTCGACGCCGCGGAGCGCTTCCTGAACGCGCTGAAGGGGGTCACCGACCCCGAGGAGAAGCGCAAGATCATCGGCCGGGAGTTCATCCGGGTCTTCGAGCAGGCCCAGGCCGAGATCGTCGCCGAGGCCGGCGAGCACGGCGAGTCGGTCGACTTCCTGGTCCAGGGCACCCTGTACCCGGACGTGGTGGAGTCCGGCGGCGGCACCGGCACCGCCAACATCAAGTCCCACCACAACGTCGGCGGCCTGCCCGAGGACCTCCAGTTCCAGCTGGTCGAGCCGCTGCGCAAGCTGTTCAAGGACGAGGTCCGGATGGTCGGCCAGGAGCTGGGCCTGCCGGAGGAGATCGTCCAGCGCCAGCCGTTCCCGGGCCCGGGCCTGGGCATCCGGATCGTCGGCGAGGTCACCCAGGAGCGGCTGGACCTGCTCCGCGACGCCGACGCGATCGCCCGCGAGGAGCTGACCGCGGCCGGCCTGGACCGCGAGATCTGGCAGTGCCCGGTCGTGCTGCTCGCCGACGTGCGCAGCGTGGGCGTGCAGGGCGACGGCCGCACCTACGGTCACCCGATCGTGCTGCGCCCGGTCTCGTCCGAGGACGCCATGACCGCCGACTGGTCGCGCCTGCCGTACGACGTGCTGGCCAAGATCTCCACCCGGATCACCAACGAGGTCCGCGACGTGAACCGCGTCGTCGTCGACGTCACCAGCAAGCCGCCGGGCACCATCGAGTGGGAGTGAGCACTCCCGCCGGCCGCTGAGCCGCTGCTGAACGGCCGTGCCGTCGTTCCCGTACCAGGGAACGACGGCGCGGCCGTTCGCGGTGGGGCGGTCGCCGCCGGGGTGGGGACCTCCCACCGAAAGCGATCGGGAGCGGGCAGAATGCGGACCGGACCTGTCAGGGAGTGGCGGGCCGCGAGGGAAGGTGTGAGCGATGTCGGAGGCTGGCAACTCCGTGGCGGGTGACGGGGAAGCGGGCGACGGGGGAGCGGCCGGGCCGGCCGACCGGGCGGCGCAGTGGCGGGCGTCCGCGTCCCGGTACGCGCTGCTGCCGCTGCGGCTCTTCCTCGGCGTCACCTTCGTGTACGCCGCCCTCGACAAACTGTCCGACGCGCACTACCTGGCCGGGGCGGCCGACCCGGCGTCGTTCGTCTCGCAGACCCAGGCGGCCAGGGGCGGCAGCCCGATCTCCTTCCTGCTCGGCGCCGCCCTGGACGCGCCCACCCTGTTCGCGCTCGCCGTCGCCTTCGGTGAGCTGGCGGTCGGCCTCGGCACCCTGCTCGGCCTCTGGGGCCGGGTCGCGGCGCTCGGCGGCGCGCTGATCAACCTCAGCCTCTGGCTGTCCATCAGCTGGAGCGTCTCGCCCTACTACCTGGGCAACGACCTCGGCTACCTGATGGCCTGGACGCCGCTGCTGCTGGCCGGCACCCCGGACCTGTCGGTGGACGGCTACCTCGCCCGGCGGGCCGGCCGGGAGCGGGGGCGCGGGCTGGGCGAGGACCGCGTCAGGCGCCGGGCGCTGGTGGACGGCGGGATCGCCGCCGTCGCGATCGGCGGCGCCGGGCTGCTCACCGGCTCGCTCACCCGGACCTTCGGCCGGGCCAAGCACTCCGCGCCCAAGCAGTCCGCGGCCCCGGCCACCACCCCGGCGCAGTCCGGACCGGCCCCCTCGGTGGCCGCCGCGAGCGTGCCGGTCGGCGGCTCGGCCCAGGTCAAGGACCCGGCCACCGGGGACGCCGTCTACATCGTGCAGCCCAAGGCGGGCCAGTACTGCGGCCTGTCCGCGGTGTGCACCCACTCCGGCTGCGCGGTCGACGCCCCGAAGAACGGCCAGCTGTACTGCCCCTGCCACGGTTCCCGGTTCGACGCCGCGACCGGCGCGGTGGTCAACGGGCCGGCGGTCAAGCCGCTGCCGAAGTACACCGTCACCCAGGACGGCGACAAGCTGAACCTCGGGCCGCTGCAGGGCTGAGCCTGATCGGGCGGGTTCAGTCCCGGCGGTCGGTGCGACCGCGCCGGGCGACCGCCGCGACCGCGCCGGCCAGGCCGCCGAGGCCGAGCACGATGAAGGTGACCGGGATGACGATCCGGCCGTTCACCGCCTGGTCGTTGAGTGCCGCGACCAGGTAGACCACCGCGATCGTGCTGAACAGCGCCCCCGCGATCAGCGAGAACAGGTCGAGCCGGTGCTTCCTCACTGCTGGACCACCTTGATGTTGCCGATCCCGACCGCGAGTTCGAGGTCGAATGTGCCCTTGGACGGATGGCCGCTGCCGGGTGGCAGCAGGTAGGTGTGGCGGCCGGTGCCGTTGTTGCGCTCACCGGGGGTGGAGACGTCGCCGAGGCCCACCCGGGCCACCAGGTTCACCGTCACGTCCGGCGGCAGGACGACGGTCAGCTCGCCGGCGCCGAGTTCGACCTTGCTGGTGAGGGTGGCCCCGGCCGGGTCGAGCCCGCTCAGGTCCAGCTGGAGCCGGCCGGCCCCCAGGGAGTACCGGGGCTGGAGTTCGGCCGAGGCGACGACGGTGAAGTCGCGCCGGCCGACGGCGTTGCGCATGGAGTCCGGGGAGTGGCCGACGAAGACCAGCGCCAGGGTGAGCAGCAGGCCCGTCACCGCGAGCTTGCGGGCCCGGCCGAACTTCGCGCCGAGCAGCAGCGTCAGGCCGATCACCAGCAGCGCGGTGGCCAGCACGGTCGCGCTCAGCACGGTGACGTCGGTGTGGCCGGCCGAGGCGGACCAGACCGCGGCACCCGCGCCGATCGCCAGCAGCAGGCCGAAGAAGCCGAGTGCGGACCGCTCCCGGCGTTGCCGGACGGCGGCGGGCCGGGGCCGGCCGGGCGGGCCGTCCTTGCGCAGAGGGTCGCCCGCGGGCAGGTCGACGCGCTGCCACCAGGGCTGGGCCGGGCCGCCCGCCGGCGGCACCGGGGTGCCGAACGGCGGGGTGGGGCCGGCGCCGTACGGGTTGCGCTCGGGGTGGCGCGGGTCCCACAGGTAGCCGGTCGGGCCGGGGGCCGGGGAGTCGGCGGGCACCGTTCCGGCGGCGCGCTCGGCCGCGTGCCGGGCGCGGGCGGCCTCGTCGTCCTCCGGCCCGGACCACGGGTACGGGCCGTACTGGTCCCCGTCGGGGTAGTGGCGGTCGTACGGGCCGCCGCGGCGGCGCCGGCGCACCCGGCCGCGGCGGCGGTCCGGGTCGTAGCGCACCGCCAGGAAGACCAGGCCGGCGAGCAGCAGCAGCGGGAACAGCTGGTCGTCCTGGCCCATCGAGGAGAAGAACACCCCGGTACCGATCACGGCCAGCAGCACCGCGCCGACCGACTGGCCGTCCACCCGGCCGGTGAGCACCCGCTGGAGTTCGGTGCGCCCGTGCCGGGTGCCGCCCCGGCCGTCCGGCACCGGCTCGGTGGGGACGATCAGCCAGGCCAGGCCGTACAGGAACAGCCCGAGGCCGCCGGAGAGGCAGAGCACCACGGTGACCACCCGGAAGACCACCGGGTCGATGTCCAGGTGCCGCCCGAGGCCGCCGCAGACGCCGGCCACCACGCGGTGGTGCTCGGTCCTGGTCAGCGGGGGGCGGTCCGGTTCCGGCGGGGCGGCGGGCCCGGTCTCCTGGATGCGGTGGTCGTCGGTCATGGGCACCATCCTCCCGGCTGCCCCGGTCCGGCCCAACCGGTGCGAGCCCTGCCCGGACCCTGACTTGTCCCTGAGAAGGGGTCAGGGGCACACCCTGATGCGTCCGTGTGCGCGGGCGTGGAACCATCGGTGGCGTGGCAGCACCCGGTTCCGACCCCCGATCCCTCGCCCCCGACGCCGTGCCGGCGGGCGGCACCGACCCGACCGCGCCCGACGGCGGACGGCCGCCGTACCGCCGGCTCTACCGCAGCCCGCAGCGGCGGATGCTCGGCGGCGTCGCGCAGGGGCTCGCGGTGCACCTCGGGCTCCCGGTGCGGTGGGTGCGGCTCGCGTTCGTGCTGCTGTTCTTCGCGCAGGGGATCGGCACCCTGCTGTACGCGGCGTTCTGGTTCGTGGTGCCGATCGGCATCGGCGAGCCCGCGCAGCGCGGCGCCGCCCACTGGGTGTACGTCAACGGCGCCTTCGTCCCGACCGGTTCGGGGCAGCAGCCGGGCGGCGCGCTGAGCAAGGGCCGCGGCGGCTGGCTCGGCCGGCTGCGCGAACTGCTCCAGCACGCCCTCCAGGGCGAGCCGGCCGCGGCCCCCGCGGAGGGGGAGGACGGCGCGGGCGGCAAGACCGGGCAGGGCGGCCTCGGCCAGCTCGCGGCCCTGGTGATGATGGTGATCGGCATCACCGCCCTGCTCAACGCGCTCGGCCTGCAGACCGCCAAGCCGTACACCTGGCCGCTGCTGGCGATCGGCGTCGGCGTCGCGCTGGTCTGGCGGCAGGCCGACGACTCGCGCTGGCAGCGCTGGTTCGGCCTGGAGGAGGGCGACAAGCGGCGCGGCGCCTACACCCGGGTCGGTGCCGGCGTGCTGCTCGTGGTGGCCGGCACCATCGCCTTCCTCGCCATGCAGGGCAGCGGCTCGACGCTCGGCTCGGTGGTCGAGGCCTCGCTCGCGGTACTCGCGGGGGTGCTGGTGCTGCTCGGCCCGTACGGGCTGCGCCTGTGGCAGGACCTCGGTGCCGAGCGCACCGCGCGCATCCGCGCCCAGGAGCGCGCCGAGATCGCCGCGCACGTCCACGACTCGGTGCTGCACACCCTGACCCTGATCCAGCGCCGGGCCGAGGACCCCAAGGAGGTGCTGCGGCTGGCCCGTGCCCAGGAGCGCGAGCTGCGGCTGTGGCTGTACCGCCCGGAGGCCGCCGCCGAGGCCGCGCCCGACACCATGGCGGAGAGCCTGCGCGCCGTCGTCGCCGAGGTCGAGGACCGGCACGGCGTCCCGGTCGAGGTGGTGATCGTCGGCGACTGCCCGATGGACGAGCGGATCGCGGCCCAGATGCAGGCCGCGAGGGAGGCGACCGTCAACGCGGCCAAGTACGGTGGCGGGGGACCGGTCCAGGTCTACGCCGAGGTGGAGGGGAAGACGGTGTCGGTGTTCGTCCGCGACCACGGTCCCGGCTTCGACCCCGACACGGTGCCCGAGGACCGGATGGGCGTACGGGAGTCGATCATCGGCCGCATGAAGCGCAACGGCGGCACCGCACGGGTGCGGCCCGCGCCGGACGGCGGGACCGAGGTCGAGCTGGAGATGGAGAGAACGAATGACTGAGGCAGCGCCGGAGCGCACCGCGAGAGTCGTCCTGGTGGACGACCACCGGATGTTCCGCACCGGGGTTCGGGCCGAGATCGGCCGCACCGAGGCGACCGGCATCGACGTGGTCGGCGAGGCCGACGACGTCGAGTCGGCGGTCCGGGTCGTCGCCGAGACCCGGCCGGACGTGGTGCTGCTGGACGTCCACCTGCCCGGCGGCGGCGGTGTCGAGGTGCTGCGCCGCTCGGCCGGGGTGATGGGCGAGCAGGGCGGGGTCAAGTTCCTCGCCCTGTCGGTGTCGGACGCCGCCGACGACGTGATCGGCGTCATCCGCGGCGGCGCGCGCGGCTACGTCACCAAGACCATCACCGGCACCGACCTGGTCAACGCGATCTTCCGGATCGCCGACGGCGACGCGGTGTTCTCGCCCCGGCTGGCCGGCTTCGTCCTGGACGCCTTCGCCGCCACCGACACCCCGCCGGTCGACGAGGACCTGGACCGCCTCACCCAGCGCGAGCGCGAGGTGCTCCGCCTGATCGCGCGCGGCTACGCGTACAAGGAGATCGCCAAGCAGCTCTTCATCTCGGTGAAGACGGTCGAGAGCCACGTCTCCGCCGTCCTGCGCAAGCTCCAGCTGAGCAACCGGCACGAACTGACCCGCTGGGCCACCGCCCGCCGTCTGGTCTGAGCCCCGGCCTGGGCGGCCGAGCCGGTGCGCCGCTGAGCCGGTGCCTCGCTGAGCCCACGTGCCGCTGAGCCCCGGTCGCGAGCCCGCCCGGTCCGGTTCCTCCGGGCCGGGCGGGCTTGTCGGTGGGTGGCCATAGACTCGGAGTGCCATGAGTAGCCTCTTTGACGACCTCCCGCTCCCCGGTTTCGAGGCACCCGCCGCCGGGTCGAAGCAGCCCGCCGTGCCCCTCGACGAGGAGCCCCCGCCGTACGAGGACGACGCCCCGTACGAGGCCTACGAGGAGGCCATCCCGGAGGGGCTGTTCCAGACCGACCACGCCGCCGAGACCGCGCGGGACGCCTGGTACCGCAACGGCGCCGCCCGTACGGTGGTGGATCCGGTGCAGCTGCTGGAGGGCATGAACGACCCGCAGCGCGAGGCGGTGCTGCACGCGGGCTCGCCGCTGCTCATCGTGGCCGGCGCCGGTTCCGGCAAGACCCGGGTGCTGACCCACCGGATCGCCCACCTGCTGGGCGCCCGCGGCGTGCAGCCGGGCGAGATCCTGGCGATCACCTTCACCAACAAGGCCGCCGGCGAGATGCGCGAGCGCGTCGAGGCGCTGGTCGGCCCGCGGGCCCGGGCGATGTGGGTGTCCACTTTCCACAGCGCGTGCGTGCGGATCCTGCGCCGCGAGTCCAAGGTGCTGGGCTTCACCTCCAGCTTCTCGATCTACGACTCGGCCGACTCGCAGCGGCTGATGTCGCTGGTCTGCCGCGACCTCGACCTGGACCCGAAGCAGTTCCCGCCGAAGTCCTTCACCGCGAAGATCAGCAACCTGAAGAACGAGCTGATCGACGAGGAGACCTTCGCCGACCAGGCCGCCAACCCGATGGAGAAGAAGCTCGCCGAGGCGTACACGCTCTACCAGCGGCGCCTGCGCGAGGCCAACGCGCTGGACTTCGACGACATCATCATGACGACGGTGAACCTGCTCCAGGCCTTCCCCGACGTCGCGGAGCACTACCGGCGCCGGTTCCGGCACATCCTGGTCGACGAGTACCAGGACACCAACCACGCCCAGTACATGCTCGTCCGCGAGCTGAGCGGCGGATCCGTCGCGGCCGCGCCGAAGCGCACCGTGGACGGGGAGTTCGTGAACCCGGCCGCCGGGCGCCTGTCCGAGGTGCCGCCGGCCGAGCTGTGCGTCGTCGGTGACGCGGACCAGTCGATCTACGCCTTCCGCGGCGCGACGATCCGCAACATCCTCCAGTTCGAGGAGGACTACCCGAACGCGACCACGATCCTGCTGGAGCAGAACTACCGTTCCACGCAGACCATCCTGAGCGCCGCCAACGCCGTCATCGAGCGCAACGCCAACCGGCGCGAGAAGAAGCTCTGGACGGCCGGCGAGCACGGCGAGAAGGTCGTCGGCTACGTCGCGGACGACGAGCACGGCGAGGCCCAGTTCATCGCCGACGAGATCGACCGGCTCACCGACGCGGGCGACGCCAAGCCCGGCGACGTCGCGATCTTCTACCGGACGAACGCCCAGTCCCGCGTGTTCGAGGAGGTGTTCATCCGGGTCGGCCTGCCGTACAAGGTGGTCGGCGGGGTGCGCTTCTACGAGCGCAAGGAGGTCCGGGACGTCCTGGCGTACCTGCGGGTGCTCTCCAACCCGGAGGACACCGTGCCGCTGCGCCGGATCCTCAACGTGCCCAAGCGCGGCATCGGCGAGCGGGCCGAGGCGATGGTCGACGCGCTGGCCGCGCGGGAGCGGATCTCCTTCGCCCAGGCGCTGCTGCGCGTCGACGAGGCGTACGGGATGGCCGCGCGCTCGGCCAACGCGGTGAAGAAGTTCAACGTCCTGATGGCCGGGCTGCGGCAGGTCGTCGAGTCGGGCGCGGGCCCGGCCGCGGTGCTGGAGGCCGTCCTGGAGGAGACCGGCTACCTGGCCGAACTCCAGGCCTCCACCGACCCGCAGGACGAGACCCGGGTGGAGAACCTCCAGGAACTCGCCTCCGTCGCCCTGGAGTACGAGCAGGACCCGGGCGAACGGCCCGACGCCGACGAGGAGGGCACCCCGCCGGTCGGCTCGCTCCCCGACTTCCTGGAGCGGGTCGCGCTCGTCGCCGACTCCGACCAGATCCCGGACGACGAGGAGGGCCGGGGCGTCATCACGATGATGACCCTGCACACCGCCAAGGGCCTGGAGTTCCCGGTGGTCTTCCTGACCGGCATGGAGGACGGGATCTTCCCGCACATGCGGGCGCTCAACCAGGTCAAGGAGCTGGAGGAGGAGCGGCGGCTCGCCTACGTGGGGCTCACCCGGGCGCGGCAGCGGCTATACCTGACCCGCTCGGTGCTGCGCAGCGCCTGGGGGCAGCCCGCGTACAACCCGGCCTCGCGGTTCCTGGAGGAGATCCCGGAGAACCTGGTGGAGTGGAAGCGGACGGGGGCGGCGCAGGCGCCGGCCGCGCGCGGCTTCTCCTCGGGGTCGTCCTGGGGCAAGTCCTCGTCGGGGGGCGGCGGTTCGCGCTCCTCGTCGGGTTCTTCGGGCTCGTCGGCCTCGGCGAAGCCGAAGGCGGGCTGGGGGCAGTCGGCGCGGCGCGGCGGCCAGGTCGTCGAGCGGGACGCCGTCTCGCTCGCGGTCGGGGACCGGGTCACCCACGACACCTTCGGGCTGGGCACGGTGGTGGGCGTCACCGGCGTCGGCGACCGGGCGCAGGCCACGGTCGACTTCGGTTCGGAGGGCCGCAAGCAACTGCTGCTGCGCTACGCGCCGGTGGAGAAGCTCTAGCCTTCCCTAGCGGGGGTCGAGCCCGTTCGAGAGGAACCACGGCAGCGGGTCGACCGGCCCGCTGCCGGCCGGGCGGATCTCGAAGTGCAGGTGCGGCCCGGTGCTGTTGCCGCTGCTGCCGACGAAGGCGATGACGTCGCCCTGCTTCACCGGCCCCTTGCGGACCTTGTACGCCCGCAGGTGGCAGTACCAGGCCTCGGTGCCGTCGGACATCTTCAGCACCGTCATGTAGCCGTACGACGGGTTCCACTGCGTGCGGATCGTGCCGTCGGTGACGGCCATCACCTCGGAGCCGCCGTCCACCGGGAAGTCGATGCCGGTGTGGCGGTTGGCCCAGTGGGTGCCGGCCTCGCCGAACAGCTCGCCGAGGCCGTGCCGGGCGACCGGCATGACCACCTTGGGCTTGACGGGCTCGGCGCTCGGCTGCGCGTCCGGGGTGCCCTGGGCGTCGGCGGGCTGGGCGCCGGCCAGCGGCTGGCGGGCGTCACCGCGGGAGGCCTGGGCCGGGTCGCCGGCCGCGACCGCCTGCCGGGCGGCCGTCCTGGCGGCTTCGGCGCCGCCGTCGGCCGGGTTGTCCGGGCTCTTCGGGCTGTCCTGGGTGCCCGGGGCGTCGACCGCCGTCCGTGCCGTCCGTCCGGCCGCCTGGGCGTGCTGATCGGCCTCGTCCCGCACGGTGACGGCCGCCGCGGCGGCGACCCCGAGCGCGGCCACCGACGGCAGCGCGACCCGCAGCAGTGCGGTTCTGGTGGCGGCCTTGGCGGCGCCGCGGCGCTGGGCGCGGGACTGCTCGCGGGCGGCGAGGCGCAGCTCCGCACGGGTCGGGCGGGCGGCTGCGTCGGGAGCCATCGGGGGCTGCCTCCTCGGTGGGCCTGGGGCGCGTCGTCGGGCAGGGGAGCGGCGGGGAAAGCGACAGGGAGAAGCGGTACCGGGGAAGCGGTACCGGGGAAGCGGGGAGAAAACAGCCGAGACTGTATCCGCAAGGCCGACGCCCCGGAAAAACCTCCGGTTGTCAAGAGGTCGGCCGGGGGTCTGTGCGGTGGACGGGTGGACGGGCATACCCACTGGTAGCAAGGCCGGGGGCTGTGACTTTGCCCTCCTCTTGGGAGGTGGCGCGGCCAACCGGGCCGGGTGGCGCTAACCTCCCCTCAGGTTGGTTATCGACCGTTAACCGCACCCGTGGCCCGCGAGGTCCGGTCGGATGGTGGACGACGAGGTCCAGGAGGCAGTCATGAGTGTGTCGGGGCCGATCCGTGTGGTGGTCGCCAAGCCGGGGCTCGACGGTCACGACCGTGGCGCCAAGGTCATTGCGCGTGCCCTGCGCGACGCCGGTATGGAGGTCATCTACACCGGGTTGCACCAGACGCCCGAGCAGGTCGTCGACACCGCGATCCAGGAGGACGCGGACGGCATCGGGCTGTCGATCCTCTCCGGTGCCCACATGACGCTGTGCGCACGGGTGCTGGAGCTGTTGAAGGAGCGCGACGCGGCTGACATCAAGGTCTTCTGCGGCGGGATCATCCCGGACGACGACATCGCCGAGCTCAAGGCGATGGGCGTCGCGGACATCTTCACCCCGGGCACGTCCACCCGGGACGTCGTGGCCTGGGTCGCGGCCAACCTACGGGCGGCCGGCTGAGGTTGACGGTGCGGGACGGGCCGGCCCCAGGCTTCGGCGGGGCCGGCCCGTCCTGTCGTCCTGTCGTTCTGCCGCTTCGGGAGCGGGCGCCGGACACTCGCTAGGCATCAGGCATCAGGCATCAGGCATCAGGCGTCAGGCGTCAGGTGTCGAGTTCGGCGAGCATCGCGGCCCGGAAGCGCAGCGTCCCGGCCAGCCGGGCGAAGGTCTCCGACCAGGCGGAGTCGGGCGCGGCCCCGGCGGCCAGCTCCTCCACGGCGGACGCCGTCTCCGGGGCGAGCGCGCGTTCCGTCATCCCGAGCACCCCGCTGTGGCTCCACGGGTACGCGCCGGAGCCGGCGGCGCGGGCCAGGGCCGTCACCACGGCGGTGGACAGCGGCGGCGTCCACGGCGTGCCGCAGGCGCCGAGCAGCTGGAAGGCCTCGCCCAGGCCGTGCACCTCGATGAACGCGGCCGTCCAGGCGGCCCGCTCCTCGGGCGGGAGGACGGCCAGCAGCTTGGCGGGGGCGCCGGTGACACGGGGCGCGCGGGCCCGTCCGGCGCCGCGGGCGGGCGGTGCGGGTGCCGGGCCGAGCAGCGCCCGGGCCCAGTCGGCGTCGTGCTGGCGGACGGCGGCGCGCGCCCAGGCCTCGCGCAGGTCGTCGGCCCAGCTGCTGCTGGTCTCGTCGATGCTGTCGCCGACCCGCAGGGCGAGCAGCTGCTCGGGTGTCAGGCCGGTGCTCTCGGGCCAGAGCCGAAGCGGTGCGGCGGCGATCACCTCGCCGAACCACCAGGCCCGTTCGCCGCGCCCGGTGGGGGACTTGAGCGGTATGCCGTCGCGCTGCATGGCCGCGTCGCACTCGGCGGGCGGGGTGACCAGCAGGTGCGTCCCGGTCGCGGCGAGACGGACGGCGGCCCCCGCCCGCTCGGCCATCCGCCGGGCGAGGGCCGAGCCCGGCAGGGTGGAGAGCAGTTCGGCGGCGGTGGCGCGGACGTTCTTGCTGCGGTCGCCGAGGGCGGCCTCCAGGAAGGGCTCGTCGGCGGCGGAGAGGCCGTCCTGGAGGGAGTCCAGGAAGAGCAGGCGGTCCTCGGCGCGCTCGGTGGACCAGGTGCCGCTCAGCAGCTCCAGGCCGGCGGCCGGATCGCGGCGGCGCAGCAGGGTGAGGTGGGTGACCCGCTCGGCGAACAGGCCCTCGTGCCACAGCTGGTGGTCGACGGGGCCGCCGGGCTGCTCGGCCGGATCGGGGGCGGCGGTGCGCAGCACGAAGCGCCAGTCGGGGTTCTGTTCGGCCAGCCAGCGGCCCAGCGGTCCGGCCAGCGCGACGGCGTCGGAGCGCAGTTCGCTGCGGGCGCGGGCGGCGTCGAGCAGGCCGGGTATCAGTGCGCCGGGCGGGCGCAGGCCCCGGGTGCGGGCGGTGGCGAGCCACTGCGGGAGCAGTTCGGCGAGGTTGGCCAGGGTGGCGCCGCCGCTGCCGCCGGACCGGCCGGCCAGCAGGACGGCGAGCCGGCGGGCGGCCGCCGCGGGCAGCTCGGGGCGCCCGTCCTCGGGGGCGGGCGGGCCGGGCGGTCCGGCGGCCGGGACGGGCAGGGCGCCGGCCCGGCGGCGGACGGTGGCGAGGGCGGCCAGCTCCAGCAGCGCGGTGGCCGGGTCGGCCTGGTCGACGGTGTCGGCGAGCGGCAGGGTGGTGGCCGGGAGCGGGCGGCGGTCGGTGCCGAGCAGGGCGGTGGTGTGCAGGGTCTCCCACGGGTCCTGGGTGATCGTCATCTTCGATGCTCCTGAGGTGTGCTGGACGCTAGACGGTGGTGAGGCCGATCGGGCGGTCGTGGCCGGCCCAGGCCGTGACCGGGGCGAAGCCCTGGTGGCCGTACTCGCCGAAGACCGTCAGCGGGCGGCCGGTGGAGACCGCGGCCAGCCGCCACAGGGCCGCCTCCGGGAGGGCCGAGGTGCGGACGGGCAGGGTGTGATGGCCGTCCGTCAGGTACCAGCCGTCCGGGGTGCGGATGGGCACGGCGCCGGCGAGGACGGTCGGCCAGCTGTCCAGCCACGGGTCGTCGGCGACGGCGGTGCCGTAGCCGGCCACCGCCTCGGCGACGGTGAGGCCGTCGGGCGGGCCGGCCGGGCCGGGCCCGGGGGCGCCGTAGCGGGTGCCGAGGGCGGCGCGCAGCGGGCGGGCGCCGGGGTGGAAGGCCAGGTCGGCCTCCAGCAGGTGGCCGGTGGGCAGGGCGAGGTCGGGGGCCTGGCCGGGGCGGCCGAAGGCGAGCAGCAGGGCGGGGCGGCCGGTCTTGGCGCCGCGCAGCCAGACCCGGCGGGTGGTGAGCCGCTCGTCGGCGGAGTCGCGGCTGCCGAGCACCTGCCAGCGGTCGCGCACGGTGGGGCCGGCCAGGATCTCGGCGGTGTCGGTGGGGTAGCCGACCCGGGTGCGGACGGTGGCGGCCAGTTCGGTCGGCAGCTCGTCGACGCGGGTGGCGGCGGTGGCGAGCAGGTGCAGCATCGCGTACTCCTCCAGGAGCCGGTCCTGCGGGGCGGCGTCGAGTTCGCGGACCCGGGTGGCCAGGCCGGGGGCCTGGGCGTCGACCATCCGGGCGGCGACCTCCTCCCAGGGCCCGGCGGTGGACTGGTCGGCCAGGCCGTGCCGGATCCGGTCGGCCAGGCGCAGCCGCAGCTCGGCCGCGCCGGCCGCCACCCGGGCGCCGCGCCGCTCGGCCCGGCGGCGGGCGGCGGCCGGGTCGGCCGGGGGCGCGGCGCGCTTCTCGGCGCGCTCCTCGCGGGACGTGAGCCAGTCGGCCGCCCACGCGGCGGGTTCGGCGGCGGGGACGGTCTCCGGGGCGCCGCTCCACAGCAGGAGGAGCCCGAGCGCGTGCTTGCACGGGAACTTCCGGCTGGGGCAGCTGCACTGGTAGGCGGGCGTGGCGAGTTCGATCACGGTGCGGTACGGCGTGCTGCCGCTGCCCTTGCACTCGCCCCAGAGCGCGGTGCCGTCGGTGCCCGCCCCGGACCAGGGCGCGGGCGAGGAGAGCTTGCCGGCCGCCTTCTGCGACGCGGCGTCAGGTGCCAGGGACAGGACGTGTTCGGTGCTCCAGCGTTCCTCCATGCGACCGACGGTAGGCGGTGCCACTGACATCGGCTGACTGCCCGTCGGGAGCGCCCCGGGGTTTGTCAGTGCCGGGGTGCAGGGTGGTTCCCACAGGCCGGGACGCCGGCCCCAGCTCCCCCCGATCACCCTGCCGCCGGGGCACCCGTGTGCCCGGCGGCCGACCCGAAGGAGCCCCCGTGACCGACGTTCTGCGGCAGCATGCCGAGGACGCCTTCGCCGGTGAACTGGCCGCGCTGGCCGCGCAGGACGACCGTCCGCGCCCGGAGCGCTGGAAGCTCTCGCCGTGGGCCGTGGCGACGTACCTGCTCGGCGGCGAACTGCCCGACGGCACCCCGATCACCCCCAAGTACATCGGCCCGCGCCGGGTGGTGGAGGTCGCCGTCACGACCCTGGCGACGGACCGCGCGCTGCTGCTGCTCGGCGTGCCCGGCACCGCGAAGACCTGGGTGTCCGAGCACCTGGCCGCCGCGATCAGCGGCGACTCCACCCTGCTGGTGCAGGGCACCGCCGGCACCCCGGAGGAGGCCGTCCGATACGGCTGGAACTACGCCCGGCTGCTCACCGACGGCCCGAGCCGGGACGCCCTGGTGCCCTCGCCGCTGATGCGGGCGATGGCGGACGGCAAGCTCGCCCGGGTCGAGGAGCTGACCCGGATCCCGGCCGACGTGCAGGACAGCCTGATCACCATCCTGTCCGAGAAGACGCTGCCGGTGCCGGAGTTGGGCGGCGAGACGCAGGCGGTGCGCGGCTTCAACGTGATCGCCACCGCGAACGACCGCGACCGCGGCGTCAACGAGCTGTCCAGCGCGCTGCGCCGGCGGTTCAACACCGTCGTGCTGCCGCTGCCGGGCTCGCTGGAGGAGGAGGTCGACATCGTCACCCGCCGGGTGAACCAGCTCGGCCGCTCCCTGGAACTGCCCGAACTGCCCGGCGGCGCCGAGGAGATCAGGCGGGTGGTCACCGTGTTCCGCGAGCTGCGGGCCGGGATCACGACGGACGGGCGGACGAAGGTCAAGAGCCCGAGCGGCACCCTCTCCACGGCGGAGGCGATCTCGGTGGTGGCCAACGGCCTCGCCCTGGCCACTCACTTCGGGGACGGCGTGCTGCGCGCCGGGGACGTGACGGCCGGCATCCTCGGTGCCGTCGTCCGGGACCCGGTGGCGGACCACGCGGTGTGGCGCGAGTACGTCGAAGGGGTGGTGCGCGAGCGCGACGGTTGGAAGGACTTCTACCGGGCCGCCCGCGAGGAGGTGCGATGACCGAGGACGTCGCGCTGCTCGGCATCCGGCACCACGGCCCGGGCTCGGCCCGGGCGGTGGCCGCCGCGCTGGAGCGCTGGCGGCCGGACGCGGTGCTGATCGAGGGCCCGCCGGAGGCCGACGGCATCGTCCACCTCGCGGCCGGGAACGGCCTGGTGCCGCCGGTCGCGCTGCTGGCCCACGCGGTGGACGACCCGGCGAGGGCCGCGTTCTGGCCGTACGCCGAGTTCTCCCCGGAGTGGGTGGCGATCCGCTACGGCGTCGAGCGGGAGCTGCCGGTCCGCTTCATCGACCTGCCCGCCGGGTACGGTCTCGGCCCCGCCCCGGAGGCCGGGGAGCCGGGGGAGCCCGCCGGGCCGGTCGCCGACCCGCTGGCGCTGCTCGCCGAGGCGGCCGGGTACGACGACCCGGAGCGCTGGTGGGAGGACGTGGTCGAGCACCGCGCGCCCGCCGCGCCCGGTACGGACGGCGGCGGGGACGACCCGGACGGACTGGCGCCGTTCGCCGCCGTGGCGGAGGCGATGGCGGTGCTGCGCGCGGAGGGCCTCGGCGAGTCCCGGCGGGACGACCTGCGCGAGGCGTACATGCGCCAGCAGATCCGGGCCGCCCGCCGCGCCGGGCACCGCCGGATCGCCGTGGTGTGCGGGGCCTTCCACGTGCCCGCGCTGGCGGTGCTGCCGACGGTCGCGCACGACCGGGCGCTGCTCGCCGGACTGCCGCGGAAGGTGAGGACGGACATCACCTGGGTGCCGTGGACGCACCGCCGGCTCTCCCAGGCCACCGGCTACGGCGCGGGCGTGCGGTCGCCGGGCTGGTACCACCACCTGTTCAGCACCGAGGGCGATCCGGTGCCGCGCTGGCTCACCCGGGCCGCCGAACTGCTGCGCGCCGAGGACCACCCGGTCTCCTCCGCCCACGTCATCGAGGCGGTCCGGCTCGCCCGCACGCTGGCGGTGCTGCGCGGCCGCCCGCTGGCCGGGCTGACCGAGACCCTGGACGCCGTCCGCGCGGTGCTCTGCGAGGGTTCGGACGTCGCCCTGGAACTCGTCCGGGACCGCCTGGTGGTCGGCGACGCGCTCGGCGAAGTCCCGGACGCGGCACCGGCGGTGCCGCTCCAGCGGGACCTCACCCGCTGGCAGCGCACGCTGCGGCTCAAGCCCGAGGCCGCGCCGAAGGACCTCGACCTCGACCTGCGCAAGGACACCGACGCGGCCCGCTCGCGGCTGCTGCACCGGCTGCGGCTGCTGGGCGTCGACTGGGGCGTGCCGGCCCGCTCGGCGGTCAACTCGACCGGGACGTTCCGGGAGAGCTGGCGGCTGTGCTGGCAGCCCGAGTTCGCGGTCCGGATCGCCGAGGCCGCCCAGTGGGGCACCACGGTGGAGGAGGCGGCGACCGGCAAGGCCGTCGGCAGCGCCCGCGCCGCCGTCGAACTCGCCGAGCTGACCGGGCTGGTGGAGACCTGCCTGCTGGCCGGGCTGGCCGGCGCGCTGCCCGCCGTGATGCGGGTGCTCGCCGACTGCGCTGCCCTGGACACCGACGTCGCGCACCTGGCCGGGGCGCTGCCCGCGCTGGTCCGGGCGCTGCGCTACGGCGATGTGCGCGGCACCGACCACGGCGCGCTCGGCGAGGTCGCCACCGGCCTGGCCGACCGGATCTGCGTCGGGCTGCCGCCCGCCTGCGTCGGGTTGGACGCCGAGGGGGCGGCGGCGATGCGCGGCCGGCTCGACGAGGTGCACGGCGCGATCGGCCTGCTCGGCCCGGCCGCTCGTCCGGAGCCGGAAGGCCCGGAAGGCCCGGACGCCCCGGACGAATCAGCGGGCCCGGGCACCCCGGCAGCCTCCCCGGGCCCGGACGGTTCCGAGGGCCTGGCCGACCGCTGGGCCGCCGCCCTGCGTTCGCTGGCCCGCCGCGAGCCGGCCGGCGGCCCGGCCACCGGAGCCCCCGGCCTGCTGCGCGGGCGCGCCGTCCGGCTGCTGCTGGACGACGGCCGGCTCGACTCCGAGGAGGCCGCCGGCCGGCTGCGGCTGGTCCTGTCCACCGCCAACGCCCCGGCGGACGCGGCCGGCTGGATCGAGGGCTTCCTCACCGGCGGCGGCGCCCTGCTGCTGCACGACCCGCGCCTGCTCGCCCTGCTCGACGAGTGGCTGACCGGCGTGCCCGGCGAGGTCTTCACCGACGTCCTGCCGCTGCTGCGTCGCACCTTCGCCGGGCTGGAGGCGGGCGTCCGCAGCACCATCGGCGGCCGGGTCGCGGCCGGCCCGCTCGGCGAGGCCCCGGCGGCCCGGACCCCGGGCGGCACCCTCGACCGGGCCCGGGCCGACGCCGCCGTCCCGGTGGTGGCCCTGCTGCTCGGCGCCCGCCCCCGGATCCCCCGGCAGGCCGCCGGCCGCAACACCTGACACCCGTGAAGGAGGACCTGATGGCGACCACGACCGACGAACGGCTGCGCCGCTGGCGGCTGGTGCTCGGCGGCGAGGCCGACGGCACCGGCTGCGCCCTGCGCGGCCGGGACGCCGCGATGGACGGCGCCCTGGCCGCGCTCTACCGCGGCGCGCCCGAGGAGGGCGGCCGGGCGGCCCGCGGCGGCCGGCGCGGCGCCGGGCTGGGCGGCTCGGCCCCGCAGGTGGCGCGCTGGCTGGGCGACATCCGCGAGTACTTCCCGTCCACCGTCGTCCAGCTGATGCAGCAGGACGCGATCGCCCGGCTCGGTCTGGAGCGGCTGCTGCTGGAGCCCGAGATGCTGGAGGCCGTCGAACCGGACGTGCACCTGGTCGGCACCCTGCTGTCGCTCAAGCACGCGCTGCCCGAGACCACCCGGGAGACCGCCCGGGCCGTGGTCGGCAAGGTGGTCGCCGATCTGGAACGCCGGCTCGCCGACCGCACCAGGGCCACCCTGGGCGGCGCCCTCGACCGCAGCGCCAAGGTCAACCGGCCCCGCCACCGCGACATCGACTGGGACCGCACCATCCGGGCCAACCTGAAGAACTACCTGCCCGAGCACGGCACCGTCGTGCCCGAGCGGCTGGTCGGCTACGCCCGCGCCCAGCGCGCGGTGAAGAAGGACGTCATCCTCTGCATCGACCAGTCCGGCTCGATGGCCCCGTCGGTGGTGCACTCGGCGGTGTTCGGCGCGGTGCTCGCCTCGATGCGCACGCTGGACACCCGGCTGGTCGTCTTCGACACCTCGGTGGTCGACCTCACCGAACAGCTCACCGACCCGGTCGACGTCCTGTTCGCCACCCAGCTCGGCGGCGGCACCGACATCAACCGCGCGCTCGCCTACTGCCAGTCGAGGATCACCCGGCCGTCCGAGACCGTGGTCGTGCTGATCAGCGACCTCTACGAGGGCGGCATCCGGGACGGCATGCTCAAGCGCGTCGCCGCGATGAAGGCGGCCGGCGTCCAGTTCATCGCCCTGCTGGCGCTCTCCGACGAAGGTGCGCCCGCCTACGACCACGCCCACGCCGCCGCCCTGGCCGCCCTGGGGGCCCCGGCCTTCGCCTGCACCCCGGACGCCTTTCCGGAGATCATGGCCGCGGCGATCGAGAAGCGCCCGCTGCCGGTGCCTGACCAGGGAGTGTGAGGATTCACCCGGACGTGCGAACCGGCCGACCGGCGGACGGGGGGTGCGCCGACCGCCCCCGTAGGCTGTCTGTGACGGTTCTCACCACGGACGGGCAGGCCCCGGGCGAAACAGTCCCGTCGTACGGGGATAACCTGCCAGACGGACGTGACGCGCGTGTTGATTGACGTGTGCGCCCGTGGCTGTGTGGGCCGCAAGGCCGTACCTCTGCGTACCCGCACCGCCCCGACGACCCGCAGCGAAGATCCTGCCGTGGCACGCTCGTAGAGACACAATCCGCGACCACGAACAAGGACAAACACGTGGACCTGTTCGAGTACCAGGCGAGGGACCTCTTCGCCAAGCACGGTGTGCCCGTGCTTGACGGTGATGTGATCGAGACCGCCGCAGACGCTGCCGCCATCGCGGAGCGCTTCGGCGGCCGCGCCGTCGTCAAGGCTCAGGTGAAGGTGGGTGGCCGAGGCAAGGCCGGTGGCGTGAAGCTCGCCTCCGACCCGGCTGACGCCGTCGCCAAGGCCGAGGCGATCCTCGGCATGGACATCAAGGGCCACACCGTCCACAAGGTGATGCTGGCCCAGACCGCGGACATCAAGGACGAGTACTACGTCTCGTTCCTGCTGGACCGCACCAACCGCACCTTCCTGGCGATGGCCAGCGTCGAGGGCGGCGTGGAGATCGAGGTCGTCGCCGAGGAGAACCCCGACGCGCTCGCCAAGATCCCGGTCGACGCCAACGAGGGCTGCACCCCGGAGAAGGCCGCCGAGATCGTCGCCGCGGCGAAGTTCCCGGCCGAGATCGCCGACCAGGTCGCCGACGTCCTGCAGAAGCTGTGGAAGGTCTTCATCGCCGAGGACGCCCTCCTCGTCGAGGTCAACCCGCTGATCAAGTCCGGCGAGGGCAAGATCATCGCGCTTGACGGCAAGGTCTCGCTGGACGAGAACGCCGAGTTCCGCCAGCCCGAGCACGAGGCCCTGGAGGACAAGGCCGCGGCCAACCCGCTGGAGGCCGCCGCCAAGGCCAAGGGCCTGAACTACGTCAAGCTCGACGGCCAGGTCGGCATCATCGGCAACGGCGCGGGCCTCGTGATGAGCACCCTCGACGTGGTCGCCTACGCCGGTGAGAACCACGGCGGCGTCAAGCCCGCCAACTTCCTCGACATCGGCGGCGGCGCCTCCGCCGAGGTCATGGCGAACGGCCTGGAGATCATCCTGGGCGACCCCGACGTCAAGTCGGTGTTCGTCAACGTCTTCGGCGGCATCACCGCCTGCGACGCGGTCGCCAACGGCATCGTGCAGGCCCTGGAGCTCCTGAAGAGCAAGGGCGAGAACGTCACCAAGCCGCTGGTCGTCCGTCTGGACGGCAACAACGCGGAGCTGGGTCGCAAGATCCTCGACGACGCCAACCACCCGCTGGTCCAGCGCGTGGACACCATGGACGGCGCCGCTGACCGCGCCGCCGAGCTGGCCAACAAGTAAGGAAGGGGACTTTCACACCATGGCTATCTTCCTTACCAAGGACAGCAAGGTCATCGTCCAGGGCATGACCGGCTCCGAGGGCATGAAGCACACCCGCCGCATGCTCGCCTCCGGCACCCAGATCGTCGGCGGTGTCAACCCGCGCAAGGCCGGCACCACGGTCGACGTCGACGGCACCGAGGTGCCCGTCTTCGGCGGCGTCGCCGAGGCCATGGAGAAGACCGGTGCCGATGTCACCGTCATCTTCGTGCCGCCGAAGTTCACCAAGGACGCGGTCGTCGAGGCCATCGACGCCGAGATCGGCCTGGCCGTCGTCATCACCGAGGGCGTCCCGGTGCACGACACCGCCGCCTTCTGGGCGTACGCCGGTTCGAAGGGCAACAAGACCCGGATCATCGGCCCGAACTGCCCCGGCCTGATCAGCCCCGGACAGTCGAACGCCGGCATCATCCCGGCCGACATCACCACCTCCGGCAAGATCGGCCTGGTCTCGAAGTCCGGCACCCTGACCTACCAGCTCATGTACGAGCTGCGGGACATCGGCTTCTCCTCGGCCGTGGGCATCGGCGGTGACCCGGTCATCGGCACCACCCACATCGACGCCCTCAAGGCGTTCCAGGAGGACCCGGAGACCGAGCTCATCGTCATGATCGGTGAGATCGGTGGCGACGCCGAGGAGCGTGCCGCGGCCTACATCGCCGAGCACGTCACCAAGCCGGTCGTCGGCTACGTCGCGGGCTTCACCGCCCCCGAGGGCAAGACCATGGGCCACGCCGGCGCCATCGTCTCCGGCTCCTCGGGCACCGCCCAGGCGAAGAAGGAGGCCCTCGAGGCCGCCGGTGTCAAGGTCGGCAAGACGCCGTCCGAGACCGCCCGCCTGGCGCGCGAGATCATCGCCGGCTGACGTCGGTCGACCGCGCAGCGAGCGCCCCTGCCCTTCACGGGCAGGGGCGCTCGCGCGTCCGCGGACGCCGTCAGTACGGCGTGGGCCCGGTCGTGCACGGCAGCGGTGACCACAGCGGGCAGACCTCCGGACCCTGCGGCGGCGGGGCGCCCGCCCCCCGGGCGACCGCCGGCAGCTCCCACCGCGCGGCGGCCTGCGGCGCCGACTCCATCACGACCGCCTCCACCCCCGGCGTCGGGCTGCACCACAGGCTGCGGACGACGTTCGGCGGCCCGCCCGGCAGCGCCGGCACACCCGGCTCGCCCGGGCCCGCCGCCGACAGGCACATCGCCGGCTCCGGCGGCTCCGGGGACCGGAACAGCGTCACCGGCCGGATCCCCACCAGCGTCGCCAGCGCCGCCCCGCCCACCGCCGCCGTCAGCAGCGCCGCCGCCCCCGTCCGGCTCGCGGTCCACAGGCGGTGCCGGGCCCGCAGCACCGGCACCGGGGGCCGGTGCGGTTCCGGGCAGCCCCGGACCGCCGCCCGGTGCAGCAGCCCGCTCAGGCCGTCCGCGAACCCCGGCGCCGCCGGATCCGGCCCCAGCAGTTCCGGTACCCACCGGGCCAGTGCCGCCCGGGCCGCCCACACCCGCCCCTCGGCCGCCGCCAGCGTCGACTCCACCTCCACCGCGACCGCCGCCGCCGGCAGGCCCAGCCCGTCGTGCAGCACCAGCGCCCGGCGCTGCGGCCGGGACAGCCGCCGCAGTGCCTTCAGCAGCGCCCGGTCCCGGTCGGTCAGCCGGTCGTGATCGGGCAGCACCGCCTGCGACTCGTCCGCCGGCCGCACCCGGATCCGCCGGTGCGGCAGCTTCCAGGCGTGCATCCGCCGGGGCCCGCCCCGGTGCCACGGGGACAGTGCCAGCTCGCACGCCCGTACCCGCACCCACCCTTCCGGATCCCCCGTCGCGGCCACCTCCGCCCAGCCCCGGCGCGCCGCCCCGAACGCCAGCCGGACGCAGTGCGCCGCCCGGTGCCGGCAGGCGGTCAGCAGGAACACCTGCTGCACCAGCCGGGTGTGCGCCTGCTCGTACAACTCCTCGAAGCTCTTGGCCGGCCCGGCCCGCTCGCCGTCGGCCGGCGTGGCCACGTGGGCGGGCCGCCCGGGGTCGGCGGCCGGGCCGTCGGGTCGGTCCTGCGCCGCGGGCGGGGTGTCGCGGGTGCCAGGCGGTGTCGTGGTGACGGCGGGTGTGCTGATGCTCCCTCCCGGGGCGTTCGGGGCGGTCTGGGCGTGGGCGTGGGCGGTGGCGTGGGCGGCCTGGCCGGGGTGCGCGAGGGCGGGCCCGGCGTGCTCTCCTCCGGTGCCGAGGACGGGCGGGCGCTGCGGCGCGGGGTCGGGGGTACGGGGGTCGGCGGGAGGGCCCGTCTGGGCGTCGCCCGGTGCGTCGGGGCCGGGCGGTGCGTCGGGGCCGGGCGGTGCGGGGTCGGGCGGTGCGGGGTCGGGGCTCTTCGGGCGGGCGGTGGTGAGGGCGACGGCCTCGGCCTCGGTGGCCGCGCCGAGTTTGCGCATGGCCCGCTGGACGTAGCTGCGGGCGGTGGCCGGGGTGACGCCGAGGGCGGCGGCCGACTGCTGGAGGTCGCGGCCGGCGGCGAGGTGGGCGAGCACCTGGGCCTCACGGGGTGTCAGTTTCCGTAGGAGGCGGGCCGCGTCCTGGTCGGGGTGGGTGGTCCGGGGCTTGCGGGCGCGGTTCCCGGGGGTGGGGGAGTCGGCGCCGGCGGGGTGTTCGGCGGTGGGTGGCGTGGTCATCAGACGCTCCGGGCCGGTCCGCCGGCGGCTTGGGGATCGGGTCTGAAAATGCGCATAAGCCAATAATCTGGGACACGGCGGCGGTTTGCCGCTTCACGAGGCATGGCGAGTCGCCTTGGCACCATGAGGCGCATGACGCAGCTGATGGGCCGTCCGATCCTGGAACTGCCGGGCGAACTGGGCGGACGCCCGTTGCCGGCCGACCTGTTGGCGGGGGTGCGGACGGCGCTGGTCGGCCTGGCGGTTGTCGGGGTGCCGGTGCTCGGGCTCTGGGTGGCGACGCCGTACGCGGACAACGGGGCGACCGGCGCCACCCGGTTGGCGGGGGCGTTGTGGCTGCTCGGGCACGGCGCGCCGGTGCTGCGGGGGGACGCGGGCGCGCCGCTGACCGTCACCCCGCTGCTGCTGGGCGTGCTGGCGGTGGCTCAGCTGTACCGGGCCGCCGCCGGGGTGGCGTCGCGGCGCGGGCCCCGGCCGCGCTGGGGCGGCCCGGTTGCGGTCTGGGCGGGCTACTGCGCGGTCGCGGTGGCGGTGGTGCTGCACTGCACGGGCGCCGGGCTGTTCCGGGCCAGGGTGCTGCCGGACGTGCTGGTGGTGGGGTTGCTGGCCGGGCTGGCGACGGCGGCGGGCGCGCGTTCGGCCCGGGCCGCCGGCCCCGCCGCCCCGCCCCGCCGCCCGGCGTGGCAGCTGCTGGACCGGCTGCCCGCGCCGCTCCGACCGGTCGGCGGCGCGGCGGCGGTGCGCGGCTCGGTGCTGGCGGCCGGGGCGGGCCTGGTGGCGGCGGGCGGGGTGCTGGTGGCGGTGGCGGCGGCGCTGGACGCGGCGTCCGGGGGCGGGCACGGGATGGCGGTGCTCGGGCGCGGACCGGCGGCCCTGGTCGGGCTGCTGCTGCTCGGGGTGGTGCTGCTGCCGAACGCGGTGCTCTGGGGGACGGCGTACGCCCTGGGCCCGGGGTTCGCGGTGGGTTCCGGGACGGTGGTGGCGCCGGGCGGCACCGTGCTGGGCCCCGTCCCGGAGTTCCCGATGTTCGCCCTGCTGCCGGCGGAGGGCCCGGGCGGCTGGCGGCTGGCGGCACTGCTGCTGCCGGTGCTGGCGGGGGTGGTGCCGGCGGTGCTGCTGGGCCGGGCGGCGGCCGGCCCGCGCGCGGCGGCCGGGGCCGACGACAGCGACGGCGTCGACGACGGTGACGGGGGCGGCGACGGACCGTGGCCGCTCGCGGCGACGGTGGTGGCGGTGCTGGCGGCGGCGCTGCTGACGGGCGTCGCGGTGGCGGCGGCGGGCTGGCTGTCGGGTGGCGCGCTGGCGGGCGGCCGGATGGCCCGGCTGGGACCGGCACCCTGGTGGACGGGACCGGCGGCGGCGGGCTGGTTCGCGCTGGTGGCCGTGCCGGGCGCGCTGCTGGTCCGCCATCGGGCGCTGTGCCCCGCAACGGTCCCGGAGGCCGACGAAGAGGTCGACAGAGAGGTCGAGGGGCAGACCGCCGAGAAACTCGACGCGGACGCCGACGAGGAGGTCCCGCCCGCAGCCCGCGCCCGGTCCGCCGAGCGGCTGCGCCGGGGGGTGCTGCTGCTGCGGGCCCGCGGGTACGCCGCGGTGCTGCGCCTGGGCGGGCGGGCCCCCGGGAGCGACTAGGCCCTGTCCGTCCTGGGCCTTGTCCGGCATGACCGGCCGGACAGGACCTAGCCCCAATGCCGGTGACTTTGTGGTCGGTGTCTCGTTGGTTGTGGTGTGGCGAGGGTGGGGCAGGTCAAGGCGCCTGCGAGTGAGCGGATATCGGACCG
>NZ_JBIVJF010000015.1:0-187776 GCF_044750105.1 Kitasatospora sp. NPDC088861
TCGGCGGTGAGGGAGGGGCGGCCGGTGTAGCCGCGGGCGAGTCCGGCGCCGGCGATGTAGAGCTCGCCTGCCACGCCGGCGGGTACGGGCTGTAGCGCGGTGTCGAGGACGTACGTCCGGGTGTTGGCCAGCGGGCGGCCGATCGGCACGACGTTCGGGACCGCCGAGGCGGTCGGCATCGGGAACTGGGTCGCGCACAGTGTCGTCTCGGTCGGCCCGTACAGTGCCCGCACCGCGATGCCCGGGACGGCCTCCAGCACCCGGCGGACGGCCGGGGCGGAGACGACGTCCCCACCGGTCAGCACCTCGCGCACACCGGTGAAGATGCCCGGGTCCTCCTCCGCGATGACGCGGAACAGCCCGGCGGTGACGTGCACGTGGGTGAGCCCGTGCGCCCGGACCAGCTCGCGGATGGCGGAGGCGTCCAGGTCGCCCTGCGGCGCGACGACCACCTGGCCGCCGGAGAGCAGCGGCGCCCACAGTTCGTAGGTCGAGGCGTCGAAGGCGTGCGGGGCGTGGAAGAGCACCCGCAGCCCGTCGGGGTGGTGCCAGCACGGGTCCGTCGCGAGCTGCACCACGTCCCGGTGGGTGATGGCGATGCCCTTGGGCACCCCGGTGGATCCGGAGGTGAACATCACGTACGCGAGCTGCTCCGGGTGGAGCCCGGCGGGCTGGGCGCGCCGCCTGCGCGGGCCGTCGAACCAGCCCTCGGTGAGTGGCAGGACGGGGCAGGGGGCGTCGGCGGCCAGCGGGTCGCCCTGGTGGGCGGGATCGACCAGGACGAGCGCCGCCCGCGTCTCGGCGGTGATCTGCCGCAGCCGCTCGGCCGGGTGCCGGTCGTCCAGCGGGACGTAGGTGCCGCCGGCCTTGGCCACCGCCAGGATCGCCGTCACCAGGTCGGCGGAGCGGTCCATCAGGAGGACCACCGGGGTGTCGGCGCCGACGCCCGACTCGGCGAGGTGGGCGGCCAAGTGTTCTGCCCGGGAGTCGAGTTCGGCGTAGCTGAGCTGTTCGGTGCCGGTGATCAGGGCGGGGGCGTCGGGGGTGGCGGCGGCCTGGGCCTCGAACAGCTGCGGCAGGGTGGCCTCGGGCACCGGTGTCGTCGGTCCGTTCCAGCCGGTGAGCAGGTGCTCGCGTTCGGCGGGGTCGAGGATCTCGATGCTGCCGATCGGGGCGTCGGGGTCGGCGGCGACGGTGCGCAGGACGCGTAGCAGCCGTTCGGCGAGGGCGGTGGCGGTGGCGTGGTCGAAGAGGTCGGCCGCGTACTCGACCGCCACCGACAGGCCCGCCTGGGAGCCCTGTTCGGTGAAGCGGAAGGACAGGTCGAACTTGGCCACGTCCAGCTCGAAGGGGTGGTCCGCGCAGGCCAGGTCGCCGAAGGCGGCGGGCACCGCCGGGTCGCTCTCCAGGGCGACGAGCGACTGGAAGAGGGGATGGCGGGTGGTGCGCGGGGGGTTGAGGTGTTCGACCAGGCGCTCGAAGGGGATGTCCTGGTGGTCGTAGGCGTCGAGGTCGGTGCGGCGGACGCGGTCCAGCAGTTCCCGGAAGGTGGGGTTGCCGGACGTGTCGGTGCGCAGCAGCAGGGTGTTGACGAAGAAGCCGACCAGGTCGTCGAGGGCTTCGTCGGTGCGGCCGGCGACGGGGGTGCCGAGCGGGAGGTCGGTGCCCGCGCCGAGGCGGGTGTAGAGGGTGGCGACGGCGGCTTGCAGGGCCATGAAGAGGCTGGCGTTCTGCGCGCCGGCCAACTCGGCCAGGGCGGTGTGCAGTTCGGCGCCGACCTCGAACTCGGCGGAGCCGCCCCGGTGGCTGGGCGCGGTCGGGCGTGGCCGGTCGTAGGGGAGCGCCAGCTCCTCCGGGAGGCCGGACAACGCCTGCTGCCAGTAGTCGAGTTGCTCGGTGAGCAGGGTGGTGGGTTGTTGCGGGGTGCCGAGGAGTTCGTGCTGCCAGAGGGCGTAGTCGGCGTACTGCACCGGCAGGGGCTCCCACTGCGGCTCGGCGCCGGCCAGCCGGGCCTGGTACGCGGTGGCGAGGTCGTGCAGGAGCGGGGCGACGGACCAGCCGTCGGTGGCGATGTGGTGCATCAGGACGAGCAGGACGTGTTCGTCGTGCGGGAGGGAGAACAGCGTGGCGCGGACGGGCAGGTCGTGGGCGAGGTCGAAGACCTCCCCGCCGGCCTCGGCCAGGGCGGCCCGGAGCGCCTCCTCGGTGGCCACGGGTATGGTCCGAAGGATCGACTCGGGGGCCTCGGCGACCAGTTGGTGCGGCTGGCCGTCGGTGGTCGGGAAGACGGTGCGCAGCACCTCGTGCCGGGCCACCACGTCCCGCAGCGCGCCTTCCAGCGCGGGGCGGTCGAGGGTGCCGGTCAGCCGGAGGGCGACGGGGGTGTTGTAGAGCGCGCTCGGTCCCTCGAACTGCTCGATGAACCACAGGCGTTGCTGCGCGGAGGACAGCGGGACGCGCTCCGGTCGGGTGGCGGGCCGCAGGGACGGGCGGGCCGCGCCGGAGGCGGGCAGGGCGGCGGCCAGGGCGGCCACCGTCGGGTGGTCGAAGAGCGCGCGGATCGGCAGCTCCGTGCCGAGGGCGGTGCGGACGCGGCTGACCAGCTTGGTGGCGAGCAGCGAGTGGCCGCCCAGGTCGAAGAAGCTGTCGTCGATGCCGACCGAGGCCAATCCGAGGACCTCGGCGAAGAGCGCGCAGAGCGCCTGCTCGGTGCCGGTGCGCGGGGCCCGGCCGGCGGCGGCGCCGCTGTAGTCGGGGGCGGGCAGGGCGCGGCGGTCGACTTTGCCGTTGGGGGTGACGGGCAGCGCGTCGAGGGCGACGATCGCGGCGGGCACCATGTAGCCGGGCAGGCGGTCGGTGGCGAAGGCGCGCAGTTCGTCGGGCCGGACGGGGCCCGTGACGTAGGCGACCAGGCGCTTGTCGCCCGGCTGGTCCTGGCGGACCATGGCGACGGCCTGGCCGACGGCCGGGTGGGCGGTGAACGCGGCCTCCACCTCGCCGAGTTCGATCCGGAAGCCGCGCAGCTTGACCTGGTCGTCGGCGCGGCCGACGAACTCCAGTTCGCCCGTGGTGGTCCAGCGCACCACGTCGCCGGTGCGGTACATCCGGCCGCCGGGCTCGCCGAAGGGGCAGGCCACGAAGCGCTCGGCGGTCAGGCCGGCGCGGCCGACGTAGCCCCGGGCCAGCCCGGCGCCCGCGACGTACAGCTCACCGGCGACGCCGACGGGGACCGGGCGCAGTCCGACGTCCAGCGCGTACACCCGGGTGTTGGGCAGTGGCCGCCCGATCGGTACGGCGGCCGGCACCTCGGCGGCGGCGGCCATCGGGTGGCGGGTCGCGAAGGTGGTCGTCTCCGTCGGCCCGTAGCCGTTCACCACCCGCAGGCCGGGGCAGTGCTCCAGCACCCGCCGGATGGCGGCCGGCGAGACGATGTCCCCGCCCGTCCACACCTCGCGCAGCCCGGCGAAGGTCTCCGGGGCCTCGGCGGCCAGCACGTTGAAGAGCCCGACCGTCATCCAGGCGGCGCCGACCCGCCCCCGGCCGATCGCGGTCGCCAGCTCGGCGACGCCGAGCCGCCCGGCCGGGGCGACCACCACGCGGCCGCCCGAGAGCAGCGGCACCCAGAGCTCGTAGGTGGAGGCGTCGAAGGCGACGGGGGAGTGCAGCAGGACGCGCTCGTGGCCGCCGCCCGCGAACGCCCCGCCGAGCGCGAGGTCGACCACGGACCGGTGGGTGACGCCGATGCCCTTGGGCACGCCGGTCGAGCCGGAGGTGTGCATCACGTACGCCAACTGGTCGGCGCTCAAGGGGAGTCCGAGGTTCCCGGCGGTCTCGTAACCCTCGGGGTCGAGTACGTCCGAGGGGTCGAGTACGTCCGAGGGGTCGAGCACGTCCAGCCCGGCCAGCGCGGGGTGCGCCCGGTGGGCGGTGTCGGCCAGAGCCAGCCGGGCCCCGGAGTCCGCGAGGACGGCCCGCAGGCGCTCGGCCGGCTGCGCGCCGTCCAGCGGCACGAAGGCGCCGCCGGCCTTGAGCACGGCCAGGATCGCCACCACCAGGGCGGCCGAGCGCTCCATCAGCAGTGCGACGGGGGTCTCCGGGCGGACCCCGGCCTCGACCAGTCGCACCGCCAACCCGTTGGCCCGTGCGTTGAGTTCGGCGTAGGTCAGCTCGACGTCGCCGGCCGTGAGTGCGACCGCGTCGGGCGCCGCGGCGGCCCGCGCCTCGAACAGCTCGGGCAGCGCGGCGTCCGGCAGCGGCGCGGTGGCGCCGGTCCCGCCGGTCAGCAGCCGTTCGCGCTCCTCCTCGGTCAACACCTGGACGGTGCCGACGAGTTCGGCCGGGTCGGCGACGATCCGGTCGAGCAGGGCGAGGAAGCGGTCCAGCAGGGTGCGCGCCTCGGCGGGGGTGAAGGCGTCGGGCCGGTGGTCCAGGCGCAGTTGGAGGCCGTCGCCCGGGGTGAGGGCCAGCAGCAGCGGGTAGTGCGCGCTGTCGACGTCCTCGACCAGGGTGACGTGGGTGGCGCCGCTCGGGTCGGCCTCGTCCAGGGCGGACGGGTCCGGGTAGTTGCCGTACACCGTGACGGTGTCGAACAGGCTTCCCATTCCGGCGAGTTGCTGGATCTCGGTGAGGCTGAGGTGCTGGTGGTCCAGCAGCGCGGACTGCTCGTGCTGGAGGCGCAGCAGCAGCTGCCCCCAGCTCTCGGCCGGGTCGAGGGTGACGCGCACCGGCACGGTGTTGATGAGCAGGCCCACCATCCGCTCCACGCCCGGCAGGTCGTGCGGCCGGCCGGAGACGGTGGTGCCGAAGAGCACGTCCTCGCGCCCGGTGAGCCGGGCCAGCAGCACGCCCCAGGCGGCCTGGACGAGGGTGTTGAGGGTGACGCCGTAGCGGCGGGCGGTGCGGGCCAGCGCCTCGGTGGCCGCCGGGGTGAGGCCGGTGTGCAGGCGCAGCGGCAGCTGCGGGGCGGCGGCCGAGCGGCCGGGGGCCAGCAGGGTGGGCTCGTCGGCGCCCGCCAGGGCCTGGGCCCAGGCGGCGCGGGCGGCGGCGCCGTCGCGCCGGGTGAGCCAGCGCAGGTACTCGCGGTAGGGGGCGGCCGGGGGCATCGGCTGCTGGAAGTACAGGCCCCACAGCTCCTCGGCGAACAGCGGGGTGGACCAGCCGTCGAGCAGGATGTGGTGCGCGGCGGCGATCAGCTGGTGGCGCCCGGGGGCGAGGGTGAGCAGGGTGTAGCGCAGCAGCGGCGGCCGGGCGAGGTCGAAGCGGCGGCCGTACTCGGCGGCGGCGATCCGCGCGGCCTCGGCCCGCGGGTCGGCGTGCGCCGTCAGGTCGAGGACGGTGAAGGGCAGTTCGACGCCGTCCGGCACGGCCTGCACGGGCGGGCCGTCGGGGCGCTGGTGGAAGCCCGCCTTGAGGTTCGGGTGGCGCAGCAACAGCGCCTCGGCGGCGGCGCGCAGCCGGTCGGCGTCCACCGGGCCGGTGAGGTCGAAGGTGCAGACGGAGGTGTAGACGTCGGCGCCGTCGGCGTCGTACGCCGCGTGGAAGGCCATGCCCTGCTGGAGCGGCGAGGTGGGCCAGACGTCCACCAGGCGGGCGGGGGCGTGGTGTTCGGCGAGCCGGTCCACCTCGGACTGGCCGAGCGTGACGAGCGGGAAGTCGGAGGGGGTGTGTCCGCCCGCGTCCGGCCGGTCGGCGTGCTCGGCGAGCGCGCGCAGCGCGGTGAACCACGCCTCGGCGAGCGCGGCCACGCGCTCCTCGGCGAGCAGCCCGGTGGCGTAGGACCACTGGGCGACCAGCAGCGGGCCCTGCGGGGTGTCGACGGTGGTGGCGTCCAGGCCGAGCACCCGGCCGAGCGCGAGGCCGGTCGCGGCACCCTCGCTCATCGCCTCGGTGCCGGCGAGCACGTCCTCGGCGGTGACGCCCTCCGGCGCGAAGCGGCCCAGGTAGTTGAACTCGACCTGCGGGTCGGCGTACCCCTCCAGCACGGCGGCGGTGGCCGGGTTGAGGTGGCGCAGCAGGCCGTAGCCGATGCCGTTGTCCGGGACGGCGCGCAGCTGCTCCTTGACCCGGCCGAGGGCCCGGCCGAGCCCGGGGCCGGCCGCGGTGACCTCGGACCAGGGCAGCGCCCCGGGGGCGAGCCGGACGGGGTAGAGGGAGGTGAACCAGCCGGCGGTGCGGTGCAGGTCGACACCGTCGACGATCTCCTCGCGGCCGTGGCCCTCCGCGGTCACCAGTACGGCGCCGTCCGGACCGGTGGTCGCCTCGCCGCGCCAGTGGCCGAGGGCGAGCGCCAGCGCGGTGAGCAGCACGTCGTTGACCTGCGCGTGGTAGGCGGCCGTGACCCGGGTCAGCAGCGCCTGGGTGGTCTCGGCGGGCAGCACGAGCCGCAGGACGCCCTCGGTGGCGTAGGTGTCCCGGGCCGGGTCGAGCGGGCGCGCGCCGAGCAGCGGGTCCGGGGTGGCCAGGGCGGCCTCCCAGAGCGGGAGTTCGGCGGCCCGGCGGTCGGTCCCGGCCTCGGCGGTGAGCCGCTGGGCCCAGCGGCGGAAGGAGGTGGGCACCGGCGCCAGCGCCACGGCCCGGCCCTCGCGGACGGCGGCGAGCGCGGCGAGCAGGTCCTCCTCGACGATGCGCCAGGTGACGCCGTCCACCGCCAGGTGGTGGATCACGAGCAGGAGCTGCGGGGGCAGGCCCGGCCCGGCCTCGAACCGGACGGCCTGGAGCATCCGGCCGTCCTCGGGCGAGAGGCGCTCGCGGGCGGCCTCGGTCTCGGCGCGCAGCGCCTCCTCGGTGGCCGGGCCCGCGACGTGCCGCAGCGCGGCCTCGGCGGGGACGGCGCCGGGGGCGGGGACGTGCAGCGTCCAGGGGCGCTCGGCGAGCGGGGAGGTGCGGGCGCGGAAGACGTCGTGGTGGTCGAGCAGCGCCTGGAGGGCCGTGGCCACGTGCTCGGGCCCGCTCCCGGCGGGGAGGGTGAGCAGGGTGGACTGGTAGAAGCTCTCGACGGCGCCGTGCTGCGCGGCCAGCCAGTGCACGATGGGCGTCGGCGGCACCTCGCCGAGGCCGGCCCCGGCGGGTTCGGCGACGACCGGCCCCTCCAGCGGTCGGGCGATCCGGGCCAGTGCCTCGACGGTCGGCGAGAGGAACACCTCGCGGGGGGTGAGCTGCAGCCCGGCGTGCCGGGCCCGGGAGACGAGCCGGATGGCCACGATGGAGTCCCCGCCGAGCTCGAAGAAGGAGTCCGTGACGCCCACCGCGGGCAGGCCCAGCACCTCGGCGAAGAGGCGGGCGAGGGCGTGCTCCAGCTCCCCGGCGGGGGCCCGGCCGCCCTCCTCGGCGGCGGCGAAGACCGGCGCGGGCAGGGCGCGCTTGTCCACCTTGCCGTTGGGCGTGAGCGGCAGCCGGTCGAGCACCACGACGGTGGGCACCATGTGGTCGGGCAGCCGCTCGGCGCAGTACGCGCGCAGCTCGGCCGGGTCGGCGGCGCCGACGGTGTAGCCGACCAGGCGGCGCTCGCCCGGGCGGTCCTCGCGGACCAGCACCACGGCCTGGCGCACCTCGGGGTGGGCGGAGAGGGCCTGCTCGACCTCGCCGAGCTCCACCCGGAAGCCGCGGATCTTCACCTGGTCGTCGGCCCGGCCGACGAAGTCCAGCTGTCCGTCCGGCCGGTGGCTGCCGAGGTCGCCGGTGCGGTACATCCGGTCGCCGGGCTCGCCGAAGGGGCAGGAGACGAAGCGCTCGGCGGTCAGGCCGGGGCGCCCGAGGTAGCCCCGGGCCAGGTGCGGGCCGGAGACGTACAGCTCGCCCACGGTGCCCGGCTCGACCGGGCGCAGCCGCTCGTCCAGTACGTGGATGCGCACGTCCTGGCAGGGGTGGCCGATCGGGGGCTGCTCCTCGCCGGTGAGCGGCTCGCTCATGGTGACGATGACGGTGGTCTCGGTCGGCCCGTAGCTGTTGAGCATCAGGCGGTCGCGGCCGCAGCGGGCGGCCAGTTCGCGCGGGATGGCCTCGCCGCCGCCGATCAGGGTGCGCAGGGAGGGCAGTGGCACGTCCGGCAGGGTGGCCGCCATCGCGGTGGCGATGTCGGCGTGGGTGACGCCGTACTGCTCGATCAGCGCGGCCAGCGGCTCGCCGACCAGCTGGCTCTGCTCGCGGGGGAGCACCAGGGCGGCGCCGGTGGAGAGCGCCACGGCCAGGTCGGAGACGGAGACGTCGAAGCTGAGCGAGGCGGCCTGGAGCACCCGGCTGCCGGGGCCGACCCCGGTGGCGGCGACCTGCGTGTCGATCATGCTGGGCAGCCCGGTGTGGGTGACGGCCACGCCCTTGGGCACTCCGGTGGAGCCGGAGGTGTAGATCACGTACGCGGTGTTCCCGGCGCTCAGCGGCCGTACCCGCTCGGCGGCGGTGAAGGGGGTGCCGGGCCGGGTGGCCAGCTCGGCGAGGTGCCCGGGGGAGTCGAGCAGCAGCCGGGGGGCGCCGGTCTCGGGCAGCTGGGCGGCGGCCTCGGCGGTGGTGAGCACCAGGGCGGCGCGGGAGTCGGTCAGCATGTGGCGCAGCCGCTCGGCGGGGTAGGCCGGGTCGGCAGGCAGCCAGGCGGCGCCGGTCTTGGCCACGGCGAGGATCGCGGCGACGGCCTCGGGGGACTTCGGCAGGGCGAGCGCGACGATGTCCTCGGTGCCCAGGCCGCGGGCCGTGAGCACCCGGGCCAGCCGGTTGGCGCGGGCGTCCAGCTCGGCGTACGTGAGGGTGGTGCCCTCGGCGTACAGGGCGGGGGCCTGCGGGGTGCGGGACGTCTGGGCGTCGACCAGCGCGGTCAGGGTCGGCCGCCGGTCGGCTCTGTGCGTCTGCTGGACCCCGGACATGTGACTCTCTCCCTCGTGCGGCTGGCCCCCGCGGTGGCGGGAACGGCTTGCTCGGCGACCTTCGGGGCGGTCGGCCCGGGCGGTCGATGGAGCGGCGGTGCGGTGGCGTGGTGGCGCGGTTCTGGTGGTTTTGGTGGTGCGGCTTCAGCGCTGGGCTGTCGCGGTCAGTGGCCGGACTGCTGGGCGAGCAGGCTCTTCGGCCGCAGGTCCTGCCAGTGCTGTTCGACGTAGTCGAGGCAGTCCTGCCGGCCGGCGGCGCCGAAGACCTGCTGCCAGCCGTCGGGCACCGGGCTGAAGACCGGCCACAGCGAGTGCTGGCCCTCGTCGTTCACCAGGACGAGGTAGCTGGCGTCGGGGTCCTCGAACGGGTTCGCCATCGTCGGTTTCCTCTTTGTTCGGAGAAATTTCGGGGAGGGGGGAATTACGCCGGAGCGCGGCTCACGGACCCCAGCCGGAGTCGGCGTTGGGCGCCGAGACGGGGGTGGCGGCGGCCAGGGGTGAGTACGGGTCGGCGCTGCTCTGGACGCCCAGTCCGGCGACCAGCAGAACGGCGAGAATCCCGAGCATATGGTGAATGCGAACGGCAAGATTCTTCATCGTTAATTCCTTTTTCCGAGGGGGCGGTCGGCCCTCTTCGCTCGGAAATTCATCCTGCCGAGGCTCAAACGGGGGTGGAAGCTCTGGCCATGATCGGGAACACGCATTGCGGGAACCGGAAGCTCGAACAGATCATGTCAAAAACAGACAGATCTGATCCAAAGAGTGCCTGGCACTGTCAGATCAGTGGTGGGAACAGGTCACTGGCGAGGGTTTCGGTCAACCGCGCCCCCGGCGCGTCGGCGAGGGCGGCCCCGGCCCCCGGAAGCCGCCGAAGCCGCCGCGGGGGCGGGGGTTACGGAGCGTCAGGACAAGGGTTCACGGAGCGTCAGAAGTGGGAGCCCCGGCGCAGTTCCTCGCGGACGGCGGGCCAGTCACCGGTCCACGTCCGCCCCGCCGAGGCGGGTGACTCCAGGGCGATCGTCGCCAGGTAGGCGCGCTTGAGCGCGGCCCGCTCGTCCTGCACCCGGCCCGAGGCCTGCTCGATCCGGCGCAGCCGGGCGTGCAGCCGCTCCAGCGCGCCCCCGCCCGCGAGCAGGCGCCGCGCCTCGGGGCCGAAGCGGAAGCCGGCGGCGAGCAGCGGCCAGGCCGACCGCCACACCCGGAACACCTCGCGGTGGCCCGGACCCCACTCCCGCTCGGCCCGGGACAGCCGCGCCATCGCCGCCCGCTCGGTGGGCGCGGCACAGATCTCGCGCAGCGTCCGTGCGAGCGCACCCCAGTCCTCGCCGGGCGCGTGCCGCAGCGCGGCGGGCAGCAGGTGGGCCATCGAGCCGTGCACCAGGGTGCGCGGCCACCGCGCCGCCACCGCCTCGGCCAGGCCCCCGCCGGTGTCGCCGACCAGCACCCAGACCTCGCGCACCCCGCGCTCGGTGAGCTCGGCCAGCACCTGCGGCCAGTGCTCCCCGTCCGTGGCCGGCCACAGGCCCAGGACCTCGCGCCCGCCGTCGGCGGAGATCCCGAGCGCCAGGTGCACCAGCGGGCCGCCCGAGCGGCCGCTGCGCACCGCGTCGAGGAAGACCACCGGGTAGACGGGGTCGAGCGGGCACCGGCGCCGCTCGTCGAGTTCGTCGAGCACCTGGTCGGTGATGGCGGAGACGGTCTCCCGGCTGAGCTCCACGCCGTACACCTCGGCCAGGTGCGCCACCAGCTCGCCGGAGCTGAGGCCGCGCGCGGTGAGCGAGATGACCAGCCGGTCGAGGCCGGGCAGCCGGCGGGCCCGGGGGCGGACGGCCCGGGGGGTGAAGCTGCCCTGGCGGTCCCGGGGCACCCGCACCTCGACCGGGCCGACCTCGGTGAGCAGCCGTCTGGCCCGGGCGCCGTTGCGGACGTTGGCGCCGGGTTCGGCCCCACGCAGGTGCTCCTGGAGTTCGAGCTCCAGGGCGTGCTCGATCAGCTGCTTGGCGAGCGTCTGGAACAGCCCGCCGTCGCCCAGCAGCCGGATCGCGCCGGAGCCGACCTGCTCGGCGGCGGCCTCCGCCAACTGCCGTACCAGCCGCTGGTCCACCAGCTCGGCCAGGTCCACGGGCGGGACCGCCGGGCCGGGATCAGCTCGCAACAAGGGGTGCCCTCCGTCTGTCGGCCGTTCGTCCGCCGGCCGTCCGCCCCGGCCGCCCTGACGGGGCGACAGTCACGAGACGGCGGCCGTCCGCCTGTCACCGCGGCCGGGTGCGCTCGGGTCCGCCACTGCCGCGGTCGGCTCCCCCGCCTCCGGGCGCGCTCGGCTTCGCCGTCGACCGCTGATTTCCGCGCCACTTGGGCGTACACTCACGGCAGTCAGAGCCCGGGGGGACGGCTTCCGAACGACAGGTGATTTCCATCCTGCCATTTCAGATGCCTTGCGGTGGCCGGTACGGGCATTCGTGAAACCGCAATGCCGAAGCCGGAAGGATGCCCAGATGTGCCTATCCCAGGACAACAGCGCGGGAATGGGGACACCGCAGCTCTGTGACCGGGGGATCGAGTTCTACCGGGTGGCGCTGGCCGAGGGCTGCGCCACCGGAGACGCCCCCGAGTGCCTGCTCGCGATGGGCCTGCTGCGCTCCGTACCCGGCTCCGGCGAGCGGCTGACCCCCGTCCCGCCCGACATCGCGGCCACCGGCCTGACCCGGCCGATCGAACTCGCCGTGCTGGGCCACCAGGAGCGGCTCGCCGAGCTGCGCACCGCCTTCACCGCCGCCGACCGCGCCTACCAGGACGTCATGCGCCGGGCCCAGCTGCCGGTCCGCCTCCTGACGGGCGAGGAGATCAACCCCGCGCTGGAGAAGGCCGTCGCCGCCTGCACCGAGGAACTGCGCACGGCCCAGCCCGGCGGCGGCCGCAGTCCCGAGCACCTCGCGGACGCCCTCCCGCGCGACCTCGCCCTCGCCGGGCGCGGCGTGCGCCAGCGCACCCTCTACCAGCACACCGTGCGCTCGCACGGCCCGACGCTCGCCTACATCGAGCAGGTCACGGCCCAGGGCGCCCGGATACGCACCCTGAACGAGGTGTTCGACCGGGTGATCATCTGCGACCGCTCCACGGCCTTCGTCCCGGCCGCGGCCGACCGCGAGGCCGCCGCGATGCTCATCCAGTTCCCACCGCTGGTCGAGTACCTGCTCAAGATCTACGAGTTGATGTGGGAACGCGCCGAGCCGGTCACCTACCTGGAGGGCCGGCACCGCCCCCAGCTGCTCACCGACCGCACCCGCCAGAACGTCCTGCGCCTGATGGTCAACGGCTACACCGACGAGGCCATCGCCTCCCGCCTCGGCATGAGCACCCGTACGGTCTCCAGCCACATCCAGAAGGCCAGCGAACTCCTCGGCAGCCGCAGCCGCGGCCACCTCGGCTACATCATCGCCCGGGAGGGCGTCCTGGACGAGCCCCTCGACGACCTGTGACCGGCACCGGCACCGGGGGCCGGCGCCGTCGCTCGGCGGGACGGCCCCCGGCGGCCGGTGCTACTCGTAGCGCAGTTCGGCCGGCCGCATCAGGCGCAGGAGCTGCGGCAGGCCGAGCGCGGTCGTGAGAAGGACGGCACCGGCGGCGATCGCGGACATGGCCAGCATGGAGCCCCAGTCGAGGGCGAAGGGCAGGCCCGCCGTGTACTGGAGGACGGCTCCCATCAGCAGGCCGCCGACGGTGGCCAGCAGCATGCCCAGGGCCATCGGGACGAGGGTCTGCCACAGCACCGACAGGCCCAGGATCCGGCGGCGGGTGCCGACGGCGCTCAGCACGCCGAGGATGCGGCGCTGCTCCCGGAAGCGCTCCAGCTGGCCGACCAGCAGGCTGAGGGCGACCAGCAGCAGGGTGACGGCGGAGCCGGCGGTGAGCAGGCGTTTGACGGCGAGGTAGGTCGGGTCGACGGCGCGGTCGAGCGGGGACCCGGCGAGGCCCTGCGGGTCGATCGCCATGACGTCGGTGGTGAGTTGCTCCTTCGGGTCCGGCAGCCCGGGGGCCATCGCGACCAGGACGGTCGCGGGCTGGCCGCGCAGTGCGGCGGCCGGGGCGGCGCCCGGGGTGAGAAGCAGCAGGCCGGAGCCGAGCCGCCCGTTGGGGTCGGCGCCCTCGACGGGCTCGACGGTGGCCGTCACGGCGGGCAGCGGCCAGGACGGCGGCTCGCCGTCACCGCGGAAGAAGGCGGCGTGGACGGTCGTGCCGGGCTTGGTTGCGGCGGCGGCGTCCGTGCCGGTGTTCGTGCCGGCACTCGCGCCGACGTCCGTGCCGACGTCCGTACCGCCGCTCGTGCCGGTGTTCGTTCCGGCGTCCGGTCGGGTGGTCCGGCCCTGGACGACGAAGGCGTCACCGTCCTTGCAGTCGGGCAGGGTGGCGAAGCCGCGCAGCACGGCGCAGCCGGCGATTCGGACGGCGGGCAGGTCCCAGAGCTTGGCGGTGGGGGTCTCCAGGGCGAACTCGGTGTAGGCGGCGGTGGCCCGCACCCCGGGGGAGTGCGCCAGCGAGTCGGCGAGCCGGTCGGCCTGCGGGCCGCCGCCGGGGAAGGACACCGACTGCTGGTACGGCCCGACCGCGGCGCGGGGGCCGGGGCGGTCCTCGTAGCTCGCGCTGACACCGAGGAAGAGCGTCTGCAGGGCGATCGCCCCGGCGACGGCGACGACCACGCCGCTGACCGCGGCCGAGGCGGGGCCCGAGCTCAACTGGAGCCTTCGGATGGCGAGTTGCCAGGACACGCCGCCGCCGGAGCGCCGGGTGGCGGCCTCCACCAGCCAGGGCAGCAGGGTGCAGACGCCCACCAGCATCAGCAGCACGCCGAACGCGACCAGAAGCGAACCACGGGTGTCCTGAACGGAGTTGAAGACGGCGGTGCGCCCCATCCCGGACGGGTTGTACTGCGTGGGCAGTGCCAGCGCGAGCGCCGTCAGGGCGAGGCCGGCCAGCGGCAGCGCCAGCCGCCATCCGATCCGGCGCCGGCCGGGGCCGGAGCGGCGGACCACGCCGAGCGGGTCGACGGTGACCCGGCGCATCGCGAGCAGGGTCACGCCGACGCCGAGGAGCGGCACGACCACGGCGATCGCGGCGGCGATGGCGGGGTGCGGCGCGATGTCCTCGGGGTAGAAGCTGAAGCCCGCGAGCCGCAGGTGGCCGGTCAGCCGCCGGCCGAGCAGGAACAGCGCCGCGCCCGCGACCAGGCCCAGCACCGCGCCGACCAGGGACTCCCCGGCGGCGAGCCGGGCGGTCATCCGGCGGTCCGCGCCGACCAGGCGCAGCGCGGCGAGCCTGCGGTCGCGCCGTTCGCCGCCGAAGCGGGCGGCGGCGGCGAGGAAGACGCCGACCGGGGCGAGCATCACGGTCAGGCCGACCGCGTTGAGCAGGATCAGCCGGGGGTCCATCGGCTTGGGCGGCGAGAAGTGGCCGTACGAGGTGATGCGGGCGGCTCCGGCGTCCCGCGAGAGCCGGTCGCTGCCGAGCAGGTAGCCGGCCTGGCCGGGGCCGAGCAGGCCGTCCGGGCCGATGCCGCCGACCACCGGGTAGGGGAGGCGGTCGCGCAGCAGCTGGTTGGCCGGGTCCTTCAGGAGCTCGGCCAGGGCGGGCGAGACGACCATCCGCCCCGGCGGCGGGTACGCGGCCACTCCGGGCGGGAGCGCCGCGTCCGGGCCCTCGGGCTGGACGACCCGTCCGCGGATCGCGGTGCCCCGGAAGGTGGTGTCGGCGGTGGCGATGAGGACCGTCCGGTCGCCGGGCGTGGGCAGGTCCTCGTCGCGGAAGGTGTCGTTCTGCACGTACAGGCGCTCGTTGCGGTGCTGGACGATGCCGGGGAAGGAGGCGGTGAACAGCAGCAGTGCCACCCCCAGGCCGACGCCGCAGGCGGTGAGCAGCAGGCGCCCCCAGCCGTCCCGTCCGTTGGTGAGGGCCAGGCGCACGCCGAGGCCGAGCTGGTCCAGGAACGGCGAGCGCACCCGGTCGGCGGCGGGGTCGCTCGTGGCGGGGCTGCTCACGCTGGGGCTACTGGTGTCGGGGCTGCTCACGCCGGGGCCGCTCACGCCGGTGCTGCTCATATCGCGCCCGCCAGGTCGCGGGTGCGGCCGTCGCGGACGACGATCTCGCGGTCGGCGTAGGCGGCGACCCTGACCTCGTGGGTGACCAGGACGACGGCGGCGCCGCTCTCCCGGGCGGCCTGGGTGAGCAGCTTCATCACCCGCTCGCCGTTGAGGGAGTCGAGCGCGCCGGTCGGCTCGTCGGCGAAGACCGCCTTGGGCCCGGTGATCAGGGCCCGGGCGGCGCCGACCCGCTGCCCCTGGCCGCCGGAGACCTCGCCGGGGCGCTTGGCGGCCACGTCGTCGACCTCCAGGCGCTCCAGCCATTCGCGGGCCCGGGCCTCGGCGGCCCGGCGGCGCAGTCCGTTGAGGCGCAGCGGGAGCGCGACGTTCTCCAGGCAGGAGAGTTCCGGGACGAGCTGGCCGAACTGGAACAGGAAGCCGAACTCGGTGCGCCGCAGGGCGCTCAGCTCGGCGTCGGAACAGGCGGTGAGGTCGCGATCCCGGTAGCGGAGGCGGCCGCTGTCGGGTCGGGTGATCCCGGCGAGGCAGTGCAGCAGGGTGGACTTGCCGGAGCCCGACGGGCCCATCACGGCGACGAGTTCGCCGGCCGCGACGGTGAGCGAGGCCCCGCCGAGCGCCGGGGTGAGCCCGAAGTTCTTGTGCAGGTCGTGGGCGGCGAGCAGGGGTTCGGACATGGTCAACGCTGGGACTCCGTGATGCGGGCGGCGAGTTCGTCCAGGCGGGCGGCGGTGAGCTCCAGCCAGCGCAGGTCGGCTTCCAGGTGGAACAGGGCGTGGTCGCAGATCAGCTGGTCGGTGAGGTCGCCGGTGAGCTTGCGGCGGGTCAGCTCCCGCATCTCCTTGAGGTGTTCGGCCCGCTGCGCGTCCAGGACGTCGGCGCCGGAGCGGCCGGTCAGGAGGGCGAGCACGACCTTCTGGTAGAGCGTGCTCTGCAGGTACGGCTGCGGGCTCTCCGGGTGCGCGAGCCAGTTGGCGAGGTCGGTGACCCCGGCGTCGGTGATCGCGTACCGCTTGCGCTCCGGGCCGTCGCCGGCCTCGACGCCGTCGACCACCACCAGCCCGTTCTTCAGCAGCCGGGAGAGCGTCGCGTACACCTGCCCGTAGTGCAGGCCGCGGTCGCGCCCGAAGTGCTCGTCATGGAGGCGTTTGATGTCGTATCCGTGGCGGGGCTGGGTCTCCAGCAGGCCGAGGAACAGCTGTCCGAGTGACATGCTCCGGGACTATACAGGCCATGTATACACACAGGTGTATAGCGGGCCCCCTCGGGTCCGGCCGCCGGCGCCGACACGGCCGCGGCCTCCCCGAGCAGGACTCGGGGAGGCCGGAGCGGTTCGGTGCCCGGGTCAGTTCAGACCGTGGGCCTGGCGGTCAGGACGCCTGGGCGCGCACCAGCCAACGCTGGTTGGCATTGGCGGTGCAGGACCAGACCCCGAGCGCGGTGCCGTTCGCGTCGGCCCAACCGGGCAGTTCGAGGCACTTGTCGGAGATCGGGTTGTAGAGCGTGCCGTCGTAGCGACGGACCCAGGTCTGCGCGTCATCGGCGGCGCAGGTCTGGAAGGACACCTTGGTGCCGTTGCCGGCCGGCTTGTCGTTGGTGGTGATGCACCGGTCGGTGCCGGAGACCTTGAACTTGTTGTCGGTGGTCAGGGTGAAGTGCTGGGCGTTGCCGTTGTAGCAGTTGTAGAAGGCGACCGCCGTGCCGACGGAACCGCCCCAACTGTCGATGCACCTGCCGGGGTTGTAGGCGCTCTGGATCTGGACGCTGGAGCCGGCCGTGGCGAGCGAGTTGGCCTGCTGGTCGGTGAACGCGTACGGGTAGATCCGGACGTCGCTGACCGCGCCGTTCACGCGGCCGTCAGGCCCGGGGTACCGGGCGGTGGTCTCCCCGCCGATGTTCAGACTGCCGTTGGCCTTCCAGCCCGCAGGGACCTTCGCGCTTCCGGCCGCTCGGCCGTTGACGTACAGCGTCGCGGTCTGGGTGTCCGAGTTGAACGTCCCGGCGAGGTGGGTCCAGACGCCGATCTGGGGTTGCTCGGAGTCGACGGCCGCGTAGTACGTGGTGGGGCGGAGCTGGTCCGACGAGGGCAGGTTGAAGGCCCACTTGCCGTACGTCGCCGAGTACTGCAGGTAGAACGGACTGCGCTCGTTGCCGGTCAGGGAGACGGCGGTCTGGTAACCGTTGGTGTTGTTGACCTTGACCCAGGCGGCGACGGTGTAGCTCTGGCCGGTGTCGATGTTGGCCTGGTTGGTGCTGCGGTAGAGGGTGTTGCCGTCGAGGACGGTCGCCTTGCCCGCGGCGCCGTTGTGGTCGGTGGTGCGGGCGAACGTGCTCGGGTAGAGCGCGTTGGCGGCGTTGCTGTCGACGGCGGAGGTGCCGTCGAGTGCCCACCAGAGCGGGTTCACGGAGGTGTCCGCGGCCTGGGTCGGTCCGGCCTGCCAGGTGAAGGCGGCGTTGGGGCTGCCGGGGTTGGTGGGCGCGCCCCACCAGATGTCGATCTGGCCGTTGCCGCGCTTGCCCCAGAGACCGGCCGCGCCGTTGCCGGTGAGGTCCCCGTCCGAGCCGAGCGTCGGCCAGGTGTCCGGGGAGACGGAGCCGATCGTGACCGGGCTGGAGATCTGGGTCAGCGTCGGGACGGTGGCGGTGTTCCCGCTGCTGTCCAGTACGGGCCTGCCGTTGCGGTCGGTGGACACCACTGTCCCGGTGGTGAAGGTGTAGGCGAGCAGAGTGCCCTTGCCGCCGTCTGCGGCTGCCTCCAGGTTCCGGGCCCACAGGCCTGGGTGGCCCTGCTTGGCCCAGTCGCCGGGGGCGATGAGCTCCTTGTCCTTCCACCCGGAGGCGGCGAGCCGGACGGGCTTGCCGAGGGTCTGGAGCCTGGTCGCGGGGTAGTACCAGAGGGCGGCGTCGGCGCCGTTGGCGGTGCTCTCGACGGTGAGCAGGCCGCTCTTGTTCTTGAACTGCAGCTTGTAGTCGAGGTCCGTGTTCGCCGGGTCGCCGAGTGCGGCCACGCGGAGGGTGTTGGACCAGTCGGTGGCGTTGTATCCGGTGGCGGTGAGCCAGGAGCAGTCCTCGCTGGCCGTCGTGACGCACTTCGGCTTCGGGAGGACCGACCTCGCGTCGACCCGGCCGTAGTAGCCGGTGTTGCCCGGATTCCCGTAGAGGTAGAGGTCCTTGTCACCGGGGGCGTGGGCGACGATGTCGTCGATGTTGTTGCCGCCGGTCAGCGTGCCGCGGTGGGCGAACTGGATGTCGGCCCAGCCCCGTCCGGTGGGTGAGTCGTCGCGCTTGGCGACGAGGGAGACGGCAGGGCTCTTGGCGAGCGGGTTGCCGGCCACGGCGTAGGCGCGCAGGTCGCCCGACTGGTCGGGGGTGACGATGTCGGGCGCACCGTCACCGGTGACGTCGCCGAAGACCGGCGGCGGGCCGTCCGGGTTCCACGGGACGTAGAACGCGTACTGGGCCACCGGCGAGACGTTGCGGGCGTTGTCCATCACCTGGAGGTACACGATGTTGGTGCCCCAGCGGCCCGGCAGGACGCTGACGCCGCCCTGCGGGAGGGCGGATCCGCACTGCCACTGGGCGCCGGAGAGCTGCGGGTCCCAGGACCACCGGGCGCACGTGACACCCGACGGCGTGCCGCCGTTGGGGGCGGTGTCGGCGGCGGTGAAGGGGACGATGCCCCACTCCCAGGCCTTCTTCCTGGTCACCTGTCCGTTGCCGGACGGCGGGAAGTGGTCGGCGAGCGAGCTCTCGGGAAGAGCGGTGTAGACGTCGGGGACGGACAGGCTCGGGGGAGTCAGGTCGACCCCGAAGCGGCATGCGGGGGCGTATCCCGACGAGGTGAAGTCGTCGGTGGCGAAGGAGCCCCAGCCGTAGACGTGCCCGTCCTTGATCACGTCGGAGCGCACCTGGAAGGCGGCGTTGCCTCCGTTGCCGACCAGACCCGATTTCCCGGAGTCGACCTCGGGCGCGCCCGGGAGGTTGTAGTCCCAGATCTTCGACCACGAGTAGAGCGAGTTCTGGACCGGGCTGTGCACGGTGGCGTTCAGGGACACCGCGCCGTTGAAGTTGCTGCCCGCGCCGAGCCAGCCGACCGAGGAACCGTCGCAGCCCTGGTTCTCGGCCCACGGCGACGCCGTGCCCGGCGGCGGCCAGACGTAGGTGTTGGTCGGGGTGTCCGGTGCGCGGTCGTACTCGACGACCACCACCGGGTTGTACGTCAGGCGCTTGAAGGCCATCTTGTTGGACTCGTCGCCGGCGAACACGCCGAAGGTCAGGTTGTCGTGGGTGGCGGCGCGTTCCCGGTAGACGGAGGTGACGTCGTACTGGAACTCGCGGTTGTCGTAGCAGCCGCTGCCGCCGGAGCCGGCGACGTCGGCGCGGCCGAGTCGGCCGCCCACCACGGCGGGCGGGTTGTTCCAGGTGGTCTGGTTGTCGATCGGCCCGGTGAAGTAGAGGTCCACCGGATAGGTGTTGGTGCAGGAGAAGTCCGAGGACTCGTACTCCCAGACCGACATGGTGGCCTTGTTGATGACCGTGCCGCCGAATCCGCGGGTGTCGATCTGGAAGTAGGACCGCTCGATTCCCTTGTCGACCTGGTATCCCTGGTACCCGACGCCGGGACGGGCGTACTGGCCGTCGGAGGCGGTGGTCTGCCCGTAGCGGGGCGTCTTCGGGTACGCCTGCTGGGTCCAGGTCCAGGCGTTGCCGCTGCGGGAGTCGTAGATCCACCCGGGATCGATGAACCAGGGGCCCTGACCCTTGCCGAGCACCGAGGCGTCGGTGGTCAGCTCGACGGCGTCGCCGGAGGCCGTGGTGGGCATGGTCGCGACCCTGGCGCCCGTGCCGGGCCCGTCCGCGCTACTGGGCTTGTCCGACTTGGCGGGAACACCGGCCTGGGCCGCGCCGTCGCCGTCGGCCGGGGCGGCCTGCGCGGCCGCGGCGGCCTTGCCGGCAGTGGCTGCGGGGACGGTGCCGGCCGCGCCGCCTGAGCTGTCCCACATCCGAGGGGCTGGGGCGTGCCAGCGGACCTTGCCGTCCTTGCCGGTGGCGGTGAGGTTGTTGGACCCGTCGTCCTTGACGGTGACGCCCTGACCGGTGGTACCGAAGCGGATCTTCTTCAGCTGCGGGTTGTTGGCGGCTTCGGCGGTCTTGACGATCAGGACGGTGCTGAGGCCGCCGAACTTGTCGGCGGTGGCCTTCAGGTCGATGCCGGGGGCGACGTCGGGGTAGACCAGGCCGTCGCCGTCGTCGTCGAGGGCCGGCTTGGTCAGCGGGAACGGCGAGTCGATGACGAGCTTCTCGCCGTCCGGGCTGGTCAGCGTGCCGAGGGGGCCGCTGCCGCCACCGGACAGGTGGACTCCGGAGGAGGCGGTCCGAGGGCGGTAGCCGCCCGCCGGGTCGGCGACGAGCTTGGCGTCCAGCGCGGCCCAGACGCCGTCCTGCCGCCTGACGCGTTGCTGGTCGGCGTGCTGGGAACGGGAGAGGTGGCCCGCGGGAGTGGCGACCGTTTCGCTGTACTCGTCCGTCAGTTCGGGTACGGGGACGGGCTTGCCGGTGGACTTGGCCTGGGCGATCGCCCGGTCGGCGGCCGCAGCCGGAGGCTTCTCCTTGGTCTGCCTGGCGTCTGCGGCGGCCATGGCCGTCAGCACGTCCGGGGGAAGCGTTCCGGGTGTGGTGGTGGGCGTGGTGGGCACCGGGGCGGCGAACGCGACGGGTGCCACCGAGGTCAGGGCCAGGACGAGGCCCACGGCCGCGGCGGATGCGCGCGCGGACGGGGTCCGTGGACGAAGGCGTGTGCAGGAGCGGGCGCCGGGCGGAGCAGCGGGCATGTGGTGAGGTTCCCCCCTCGGTACGACAATCGGGTCCGCCCCCTGGCCGATGGGTAAAGGCGCGGGCAGGGGGCGCCAGCAAGATCGCGCAATGGCAAACTGATGGTCAACTCATTTAGGTGTTCGACTGTCTGGTTTGGGGGTGGGCGAACCGCTTTGGTTCCCCTGTGACATGAATCACCACACGTCTTGATCGGTCGACTCCTCGACCCGGGGCCGCATTACCCCCTACTGTCCGCCACAGTCGTCTGTCCACGCCCTAGCTGAGGCGTGGCTACCTATGGGGGGTAACGGTGTCTGTTCGTCGTGTCCGTTTGCCGTGGTCGGCGGGGAGGGGAGCGCCGCCACCAGGGCGGCGTCGAAGCTCTCGTGTCGCTTTTGTGAGCGCTTTGACCGTGCTGAGTGCTCTTGTGTCACCTGTCGTCCCGGCGTTGGCTGCGCCGGTGGCGGACAAGGACAAGATCTGGTCGCCGCCGGGTACTCCGCTGCCGAAGACGGCTTCCGTACCGGGCTCACCAGAGCAGCCGAAGTCGGTGTCGGCGAAGAAGGGCTCACCGGACTGGGTGCCGCCGAAGGGCGCTCCGAAGAGTGCCTCGGGCTCGGCCGTCGCCCTGCTGGATCCCGCGCCGGCGCCCGGTGCGAAGGCCGTTCGCAAGGGTCCGGACGGCGCCGAGGTGTGGGAGCCGGCGGCCGGCGCCTCGAAGCGGGCCGGTGAACTGCCGGTGTGGCTGGCGCCCGTCGCGCCGGATACCGCGTCGAAGGCCTCGGGTGCTGCGCCGGGCGCGGACGCCGGTCCGGCCAACCCGCCGGTCAAGGTGAGTGTCGCCGACGCGAAGGCCACCGGTGCCGCCGGTGTGCAGGGAGCCCTGGTCACGCTGGAGCGCGCCGAGCAGACGGACGCGACGAAGGTGCGGCTGGGTCTGGACCTGTCCGGTGCCGGATTCGGTGGTGGCTTCGCCGAGCGGGCACAGCTGGTGTCGCTGCCCGCGTGTTCGCTGACCACGCCCGAGGTGGCCGGCTGCCTGGCGCGCACGCCGGTGCCCTCGCACTACGACGCGGAGGCGAAGAAGCTCGTCGCCGACATCGACCTGCCCGCCGTCGAAGCCGCTCTGACGAAGGGACAGCGAGCCGAGTCGAAGTCCGGGGACCAGGCGCCGTCCTCCGGCCCTGTGCCCGCAGCCCCGGCGCGGATGGTGCTGGCGGCCGAGGGTACCCCGTCCAGCGGCCTCGGCACCTACAGCGCGACCTCGCTCTCCCCGAGCCAGGCGTGGACGGCCGGCAGCTCGTCGGGCTCGTTCACGTACAGCTACCCGGTCCAGTCCCCGCCGTCGCTCGGCGGCACGGCGCCCCAGGTGGCACTGGGATACGACTCGGCGGCGGTCGACGGGAGGACCTCGTCGACCAACTCCCAGGCGTCCTGGATCGGTGACGGCTGGGACTTCAGCTCGGGCTTCGTCGAGCGCTCCTACAAGGCGTGCGACAAGGCCGGGATTGCCGGATCCGGCGACCAGTGCTGGGGCGGGGCGAACCTGACCCTGTCGTTGGGCGGCCACTCGGGCGAACTCGTGCCCAACGACCCCTGCGCGTCCGGTGACGCCAAGTCCGAGCAGTCCACGTGCACCTGGCGGTTGAGGAACGACGACGGGACCAAGGTCGAGTTCCTCACCGGCGCCGACAACGGCACCTGGAACGGGTCGTACCTCAAGGTCACCGACAGCTCCGGCACGGTCTACTACTTCGGCCTCAACCACCTGCCCTCCGCGTCCGGTGCGCCGACCAGCACCGGCCCGGAGAGCAAGTCGGCCTGGACGGTGCCGGTGTACTCGCCGAACGCGGGTGACCCGTGCTATGACGCTGCCAAGGGCAAGGGATCGTGGTGCCAGACGGCATGGCGCTGGAACCTCGACTACGTCGTCGACGCCCACAACAACCTGACCACCTACACCTACGCGCCGGAGGCCAACTGGTACGCCCGCGGTGGCGGCCAGAACCGCGGCAGTGGTGTGAACTCCTCGTACACCCGCGGCGGCACGCTCGCCTCGATCGGCTACGGGCAGCTGCTCTCCGACCAGCTCGGTGCGAACGGCGCGCACCAGCCCGCCGCGAAGATCGACTTCGAGACGGACGAGCGCTGCGTCTCGGGCGCGGCGGCCTGCGACCCCGCGCAGCGGACCTCGGCCAACGCGGCCAACTGGCCGGACGTGCCGCTCGACAAGCAGTGCGCCGAGCAGGGCACCTGCTCCAGCTACGGGCCGACCTACTGGTCGACCAGGTGGCTGAACGCCGTCACCACCTCGATCCGCTCCGGCGGCTCGTACCGCCCGGTGGACCGCTACGAGCTCACGCACACGTTCAAGAAACCGGCCAACTCCGATGAGAACACGCAGATCCCGTGGCTCCAGGCGGTCAAGCGGATCGGCAAGGACACCTTCAACGGGCAGACCGACCAGGCCTTGCCGGAGGTCACCTTCGCGGACCTGATGCTGCCCAACCGGGTGGACGGCCTCGTCCCGGCCCGCCCCCGCTACTATCGGCCGCGGATCGAGGTGATCACCCTTGAGACCGGCGGCACGATCGCGGTGGACTACAACCGCGAATCGTGCATGCGCACCACGGGCAAGATGCCGTCCTCGGCGGACGGCAACACCATGAGCTGCTACAACGTGAAGTGGTACGACACGGGTGTGGCCGCGATGGTGGACGACTGGTTCCTGCGCTACCCGGTCGCCTCGGTGACCGTCGACCCGAACTCCAACCTCGTCGCCGGCTCGGTCACCAAGGTCACCGCCTACGAGTACGGGCCGGCCGCCTGGCACCGCAACGACGGCGCCCTGGTGGACGACAAGTCCCGCACCTGGGACCAGTTCCGCGGCTACGCCAAGGTGACCGCCGTGACCGGCTCGGGCAAGGACGGCGCGAAGTCCAAGACGTCGACCAGCTACCACCAGGGAATGGACGGTGACCTGAAGGCGGACGGATCGGCCCGGTCGGCGACGGTGTCCGGGCCGACGAGCGGCGCCCGCCGCGACGACGACTGGCTGTCCGGCCGGGTGCTGGAGAGCGACGTCTACGTCGATGCCGACGCGGCCGCACCCGAGGCGTCCACCGTGAACACCAGCAGTGGCCCGGTGACCACCGCGACCCACAAGCGGCCCGGTCTGCCGGACCTCGTCGCCCGGTACGCGGCCACCACCTCGACCAGCACCTCGACCAGCCGGACCACCACCGGAACCCGGGCCACCTCGACGGTGACCGCCAGTGACCCGGCGAACGGCAACCGGATCAAGACCAGCCTCAGCACCGCCGACGGCACACCCGACGTCTGTGTCCGCAACTCCTACGCCACCGGCGCGAATCCGAGCATGACCGGGCTGGTGTCCGAGGCGCTGACCGTCTCCGGAGCGAACGCCTGCACGGCGACGCCGACCGCAGCGAACACCGTCTCCGGCGCCCGCACCCTGTACGACGGTGCGGCGTTCGGCGCGGCGGGAGCCAAGGGGGAACCGACCGGTGCGCAGGTGCTGGACCGCTACGACGCTTCCGGCGCAGCTCAGTTCGTGACCACCGGCACCTCCGCCTACGACGTCTACGGCCGCGCCACCACCGCCACCGACGTGACGGCCACCGACAGCGCCAATCCGAACGGCGCCACCGTGACCACGACTTACGGCTCGGCGAACCCGGGCGAGCTGCCCAACCGGACCGTGACCGGCACCCCGGCCCCGGCGGGAGCGTCCGACGCCGGAGCCAAGCGCAACACCACCACCACGCTGAACCCGGCCCGCGCGCTGCCGATCACCACCACCGACCCCAACGCCCGTACCGTCACCCAGTCGTACGACTCCCTCGGTCGACTCAAGGCGGTCTGGACCCCGGGCCGGGCGACCAGCGCGAGAGCCAACTTCACCTTCGACTACACGGTGGACGGCACAGCCCGGCCGTCCACCGTCACCAGCCGGACGCTGCGCTCCAACGAGAGCTACGCGGTCTCCACCCAGATCGTGGACGGCCTGGCCCGGACCATCCAGACCCAGACCAACCCGGCCATCTCCGCCTACCACGGCCGACTGCTGACGGACACCTTCTACGACTCGCAGGGCCGCACCAACCGGACCTTCAACACCCACTACGACGACACCGCCGGTCCGAACACGGTCCGATTCAACGCGATCCCCGCCGAGGTCCCCGGCCAGACCTCCACCGCCTTCGACGGCATGGGCCGACCGGTGAGCACACAGTTCATCGCCCTCGGCGTGCTGCAGAACACCACGACCACCGCCTACCCGGGCGCCGACCGGGTCGACGTGTCGCCGCCGGCCGGTGCCACCGCGACCAGCACCCTTTCCGACGCCCGCGGCCGCACCAGCCAGCTGTGGCAGTACAGGACGCCGTCCGCTACCGGCAAGCAGGCCGACGCCGACGTCACCACGTACACCTACACCCCGAGCGGCCAGCCCGCGACGCGAGTCGACGCCGCCGGGAACAGCTGGAGCTACGGCTACGACCAGCGCGGCCGTCAGGTGAAGGCCGACGACCCGGACACCGGCGTCTCGATCCGCACCTACGACAGTGCGGGCCGCCTGGCCACCACCACGGACGCGCGCGGTCAGTCGATGGCGCTCACCTACGACCTGCTCGGCCGCAAGACCGGCACCTACAACGGCACGGTCAACCCGGCCAACCAGCTCACCGGCTACACCTACGACACCGTCGCCAAGGGCCAGGCCGCCAGCTCCACCCGGTACGTCGGGGGCGCCGGCGGAGCGGCCTACACCAAGGCCGTCACAGAGCTGGACCCGGCATACCGGCCGACCAAGTCCACCGTGTCGATCCCCGGCAGCGAGATCGGCAAGACCGGGCAGGCGACCTACGAGTACGAGACCGTCTACGACCCGATCACCGGCGCCGTGACCACCGAGTACCGGGCCGCCGTCGGCAACCTCGCCTACGAGTCGATCGGCTACAACTACGAGATCTACGGCCTGCTGCACGACATGGGCGGGGCCGACGACACCTACCTCCGTCAGTCCGACTGGGACGCCTACGGGCGCAACATCCGCTCCACCGTCAACCCGTTCGGCTGGCAGATCGTCGCCACCAACACCTACGACGTGTCCACCGGGCGTCCGCTGACGCAGTACGTCGACAAGCAGACCTCCACCGACGGCACGGTCCAGAACACGACCTACGCCTACAACCAGGCCGGCCGGATCACGGCGATCCGGAGCATCCCGAACAACACCCCGGCCGCCACCGACCTGCAGTGCTTCTCCTACGACTACCTGGGCCGGCTCACCACCGCGTGGAGCGACACCGGGCGGCTCGACCAGCCCACCCCGTCCCTGGCAGGCCAGGGGGCGTGCGCCAACTCCACTCCCACCAGCGGGGCTTCGGCGCCTTCGAAGACGACGGTGGGCGGCAACGCCGCCTACTGGCAGGACTACACCTACGACCTGACCGGCAACCGCACCAAGCTCGTCGACCACAACCCGGCCGGTGACCAGTCCAAGGACGTGAAGGTCGACCAGACCTTCCCGACCCCCGGCACCCGCAACACGCCGACCACCGCGGCCGGCACGGGCGGCGGCACCGGCGGCCCGCACGCACTCGCCGGCGGCACGTACACCTACGGCTCGGCCACCGCCCCCCAGGGCACCGACGAGTACGACGCGGCCGGCAACACCACGAAGATCAACAACCCCAACGGCATCAAGATCCTCAACGCCGGGTCCGTCCTCAAGTCCGGTGAGAGCGTGCGCTCCAACAGCGTCCGACTCGCCATGCAGGACGACGGCAACCTGGTGCTCAGCTCGCTGCGCACCGGCCAGGTCCTCTGGTCCACCAACACCCAGAACCACCCGGGAGCCTGGGCCACCATGCAGGACGACGGCAACTTCGTCGTCTATGACCCGCAGCGCGTCCCGCTCTGGTCCTCGCAGACCTGGGCGGGTAACGCCAGCGGCTACTTCGCGACCGTCCAGGACGACGGCAAGTTCATCGTCTACGCGCCCGGTTGGAATTCCAAGTGGGGCACCTCCACCTGGAATGCCGCCGACTCGGCCAACGCCTCCACGCTGACCTGGGACGTCGAGGGCAAGCTCGCCTCACTCGCTCAGGGTTCGGCCGTCACGACGTACGTCTACGACGCCGACGGCAACCAGCTGATCCGCCGCAACCCCGGCAAGGTCACCGTCAACCTCGGTGGCGGCGACGAACTCACCTACGACACCGGTACCAAGACCAGCACCGGTACCCGCTACTACAGCATCCCCGGCGGCATCACCCTGGTCCGCGAGAGCCCGACCAAGCTCACCTACCAGTTCGCCGACCACCACGGCACCAACACCCTGTCCATCGGCCGCGACAGCCTCGCCGAGACCCGCCGCCCCACCGACCCCTTCGGCGCCCCGCGCGGCACCACCTCCAGCACCACCGCCTGGGCCGGCGACAAGGGCTACGTGGGAGGCCTCAAGGACGACGCCACCGGCTTCACCAACCTCGGCGCGCGCCAGTACCAGCCCACCACCGGCCGCTTCCTCAGCCCGGACCCGCTGCTCCTGCCCGACGACCCGCAGCAGTGGGACGCCTACGGGTACAGCAACAACGACCCGGTCAACAAGACCGACCCCACCGGCATGGCCCTGGAGGAGTGCGCCAGTGGGATGGCCAAGTGCTCCAACATGGGCACCAAGGTGGAGAGCGAGGGGCCGAACTACCAGAAGATCGTTGAACAGAACAACCGCGACTACTACGACACTGCTCGCGAGGTGGGGTTTGGGCCGACGCCCGCATATTCACAGAGGTTCGCTAAGTCGGGTCCCAGCAATGGCGGTGGTAACGGTATCATCATGGCGAGGTTCTTCATTCATATGAAGAATGCCGCCTTTGGGAGTTTGCTGGGTGATAATCGATCTTGGTCGAATTCGCCAGCCGATAGCGCGCGCATGACCGTTTTCTGGGATACCGATACCGGTGGCGCAACGTTTACCGTGATGCCGTCAACTGTGGCGGGGCATCACGATACGGTAATTGGCGGTACGTCGCGCCATCCGACTACGAGGAATGTCTGGGTGCCGCCGCAGATAGTTCCAGCGAAGGAGATCGAAGAGGGCGACAGTGGCTGGGGCACGTCATGGAGCCACAAGAGTTCAGTTAAGTTCATGCAGCTGGACGATAAGGGCCTTCATGCCAGAATTCATGGCATCAACAGCAAGATGAGGATATTTGGCGCCGACAATTCCCTGGATATAGATCTTGGGCCGTCCGGAGTTTCTGTTACTCGACGAGGTGATCACTATCCCGATCTAGAGGTGGTTCAGTATCGTCGAGGAGAGAGTCCCCACGTGATTGCCAGGGATGAGATGGGCCAATTTCAGGGAGATCCTGGTCTGCTTGCAGTTCCGTTTGCGTCATCCCTCTTCTCACCTTCGGACCGTACCTACCAGAATGGCGGGTGTGTATCAGGGTGCTGATTAACAGATTTAATCGAGTCGGCCGGTGGTTCAGTCGGGCGCTGCTGAGATATCTTGCGGTGTGCGTGGCTCCCGTGTGCGTTTTTATGCTCGTTCTTTCAGCATTTGCGCCCGGAGGGCATGACGCCAATGGATTCTCTCGAGCCGACTCCCTGGATAGCCTCAAGCTGCTGGCGCTTATCTCGCTCACAATAACTGTCCCCACACTGTTCTTTCTCTTCCTGGTCTCTTTTTGGGCGGCCAGGGGGAGGAATGTTCGGGGGGCGGCTGCCGTGTTGTTTGCTCTGCCCCCACTGCTCTATCTCCTTGCAGGTGCTTGGCCCTTCCTGCTGATGAGCGCACTCGGTGTGATCTACGCAATGGTAGTGATGCCCGCGCCTTCGCCTAGATCCTGATTTTGCGACATCTGGGTCCCCGGGCGCGTGATGCGCATCGGGGACCCAGATGTTTATTCTGGGCACTTAAGGTAACTTCCCGTTCAATCCTGGTGGGGCTCATCGAGTAATCGCTCGGCGAGGCAAGTCTGCTCCCCGCCATGTGTCGTGGAGAGAAGTCTCCGACCGTGGTGAAGTTCACCGGCACCTGGAAGTACGGGACGCTTGACGACGCCGGACCTGGCGCAGTCGCCCAGCTGGTATCCGTCGACGGCGATCTGAAGTGCGAGAGGTTCTTCCAGTATTCCAAGCGGCAGGACGGGTGGCTGACGATGGCTGGCGTGGACGCTGGTCAAGAGCCATTCGCCCGGGCAGTAGCCCGTTGGCGTGGATAGCCGGTAGGTCTGTGACATGAGCGCCCCATCCGGTTGCCGGATGGGGTGCTCAGCTGTTGAGGGGGTAGCTTGTGGATTTGTTGCGTGGAGGATGATAAGTGGGCGGGGAGGGCTTTCGCTGCGGGGTAGGAAGGCTAGGGTCCAGGCGAACCGATGGATTGTCAGTTCTGACTGGGCGGTGCTACCATATGCGATCCTTGTCCTGTGAGGTCGGGAGTTTTGATGGTCGTCCTTGGAATGCTGATACCGATTGTCCTGGGATTGGCCTTGGTCACGAATTTTCGTGGAACCCGCGACTTCTTCGTGGAGGGTGCTGAGAAGAAGTCGATCCCGGTGATCGCGCTGATTGTCGGCTGGTTCTTCATCGTGGTTCCTGGGGCGGCTGTCCTGGGTATGGCTGTGAAGGCACTCCTGCACTGACCTGTTCGGACTGCCGCAGACGGTGGCGCACGACTTCTGTGGCGGCGGGGCGGTCTTCGAGACGGCCCCGCCGCCGGTCGTTTCAGAGATCCTTTGATGGAGGGCGCGTGAAGGGGCGGCGAATTGTCCTGTGAAGTGTGCTCGGTGGGTTGCTGGGTGTCCTCGGGGTGGGCTGGGCCGTGTGGATGATGGTCCGACTTCCGGGCCCTGACGTGCCGGATCCGGTCGGACGGTGGAGCGGTGGAACGGCGGCTGTCGAGCTTCTCCCGGAAGGGCGGGTCGGATCGGCGCAAGTGCCGGCCCGCGTGTGCGGCGTTGCCTCGGCGGATCGCGAACGGCCGACGGAGATCGAGGGGCGCTGGAAGAAGGCGATCCTCGATGACGTGGGGCCGGGGGTCTACGTGGACGCGACCCGGAAGGACGGGAGCGGTAGTTGTCGGTTCTGGCTGACGGCTGAGGAGAACGGGAAGGACCTGTGGGTCCTGGTCCGCCAGGGGTTCGTCATGAAGAAGGGCTTCTCCGGGGTGTAGGGGCTCGGAGGGTGCCGGCTTCGGTGCCGGGTGTCAGGGGGGTGTCAGGAGTGGGGCGGTGATCGTTGGGATGTCGTCAAGAGTGGTCGAGGTCCGGGGTGGGATCGGGTGAGGTGGGTGGGTGCCGACTCCTCCGTTGCCTGATGTGCCTGGTCCCACTGGTGGTTACCGCAATGCGCCCACCGGGGTGCCGCCGTACGGCGGGCCGGCGGTGCCGCAGCTGCCGACTCTGGACGGGACGCTGGTGGTCGACTTCGCGTTGGTGGGCAAGGCCGGGGCGGATGCGGGCAAGGCGGCCGAGGGCATGGCTGCCGCCTGGACGGCGCTCAGCTCGGCGGCCCTGTTCGGTGCGGCGCCCTGGGGGGATGATCCGGCGCTCGGGCAGGGCTTCGACCAGGCCTTCGCCCAGCCGCGGGACGATCTGCTGAAGGCGGTGCAGGCGCTGCCGGACACCCTGCGCAAGCTGGCCGACGCCCTCGGTGCCACGCGTAGCACGTTCGAGAGGGCCGACGAGCACGCCACGGAACTCGCCTGGACGTTCCCGGTGCCCGGTAGCGGCGGCGCGTGATGGCGGTCGACGCCCCCAACGCCTCGCTGCCGGACGGGTTGCAGAACCTGCTGATGATCCTGGTGGGCAACAAGTGGCCCACCGGGAACGAGAGCGCGCTGCGGGCCGAGGCGGATGCCTGGACCGAGGCGGCGAAGTCGATCCGTGCCTGCGTCCTGGACCTGGCGGACGCCAAGTCCCAGCTCGACCAGGGTCTGAGCGGTGCCAGCAAGGACGCGTTCGACGCCTATCTGGCCAGGCTCGCCGTCGCCGACGACGCCGCGCTGCCGCTCATCGCCCAGTGCTGCGACGCCGCCGCCGACGCGCTGCACAACCTGGCGAACCAGATCGAGACCCTGCGCATCGAGATCATCGGTGCGCTGGTGGTCCTGGCCGTTCAACTGGCCATCGACGCCGTGTTTTTCCTTTTCGGCGGGGCCGAGGCGGCGCCTGCGGAGATCGCCTTCACCAGGGCCCTGGTGTGGGCCTTCCTGCGCAAGGCGCTGATCAGCGCGGTGACCCGGGTCGCCGAGTCGGTGCTGGCCCAGGTGGGCTTCGACCTGCTGGCCCAGGTGATCGAGCTGGGCCAGGGCCACCGCACGTCGATCGACGGCGGTGAGCTGGGCACGGCCGCCATCAACGGGGCGGTGGGCGGCGCGGTCGGTGTCGGTGCCGGGTGGCTCGGCAAGGGTCTGGGCAAGGGCCTGGGAAAGGGGCTCGGGAAGGGCTTCACCTCGCTGACCGGCAAGGAGGCCGGCGCGTTCGCCAAGGGCGCGGCCGGGTTGGTCTGGAACACCGGCTACGGGGCGCTGACCGGGATGGCCGAAGGCGCGGCGCAGGACGCGGTGTTCGGGCTGTCGGGTGACTACGTCTCCGGCGCGGCCAACGGCGCGTTCGCCGGGGCGTGGGGGTGGCGGCACGGGGCGATGAATCCCGGGAACAAGTTCTCCATCTCGCCGGGCGACCACATCGAGGGCTGGCTGAACGGCAGGCTGGAGGGCCCGCGCCCACCGCGCGGCGGTACGACGGGGGGCGGTACGACGGGGGACGGTACGCCAGGGGGCGGCCCGTCGGAGATCGAGCTCGTCCCGGTGGGGGACCTGCCCCATGAGCTGCCGCCGCTGCCGCCGCAGGACACGGACCTCTCGGGCCTGTTCCACGAGATGGGCCACTTCCCGGCCCCCGTCGGCGACTTCAGATCGACGCACGGCGGCACCCCGGCTCCGCAGCGCCCGCTGCCGCGGACTGTCTCCGACGCCATCCTGGAGGAGCTCAATCCGGGCGTGCACCAGCCCTCCTGATGGAGCGTCAGGAGGGTTGGCGTCGGCGCGGGGGAGGGGGCTGGGGGGGGGTGTTACTGGCTGCCCGCCGGGGCGAGGGGGGCCAGGGTGCCGGGGTAGAGGTACTCCTTCGCGGGGAGTGTGGTGCCGTGGGCCCAGGCGTCGAAGAAGCCCTTGAGGTCCTTGCCCGAGACCTTGGCGGCGAGGGTCTCGAACTGGGGGAAGGAGGCGTTGCCGTAGGCGTGGTCCGCGGTCCAGCGCTTGAGGGTGGCGAAGAACGCGTCGTCGCCGACGGTGCGCCGCAGGGCGTGCATCATCAGGGAGCCCTTGAAGTAGAGGGCTGAGGCCAGTTCCTGGCCCTGCCCGGGGTCGTACAGCTTGGTGGACCAGAACTCCGGCTTGTTCCGGTTCTCCTCGACGGTGGGGGTGTAGAAGCCGGTGTCGAGGTTGCTGCCCTGGTGCTCGTCCCACAGCTGGTTGGCGTACTGGGCGACGCATTCGGCGATGCAGCCGTCGCGCCAGTCGGTGAACGAGACGCTGTCGCCGAACCACTGGTGGGTGATCTCGTGGACGGCCGCGGAGTCCCAGAAGTAGTTGGTGTAGGTGGGCCGGCTCTGGGTCTCCAGGTCCGGCGCGCCGGTGCCCGTCTCCTTGGTCCAGCTGCGGACGATGGCGCCCGCGGAGGAGAACGGGTACGGGCCGAACTTGGAGGCCAGGAAGGCGATGATCTCCGGCTGCTGGGCCTCGGTCGCCTTGGCCATGTCGTCGATCGGCACGTCCGGGCCGTAGGCCGTGATGACCGGCGTCCCGTCGGGCAGCGCCGAGCGGTGGACGGTGAACTTGTCGATGGCGACGGTGCTGAGGTAGGTCGCCATCGGCTTGTCCTCGCGCCAGCGGAAGGTCGTCGAGCCGTCCTTGCTGGTGGTCTGGCCGGGCCGGCCGTTGCCGATGGCGGTCCAGCCGTCGGGGACGGTCGCGGCGAGCGAGAAGGTGGCCTTGTCGGACGGGTGGTCGTTGGACGGGAACCAGGAGGTCGCCGAGTGCGGCTCGCCCATCGCGTTGACGCCGCCGGACACCAGCTGGTGCCAGCCCTCGGGGTCGGGCTTGCCCGCGTACACCACCCGCACCGCGAAGGTGGCGCCGCCGGCCACCCGGCGGGCGGGCACGATGTCCAGCTTGTGCGTGCCGGAGCGGGAGAACGACTTGGCCGGGGTGCCGTTCACGGTGACGGAGGCGACCTGGAAGCCCTTGAGGTCCAGGGAGAGGCGGTCGAGCGACTGCAGGGCCCGGGCGGTGACGGTCGTGTCGCCGTTCAACTGGTCGGGGTGAGCCGGGTCGTAGGCGATCCGGACGTCGTAGTTCGCCACGTCGTAGCCGACGTTGCCGTCCTCGGGGAAGTACGGGTCCCCGATCCCGGTCGCTCCCGCGGGGGCGGCGGTCAGGGCGACTCCGAGGGCGGTGGCGGCGGCCACCAGGGTGACGGCCTTGCGGCGGTGGCGACTCGGCGGTGTGCGCATCTGTGGCTCCTGGGGACGGGCGGTCAGGACCGGGGGGCGGCGGGGACGGTGGCCGGGGCGGTGGTGGCCGGAACGGCGGGGGCGGCGGGCTTGGCGGCTGCGGGCTTGGCGGTGGCGAACTGCCACACCACGCCGATCATGGCGTTGGTGCTGGTCGCCTGCGTCGCGGGGTCGACGTTGGCGAGGTTGTCGCACGCGCTGTGGAGGCAGTCCGAGACGCCGCTGCTGAAGCCGGACGACGGGATGCCCGCGTCCCCGAACGGCTGGCTGTCGGAGCTGTCCAGCGGGATGTCGAAGGTGGCCAGGCCCCGGTCGGTGAACCACTTCTCGAAGGCCTGGAAGGCCGCGGTCTCGTTGTTCTTCGCGTCCTTCACCAGGAGGTACTGCTGGAGGTTCTTGCTGCCCGCCTGGTCGAGGTTGAGGTACAGGTCGATGGCCTTGCGGTCGCCGGCGGACAGGTTCTTGACGTAGTCCGCCGAGCCGACCATCCCCAGCTCCTCCGCCCCCCACCAGGCGAAGCGCAGGTGCCGCTCGGGCTTCAGCTTGGCCTTGGCCACCTGGAGGGCGGTGGTCAGGACGGCCGCCGAGCCGGAGCCGTTGTCATTGATCCCCGGGCCCATCGGGACGCTGTCCAGGTGGGCGCCGGTGAGCAGCACGTGGTCGGGGTCGCCGCCCTGCCAGTCGGCGATCAGGTTGTAGCCGTCCTTGCCGTCGTGGGAGAAGCGGCGCAGCTGCGTCTGGAAGCCGGCCCGGTCCAGCGCGTGCTTCACGTACGCCACCGACTCCGCGTACCCCTTGGTGCCGTGCGCGCGGTTGCCGCCGTTGCGGTCCGCGATCCGCTGCAGGGCCTGGAGGTGCGGCATCACCTCGGCCGCCTCGACGGTGGGCGCGGCCGGGGCGGGCCTGTGCTCGGCGGCCGTGGCCGCGGCGGCGGGGACGGTGGACAGCAGCAGGGCGGTCCCGATGACGTGGGCGGCGAGGGACACCAGGCGGCGGGAGGGCATCACACGGGAGCCTTTCGGAGGCGGGGCCGGGGGGCTTCCCCCGGCGGACTCCGTCCACCCTGGTCCGTCGATGTCAGGAACTTGTCGAGAGGCTGTCGGGAACCGGTAGGGGTGCTTCCGGAGGGCGACTTACGATCATCCTCATGTGCGCACATGTCGTGGTCGCCGAGGACGATCCCAAGCAGGCCGACCTGGCCCGCCTGTACCTGGAGCGGGAAGGGCATCGCGTGGTCGTCGTCCACGACGGCCGGGCCGCGCTGGAGCAGGCCCGGCGCGGCCCGGCGGACCTCCTGGTCCTCGACGTGATGATGCCCGTCATGGACGGGCTCGACGTCTGCCGTGCCCTGCGTGCCGAATCCGCCCTGCCGGTGCTGATGCTGACGGCCCGCACCGCCGAGGAGGACCTGCTGCTCGGACTCGACCTCGGCGCCGACGACTACCTCACCAAGCCGTACAGCCCGCGCGAGCTCGTGGCCCGGGTCCGGGCCCTGCTGCGCCGCGGGTCCCGGCCGCTGACCCCGGGTGCTCCCGCGCCGCCGGCCGCGCCCACCCTGTCGCCGACCGCGCCGCCCGCCGCCGCGCCCCCGGCCGTACTGACCGCCGGGGCCCTCACCGTCGACCCCCTGCGCCACGAGGTCACCGCCGACGGACGGCCCGTCAGCTGCACGCCCGGCGAGTTCCGGCTGCTCCAGGTGCTGGCCGCCCAGCCCGGCCGGGTCTTCACCCGGGCCCAGCTGCTGGAGCACCTGCACGGCATCGACCGGTACATCACCACCCGGACCGTCGACACCCACGTGATGAACCTGCGCCGCAAGATCGAGCCCCAACCGCGCCGCCCCACCCGCCTGCTGACGGTCTACGGCATCGGCTACAAGCTCGCGGAGGGGCCGCGCGGTGCGTCGTGACGCCCCGCCGCGCCGCAGCCTGCTGATCCGGCTGCTCGCCCTCTCCGCCCTGGTCTCGCTCTGTTCGATCGCCGCGACGGCCTGGCTGACCGCCCGCACCACGACGGGCGCGATCAGGCAGGAGCAGCGCCAGGTCCTCGCGGACCAGGCCCGGATCTACCACGAACTGCTCGGCTACGCCGCGACCCACCCCGACTGGACGGGTGCGGAGAGCACCGTGCGGCGGCTCGCCGCCGACACCGGGCAGCGCATCCTGCTGACCACTCCGCGCTTCGAGCCGGTCGTCGACTCCGCGGCCACCGCACCCGGGTCACCGGCCGCCACCTCCGGGACCCCCGCCACCGCCCCCGGGTCACCGCCCCCGGCCGCCACGCCGTCGGCACCGCCCCCGGGCGCCGCCGACCGGACGGTGCTGCCCCGGACGCCCACCACCACGGTCGACCCGCTCTCCGTCGACCTCGCCATGCTGCCCGACGCCCCGGCCGACCGGATCGACGCCCGTGCCGTGGGCCCGTTCCGGCTGACGACCGCCGAGCGCGCGGCCATGGAGGAGGCCGCGCGGAACCGGGCCGGCTGCCTGCGGTCGGAACTGGGCGTCGAGGCGACCGTCACCGACGACGCCGCCGGCCGCCCCGTGGTGAGCGTCCCCGGCGGCCGGCCGCTCGGCGTGCGCTGCGCGCCCCCGCTGGTGCTGGACGCCCCGACCCGCACCGAGAGCGCCGCCCTCGCCGACCTCACCGCGCTCGTCAACGCCTGCCTGGAGCGCCAGCAGATCCGGCCCGTGACGCTGTCCCTGGGGTTGCAGTGGGCCCCGGCCCGCGACCGGGAGCAGGAGCAGGTGATCTCCGCCTGCCTCGCCAACTCCCGCCGGCAGCAGCTCGTCCGGTACGTGGCGCCGCCCGTGCTGCTGTTCGTCGGCGCGCCCGCCGGCGCGGCGGACCAGGCCCCCGTGCTGTCCGCCCCGCACCGCGGGCGGGTCGCCGAGGTCGCCGCGCTGGTGCTGGCGGTCACCGTGGCGATCACCACAATCGTCGGCCTGCGGCTCTCCCGGCCGCTGAACGCGCTCACCCGCGCCGCCCGGCGGATGACCGACGGGGACCTCTCCGCCCGGGTGACCGCGACCGGTCGCGACGAGATCGCCGGACTCGCCGCCGCCTTCAACGCCATGGCGCAGCGCCGCGAACAGCTGGAGGAGATGCGCCGGGCGATGGTCGGCGACATCGCGCACGAGCTGCGCACCCCGCTCAGCAACATCCGCGGCTGGCTGGAGGCCGTCGAGGACGGCGTCGTCACCGCCGACGGCGCCTTGACGAGTTCGCTGCTGGAGGAGGCCCTGCAACTCCAGCACCTGGTCGACGACCTGCGGGACCTCGCCGCCGCCGACGCCGGTGAACTGGCCCTGCACCGCGAGCCCGTGGACGTCGAGGACCTGTTGGCCCAGGTCGCCACCGCGCACGGCGCCCGGGCGCAGGCGTCGGGCGTGGCCCTGGTCGTCGAGGCGGTCGCGGACCGGACGGGGCCCGAGACGGCCGGCGCCCCGGCCGGGTACGAGATGGCCGGGTACGAGATGGCCGGGTGCGAGGTGTTTGCCGACCCGGTGCGCCTGCGCCAGCTGGTGGGCAACCTGGTCGCCAACGCCGTCCGGCACACCCCGGCGGGCGGCACGGTCACCCTGCGGACCCGGACGGAGCCCGACGCCCTGCTCATCGAGGTCGCCGACACCGGCGGCGGCATCGCCGAGGCGGACCTGTCGTTGGTGTTCGAGCGCTTCTGGCGGGCCGACAAGTCCCGCAACCGGCAGAGCGGCGGCAGCGGTCTGGGCCTCGCCATCGTCCGCAAGCTCGCCGAGCTCCACGGCGGCGGCGTCCACGCGGCCAGCAGCCCCGGCGCGGGTTCGGTGTTCACCGTGCGCCTTCCCGCCCCGGCGCCCGCCGGGTACGGAGGTGGAGCGGGCCGATAGCTAAATCATCGACATATGTTTGCCATTGATCTATGCTCACGGCCATGGCTAACCGTCAACTACAGGAGCCGACCCGGCTCGTGCTCACCGCGCTCGCCGATGCCCCGCGGCACGGCTACGCGATCGTCCAGGAAGTCCTGGCCATCTCCGACGGCCGGACCAAGCTGCTCACCGGCACCCTCTACACCGCGCTGGACCGGCTCCTCCAGCAGGGGCTGATCCGGATCGACCACGAGGAGGTCGTCGGTGGCCGGATGCGGCGCACCTTCGCCCTCACCGAGGACGGCCGGGACGTCCTGGGCGCGGAGGCGGAACGGCTGCGGGCCGGAGTCGTCGAGGCCGAGCGCAGGCTCGCGCTCGGGCGGGGGCCGCGCCTCGGGGCGCTCCGGCTGAGCGGCGGTGCGGCATGACCGCGCAGCAGGCCGGGGCGCTGCCTGGCAGGCTCCCGCTGATCGGCATCTACCCCGCCGCCTACCGGGCCTCGCACGGCGAGGAGATCGCCGCCGTCTTCGCCGAGTCCGTCGAGGGCGCCGACCGGCGCACCGTGCTGCGCGAGTGGGTCACCCTGGCCGCGCACGCCGCCCGGCTGCGGACCCGGCTCAGCTCCGGAGACCCCGCGGGCCGGGCGCTCGCCGGCGCCGCGCCGTTCCTGCTGGCCGGAGGGGCGGCGCTGGCCTTCGTCCAGCTGGTGATGACCTTCTTCGTCGCGGACACGCGCTTCGACCTGATGGGCCTGCACACCACGGCCGCGACCGCGGTGGGCGCGGTGCAGGCCGCCCCCTGGGTCCTCGCGCTGCTCGGCGCCGGCCTCGGGCACTGGGGCGCCGCCCGCCTCCTGGTGCTGGTCGGCGTCCTCGCCCGGATCGGCGCCGCGGTCGGCTACGCCGTCCACCCGGCCGGGGTGCTCTTCCTGTCCCTCCACCAGCTGCCCCTCTGGCTCCTGCTCGGGGTGCCGCTGCTCATCGCCCCGCCCGACGGCGTCGACCAGCGCGTCCGCGCCCGGGTCGGGACGGTCGTCGCGGCGGCCGTCATCGCGCTGCCGATGAGCGCGCTCGTCCTCGCCTGGCCCTGGCGCGACCTGGAGGACTACTCCGAGGTCATCTTCCCGCGCAGCACCCAGATGCTGCTCGACGCGTCGTCGGCCTGGCCCGCCGTGGTGATGGCGATCGCCTTCTTCGTCCACTTCGCCGCCCGCCGGCCCGACCGGCCGCGCGCCGCCGGTGTGGCGCTGGCCGCCCTCCCCTGGGCGGTCATGCTCCCCGCGCCCTACTACTGGGCGCTGCCGCGCGACCTCGCCGACCTCGGGCGCAACCTCGCGGTCGTGGTCGGCCTGCTGGCCGTCGCCGCCGTCCTCGCCGCGTTCGGCCGCACCCTGGCCGCCTCCCGGGACCCGGAGCCGGTCGAGCCGGCCTGACCGCGGAGGCGGCGCCCCGAACCGACCGCCGGTGTCGGGCCGGCCGGTCCGAGGATCCCCGAGTCCCTTCTTCCGGAAGGGGCTCGGGGATCCTTCGTCGATGGCGTGGCGGCCCGGCGCGGTGTGGCGTGGATCACGGCAACGGGTGGCGGCGGCGGGACAGGAGCTGGTGTGGAGAATTCGATACGCGCCCGGGTGCGCGCTGGGGACGCGGCGGCGTTCGGGCTGGTCTTCGAGGACCACGCCCAGGCGGTGTACCGGCACGCCGTGCGGATGACCGGGGACTGGGCCGTCGCCGAGGACGTGGTCTCGCTGACGTTCCTGGAGGCGTGGCGGCTGCGCGCGCGGGTCGATCCCGAGGGGGAGAGCCTGCGGCCGTGGCTGCTGGGGATCGCGGGCAACGTCATCCGCAACACCCGTCGGGCCGCGCGGCGCCACCAGCGGGCGCTGGCCAAGCTGCCGCCGCGCGAGGCGATGCCGGACTTCGCCGGGGAGCTGGCGGGTCGGATCGCCGACGCCGAGGAGCTGGCCGCCGCGAAGGCCGCGCTGGAACGGCTGCGGCCGGCGGAGCGCGAGGTGTTCGCGCTGTGCGTGTGGGAGGGCCTGGACCACGCGGCCGTCGCCGAGGCGCTGGGCCGGCCGGTGGGGACGGTCCGCTCGCGGTTGTCGCGGGCCCGGGCCCGGCTGCGGGAGTTGACGGCGAAGGAGCTCGCCGCGTCACGGTCCGTGCGCTCGGGAAGAGGTGGGCAACGCCCGGGCGCCGGCGGACAGGTAGCAGGTGACCGCGACCTCGCGGTCCGGCCGTACAAGGAGACGACCCGATGAACGCCACCCCCCGGGACCGGTCCGAGCAGGCCGAGCGGGAGGAACTGGTCCGGCTGCTGCCGGCCCCGGCGGCCCCGGAGCTCCCCCCGGGCCGCCACCTCCTGCTGAAGGAACACCTGATGGACACCGTCACCGACAACTCCCGGCGCACGGCCCGGCGGCGCAGCCTGGCGCTGCGCCTGGCCCTCCCGACGGGCCTGGCCGCCGCCCTGGTCGGCGCCCTCCTCGCCACGGGCCCCGGCCGCCCCGCCCCGGACACCGGGCACCAGGACGCCCAGCACCAGGACGCCCAGCACCCGGCCGACGGCACCGGCCACGCGCTGGGCCGCGTCGACAACGCCGCGTACACCCTCGAAGGCGGTGACGACCTCGTCAAACTCACCATCCTGGAGCAGTACAAGCCGGTGGACCCGGACCAACTGCAGCGCGACCTGGACCGGTTCGGGATCCCCGCCCGGGTCTACGCCGGCCAGCCCGGCTGCCGCGCCTCCGAGCCGGAGACCCCGGACAACCAGGAGGGCCAGGACAGTTGGGACATGCATACGGAGGGCGCCGGCCCGCTCGTCCTCACCGTCCGCCCCCGCGCCGTCCCGGCCGGTCTCAAGCTCTTCATCTACCTGCCCTTCGCCGGGACCGACCCCGCCCACAGCTCGCGCGAGATGCACACCGGCCTCATGCGGAGCCCGGGCCCGGCCTGCATGCCGTCCAAGGTCTACTTCAACCCCCTGGCGAGCCTGATCCCGACCCCGCCGCACTGAGCGGCTGACGGCTGACGACCGGCGGCTGACGACCGACGGGTGCGCGGCGGCAGCGGTAGCCGGCCGAGGCAGGCGATGGCAGGGGTGTCCGCCCGGGGCCTGCCGGGGGGTGTCGCCGGGCGGGCCGGCGGGTGCGGGGCTGCGGTCCGGGATGCGCCGGCGCGGTGCGCCGGAGGACGCACGGGGCGCGGGGGCCGCGGCTGGGGAAGCGCTGTGCACCGCTTGACCGGGGGGCGCCGGGGAGGGCGAGGGGCGCCGGGGAAGGGGCGCCGGGGGCGCCCTGGGAGAGGGGCGCCGGGGAAGACGGGGCGGATCAGGTGGTCGAGCCTCTTCGGAGGTGCTGGAGGCAGTCGGCGATCTCGGCGGGGGTGGAGGGACCGAGGGCGTCGGCGAGGCGGCCGTGGTGGAGGAAGACGACGCTGTCCGCGTACGCGGCGGCTTCCGGGTCGGTGGTGACGAGGACCGCCGTGAGGTCGAGGGCGCGGACCGCGCGGCGGAGTGAGGCGCCGATGGCGCGGGCGAGTTCGGGCGAGTCGTCGTGGCCGGGGGTGTCGACCAGCAGCAGGCGCGGGGAGCCGGCCAGCAGCCGGGCCAGCATGGCGTTGTGCTGCTGGACCCGGCCCAGCCTCCGGAGCGGCCGCCGCCAGAGCCACAGTCGGGTGATCCGACTGATCTGCCAGGCCTGGCGGCGGCCGAGTGCGGAAACGCCCGGATCGACGAATTCACGAACCGTCACATTCGGGTGGACGGGCTCGTGTTGGCCCCAGAGTGCGCCGACGGAACCCCGTTCACCGTCGGCCCAGTGGACCGTTCCGGTGGACGGGGTGGTGACGCCGGCCATGCACTCCAGGAGTGCCGTGGTGCTGGCGCGTTCGTCTCCCATGACGGCACAGAAGCGGCCTTTTCGTACGCCGAGTGAGAACTCGCGCAGGACCGCTGTGGGACCGTTCGTGCCCGGGTGGATTTTCGACACGTTTTCCAGCGTGACGGCACAGTCTGGAGCGGCTTCCCGCTCAGCTGGTCCACCTCCCATCATGAATCCGCTCCCAGGCTTCCGTAAATGATGCGTGCGGCGACAAGGCATCGTGCTTGCATGCCCAGAACCTACTCGCTCGTAATGGGTTTAGGCCATGCTGCCCGCATCCGTATGTATGGTGCACTTTCCTAGACCATCCGTGTCAGATCGAGATCGCTCCTCGGGGTGTGTTGCGGGTGCGTTACTTCGGGAATCGTCGGTATAGGGCGAATTGTCAGACCAGTGGATCCCCACGAAGAAGAGCCCCGCCCAGGGGGGTCAGGGTGTGGTGCACTTTGTTGAGCGAGCGCAGGGTGGTGATAAGTCCGGCCGCCCGCAGGACGGCGGTGTGCTGGCTCGCGGCGGCGGTGGAGATGCCCACCAGCTCGCCGACCTCGGTGGTGGTGCAGGTGGTCGTCAACACCTGGAGGACGGCCGCCCGGGTGCGCCCCAGCAGGGCCCCCAGGGCCTGGTCGCCGTCGGGCGCCGGGTCCCACAGGTTCTCCCGGTCGCGCGGGACGGGGATCGGGTAGAGCAGCAGCAGGGGCCGGTCGCCCTGCTGTTCGACCAGGATCGGCGATCGGGAGAACAGGAACAGCGACGGCGCTATCTCCAGGCCGGTCGACTCCAGTTTGATGTCGTGCCCCGTCCCGGGGACCTCCAGCACCGGGGGACGCCAGCGGATCGCCGGGTGCAGGGTGCTGAGCAACTGGTCGACGCCGCCGCTCATCATGATCTGGGCCCGGGCGTTCCGGTCGACTTCGAGCAGGGTCGACACCTGGCTCCAGTAGGGCTCCACGGCGATCCGGTGGAATGTCTCCAGATCGCGCAGAACCCGCGGTCGGAATTCGTTCCCGGATCCGGCCGCGGAGGAGTTTTCGAGAATTCGGTAGAGATCCGGGAAAGGTCGTACGGTGCGGGCGAGTTCGGCCAGTGCCCGGCCGTCCCGTTCACCCGCGACCCGTCGTCGCCAGGAATGGAAGACGGGGCCTCCGCCGCCCGTCGCGAAGGTTTCGAGGGCGCACAGCGCCTCTCGCATCGGATCCAGATGAGCGGCCGACGATACTTTGGCCAGGCTCGCCGGACTGAAGAATATGCGTCGCATTGCTGTTTTCCCCCTTGAAGTTCCGATGCTGTCGCGATCGGAGGTCATCGGTCTCAGGCCGGCATCGCTGCCGCTTCGATCACGCCCTCGGTCGCACAGTTCGGTCCGTCGGGGAGAATGGGGTAGAAGAGCGTCGGTCCGTCGGCAATGGTGTGGTCGTCCACCAGGACCGGGGAATCGGGTGCCAGGAAGTAGGACGGCGCAATGGTCAGCCCGACCTCCTCCAGTTGCACGTCCTCGTTCTGTCCGGGTATCTCCAGCGAGCAGGTGGAGAGCCGGACGGTCGGGTGAAGGGTGCTCAGCAGGCTGCGCGCGCCGCAGTCCTGGAGGATTTCCAGTCGCTTCTTCCGGTCGCTCTGGACGGTGAGGGAGATCACGTCCCAGTGCGGGGCGACCATGATGCGGTAGAAGGACTCCAGGTCCCGGAGCAGGCGCAGGTCGGCGCCGTTCCCGGAGTGCCGGGCGCGCCGGACCATGGTGTCCATGTCGGGGAACGGGCGGATGGTCCGGGCGAGTTCGACGAGCCGCTGGGTGGACCCGAGCTGGTGGGTGGGACCCAGCCGGCGGGCCGGCCCCACGGGGCGGGTTTTATGCCATCGGAGCCGGCGTTTCGCCTGGCGGTGCCGGGAAGAGAGCAGGTCCAGGGCGAAGAGTGATTCGCTGACCCAGTCCGGGGTCGGCATGATACGCGTTCTCAACAGGCTTGCCGACGTGAAGTGCAGACGTGGCACGAGTCCCCCATGAATGCCGTTGATGTAGGCGGGTCGGGAGCCGGGATCCACGGTGAGGTGGATGGTCGATCGTGCGTGACCGCATCTTCGACATGGCCATGCCCGTTCCCGTACCGACTACGCTACGTGGCGCTTTAGGGGGGTGACAGTCGAGTCTTCGCCAGTTCGAAGGTGCAGTTCTCTGCACCTGATCCGGATAGCGGACTCGACTCGGTTCGACCGCCCCCTGAGGGGTCATGTGACCCGTGGGGCGGTTGGGGAGAGAGGGGTCTGTGGGGCCGGAGTCGCGCCGGACGTGGGTCCGCGCTCTCGGCCTACCTGCCAAGAGCGCGGAAGTTCCTCAGGCGCGGATTCGATCTGCTCGTCAGATCGTGATAAGCACGTTGATCAGAACGCCAACGGCGACCACCGCGAGGACGACCCAGGGCCACATCGGGCGTTCCTTAGTGGGCTTCCAGCCGGTCGAATCGGGCATGACTGCTCCTGGCTTGTATTGGTACGGGGAGATTTACGGCCGGGCCCCCCGGAAGACGGGGGACCCAACGAGGGGCCCGGCCAAGGGAATCGGCGGGGGAACTGTTAGTGCCCTGTTCACCGATTCCGGTCTGTGGTCACCGTGTGCGCTCTGGGAGGCTCAACGGTGACGCTGGTTCGGAAGCCCAGTCATCACGGGTAGTCGTGGTGGTCGAGGCAGGTCTGGCGCAGTTCCTTGATGCGGTCGTTCTGCTCACCGATGTAACCGACCACGGTGCGCACCGCACCCTTCTCGCGGATGTCGGCGTTGCGCATCTTGTCGGCGGTCGACTGGATCGCATTGCGGAGCTTGTCGTCCCCGGCCTGCTTGGCCAGCCCGTCGAGCTCGTCGGCCCGGTCGCGCATCTTCTTGCGGGCCTCCTCCACGTTGTCCGGGAACGGATCGGTGAAGGTCTTGCCGAAGATCTTCGCGCACAGCTCGATCCGGTCGGCGGCCTTGGTACTGACCTGGCAGGCGGATGTTCCGGCGCCGACCAGGAGGACGGCGGCCAGGGTCAGCACGACCGTCCTGCTCCGCCGGCGTCCGGGTTCGGCCCCGTGGCTCCTGCGCATCGGGTACATGCTTCCTCCCTGGGTCCCGTGGGATCCGATGATCTTCTGCCCGTCGTCCCGGCGTTGGTTCCGCCTTCGATGACTCCATCCTGAACCCGGGCGCCGCCGATTTCATGGGGGCTTACTTCCGATCCGAGGTGCAGTTCTCTGCACCTTTCTTCGTGCACGTGATCGCCTGTGCTGGGCGTTTTCGCACCGGCTTAAAGACGTGGTGGGCGGTGGGTGGCGCCATGGAGGCTGAGGTCCGTACGGCCGGGACGGCATGCGGTGGCCGGGGTTCCGCCCCAGGGCCGTGGCGCACGGACAGCGCAGGGGAGAGAGGGACGACGATGGGCCCAGCACGGACACTCGCGGAGAAGCTGTGGGAGCGCCACGTCGTGGCGTCCCGGCCCGGCGGACCGGACCTCCTCTACATCGACCTCCACCTCACCCACGAGGCCACCTCCCCGCAGGCATTCGACGGGCTGCGGCTGGCCGGCCGCGGCGTCCGGCGGCCGGGGCTGACCCTGGCGCTGGAGGACCACAACGTCGCCACCACGGCGACCGCGGTGCTCGACCCGGTCAGCCTGGTCCAGTTGGACACGCTGCGCCGCAACTGCGCCGAACAGGGCGTCGAGCTCTACTCGGTCGGCCACCGGCGGCAGGGGATCGTGCACGTCGTCGGACCCGAACTCGGCTTGGTGCAGCCCGGCATGACGATCGTCTGCGGGGACAGCCACACCGCCACGCACGGCGCGTTCGGCGCGCTCGCCTTCGGCATCGGCACCAGCGACGTGGAGCACGTCCTGGCCACCCAGTGCCTGGAGATCGGCCGGCCGCGCACCCTGGCCGTCGAGTTCACCGGCCAACTCCCCCCGGAGGTCGGGGCGAAGGAGATGATCCTCGCGCTGATCGCCCGGATCGGGGCCAACGGGGCGCAGGGCCACCTCATCGAGTACCGGGGCGACGCGGTGCGCGGGCTCTCCATGGAGGCCCGGATGACGCTCTGCAACATGAGCATCGAGGCCGGCGCCCGGGCCGGGATCGTCGCACCCGACGAGACCACCCTGGAGTACCTGCGCGGCCGTCCGCACGCCCCCGCCGGGGCGGACTGGGACGCCGCCGTCGCCGACTGGTCCACCCTGGCCACCGACCCCGGCGCCGTGTTCGACCGGACGGTCGTGCTCGACGTGGGCGGGCTCACCCCGCTCGTCACCTGGGGCACCAACCCCGCGCAGACCGTGCCGCTCGCCGCCGCCGTGCCCGACCCGCAGACCTTCACCGACCCGCTCGAACGCGCCTCGGCGCAGAAGGCGCTGGCCTACATGGGCCTGCGGCCCGGGACCTCGATGCGGGACCTCGCGATCGACGTCGTCTTCGTCGGCTCCTGCACCAACGGCCGGATCGAGGACCTCCGCTCCGCGGCCGGGGTGCTGCGCGGGCGCACCGTCGCCGGCGGCACCCGGATGCTGGTCGTCCCCGGCTCGATGCAGGTGCGGGCCGAGGCCGAGGCGGAGGGGCTGCACGAGGTCTTCCTGGCCGCCGGCGCCGAGTGGCGGCTGCCCGGTTGCTCGATGTGTCTGGGGATGAACACCGACCGTCTCGAGGGTGTCGAGCGCTGCGCCTCCACCTCGAACCGTAACTTCGAAGGCCGCCAAGGGGCGCGGGCCCGCACCCACCTGGTGTCGCCCGCGGTCGCCGCCGCGACGGCGGTGGCCGGGCGGCTCGCGGCCCCCGCCGACCTGGCCTGACAGCGCCGGCCCGGCCGGAGAGAGGACAGCTGAGTATGGAACCCTTCGTCGAACACCACGGTCGCGCGGTCGCCCTGCGCCGCGACGACGTCGACACCGACCAGATCCTGCCCGCGGAGTACTGCAAGCGGGTCACCAAGAGCGGCTACGAGGACGCGCTGTTCGCCCGCTGGCGCGCCGAGGACGGCTTCGTCCTGGAGCAGCCGCGCCACGCGGGCGCGACGGTCCTGCTGACCGGCCGGGACTTCGGCATCGGCAGCTCCCGCGAGCACGCCGTCTGGGCGCTGCGCGACTGGGGGTTCCGCGCCGTCGTCGCCACCGGCTTCGGCGACATCTTCCGCCGCAACGCCCTCAACAACGGCCTCGTCCCGGTCGACCTGCCGACCCCCGTGGTCGAGGAGCTGATGGACCTCGCGGAGTCCGCCGAGGGCCTGCGGCTCACCGTGGACCTGCGGGCCGGCCTGCTGCGCCGGCCGGGCGGCGAGCACCCGTTCACGGTCGACGCGCGGGCCCGGGCCCGGCTGCTCGAAGGGCAGGACGTGATCGCGGAGACCCTGCTCAGGAGCGGGGAGATCGAGGCGTACGAGGCGGGCCGCCCGTCCTGGCTGCCCGAGATCCCGCGCGGCGCCTTCGACCGGGCCGAACAGCGGCTCCGGGGCGAAGCGCCGCTCCAGACCGAACAGCGGCTCCGGACCGACGCCGCGGGAGTGAGCCGATGAGCGCCACCACGCACCATGACACCCCGGCCCGCCGCGCCCTGGGCGCCGAGCGGGTGGCCGGGCTGCCCGGCGGGGGGCTGGCCGCGCTGCTGCTGGAGGGGCTGCCGCCGGACACCGTCGACCTGGCGGTCGGCACCCCGGCCTACCCCGACACGCCGCCCGGGCTGGTCGAGGCGGCGGTGGCCGCGCTGCGCGCCGGCGTCCACCAGTACCAGGACCCGGCCGGGTTGGCGCTGCTGCGCGAGCGGATCGCCGCGGCCCTGCCCGGCGCCCCGGACCCGGGCTCCGAGATCACCGTCACCGTCGGCGGCAGCGAGGGGCTGGCCGTCGCCCTGCTCTCGTTCGTCGACCCCGGCGACGAGGTGATCGTGTTCGAGCCCTTCTACGAGAACTTCCTCAGCGCCATCGCCCTCACCGGCGCCCGCCCGCGCCCGGTCCGGCTGCGGGAGCCCGACTGGAGCGTCGACCCGGACGAGCTGGCCGCGGCCTTCGGACCGCGCACCCGCGCCGTCATCGTGAACAGCCCGGCCAACCCGACCGGCGTCGTCCTGGAGCGCGGCACCCTCGACCTGCTCGCCGAGCTGTGCCGGCGCTGGGGCGCCGTGGTGATCTCGGACGAGGTGTACGCCGGGTACGTCTACGAGTCGGCCGGCTACCGCTCGGTCGCCGAGATCGAGGGCTTGGCAGACCGCTCCGTGGTGGTCGGCAGCCTCTCCAAGAGCCATGCGATCAGCGGCTGGCGGCTCGGCTTCCTGCGCGCGGCGCCGGAGCTCACCGCCCTGCTGCGCAAGGTGCACGTGGCCACCACCGGCGGCGCGGCGGCCGCGCTCCAGCACGCCGCGGCCAACGCGGACCTGCTGCTGCCGGAGCGCTGGGACCACGCGGCGGGGATGCGTGAGCGGCGCGACCGGACGGTGACCCTGCTGCGGGACGCCGGATTCGACTTCACGCCCCCGGCCGGCGGCTGCTACGTGCTGGCCCGGATCGACGGGCTGACCGACGAGCCCAGCCCGCGCTTCGTCCGCACGCTGCTCGCCGAGACCGGTGTGCTGGTGGCGCCGGGCACCTCGTTCTTCGTCGATCCGGCCGATGGCGAGCGCTACGTCCGGATCGCCTTCAACCGTCCACTCCAGACCCTCGACACCGCTGCCGAGCGGCTTCGCGCCCGCAGCCCGCAGAAGGGAGTCACTCCGTGACAACCGCCATCAGCATCTCGACCGAAGCGCGGCACGACGGACTGGTCCTCGGGATCACCGCCGAGACCGCGGGCAACCGGCTGGTCGACCTCGGCAAGGAGCAGGGGGAGTTCATCCGCCAGCGGATCACCGAGCACGGCGCGGTCGTGCTCAGCGGCTTCGACTGGCAGGAGTGGCCGGAGCTGGACACCTTCGTCAACGCCGTCGTCGGCCGGCCGCTCGACTACACCGAGCGCTCCTCGCCGCGCACCGAGCTGCACCCCGGGGTGTTCACGGCCACCGACCACCCGGCGACCGAGGAGATCTTCCTCCACACCGAGCAGTCGTACAACCTGAACGTCCCGCGCTACCTGTTCTTCTTCTGCCGCCAGGAGTCGCCCGACGGCGGCGCCAGCCTGCTGGCCGACTGCCGCGCCCTGCACGCCGGGCTGCCCCGGGAGACCGCCGAGCGGTTCGAGCGCGAGGGCTACCTGCTCGTCCGCAACTTCCGCCCCGGCCTGGGCCTCTCCTGGCAGGAGGCGTTCGGCACCAGCGACCCGGACGAGGTCAAGGCCTACTGCGACGCCAACAGCATCGAGCTGGAGTGGCTGGAGCGCAACCACCTGAGGACCCGTCAGCTCCGCTGGGCCGTCTCCACCCACCCGGAGACCGGCGTCCGCTCCTGGTTCAACCACCTGACCTTCTTCCACGCCCGCACCCTGCGCGAGGACGTCGCCGACTTCCTGCTGGAGGAGTACGGCCCGTGGGGGATGCCCACCAACACCTTCTACGCGGACGGCAGCGAGATCCCGGACGAGGTCGTCCGGCAGCTCCAGGCCGCCTACCGGGCGCAGCAGATCGACGTCAACGTGCACACCGGTGAGGTCCTGATCGTGGACAACATCAGCGTGGCGCACGGGCGGGCCCCCTTCGTGCCGCCGCGCGACCTGTTCGTCAGCATGGCCGGGGCGCACGCGTGGTCCGAACTCCGCCCGGTGGAGCGGACGTCGGCGCCCGCGGTGGCGCTGCCGACCCCGCCGCAGTGACCTCGGGCAGTACGACGGCCGATGCCGCCGTGGCAGCCGAGCCGGGCCCGCCGCCGCTGTCCCGCAACCGCGAGTACAACGTGCTGTGGACCGCGAACATGGTCTCCCAGCTGGGGGCGCAGGGCACGCTGATCGCGTACCCGCTGCTGGTGCTCGGGCTCGGCGGCTCCGCCTTCGAGGCCTCGCTGGCCGAGTTCGCGATCGCCGGGTCGCGGGCGCTCTCGGCGCTTCCCTCGGGGGCGCTGGCGGACCGGGTCAGCCGCAAGACGCTGATGCTGGTCTCGGAGTTCGGGCGGGCCGTGGCGCTGGGCCTGCTCGCGCTGCTGGTGGCGATCGGGCACGCGCCGCTGGCGGCCATCGTGGTGGTGGCGGTGGTCGAAGGGGTGTGCACCTCGCTGTTCGGCACCGCCGACCAGGCGCTGCTGCCGAGCGTCGTGCCGTCCTCGCAACTCGCCGACGCCGTCACCCGCAACACCGCCCGCTACTACCTCGCGACCATCGTGGGTCCGGGGATCGGTGGATTCCTGTACGGCGTCCAGCGGTTGCTGCCGTTCGTCGCCCAGGCGGTGACCTCGGCGATCGCCTTCGTCACGCTGCTGTTCCTGCGGCTGCCCGCGCCCGCGCCGGTGCCGGTGCCGGCGCCGGCGCCGTCGCCCGAGGGCAAGGGCGAGGGCGGGGACGCGGAGCGGACCGAGGGGGCGTTGCAGGCGATGGCGTCGGGGCTGCGCTGGCTGCGCGGCAACCCGGCTGTGCGGGCCACCGTGCTGTTCGGCACCGCCTTCAACCTGGTGTTCAGCGGCCTGTTGATCGCCGTGGTGGTGATGGCCCAGCAGGACGGGCGGTCCGGTGCCGAGGTCGGCGCCATCGGCGCCCTGGTCGGCGCGGGCGGCGTGTCGGGTGCGCTGGCGGCCGGGCGGCTGCGCCGCTCGCTCTCGCCGTTCACGGCGCTCATGGTGCTGACCTGGGCCTCCGCGGTGCTGGTGCCGCTGCTCGCGGTGGTGCCGACCGGCTGGCCGGCCGGGCTGGTGCTGGGGGCCACCGCGTTCCTCGCGCCCACCGCCACCGCCCTGGTGGCCGGTCATCAGATGATGGTCACCCCCGATGAGATGCGCGGCCGGCTGGCCGGCCTGATCGGGGTCTCGATGGGCGCGGGCGCGGCGCTCGGCCCGCTGCTGTGCGGGCTGCTGCTGGAGACCGTGCACGCCGTGCCCACCGTCCTGAGCTGTGCGGCGGCGTTCCTGCTGATCGCACTCGGCGTGGCCGTCACCCCCGCGGTCCGTGCCTTCCCCGCCCTGCCCGACAACCGGGAGCACCCGTCCGGGAGTTGAGGAGGGGGACACGCAGGAGGGGCGGCGCCCGACCGGCGCCGCCCCTCTCCGCGTGTCCTCCTTCGGCCGTTCAGGCCCGCAGGTAGGTGAGCACGGCGAGCACCCGGCGGTGGCCGCTGTCCGGCGTGGGCATGTTCAGCTTGGCGAAGATGTTGCCGATGTGCTTGTTCACCGAACTCTCCGCGATGAACAGCATCTCGGCGATGGTGCCGTTGTTGCGCCCCTCCGCCATCAGCGCCAGGACCTCGCGCTCGCGCTGGGTCAGCGAGGACAGCGGGTCGTCGCCGGCCCGGCGGACCATCAGCTGCGAGATGACCTCCGGGTCCATCGCGGTGCCGCCGTCGGCGACCCGCTCCAGCGCGAGCAGGAACTCCTCGGCACGCCCCACCCGGTCCTTCAGCAGGTAGCCGACCCCGGAGGCGCTCTGCGCCAGCAGCTCCGTCGCGTACGCCCGTTCGACGTACTGCGAGAGCACCAGGACGGGCAGGTTGGGCAGTTGCTTGCGCGCCTCGACGACGGCGCGCAGGCCCTCGTCCCGGAACGTCGGCGGCAGCCGGACGTCCACCACGGCGACGTCCGGGCGGTGTGCGAGCAACGCGGGCAGCAGGTCGTCCCCGTTGTCCACGGTGGCGCACACCTCGTGCCCCTCGCTGTTCAGTAACAGGACCAGCCCCTCACGGAGCAGGGCGTTGTCCTCGGCGATCAGGATCCGCATGGAATCTCCACCTTCAGTACGGTCGGGCCCCCGGGCGGGCTGAACAGGTCGGTGGTGCCGTCGAAGGCGGCGACCCGGCGCCGGAGTCCGAGGATCCCGCTCCCCGTGCCCTCGGTGGCGCCGCCCTTGCCGTCGTCCTCGACCCTGATCGAGATGGCGTCCGACGCGATCCGCAGCCACACCAGCGCGCTGCGCGCCCCGCTGTGCTTCGTGATGTTGGTGAGCGCCTCGGAGATCACGAAGTAGGCCGCGGCCTCGGCGGCGGCGGGCGCGCGGGGCGCCGCGCCGGCCGACTCGTCGATGTCTATCCGGGTCGGGACCCCGCACAGCGCGGTGAGCGCCCGGACGGCGTCGGTCAGCCCGCGGTCGGCGAGCACCGGCGGGTAGATGCCGCGGACGAGGTGGCGCAGCGACTCCAACGCCTGCTCGGCGAGGTTCTGGGCCGCGTCCACCATCTCCGGGACCTGCTCGGGCCGTTGGCCGAGCGCGCGCTTGATCATGCCGAGGCGCAGCGAGACGGCGACGATGCCGGCCTGCGCCCCGTCGTGCAGGTCGCGTTCGATCCGGCGCAGTTCGGCGTCGTGCGCGTCGAGCGCCTCGGCGCGGGTCACCGAGAGTTCGCGGACCCGCTGCGCGAGCGCGACCCGGGGGCGGGCGGTCAGCAGCCGGCGGGACATCCGGGCGTGCACGAGGGCCAGCCCGCGCATCGCGGCCATCGCCACCACGGCGTAGCCGATGCCGATGAACACCGCGACGAAGGACTTCAGCCACGAGTCGACGTTCATCAGGATGATCGAGTTGCGCTCGCCCGACGCGAGCTTCCACCACACCGGTGCGGACAGCCAGTTGAAGGCGTTGCCGCAGATGCTCAGGGCGAAGATGCACAGGGCCGAGCCGACGACGCCGTGGGTGATCACCCAGAGCAGGTCCTTGCGGACGGCCGGGTCGCGCAGGGAGGGCTTGCGGGGGCCGGTGCGGCCGGGCTCCAGGTCGCGGTAGGGCGTGCGGACCTCGGTCTCCAGCAGCCGGCCGACCCACCGGCGGTGGACCTCGGCGTACCTGCGCAGCACCCGCAGTGTCCTGGGCAGCAGCAGGAAGCCCGTTCCGACCAGGCAGAGCGCGAAGATGATGGCGATCAGGTAGAACAGCAGCAGCCCGGCGAGTCCGGTCATCAGGCAGAGCAGGACGTAGCCCGCGGCCGGAGGGAAACGGATCACCGTCTGGCGGACCCACTGCTCGGGCTGTAAGCGTCGCAACTCGGCAATGCTGGGGGCGCGCACGGCTCCTAAAACCCTCCGAGTCGTCATCCCGATCACCCTACCACCGTCCCAAATGCGGCGGTGGGTGGCACTTTTCTGCACCATCGACTCTCCAGTTCGTGCCCTGGTTCCGTACCTGCTCCAGGACTTACCTTCGTGAACGTCAAGTAGTGCGTGCGAGTGGTGGAGGCCGGAAGTGAGCAGAAAGGGACGCGGAGCGCGGACGGAGGAGTTCCAGGGCGCGGCCGCGGAGGAGGAGTACGCGGCGCCGCCGCGACCGGACGGCAGTGCCGCGCTGGACGCTCACTGGGTCGTCCGCCTCGACGGGGTCCGGAAGACGTACGGCAAGGGCGCCGGGGCCGTGCACGCGCTGCGCGATCTGTCCCTCGCCTTCGCCCGGGGCACCTTCACCGCGGTGATGGGCCCGTCCGGGGCGGGCAAGAGCACCTTCCTGCACTGCGCCGCCGGGCTGGACCGCCCGGACGCCGGCTCGGTGGTGCTCGGCGGTACCGAACTGGCGCAGCTCAGCGAGGTCGATCTGACCATCATGCGCCGGGAGCGGGTCGGCTTCATCTTCCAGGCGTACAACCTGATGGCGGCGTTGACCGTCGCGGACAACATCACCCTGCCGCTGATGCTGGCCGGCCGCCAGCCGGACCACCAGTGGTTGCAGCAGGTCGTGACGCAGGTGGGTCTCGCCGACCGGATGAGCCACCGGCCCTCGGAGCTGTCCGGCGGCCAGCAGCAGCGGGTGGCCATCGCCCGGGCGCTGGCGGCGCGGCCCGAGGTGGTCTTCGCGGACGAGCCGACCGGCGCGCTGGACACCCGCACCGCCAAGCAGGTGCTGACGCTGCTGCGCGAGGTCGTGGACAGCCTCGGACAGACGGTGATCATGGTGACCCACGACCCGATCGCCGCCTCCTACGCGCACCGCGTGGTGTTCCTCGCGGACGGGAGCTACGCGGAGGAGATGACGCATCCCACGCCGGACCGGGTGGCCGAGCGCATGACCCGGCTGGGGGAGTGGTGAGGCGTGTTCAGGCTCGTCGTACAGACCGTCAAGGAGCGTAAGGCCGGGTTCGTCGGGGCGTTCGTCGCCCTGTTCGGCGCGTCCGTGCTCGTCACGGCCTTCGGAATCATCCTGCAGTCCGGCATCGGCAACGGGGTGCCGGTCCAGCGCTACTCCGGCGCTGCGGTCGTGGTCGGCGGTCAGAAGCACTTCACGGTCCACGAGGCCAAGAAGAGCAAGTCCAAGGACCTCAAGGACGCCGTCGGCGTCCCGATCGACCTGGTCGACAAGGTCGCCAGGACCGAGGGCGTCGACAAGGCCGTCCCGGTGCTCACCTTCCCCGCGCAGGTCGTCTCCAACGACGGCGAGGAGCTGGTCAAGGGCGCCGACGACCGGACGTCCAACGGCACCAACTGGGGCGCGGCCGCGCTCGGCCCGTACGACCGCAACGGCGACGAGCCGAAGCGGGCCGGCGAGGTGGTGCTGGAGAAGTCCGTCGCCGACCACCGCAAGGTGAAGGTGGGCGACAGCGTCAAGATCGCCTCCACCCGGGACGCCAGCTCGTACAAGGTCGTCGGCATCGTCACCTACAAGGGCGGCGGCGGTGCGCTGCGCACCCCGCCGGTGTTCTTCTCCGACGACGAGGCGCGCACCCTGTTCGGCCGCACCGACCAGGTCAGCGCCATCGGCGTGCTGGCGCCCAAGGACACCAACGCCGGCAAGCTCGGCGACCGGATCGACAAGGCGCTCAAGGGCTCCGCGATCGACGTCTACACCGGTGACGGGCGCAGCAGCGTCGAGAACCCGGACGTCGCCTCGGCCCGGGGCAGCCTGAAGGAGCTGGCGGGCTCGCTCGGCGGCACCGTCGTGCTGATCACCATGATGGTGGTGGGCAGCACCCTGGCGCTCAGCGTGCACCAGCGCCGGCGCGAGCTGGCGCTGTTGCGCGCGGTCGGCGCGACGCCCAAGCAGATCCACAAGATGATCTCGGGCGAGGCCCTGGTGATCTCGCTGGTGGCCTCGATCCTGGGCTGCTTCCCCGGCATGCTGGCCGCCGGGGTGCTGCGCGGGGCGCTCGGCGCGATCGGCATCCTGCCGGACGACTTCGAGTTCTCCTACGGCCCGATCCCGGCGATCGCCGCGGTCGGCATCGGCGTGATCGCCGCGCAGGTGGCGGCGTTCGCGGTGGCCCGCCGGGTGGTGTCGATCCGGCCGGTGGAGGCGCTCAGCGAGGCCCAGACCGAGCAGCCGGGCATCGGCGGCGCCCGGGTGGCCATCGGGATCCTGCTGTTCGTCCTCGGCTTCTGCGCGTCGCTGTTGCCGCTGTTCTTCGGCAGCATCTTCGCGGTGGCCGCGGCCGGCAGCGGCGGCCTGATCATGGTGATCGCGATCCTCATGCTGGCCCCGCCGGTGGTGGCGAAGGCGACCAGGCTGATGGCCGCGCCGTTCCAGCGCCGGTTCGGGACCCTCGGGTTCCTGGCCGTGGCCAACACCCGGGCCAACGCCCGGCGGCTGGCGGCCGGCATCGGCCCGCTGATCCTGGCGATCGGCTTCGCCTCGGTGCAGCTGTTCATCCCGACCACCACGTCGGGTGCGGCCGAGGCGCAGGCCCAGGCGGGCGTCGTCGCCGACTACACGGTGACCAGCGAGTCCGGCGGCCTGCCGGTCACCGCGCCGAAGTTCATCGCCGGCCTGGACGGGGTGGACGCCGCGGCCGGGACGGTGCGGGTGGACCTGTTCGCCTCGACGAAGATGCTCGGCTCGCCGGAGATCTTCGACTACAAGGCGCAGGGGCTGACCCCGGGCAACCTGAGCCGGGTCGTCGACCTGGACGTCTCCGAGGGCTCCCTGGACAACCTGTCCACGGACACGGTGGCGATCAGCAGCGGGGCTTCGGCCACGCTCGGCGCCAACGTCGGCGGCCAGATCAAGGTGCACATGCCCGACGGGCAGACGCTGGAGCCGAAGGTGATCGCCGTGTACAAGCGCGGCCTGGGCTTCGGCGACATCACCCTGTCCTACGACACCGTGCTCCAGCACAGTTCGCGCCGGATGTACGACTCGGTGCTGGTGCGGGCCAAGGACGGCGCCGACAAGAAGAAGGTGATCGGGGAGCTCACCGGGCTCAACGACCGCTACCCCGGGGTGCACGTCCAGGACAAGGGCGGCCTGTCCGCCGCCCAGGAGAAGGCCGGCACGGCCAACCTGTTCGGCAGCGCGCTGCCGCTGGTCCTGGTCTTCGGGTACATCGCGGTGGCCGTCGCCAACACCCTGGTGATGACCACGCTGTCCAGAGCACGGGAGTTCGCGCTGCTGCGGCTGGTGGGCGCGACCCCCGAACAGGTCATGCGGATGATGCGCACCGAGACGCTGATGCTGATCCTGATCGCGGTGGTGGTCGGCAGTCTGGTGCCCATCGTGCCGTTGATGACGGTGAGCATGGGCCTGACCGGGTCCCTGGTTCCGCACATTCCTCCGCTGCTCTACCTGGCGATCGTGGCGGCGACCTCGGCCCTGGCCGCGGCGGCCGTTCTGGTGCCGACCAAGCTCGCCCTGCGCGCCCGCCCGGTGGAGGCCATCGGACTGCGCGAGTAGCTCCGTCCGCACCATTGCCACACCGACCCGCCGATGGGGTCCGCGACTGCGGACCCCATCGGCGTTTTCGGGTTTCCGGGCAGGTCGAACGGCGTTTCGCAGTGCGGCAACCAGGGTCATTCGGCTGCCGCTTAACGACCCTGACCGGCCCCGCCGCCCGGTGTTAGCCTGCATTCACCAGAGCGAATTCCCCTTTTGCGTAATCCCCGTACCGACGAGCCGTGGACGGAACACGGCCGAACGGGGCTGTTGTGCTGCGCCTTTTTCGGATTCCGGTGAATGCGGTGGGTGGGTTTTAGTGAATTCACAGTCATGGCGTGAAAAGGCCGGACGGCTCGCGCGCGAACACGGTGTGCGCTCCCTCCGGTGCGCCTTCTACGACGCCGGCGAACTCCACGTCGCCGAGGCGGGTGCGGAGCCCGGGCCGGCGCCCGCCGCGCCGTTCGCCTCGCTCACCAAGCTCTTCACCGCGACGCTGGCCATGCAGCTGGCCTTCGACGGCGACCTCGACCTGGACCTGCCGGTCGGCGAGTACCTGACCGAACCACCCTTCGCCGAGCTGAGACTGACGACTCGTCACTTGCTCAGCCACTCCTCCGGGATGGTCTGCGACGGCCCCGGCGACGGCGGGCTGCGGGCCGCCGTCGCGGCCGGCCCGCTGTTCGCCCCCGGCACCGCGTTCTCGTACTCCAACGCCGGGTTCGCCCTGGCCGGAAAGGTCATCGAGGCCGCCGCCGGGGTGAGTTGGCGCAACGCCGTGACGGACTTCCTGCTCCGGCCGCTGGACATCGAGCCGGCCTTCCTGGCGGTCGGCGAGATCCCCCGCGACCTCGCCCCCGCCGCCGCGATCGCCGGCACCGTCACCGACCTGGTCGCGTTCGCCCGGCTTCACCTGGACGACCGCGACGCCTCGCACGCCGCCCTGCTCGACCAGGAGGCCGTCCGGGAACTGGCCGAACCGCCCTTCGACACCCTGCCGTTCGGCCTGGCCGACGGCTGGGGCCACGGCTGGGCCCGGTACGGCAACGGCGCCGACCGCTGGCTCGGCCTCGACGGCGTGGGCGCGGGCGCCACCTGCCACCTGCGGATCCAGCCGGAACGCGGCACCGTGATCGCCCTCCAGGCCGACTCCGCGGCCGGCCTCGGCGCCTGGCAGGACCTGCTGGCCCAGCTCCGGGCCGAGGGCGTGGACGTCGCCGGCTACGCGCCGGGCCCCGCCGCCGGCGCCGCGCAGGACCTGTCGGACCGCGTCGGGCAGTGGGCCAACGGCGAGACCGTGTACCGGATCCGCCCCGGCGCCGACGCGGCGGACGGCGCGCACCCCGGCGCCACCGTCCTGGTCGACGACGACGGGACGGAGTACGACCTGACCGGCCGAGGCGAGCGCTTCTTCGCCGCCCGGCACCCGCGGCTGCCCGAGGTGGAACACCTCGGCCGCTTCCTGCTCGACCCGGAGACCGGGCGCGCGGACCACATGCAGTTCGGCGGGCGCGTCCTGCGACGCGTCGCCTGAACAGGCTGGAGAGCGAACGTGACGATCACCAACGACAGTGTCCTGTCGCCGGCGCAGCAGCGCCTGTGGTTCCTGAACCGCTTCCAGGAGGGCGCCGCCGGCCACACCCACACGGTGGCGCTGCGGCTGGCCGGCGGCCTGGGTCCGGAGCAGCTGCGCGCCGCGCTGGACGCCCTGGTCCGGCGGCATCCGCTGCTGGGCACCGTGCACCGCGAGGCCGAGGGCCGCTGCCGCCCCGAACCCGCCCCCGACGGCGGGGCGTTCGCCGGGCTGCGGCCCGAGCCGGTCGCCCCCGACGAGCTCGACGAGGCGCTGACCCGGGCGGCCGGCCAGGGCCTGGACCTCACCCGGGAGCCCCCGCTGCGGGCCCGGCTGCTCGCCACCGGGCCGGACGCCCACGTGCTGGTCCTGACGGTGCACGAGATCGCGGCCGACGAGCGCTCGCTCGCCGTGATCGTCGACGACCTGGCCCGGGCGTACGCGGCGGCCACCGCCCCGGCCGCCCCCGGCGCGCCCGAGCCCGCCCCGCAGTACGCCGCGGCCGCCGCCGCCGACCGGGAGCTGAACGGCGCCCCCGAGCGGCCCACCGAGTACGCCGCGGCCGAACTCGCCCACTGGCGCGCCACTTTGGACGGCGCACCGGCGCAGCTCGACCTGCCCGTCGACCGGCCGCGCCCGGCCGTCACCCGCTACGCCGCCGACGAGTACCGCAACGAGCTGGACGGCCCGCTGACCGCGGCCCTCGCCGACCTGGCCGCCGACTGCGGCGCAGGCGTCGAGGCGGTGCTGCACGCCGCCGTCGTGGCGCTGCTCGGCCACTTCGGCGCCGGCGCCGACGTCCCGCTGATCGGCAGCCTGCCCGGCCGCGACGGCGGGCGGCGCGCCGCCGTGGTCGGCCCGCTGGCCAACCCGGTGGTGCTGCGGGTCGTCCGCCGCCCCGGCGCCTCCTTCCGCGAGCTGGTCGGCGACTGCGCGGCGGTCGCCGCCACGGCCCGGCGCCACGGTGGCGTCCCGTTCGAGACCGTGGTCGGCGAGCTGCGGCCCGAGCGCGCGCTCAACCGCCACCCGCTGGCCCAGGTGGCCTTCGACCTCGCCGAGGACCTGCCCGCCCGGCTCGGCTTCGGCCCGCTCGACGCCCAGGTGGCCCAACTGCCGCGCCAGCACTCCCCGTTCGACCTCCAGCTGCGCTTCCGCAGCGCGCCCGACGGCTCCGGGCTGCGGCTGGCCGCGACCTTCAGTACCGAGCTGTTCGACCCGGAGACCGTCCGGCGGCTCACCGACGCGCTGCCGCGCCTGCTGGCCGCCGCCGTCGCCGCGCCGGACGCCGACCCGGACGGTTACGAGGTGCTGGACCCGGCCGAGCGGCACGCCCTGCTGACCGCGTGGAACGCCACCGACCGGCCGGTGCCCGACTCCGACGTCTCCGCGCTGTTCCGGGCCCGGGCCGCCGCCCAGCCCGCGCGGACCGCCCTGATCGCCGGCGACACCGTGCTCAGCTACGCCGAACTCGACGACCGGGCCGAGCGGCTGGCCGGCGAGCTGCGCCGCCACGGCGCCGCCCCGGGCCGGCTCGTCGCCCTGGCGCTGCCGCGCTCCGCCGACCTCGTCGTCGCCCTGCTCGCGGTGGCCCGCACCGGCGCCGCCTACGTGCCGCTCGACCCCGACTACCCGGCCGACCGGATCGGCTACATCCTCGACCACGCCGCCCCCTCGGCGCTGGTCACCGACAGCGCGACGGCCGGGCGGCTGCCCGCCACCGCCGCCCACCGGGTGCTGCTGGACGACGAGCAGGTGCGCGCCAGGCTGGCGACGGAGCCCGCCGGGCCGCAGGGCCCCGCCGCGACCGCCGCCGACCCGGCCTACGTCATCTACACCTCCGGCTCCACCGGCCGGCCCAAGGGCGTCGTCATCAGCCGCCACGCGCTGACCAACTTCCTGGTCTCGATGGCCGACCTCTTCCCGCTCACGGCCGAGGACGTCTGGACCTCCGTCACCACGATCGCCTTCGACATCGCCGCCCTGGAGCTCTACCTGCCGCTGGTCGGCGGCGCCACCGTGGTCCTCGCCGACCGCGCGACCGTCACCGACCCCGCCGGGCTGGGCACCCTGGTCGGCCGCACCGGCACCACGATCATGCAGGCCACCCCCAGCCTCTGGCAGGCCCTGTGCGACGAAGTCCCGCAGGCGCTGCGCGGCCTGCGGATGCTGGTCGGCGGGGAGGCCCTGCCGGCCGCCCTCGCCGAGCGGATGCGCGCGCTCGGCAGCGAGGTCACCAACCTGTACGGGCCCACCGAGACCACCATCTGGTCCACCGCCGCCCGCCTGGACGACCGCCCCGGCGCGCCGACCATCGGCCGGCCGATCGGCAACACCCGGGTCCGGGTCCTCGACGAGGCGCTGCGCCTGGTGCCGATCGGCGCCGCCGGCGAGCTGTACATCGCCGGGGACGGCGTCGGCACCGGCTACCTGCACCGCGAGGACCTCACCCGGGACCGCTTCCTGCCCGACCCGTACGGCGCCGAGGGCGAGCGCATGTACCGCACCGGCGACATCGTCCGCTGGGCCGCCGACGGCAACCTGGAGTACGTCGGCCGCGCCGACTTCCAGCTGAAGGTCCGCGGCTTCCGGATCGAGCCCGGCGAGATCGACGCCGTCCTGGAGCAGCACCCCGCGGTGGCCCGCGCCGTCACCGTCGCCCGCGAGTACGCGGCCGGTGACACCCGGCTGGTCTCCTACGTGGTGCCGGCCGGCGAGGGCGGCGCCGACCCGGCCGAACTGCGCGCGCACGCCGCCGCCACGCTGCCCGGCTACATGGTCCCGGCCGTGGTGGTGCCGATCCCCGGGATCCCGCTGACCCCCAACGGCAAGACCGACCGGGCCGCGCTCCCGGACCCGGGCACCGCAGCGACCGGCAGCGGGCACGGGCCGCGCAGCGCCCGCGAGGAGCAGCTCTGCGACCTGTTCTGCGAGGTGCTCGGCGTCGCCTCGATCGGCGTCGACGACAGCTTCTTCGACCTCGGCGGCCACTCCCTGCTCGCCACCCGGCTGATCGGGCGCATCCGCTCGGTGCTGGACGTCGAGGTGCCGATCCGCACCCTGTTCGAGTCGCCCACCGTCGCCGGGCTGGCCGGCCGGCTGGGCAGCGAGCCCGCCCGCCGGGCCGGGCTGGTGCCGGTCGACCGCGACCGGCCGCTGCCGCTCTCCTACGGCCAGCAGCGGCTCTGGTTCCTGTACGACTACGAGTCCCAGGGCACCGAGTACAACTCGCCGCTCGGCCTGCGGCTGACCGGGCCGCTCGACCGGGACGCCCTCGGGCGCGCCGTCGACGCGCTGGTGGCCCGGCACGAGGCGCTGCGCACCACCTTCGCCACCGAGGGCGGCCAGGGCGTGCAGGTCGTCCACGCCCCCGCCCACCGGCCGGTGCGCTTCACCGACCTCGCGGCCGAGGGGCGCGTCGACGACCTCGACCAGCTGCTGCGCACCGAGCTGAGCCGCTCCTTCGACCTGCGCGGCGGCCCGCTGCTGCGCCCCTGGCTGATCCGGCTGGCCGACGCCGAACACCTGCTCGTCCTCGACATGCACCACGTCGTCACCGACGGCTGGTCCAAGGAGGTGATGGCCCGCGAGCTCGTCGCCCTGCTCGGCCAGGAGGCCACCGGCCGACCCGCCGCGTTGAGCGAACTTCCCCTTCAGTACGCCGACTTCGCCGTGCACCAGCACGGCGAGCGGGGCGCGCGGGAGGCCGCCGACCTCGCCTACTGGAAGCGCCGGCTGGACGGCGTGGTGCCGCTGGAGCTGCCGACCGACCGGCCCCGGCCCGCCACCCGCGCCACCCGGGGCGCCGGCCACTCCTTCGAGCTGAGCCCCGAGCTGGTGGCCGCCCTCACCCGGCTCTGCCGCCGGGAGGGCGTCACCCTGTTCACCGTCCTCACGGCGGGCGTCCAGCTGCTGCTGTCCCGGTACGCGCGCCAGCGCGACGTCGCCGTGGGCACCATCGTCTCCGGCCGCGAGCACAGCGAACTGGAGGACGTGCTCGGCTTCTTCGTCAACACGCTGGTGCTGCGCGCCCGGACCACCCCCGACACGACCGTCGGGGCCTTCCTGGCCGACGTCCGGCAGGGCGTGCTGGAGGCCTTCACCCACCAGCACCTGCCGTACGACCGGCTGATCGACGAGCTCAAGCCGGACCGCGACCCCAGCCGCACCCCGCTGATCCAGGCCGCGCTGATGCTCAAGCGGGCCCAGGACGCGCTGCCCGGCCCGGACGGCCTGCGGGTCGAGGAGAGCGCCCTGCCGCGGATGCACGCGCTGTTCGACATCGGCTTCGAGTTCGAGGAGCGCGACGGGCGGCTCGGCGGCCTGGTCGAGTACAGCACGGCGCTCTTCGACCCGGAGACCGTCGCCCGGATCGCCCGCCACCTCACCGTGCTGCTGGAGGGCATGGCGGCGGCCGACCCGGACCGGCTCGTCGACGAGCTGCCGCTGATGGACGAGCAGGAACGCCGGCTGGTCACCACCGGCTGGAACGCCACCGCGACCGGCGCCCGGTTCCACACGGCGACCATCCACGGGCTGGTCGCCGACCAGGCCCGGCGCACCCCGGACGCCGCGGCCGTCACCACCGAGGACCGCAGCCTGACCTTCGCCGAACTCGACGCGCTGACGGACGCGCTGGCCCACCGGCTGGCCGACCGCGGCGTCGGCCCGGGCACCGTCGTCGGCGTCCGCACCCGGCGCGCCGCCGAGATGACGATCGCCCAGCTCGCCGTGCTCAAGGCCGGCGGCGCCTACCTGCCGCTCGACCCCGAACTGCCCGACGACCGGACGGTCTACGTGCTCCAGGACGCCGGGGTGCCGGTGCTCCTCACCCAGCGCGACCTGCCCGGGCCCGAGGCGCCGGACGGCGTCGAGGTGCTGTACGTCGAGGACACCGGGCCCGGCACGCACGACGGGCCGCCCGAGGTCGCCGTCGGCCCGTCCGACCTCGCGTACGTGATCTACACCTCGGGCTCCACCGGCAAGGCCAAGGGCGTGCTGATCGAGCACCGCGGCGTGGTCAACCTGTGCGACTGGTACCGGGACTTCTTCGACGCCGGGCCCGGCGACCGGGCCACCCAGATGGTGCCGCCCGGCTTCGACCCGACGGTGCTGGAGCAGTGGGGCGCCCTCGCCTGCGGCGTGGAGGTCCGCTTCGCCTCCGACCGCGTCCTGGAGGACCCGCACCTGCTCGCCGGCTGGATCGTCGAGCAGGGGATCACCCTCATCCTTATCCCGGCGCCGCGCCTGGAGGCCCTGCTCGACCAGCCCGCACTGCACCAGGGCCGGGTGCGCCACATCCTCACCGGCGCCGACGTGGTGCGCCGCCGGCTGCCGCGCGGCTCGACGATGGCGCTGTCCAACCTGTACGGCCCGACCGAGACCACCGTGCTCACCACCGGCACGGTGCTGGAGGCGGAGGAGGACGCCCCGGTCGGGCGGCTGCCCTCGATCGGCCGGCCCATCGCCAACACCACCGGCTACGTGCTCGACGAGCACCGCGAGCCCGTCCCGGTGGGCGTGCCCGGCGAACTGTACGTCGGCGGCGCCGGGGTGGCCCGCGGCTACCTGGGCCGCCCGGAGCTCACCGAGGAGCGGTTCGTCCCGGACCACCTCGCCGCCACCGCCGGCGCGAGGCTCTACCGCACCGGCGACCTGGTCCGCTGGCTGCCCGACGGCACGCTCGAATTCCTCGGGCGGATCGACAACCAGGTCAAGGTGCGCGGCTACCGGATCGAGCTGGGCGAGATCGAGACCGCGCTGCTCGACGACGAGGGCGTCGAGCAGACCGCGGTGGTCGCCCGGACCCAGCCGTCCGGGCAGACCGTGCTGACCGGCTACGTGGTGCCCGCGGACGGCACCGCCGACCCGGAGAAGATCCGGGCCCGGCTCGCCGAGCGGCTGCCCGGCTACATGGTCCCGCCGGTCGTCATCGTCCTGGACGCGTTCCCGATGACCACGAGCGGCAAGATCGACCGGCGGGCCCTGCCGGAGCCGGAGGAGCAGCGGCCGGCCGCCGAGCCCACCGCGCCCCGGGACGAGACCGAGGCGGCGCTGGCCGGGATCTGGGCCGAGGTGCTGGGCGTGCCCGTCGTGGGAGCCGAGGACAACGTCTTCGACCACGGCGCCAACTCGGTGCTCACCCTCCAGGTCACCGCCCGGATCCGGGAGGTGTTCGGCGTCGGGGTCTCGGCCCGGCACGTGTTCGCCGCCCGCACCGTGGCGGCCCTCGCGGACCAGGTCCGCAAGCAAGTACTCGAAGACGTGCGCCGGACACCGGCGGACCGGACGACGACGCGCGGTGGCGCGCGGGGGAGCAACCGATGACAGACCAGCGACACAGCGAGGGCCAGGACGCCGACGAGATCCTGCGGCAGCGACTGGCGGCCGGCGGCGGCGGCGACCGCGACGCGATCCGGCCCGGCGGCGACGGCCCGGCCCCGCTCTCCTTCGGCCAGGAACGGCTCTGGTTCCTCCAGGAGTTCGAGACCGACGCGGTCGAGTACACCACCTCCTTCGGCCTCCGGCTGCGCGGCGGCCTCGACCTGGCCGCGCTGCGCACCGCGCTGACCGGCCTGGTCGAGCGGCACGAGCCGCTGCGCACCGTCTTCACCACCGAGGACGGCGTGGCCCGCCAGGAGGTCCGGCCCGCCTACGCCCCGGACACCGAGCCGGTGGACCTGAGCGCGCTGGGCGCCGAGGAGCGGGAGGCCGAGTTCGCCGCGCTGCTGCGCCGCGAACTCGCCACCCCCTTCGACCTCGCCAGCGGCCCGCTGCTGCGCTCCACGGTCGTGCGGCACGGCCCGGACGACCACGCGCTCTTCCTCAACCTGCACCACATCGCCGCCGACGGCTGGTCCAAGGGCCTGCTGACCGGCGAGCTCGGCGAGCTCTACCGGGCCGCCGTCGAGGGCCGACCGCACACCCTCGCCCCGCTGCCGGTCAGCTACCGCGACTACTCCCGCTGGCAGCGCGAGCGCTGCACCGAAGACCGCCTGTCCGGGCAACTGGACTACTGGCGTGACGAGTTGGCGGACATCCAGCCGCTGGAGCTGCCCACCGACCGGCCCCGCCCGGCGGTGCGCACCACCGTCGGCGCCCTGCACGCCTTCCAGGTCGACGCCGAGGTCGCCGCCGGGCTCGACACGCTCGGCGCCGAACGCGGCACCACGCTCTTCGCCGTGCTCGCCGCCGCCACCCAGGTGCTGCTGGCCCGGCACACCGGCCAGCGCACCGTGGGCCTGGGCACCGTGTCGGTCGGCCGCGACCGCACCGAACTGGAGCCGCTGGTCGGCTTCTTCGTCAACACCCTGGTCCTGCACGGCCGGATCGACCTGGACGAGGCCTTCGGCGACCTGCTGGAGCGCACCACCGACCAGCTCTGGGACGCCCTCAGCAACCAGGACGTCCCCTTCCACCGCCTGGTGGACGAGATCCAGCCCGAGCGCGACCCGAGCCGCACCCCGCTGGTGCAGGCCGCCCTCGTGCTCCAGAACGACCCCGGCGCCCTGCCCGACTTCGGCGGCCCGGCCGTCGAGGAGTTCCGCGCGCCCTCGGTGTCCTCCATCTTCGACCTGACGCTGGAGTTCACCCCGGCCGCCGACGGCACGCTGGGCGGGACGGTGGAGTACAACACCGACCTGTTCGACGCCTCGACCATCGACGCGCTCTGCACCCGGCTGCTGCTCCTGCTGGCGGGCGTCGCCGCCGACGCCGACCGCCCGGTCGGCGACCTGCCGCTGCTCACCGCCGCCGAACTCGACACCGTCACCCGCGACTGGGCCGAGAACCGGGTGCCCTACCCGGCCGACCGGACCGTCCACTCGCTGGTCGCCGAGCAGGCCGCGGCCACCCCCGACGCCGTCGCCGTCACCGCCGCCGAAGGTGAGCTGACCTACCGTCAGCTCGACGAGCGGGCCGACCGGTTGGCCCGGCTGCTGCTCGACCACGGCGCCCGCCCCGGCCAGCACGTCGCGGTCTGCCTGCCCCGCGGCACCGGCCTGGTCGTCGCCCTGCTGGCCGTGCTCAAGGCCGGCTGCGCCTACGTGCCGCTGGACCCGGACTACCCGGCCGACCGGCTGGAGTTCATGCTCGCGGACACCGGGGCCGCTCTCTGCGTCACCGACCGGGAGCTGCTCGAACGGCTGCCCGACCTGGCCGTCCCGGCCCTGCTGCCCGCCGAGCGCACCGCCGAGCTGGCCGCCCTCCCGGCCGGTCCGCCGGCCACCGACGCGGGGCCGCGGAGCGCCGCCTACGTCATCTACACCTCCGGCTCCACCGGCCGACCCAAGGGCGTCGTGGTCGAGCACCGCTCCATCGTCCGGCTGGTCCGCGGCGCCGACTACGCCCCGCTGGCGGCCGACGACGTGGTGGCTCAGGTCGCCGACGCCACCTTCGACGCGGCGACCTTCGAGTTCTGGGGCCCGCTGGTGGCCGGGGCGCGGATCGCCGTCATCACCAAGGACGTCCTGCTCGACCCGCCGGCCTTCGCGGCCGCACTGCGCTCGACCGGCGCCACCGCGATGTTCCTCACCGCCGGCGTCTTCAACCAGGTCGTCGGCCTGGAGCCCACCGCCTTCGGCGGCATGCGCCACCTGCTGGTCGGCGGCGAGGCGCTCAACCCGCGCCGGATCGCCGAACTGCTGGCCGGCGGCGCCCCGCCGCAGCGGCTGGTCAACGGCTACGGCCCGACCGAGACCACCACCTTCGCCGTCTCCCACCTGATCCGCGAGACCGACGGCGTGCGCGCCATCCCGATCGGACGCCCGATCTCCAACACGGCGGTGTACGTCCTCGACGAGCGCCGCCGCCCCGTCCCGCCCGGCACGCCCGGCGAGCTCTGGATCGCCGGCCCCGGCGTCGCCCGCGGCTACCTGGGCCGCCCGGAACTGACCGAGGAGCGCTTCCAGCCCTCGCCGTTCGCGGCGGAGCCCGGCGAGCGGATGTACCGCACCGGGGACGTGGTGCGCTGGGCCGACGGCCTGGTCGAGTACCTCGGCCGCGCCGACACCCAGGTCAAGGTCCGCGGCTACCGGATCGAGCCCGGCGAGGTCGAAGCCGTCCTGGAGGCCCACCCCGCGGTGGCCGAGGCCCTGGTGGTCGCCCTCGCGGACGGCGACCACAAGCGGCTGGTCGGCTACCTGCGCGCCGAGCCCGGCGCCGTCATCGCGCCGCAGGACCTGCGGGCCTTCGCCGAGCAGCGGCTGCCCTCCTACAGCGTTCCGACCGCCTTCGCCACCCTCGACACCTTCCCGCTCACGCCCAACGGCAAGGTCGACGTCCGGGCCCTGCCGGCGCCGGACGCCCCCCTGGAGCGGGAGGACTACCGGGCCCCCGAGGACCCGGCCGAGCAGGCGCTCGCCGAGGTCTGGTCGGAGGTGCTCGGCATCGGCAAGGTCGGCGTCGACGACAACTTCTTCGAACTCGGCGGCGACTCCATCCTGAGCATCCAGGTGGTCGCCCGGGCCCGCCGGGCCGGACTCGTCATCACCTCGAAGGACATCTTCTCCCGGCAGTCGCTCGCCGACCTCGCCCGCGCCGCCCGCCCGGTGGAGGAGGCCCCGGTCGTCCAGGCCGACGCCGACGACCACGAGCCGGCCCCGCTCGGCCCCGTCCAGGAGTGGTTCTTCGCCCACCACACCCGCGGCGCCCACCACTTCAACCAGTCCGTGCTGATCACCCTGGACGGCGCGGTCGACGAGCCCGCGCTGGCCCGCGCCCTGGCCGGCCTCGTCCGCCGGCACGAGGCCCTGCGCACCCGCTTCGCCACCGGCCCCGACGGCCGGCGGGTCCAGACCGTCAGCGCGCCGGACGCCGACGCCGTGCCGGCCGAGGCCCGGATCGAGCGGATCACCCTCGACCAGGCCGCCCCCGGGGAGCGCGCCGCCGCCATGCGCACCCTCGCCGAGGCCGCGCAGGCCTCGCTGGACCCGGCCGAAGGGCCGCTGGTGCGCACCCTGCTGTTCGACCACGGCGTCGGCGAGCCCGCGCGGCTGCTGCTCACCGTGCACCACCTGGCCGTGGACGGCGTCTCCTGGCGGATCCTCCTGGAGGACCTGGAGAGCGCCTACCGGCAGGCCGTCCGCGGCGAGGACGTCGACCTCGGCCCGGCCGGCACCTCGTACCGCGGCTGGGCGCGCCGCCTCGCCGCCTTCACCCAGGACGGCGGCCTGGACGACGAGCTGGCGCACTGGGCCCGCCCGGTGCCGGCCGGCTCCGCCGACCTGCCCACCGACCGGGAGGGCCGCAACAGCGTCGGCGACACCCTCGCCGTCAGCGCCGGCCTCGACGCCGAGCGCACCCGGCAACTGCTCCAGGACGTGCCCGCCGTCTACCGCACCCAGGTCAACGACGTCCTGCTGACCGCGCTCGGCCGCGCGCTCGCCCGCTTCACCGGCCGGGCCCGCACCCTGATCACCCTGGAGGGCCACGGCCGCGAGGAGATCCTGGACGGCACCGACGTCTCCCGGACGGTCGGCTGGTTCACCTCGATCTTCCCGGTGCTGCTGGAGTCCCCGGCCGACCGCCCGCTCGGCCGGCTCATCCGCGACACCAAGGAACTGCTGCGCGCCGTGCCCGGCCGCGGCGCCGGCTACGGTCCGCTGCGCTACCTGCGCGGCGACCAGCCGCAGGCCGCCGCCCTGGCCGCGGCGCCGCAGCCCCAGGTCAGCTTCAACTACCTCGGCCAGTGGAGCGACGCCGCGGCCGGGAGCGAGCTGTTCCGCGCCGTCGAACCCGACTACGGCCTGGACCACCACCCGGACGAGGAGCGGCCGCACCTGCTGGACATCGTCGGCGAGGTCCGGCACGGCGTGCTGACCTTCGACTTCCACTACGCGCCGCAGCGCCACGACCAGGCCACCGTGCAGCGGCTCGCCGACGACTTCGCGGCGGCCCTGACCGAACTCGTCGAGCACTGCCTGACCCCCGGCGCCGGCGGCGCCACCCCCGGCGACTTCCCGCTGCTCACCCTCGACCAGGCGACCGTCGACCGGCTGGTGCCGGCCGGCTCCACCGTCGAGGACATCCACCCGCTGACCCCGATGCAGAGCGGGATGCTCTTCCACACCCTCAACCAGGACGGCGTCGGTGCCTACTCCGACCACGTCGCCTTCCGGCTGGAGGGCGTCCGCGACGTCGACGCGCTGGCCGCCGCCTGGCAGCACGTGGTCGACCGCACCCCCGCGCTGCGCACCCGGCTGGTCTGGGACGGCGTCCCCGAGCCCGTCCAGGTGGTCGAGCGCTCCGCCCGGCTGACGGTGCGCCGCCTCGACTGGACCGGCCTGCCCGCCGCCGAACTGGACCGCCGGCTCAAGGCGCTGATCGACGAGGAGCGCGCCACCGGGATCGAGCTGTCCCGGGCGCCGCTGATGCGCCTCGCCCTCGCCCGCGAGGACGAGCGGACCGTCCGCGTCGTGTGGACCTTCCACCACGCCGTCCTGGACGGCTGGAGCACCTCGCACCTGTTCGCCGACCTCTTCGCCGCCTACCAGGCGCTCACCGACGGCAGGGGCAAGGCCCCGGCGCTGCCCGAGCGCCGGCCGTTCCGCGACTACGTCGCCTGGCTGGCCCGGCAGGACAAGGACGCGGCCGCCGCCCACTGGAGCGCCCTGCTGGGCGACCTGGACGCGCCGACCCAGCTGCCCTTCGGCCGCTCGGTGCCCCAGGGCCACGAGTCCCAGTCCGCCGGGCAGGTCCGGGTGGGCCTGTCCGGCGCCGAGACCGACGCGCTGGTCGCGATGGTCCGCCGCCACCGGCTCACCCTCAACACCGCCGTCCAGGGCGCCTGGGCGATCCTGCTGGCCCGCCACTCCGGGCAGCGCGACGTCTGCTTCGGCACCACCGTGGCCGGCCGCCCGACCGAGCTGCCCGGCGCCGACACCATGGTCGGCAACCTGCTCAACACCCTGCCGCTGCGCACCGAGGTCGACCAGGACGCCCCGCTGGTGGAGTGGCTGGCGGCCCTCCAGGCCGAGCAGGCCGAATCCCGGCGCTTCGAGTACTCCTCGATCGCCGAGATCCAGCGCAGCAGCAAGGTCCCGCGCGGCAGCGCGCTGTTCCAGACCCTGGTGGTGTTCGAGAACTACCCGGGCAACGGGGCCGCCGCCGAACGCCACGGACTGCGGCTCAGCGACGTCCGCGCCGTCGACACCACCAGCTTCACGCTGGACCTCACCGCCTACGACGACGACGGCTCGCTGACCCTGCTGCTCTCCTACGACCCGGCGCTCTACGACCGCGCCCAGGCCGAGGTGCTGGCCGACCAGCTCGCCGTCCTGCTCGGCAGCATGCCCACCGCCCCCGGCCAGCGGGTCGGCGACGTCCCGATGCTGTCGCTGCGCGCCCGCGACCGCGTCCTGTACGAGTGGAACGACACCGGCACCCCGGGCGCCGACGCCTGCCTGCACGAGCTGATCGCCGAGCAGGCGCAGCAGACCCCGGACGCCGAGGCGGTGGTCTTCGAGGAGACCGTGCTGACCTACGCGGACCTGGAAGCCCGGGCCAACCGGCTGGCCCAGCACCTCGTCGGCCAGGGCATCGGCCCGGAGACCGTCGTCGCCATCTGCCTGGACCGAGGCCCGGACACCGTCGTCGCCGCCCTCGGCGTCCTCAAGGCCGGCGCCGCCTACCTGCCGCTGGACCCCACCCACCCCGCCGAGCGGCTGAGCCTGGTGCTGGACGACAGCGCCGCCGCGATGCTCGTCACCCAGCGGGACCTCGCCGAGCGGCTCCCGCTGTGCGACGCGACCGTGCTCTGCCTGGACGCCGACCGCGAGGAGATCGACAGCTGGCCCGCCGAGGCGCCCAGCACCGAGGTGACCCCGGACAACCTCGCCTACGTCATCTACACCTCCGGCTCCACCGGCAAGCCCAAGGGCGTCACGGTCGAGCACCGCAGCGTCGCCCGGGCCGCCGCCGCCTGGCGCGAGGCCTACCGGCTCGACCGCGGCCCCGTCCGCCAGATCAACCTCGCCAGCATGGCCTTCGACGTCTTCGTCTCCGACCTGACGCACGCGCTGACCACCGGCGGCGCCCTGGTGCTCTGCCCGAAGGACGCCACCACCGACCCGGTGCGCCTGCTCGACCTGATGGAGCGCCAGCGCGTCACCCACGTCGAGACGGTGCCCTCGCTGGCCAACGCGCTGGCCGACGAGGCCGCCCGCAGCGGCCGGGCCTTCCCGCCGCTGCGCTACCTGGCCGTCGGCTCGGACAACTGGCGCACCGACGACTGCCGGCGGCTGCTGAAGAGCGTCGCCCCCGGCACCGTCGTGCTCAACTCCTACGGCGTCACCGAGGCCACCGTCGAGTCCTCCTACTTCACCGTCACCCCGCAGAGCCTGCCGGACGTCGCGTCCGTGCCGATCGGCCGGCCCATCCCGGGCACCCGGATGTACGTCCTGGACGCGGACCTGGAGCCGCTGCCGGTCGGCGTCGTCGGCGAGCTCTTCCTCGGCGGCACCGGCGTCACCCGGGGCTACCTGGGCCGCCCCGACCTCACCGAGGAGCGCTTCTCCGCCGACCCGTTCACGCCCCACCCCGACGGCCGGCTCTACCGCACCGGCGACCAGGCCCGCTTCCTGCCCACCGGCGACGTCGAGTTCCTCGGCCGCGGCGACGACCAGGTCAAGATCCGCGGGTTCCGGGTGGAACTCGCCGAGATCGAGGCCGTCCTGCGCCGCCACCCCGACGTCCTGGAGGCCGTCGCGGCGCTGCGCTCCGAGCCGGGCGCCGTCCTGACCGGGTACGTCGTGCCCCGGCCCGGCACCGCACCGGAGAGCGCCGAACTGCGCCGCTACCTGGAGGGCTCGCTGCCCCGCCACATGGTGCCGCAGGCCTTCGTCCGGCTCGACCGGCTGCCGCTGAACGCCAACGGCAAGGTGGACCGGCGGGCGCTGCCGGCCGCGGCCGCCGACGACCGCCCGGTCACCACCAGGACGGCCCCCCGCAACCCCGCCGAGCAGGCGCTCGCCGGGCTCTGGGCGGAGGTCTTCCGGGTGCCCGAGGTCGGCGTCGACGACAACTTCTTCGACCTGGGCGGTGACTCGATCCTGAGCATCCAGGTCGTCTCCCGGGCGCGGCAGTTGGGACTGCGCCTCAGCTCGCAGGACATCTTCAGCCACCAGACCATCGCCGGGATCGCCGCGGCGATCTCGACCCACGAACCCGAGGAGCCGGCCGGCGTGAACACCGAACCCGTCACCGGAAGGGCGCCGCTGACCCCGATCCAGCGCGCCTTCTTCCACCACCACACCGAGGCCCCCCAGCACAGCACCATGTCCGTGCTGGCCGAGCTGCGCGAACTCCCCGACGAGGCGCACCTGCGCACCGCGCTCGACGCCCTCCTCACCCACCACGACGCCCTGCGCACCCGCTTCCGCACCGTCTACGGCCGCTGGCAGCAGGAGATCGCCGCCCCCGGCGACGGCTGGCCGCTGGAGCGGCTGGACCTCACCCTGGAGGCCGACCCGGAGGGCGCGCTGCTGGCCGCCGCCACCGCCGCCCAGTCCGGCTTCGACCTGGCCGAGGGCCCGCTGGTGCGGGCCGTGCTGGCCGACCTCGGCGGCACCGCCGGCGCCCGGCTCTTCCTCACCGCCCACCACCTGGTGGTCGACGCGGTCTCCTGGCAGACCCTGCTGGGCGACCTGGAGACGGCCTACCGGCAGGCCGCCGAGGGCCGGCCGGTCGACCTCGGCTCGCGCGGCACCTCCTTCCTCGACTGGTCCCGCCGGCTCTCCGAGCACACCGCGGTCGGCGGCTTCGACGAGGAGCTGGACCACTGGTTCGCGGCCGGCCGCGCCGGCGGCGAGCCGCTGCCCGCCGACCTCACCGGCACCCCGACCGTCGCCACCGCCGCCGCCGTCCGGGTCGGCCTGGACGCGGAGAGCACCGACGCGCTGCTGCGCGAGGTCCCCGCGGTCTACCGCACCCAGGTCAACGACGTCCTGCTGACCGCGCTCGCCCGGGTGCTCGCCGACTGGACCGGCCGCTCCGCCGTCCTGGTGGACCTGGAGGGCCACGGCCGCGAGGAGATCTTCGACGACGTCGACCTGAGCCGCACCACCGGCTGGTTCACCACCTCCTTCCCGGTCGCCCTGGACACCGCCGACGGCGCCGACTGGGGCGCCCGGCTCCGCTCCGTCAAGGAGCAGCTGCGGGCCGTCCCCCAGCGCGGCATCGGCTACGGCGCGCTGCGCCACCTCAGCCCGGCCGGGGCGCCCGGCGAGCTGCTCGCCGAAGGCCCCCGCGCCCAGGTCGGCTTCAACTACCTCGGCCGGGTCGTCGACGGCCACGACGGCGGCCTGCTGCACGACGTGCGGCTCGGCTACGGCACCGAGCAGGCGCCCGGGGAACTGCTGGAGTACCCGCTCGACATCGTGGCGTACGTGCGCGACGGCAAGCTCGGCTTCGAGCTGTTCCACTCCACCGCGACCCACACCACCGAGACCGTCCAGCGGGTCGGCGACCAGCTCGTCGAGGCCCTGCGCGGGATCGTCGCGCACTGCCGCGAGGCCGGCGCCGCCGCCTCCGGGGCCACCCCCTCGGACTTCCCGCTCGCCCGGGTCGACCAGCCGCTGCTGGACGAGCTGACCGCCCTGGGCCGGATCGCCGACCTCTACCCGGCCACGCCGATGCAGCACGGCCTGCTGTTCCACAGCCTCACCGAGGAGGGCGAGGGCGTCTACCTCGGCCAGCTGTCCTTCCTGCTGGAGGGCGGCGTGGACGCGGACGCCTTCGCCGAGGCCTGGCAGCGCCTCGCCGACCGGACCCCGATGCTGCGCACCGCCTTCGCCCGGGTCGACACCGACCAGCCGCTCCAGGTGGTCCGCGAGCACGTCACCGTGCCCGTCGAGCGGCTGGACTGGAGCGCCCTGCCGGCGGCCGAGCGCGAGCAGCGGTTCGCCGCGTACCTCGCCGAGGACCGCACCCGCGGCATCGACCTGGCCGTGGCGCCGCTGATGCGCCTGGCCCTGATCGACGAGCCGGACGGCGCCCTGCGGGTCGTCTGGACCTCGCACCACCTGCTCCTGGACGGCTGGAGCAGCGCCGAACTGGTCTCCGAGGTGGTCGACGACTACCTCCGGCTCACCGGCCACGACCGGCCCGGCCCGGCCGCCCGCCGCCCGTTCCGCGACTACGTCGCCTGGCTCGGCGAGCAGGACCTGGCCGACGCCGAGCGCTACTGGCGCGAACTGCTCGACGGCTTCACCGCCCCGACCGCGCTGCCGGCCGACCGGGCCGGCGAGGAGGCGGCCCGCCAGGGCAGCGAGGCGACCAGCGTCTTCCAGCTGGAGCCCGAGGTCACCGAGCGGCTCGCCGAGGTCGCCCGGCGCCACCGGCTCACCACCAACACGCTCGCCCAGGGCGCCTGGGCGCTGACGCTCTCGCGCTACGCGGGGGAGCGGGAGGTCTGCTTCGGCTCGGCCGTCTCCGGCCGCCCCGCCGACCTGCCCGACGTCGAGTCGATGATCGGCCTGTTCATCAACAACCTGCCGGTGCGGGTCGAGGTCCGCCCCGAGCAGCCCGTCCTCGACTGGCTGGGCGACCTCCAGCGCGACCAGGTCCAGGCCCGCAGCTACGAGTACGTCTCGCTGGCCCAGATCCGCGGCTGGACCGGGCTGCCCGCCGGGGTCGACCTGTTCGACAGCTACGTGGTCGTCGAGAACTACCCCTTCGACGGCGAACTGGGCTCCGACCAGGGCATCCGGATCCGCGACGTGCGCTCCCAGGAGCCCACCAGCTACGCCATGGTGCTCGCGGTCTTCGCCGGCGAGCAGCTCTCCTTCCGGCTCGCCTACGACCCCGGGCTCTTCGACGCCGACACCGCCGACCGGGTCACCGGCGACCTGCGCGCCCTGCTGGAGGAGATCGCGGCCGAGCCCGAGCGCACCCTCGCCGAGCTGCGCGCGCTGGCCCCCGCCCACCGGGAGCGGCTGCTCACCGGCCACAACGAGACCGCCACCGCGCTCACCACCGACGCCCTGGTGCCCGAGCGGTTCGCCCGCCAGGCCGCCGCCACCCCGCAGGCCGTCGCCCTGGTCCACGGCGGCGAGCGGATCACCTTCGCCGAGCTGGACGAGCGGGCCAACCGGCTCGCCCACCACCTCGCCGACCAGGGTGTCGGCCCCGAGGTGCCGGTCGCGGTCTGCCTGCGGCGCGGCCCCGGCCTGATCACCGCGCTGCTCGCGGTGCTCAAGGCGGGCGGCGTCTACACCCCGCTGGACCCGGCCGCCCCGGCCGAGCGCCTGCGGCTGCTGGTCGAGGACGTCAAGCCCCGGGTGGTGATCGCCGACGAGGCCGCGAGCACCACACTGGCGCTGCCCGCCGACGTCGCCCTGGTCGTCCCGGAGCGCGAGCGGGACGCGATCGCGGCCCGGCCCGCCACCGCCCCCGACCCGGACCTCGCCCCGGAGCACGCCGCCTACGTCATCCACACCTCCGGCTCCACCGGCAAGCCCAAGGGCGTGCTGGTCGAGCACGGCAGCCTGGCGAACCTGCTCGACAGCCACCTGCGGACGGTCTTCGAGCCGCTGCGCGAGGCCTGCGGCGACCGCCAGGTCCGGGTCGCCCACCTGGCGCCCGCGTCCTTCGACGCCTCCTGGAACCCGGTGCTGTGGATGGTCGCCGGCCACGAGCTGCACCTGGTCGACGACGAGGTGCGGCGCGACGCGCACGCCCTGGTCGCCTACCGCGCCGAGCAGCGGATCGACTTCCTGCAGACCACCCCGTCCTGGTTCCGCCAGCTCGACGACGCCGGACTGCTCGCCCCCGGCACCCACCCGCTGCGCGGCGCGGCGCTCGGCGGCGAGGCGATCGGCCAGGCCCAGTGGGACCGGCTGCGCGCCCAGTCCGACCTGATCGCCTACAACTTCTACGGGCCCACCGAGGCCACCGTGGACGCGCTGGTCTGCCGGGTCGCCGACAGCCCCCGGCCCGTCCTCGGCCTGCCCGTCCAGAACGTCCGGGCCTACGTCCTGGACCCGGAGCGCAACCTCGCCCCGGTCGGCGCGCCCGGCGAGCTGTACCTGGCCGGCGACGGCCTCGCCCGCGGCTACCTGGGCCGCCCCGACCTGACCGAACAGGCCTTCCTGGCCGCGCCGTTCGACCCCAAGGAGCGGCTGTACCGCACCGGCGACCGGGTCCGCCGGCTGTCCGACGGCCGGCTGGAGTTCCTCGGCCGGCTCGACGACCAGGTCAAGCTGCGCGGCTACCGGATCGAGCCGGGCGAGATCACCGCGGCCCTGGACGCCCACCCGGGCGTCGCCGAGTCCGTCGTCCTGGTCCGCGGCGAGGCCGAGCACGCCCGCCTGGTCGCCTACCTGCGGCCGGCCGCGGGCGGCGTCCCCGGCGCCGCCGAGCTCGCCGGCTACCTCGCCGAGCGGCTCCCGGCCCACCTGGTGCCGGCCGCCTTCGTCGAGGTGGAGTCCTTCCCGCTCACCCGGCACGGCAAGATCGACCGGGCCGCGCTGCCCGACCCCGCCGAGACGGTCGTCGAGGCCGCCGAGGAGTGGGTGGAGCCGCGCGACGAGACCGAGAAGCTGATCGCCGGGATCTGGTCCGAGACCCTGCACGTGGAGCGGGTCGGCGCGCACGACAGCTTCTTCGCCCTCGGCGGGCAGTCCCTGACCAGCGTGCAGGCGATCACCAGGATCAAGCAGACCTTCGGCATCCGGATCGCCTTCCGCAGCCTCCTGGAGAACCCCACCGTGGCGGGGGTGGCGCGACTCGTCGAGGACGCGCTGCTGGAGGAACTGGAGCGAGAGGCCGCGCGCCAGTCGGCGCCGGCGGCGGAGTAGGGGCAACCGACATGAGTGAGACCCAGACGTCCACGTCCCGCGAGGACCGCATCGCGGCCCTGCCCGAGCACCTGCGGGCCCTGCTGCGGGACCGCCTGGCGGGCGCCGAGGCGCCCGCCCCCGAGGCCGCCGCGAGCACCGCGCTGCGCCCCGCCGACCGTTCCCGCCCGCTGCCGATGTCCTTCGCCCAGCAGCGGATGTGGTTCCTGTACGAGTTCGACCCGGAGTCGGTCGGCTACAACTCCTCCTTCGCGCTGCGGCTGCGCGGCGACCTCGACCGCGCGGCGCTGCACGGCGCGCTGGCCGCCGTCGTCGACCGGCACGAGGCGCTGCGCACCACCTACGACCAGGTGGACGGCGTCCCGGTGCAGGTCCCGCACCCGAGCGTGGACATCCCGCTGCCGGTCGTGGAGGCCGGCGGCGGGACGCCCGAGGAGCGGGAGGAGGAACTGCTGCGGCTGGTCCGCGAGGAGGCCGGCCGGCCCTTCGACCTGCGCACCGGCCCGGTGCTGCGGACCCTCCTCGTCCGGCTCTCCGACCGCGAGCACGTGCTCGTCCTGAGCATCCACCACATCGCGCACGACGGCTGGTCGCTGTCGATCGTCACCCGCGAGCTGGGCCAGTACTACGCGGCCGCGCTCCAGGGGCGCGAACCCGACCTGCCCGCGCCGGGGCCGCAGTACGCGGACTACTCGGTGTGGCAGCGCGAGCGGGCCTCCGGCGGGCGGCTCGACGAGCAGCTCGACTACTGGCGCGAGCAGCTCGACGGCGTCCCCGTGCTGGAGCTGCCGACCGACCGGCAGCGCCCCGCCGTGCCCACCGGGGCGGGCGCCTTCCACGAGTTCAGCGTCCCGGCGGAGACCGTCGCCGGGCTGCGCGAGCTCACCGAGTCCGCCGCGGCGACGCTGTTCATGACGCTCACCGCGGCCACCCAGCTGCTGCTGGCCCGGCTCTCCCGGCAGGAGGACGTCGCGATCGGCACCCCGGTGGCCGGCCGCGACGAGCCCGAACTCGCCGACCTGGTCGGCCTGTTCCTCAACACCCTGGTGCTGCGCGCCCGGACCGAGCCGGGCCTGGGCTTCCGGGACTTCCTGGGCCAGGTCCGCGACACCGTGCTGGCCGGCTTCGACCACGCGGAGGTCCCGTTCGAGCGGGTGGTGGACGCCGTCCAGCCCGAGCGCGACCCCAGCCGGATGCCGCTCGCCCAGGTGCTCATCGTCCTGCAGAACGCCCCCGAGGCGGTCCTCGACCTGCCCGGGCTGACCATGGAGCAGCTGGCCCTGCCGCAGGCGAGCACCGGCTTCGACCTCGTGGTGGCCTTCGAGGAGCGCCCCGACGGCAGCCTCTGGTCCGCCCTGGAGTACAGCACCGACCTGTACGACGAGGCCACGGTGCGCCGCTTCGCCGGCCACCTGACCACCCTGCTCGGCTCGATCGCCGCCGACCCCGACCAGGAGCTGGGCCGGCTCGACCTGCTCGACCCGAAGCAGCACAACCGGCTCACCGTGGACTGGGCCCGCAACCCGGTGGCCTTCCCCGAACAGGACCCGGTGCACCTGCTGGTGGCCAAGCGGGCCGCCGAACGCCCCGACGGCCTCGCGGTGGTGCGCGGCGACGAGCGGCTCAGCTACGCCGAACTCGACCGCCGGGCCGGGCTGTTGGCCGAGGTGCTGCGCTCCCGCGGCACCCGCCCCGGTGACGTCGTCGGCGTCTGCTGCGAGCGCGGTCCCGACCAGGTGGCCGCCACCCTCGCGGTGCTCAAGGCCGGCGCCGCCTTCCTGCCGCTGAACCCGCGCTTCCCGGCCGCCCGCCGGGAGCTGATGCTGGCCGAGACCGGCGCCGGGTTCGTCTTCACCGAACGCGCGCTGGCCGCCGACGCGGGCGAGTCCGCCGCCGAGCCGCTGATCCTGGAGGACCTGCGCCCGCAGCTCGACGCGCACACCGGACCGGTGCCCGAGGGCGACCGGGTGGGGCCGGACGCGCTCGCCTACATCGTCTACACCTCCGGCTCCACCGGGACGCCCAAGGGCGTGCTGCTGGGCCACGGCGGCCTGACCAACGTGGTCAACGCCTCCCGGCTGATCGTCGGCACCGGCCCCGAGAACACGGTGACCCAGCTCTCCTCGCCCAGCTTCGACGGCGCGGTCTGGGAGACCTTCCTCGCCCTCGTCTCCGGCGCGGCGCTCGCCCTCCCGGCGAACGAGTCCGAGGCGCTGGGCAGCGAGCAACTGCGCGCCATGGCGGGAGGCCGGCCCACCGTCCTCGCGCTGCCGCCCGCGGCCCTCGCGGCGGTCGAGCCCGAGGCACTGCCCGCCGGCTCGGTGGTGCTCGCCGTCGGCGACCGCTGCCCGGTCGGCCTGGCCCGCAGGTGGTCGCGGGTCCACCGCTTCATCAACGGCTACGGCCCGACCGAGAACACCGTCGGCGCCACCATGTTCGAGGTCCAGGACGAGGAGGCCGGCAGCCGGCTGTCGATCGGCCGGCCGCTGCCCAACACCGAGGTCTACCTGCTGGACCCGCACGGCAACCCGGTGCCGCCCGCCGTCACCGGCGAGATCCACCTCGGCGGCCGCGGCGTCGCCCAGGGCTACCTGGGCCGCCCGGAGCTGACCGAGCAGCGGTTCGTCCCGCACCCCTTCGCGGACGACCCCGGGGCCCGGCTCTACCGCACCGGCGACCTCGGCGCCTGGCTGCCTGACGGGCGGATCGACTTCCGCGGCCGCGCCGACGACCAGGTCAAGATCCGCGGCTTCCGGGTCGAGCCCGGCGAGATCGAGTCGGCGATGCAGCGCCACCCCGCGGTCGACCAGGCCGCCGTGGTGGTCCGCGAGAGCGACCGCGGCAAGCAGCTCGTCGGCTACCTGGTCGCCGCGCCCGGCCGCGACCGGGGCGAGGCGGTCCGCGAGGTCCGCGAGGCCCTGACCGAGGAACTGCCCGCCTTCATGGTGCCGGCCGCGCTGATCCCGATGGACGCGATGCCGCTCACCACCAACGGCAAGGTCGACCGGGACGCCCTGCCGGACGCCCGGGAGGCCCTGACCAGGGTCTCCACCCCGCCGACCGGCCCGGTGGAGACCGCGCTGGCCGAGGTGTTCCGCTCGGTGCTGGGCATCGAGGACGTCGGCGCCGAGGACGACTTCTTCCTGCTCGGCGGCGACTCCATCCTCTCCACCCAGGTGGTCGCCCGGGCTCGCCAGGAGGGCCTGCACTTCACCGCCCGGGACCTCTTCCAGCACAAGACCGTCGCCGCGCTCGCCAAGGCCGCCGGGACGGGGGAGAGCGGGCCGGCCGAGGAGGACCCGTACCGCACCGGGCCCGTGCCGCTGACCGCCGTGCAGCAGTGGTTCTTCGAGCACCACACCGTCAACCCGGGCCACTTCAACCAGTCGCTGCTGTTCGAACTCGTCCCGGGCACCGACGCCGAGGCCCTGCGTGCCGCCCTGGCCGCGCTGGTCGGGCAGCACGACATGCTGCGCGCCCGCTACACCCGCGACGCCGGGGGCGCCTGGTCCCAGGAGGTGGCGGCCGAGGCCGACGGCTGCTGGGACTTCCAGCGGCTCGACCTCGCCGGGGCGCAGGACGCCGAGGAGCGCGCCACCGAGGCGTTCCGGCAGGCCCAGAGCGGCCTGCGGCTGGCCGACGGGCCGTTGCTGTGCGCCGTCCTGGCCGACCTGGGACCGGACCGCCCGGCCCGGCTGTTCCTCACCGCGCACCACCTGGTGGTCGACGGCGTCTCCTGGCGCATCCTGCTCGACGACCTGCGCTCCGCCTACGCCGACCTGGCGGCCGGCCGGCCCGTGCGGCCCGCCCCGCGCTCCACCTCCTTCGGCCAGTGGTCCCGCCGACTGCGCGAGCACGCCCTGACCGGCGGCTTCGACGACGAGCTGGCGCACTGGCGGTCGCTGCCCGAGCCCGCCGGGGAGCACCTGGACACCGGCCGGTTCGGTGACCGCCGCACCGCGCGGCACACCCTGACCGGGGACGAGACGGAGGCGCTGTTGCGCCGGGTGCCCGGCGTGCTGCGCGCGCAGGTCCACGAGGTGCTGCTGACCGCCCTCGCCCAGGCGCTCGCCGCCCAGGGCCACGCCGGCGACGGCGGCACCGTGATCGACCTGGAGGGGCACGGCCGCGAGGAGATCCTGGACGGCGTCGACCTGTCCCGCACCGTCGGCTGGTTCACCACGATCTACCCGGTGCTGCTCGACGTGCCCGCGGACCTGGCGCCGACCGCCGCCGTCCGGGTGGCCAAGCGCCGGCTGCGGGCCGTCCCGCGCCGCGGCATCGGCCACGGCGTCCTGCGGCTGGCGGCGGCCGTCGAGGCCCGGGAGGACCTGCTGGTCCCGGTGCCCAGGGCCCGGATCGGCTTCAACTACCTCGGCCAGTGGGACAACCAGCTGCCCGAGGGGGACCGGCTGATCCTGCGCCACCTGGACCACGGCGGCGGCGACCACGAGCCGGGCGAGACCCGCACCTACGAGCTGGACGTCGCCGCCGCGGTCGAGGGCGGCCGGATGGAGCTGTCCTGCGTGTACGCGGGCGGCCGGTTCGACGAGGCGGCGGCCACCGCCCTGCTCCAGCGCATGCACGAGGCCCTGCGCGAGATCGTCCGGGCCTGCGGATGACCGGCCGGGCCGGTACGGACACGGCCCCGCGGGGCCGACGGAAGGAAGTGACCGTTTGAACGACGACCAACCCTGGCTGGTGATCCCCCGGCCGCGCCCGGAGGCGACCCGTCGGCTGGTCTGCCTGCCGCACGCCGGCGGCAGCGCGGGCTTCTACCGGCCCTGGGCCAACCACCTCTCGGCGGCCGTCGAACTCCAGCTCGTCCAGTACCCGGGGCGGGAGGAGCGGATCGAGGACCCCTTCGTCCAGGACGCCGCGACCCTGGTGGCCCAGCTGACGCGGGCGCTGCTGGAGACCGACCGCCCCGGCGTCGAGACGGTCGTCTTCGGCCACAGCATGGGCGCGCTGCTCGCGTACGAGACCGTGCAGTCGCTGCACGCGCAGGGCCTGCCGGTGGCCCGGCTGGTGCTCTCCGGCTACCCGCCGCCGCAGGCGCCGGCCGGCTCCGGCGACGGACCGGCCGGGCGGGCGCCGGCCCTGCCCCGTGGCGACGACGAGCTCCTCGCCACGGTCGCGGGCCACGGCGGGACCCAGATGTCGATCTTCGACGACCCGGACATCCGGGAGATGGTGCTGCCGATCCTGCGCAACGACTACCTGCTGATCGACTCCTACCGGCCCACCGCGCTGCGCCCGGTGGACTGCGGGGTCGTGGTGCTCACCGGGGACTCCGACGTCACGGTGAGCGTCGAGCGGGCCCGCGGCTGGGAGGCGCTGGCCGGCAAGGAGTTCGCGTTCCACGTGCTGCCCGGCGGGCACTTCTACCTGACCGCGCAGCGGGCCCGGGTCATCTCCTTGCTGCACGACTACCTGCTGGACGGGGACTGAGCCGGCCCGGCCGGGCCGCGAACCCCCGCCGAACGCCCGTCGAACCCCCGCCGAATTCCGGCGAGTTCCGCCGAACAGATGGCACCCCCAACCATCGGGTGCCATCTGTTCGGCATGTCGGAAAACCCCCGGCGAACGCCGGGACGCGCTGGAGTGCGTGTTTCCGCTGAGGCTTAAAAGCCTGTTTTCCGGAGGCTCCGCTGCCGCAGGATTTCGAGCCATGGGACAGCCCGGGGCTCCGGGTTGAACGACCGGCTGAGAGGGTCAGGAATGCTGGGCAACGTCGTCATCGTCGGTGGTGGGACATCCGGTTGGATGGCCGCCTCGTACCTGCGCGCCGCATTCGGCGATCGCATTTCCGTCACGCTGGTGGAATCCAAGCGAATCAAGTCCATCGGGGTCGGCGAGGCGACCTTCAGCACCGTCCGGCATTTCTTCAACTACCTGGGCCTGCCGGAGCACGTCTGGATGCCCAAGTGCAATGCCACCTACAAGCTCGGCATCCGATTCGAGAACTGGCGGCGCAAGGGCCACTACTTCTACCACCCCTTCGAGCGCCTCCGGGTCGTCGACGGCCTGCCGCTCACCGACTGGTGGCTGAACAGCCGCTCCGGCGACCGCTTCGACCAGGACGTGTTCCTGATGGCCGCGATCTGCGACGCCGAGAAGTCCCCGCGCTACCTCGACGGCACCCTCTTCGAGCAGGACTTCAAGGAGGGCGGCAACACGACCGAGCGCGACACCCTCACGGAGCAGGACACCCAGTTCCCGTACGCCTACCAGTTCGACGCCTCGCTGCTGGCCGACTTCCTCTCCGGGTACGCCACCGAGCGCGGCGCCAAGCACATCGAGGACGACGTCGTCGAGGTCGTCCAGGACGAGCGCGGCTGGATCAGCGGCGTGCGCACCAAGGAACACGGCCTGATCGAGGGCGACCTCTTCATCGACTGCACCGGCTTCCGCGGCCTGCTGATCAACCAGACCCTGGAGGAGCCGTTCACCTCCTTCCAGGACACCCTGCCCAACAACCGCGCGGTGGCGCTGCGCGTCCCGGTCGACATGGAGAAGCGCGGCCTGCGCCCCTGCACCACCGCCACCGCCTCGGACGCCGGCTGGATCTGGACCATCCCGCTGTTCGGCCGCATCGGCACCGGCTACGTCTACTCCGACGAGTACGCGACGCCCGAGGAGGCCGAGGCCACGCTGCGGGCCAAGGTCGGCCCGGAGGCGGAGGGCCTGGAGGCCAACCACATCAGGATGCGGATCGGCCGCACCCGCAACGCCTGGGTCAACAACTGTGTCGCCATCGGCCTGTCCAGCGGCTTCGTCGAGCCCCTCGAGTCGACCGGCATCTTCTTCATCCAGCAGGGCATCGAGGAACTGGTCAAGCACTTCCCGGACGCCGACTGGGACCCGGGGCTGCGCCGCTCCTACAACCGCATCGTCGGCAACACCATCGACGGCGTACGGGAGTTCCTCGTCCTGCACTACAAGGCCGCGGCCCGCGAGGACAACGCCTACTGGCGGGACGCCAAGACCCGGGTGATGCCCGACGGCCTGGCCGAGCGGATCGAGCTGTGGAAGGCCAAGCCTCCGACGGAGGCCACCATCTTCCCGCACTTCCACGGGTTCGAGTCCTACTCCTACCTGGCCATGCTGCTCGGCCTCGGCGGCATCGAGCTCAAGGCCCCGCCCGCGCTCGCCCTTCAGGACGGCAGCCGCGCGGAGAAGGAGTTCCAGCTGCTGAGCGACCAGTCCGCCGAGCTCCTGAAGCGCCTGCCCAGCCAGTACGAGTACCTCGCCCAGATGCACTGACCCTTCGGCGCCCCGAGAAAGGAGGCACCATGGACAGTCTTCCGTACGTACCGGCCGCGGTGACGCTCGCTCTGCTCGTCCCCGTGGCACTGCTCGGACGCCGGCTGGCGAAGCTGCTGCGGCAGCCGGAGATCGTCGGCGAGATCATGGCCTGCCTCCTGCTCGGTGCGCTGCTGGCGAGCCAGTGGCACTGGAAGCCGGCCACCATGGACGGCGGGGCCGTCCTGGAGAAGGCGGGCCACCTCGGCCTCGCGCTCTTCCTGGTGGGCGCCGTCCACGAGATCCGGGCCGGCGGCAGCCGGCTGGGCGGGCGCACCATCGCGATGACCGCCACCGGTTCGCTGCTGCTGCCGCTCGGCTGCGGCGTCGCGTTCGCCGCGTGGGTGCTGGCCGACGGCTCCCCGGCCCTGCGCGGCGGCGCCCCGGCCGGGGTGCTGGTCCTGATGCTGGCGATCGCGCTGGCGGTCACCGCCGTACCGGTGCTGGCCGGCATCCTGGACGACCGCGGCATGCTCAACACCGCGATCGGCCGGCTCTGCATGGCGGTCGCGGTCTCCATCGACGCCGTCACCTGGTCGCTGCTGGCGATCGCGGTCGGCCTGGCGCACGGCGGCGGGAAGATCACCCCGTACCTGGTGTTCGTCGTCGGCCTGCTGGGAGCCTGGCTGATCCGTCGGGCCGGAGCCCTGCCCGGGCCCCGGGCCTGGGCCGAGCGGATCCCGGTGGCGGTGCCGATCGGGCTGACCGCCGCCGCGGCCGTGGCCGCCGCCCTGACCACCTCGCGGCTGGGCCTCACCGACGTGCTCGGCGCCGTCCTGGTCGCCCTGGCGCTGCCGGGCGACGACGGCGCCGGCCCCTGGACCAGGGCCGCCCACACCGTCGGCGGCTGGGGCCGGATCGTGCTGCCGCTGCTGTTCACGGTGACCGGCATGGGCCTCGCCTCGGCGCCGCTCAGCGTGTTCTCCTGGCAGGCCGTCGTCCTGTCCGTGGTGCTCGCGATCTTCGGCAAGCTGGTCGGCAGCTACTACGGCGCCCGGGCGGCCGGCCGGCCTCCGGTCGAGTCCATGCGGATCGCGGTGTTCCTCAACGCCCGCGGCCTGACGGAGCTCGCCGTCCTCCAGACGGGTTACCAGGCCGGGATCCTCACCCCGGCGCTCTTCCTCGCCCTCGTCGTGATGGCCCTGTTCACGACGGTGCTCAGCGGTCCGCTGCTGTGGGTCATCGACCGGCGCACGGCGAGCGTGGACGCGCCCCGGACCGCGGAGCCGGTCCCCTACCCAGTCGAGCGGTGAATCACGTGGAACTCGTCACCTCAACCCCCTCCGATTTCCGGACCTTCATGTCCGGCTTCCCGAGCGGCGTCGCCATCGTCACCTCGCTGGACGACGCGGGCCGGCCCTGGGGCATGACCTGCTCCGCCCTGTGCAGTGTCACCGTCGAACCGCCCACCCTGCTGGTCGGCATGCGGGCGGAGAGCCCGACCCTGAAGGCCGTGCTGCGCAGCGGCCAGTTCGCGGTGAACCTGCTGCACGCCGAGGGCCGCGGCACCGCCGAACTGTTCGCCTCCGGCGACCCGGACCGGTTCGACGCGACCACCTGGCGGCTGCCCCCCGGCGCCGGCGGACCCCACCTCGTCCACGACGCCCACGCGGTGGCCGACTGCCGGGTCAGCCAGCTGGTCCCCGTCGGCGGCCAGCGGATGGTCTTCGGCGAGGTCATCCGGATCACCGAGCTCAGCGACGCGTCGCCGCTGCTCTACGGGAGGAGACAGTTCAGCACCTGGCCCGCCTAGCAGAGCTAGCAGAGCGTCCCCACAAGACGCCCAGACCACCGTTGTGGAGGAGAGATGACCGCTCAACCCACCGACGCGGACACGCCGCAGGGCACACCCGCCCGCGACCAGGGCATCCAGCGCCACAGCGCGATGCCGGTCCGGAAGTACCAGCCGTACCAGGCGGTCGGGCTGCCCGACCGCGGCTGGCCGGGCCGCCGCGCGGAGCAGGCCCCGCTGTGGTGCAGCGTCGACCTGAGGGACGGCAACCAGGCCCTGACCGACCCCATGGACATCACCCGCAAGCGGCGGATGTTCGACCTGCTGGTCGCCATGGGGTTCAAGGAGATCGAGGTCGGCTTCCCCACCTCCTCGCAGGACGACCACGCCTTCCTCCGCCACCTCGTCGACACCGGCGCGATCCCGGACGACGTCGTCGTCCAGGTCATGACGCCGATCCGCGGCGACTTCATCGAACGCACCGTCAAGGCCCTGGAGGGCGTGCCGCGCGCCGTCCTCCAGATCTTCAACCCGACCTCGGAGGTCCAGCGCCGCCTGGTCTTCCGCAAGGACCGCCGGCAGACCACCGCCATGGCGCTCGACGGGGCCGAACAGGCCCTCAAACTCCAGGACTCGATCCCCGGCACGGAGATCTACCTCCAGTACGCGCCGGAGTCCTACACCCAGACCGAGCCGGACTACGCGCTCGAACTCTGCAACGCCGTCCTCGACTTCTGGGCCCCGCGGGCCGCGCACACGCTGCGGATCAACCTGCCCTCCACCGTCGAGGTGTTCCCGCCGCAGGAGTTCGCCGACCGGATCGAGTACACCCACCGCAACCTGCTCCACCGCGAGCGCACCATCCTCGGCGTGCACCCGCACAACGACCGCGGCAGCGGCGTCGCCGCCGCCGAACTCGCCGTCCTCGCCGGGGCGGACCGGGTCGAGGGCACCCTGTTCGGCAACGGCGAGCGCTCCGGCAACGTCTGTCTGGTCACCCTGGCCATGAACCTGTTCTCCCAGGGCGTCGACCCGATGCTGGACCTGAGCGACATCGACGGCATCCGCCGCATCGTCGAGAGCTGCAACCAGATGCCCGTCCACGCCCGCCATCCGTGGGCCGGCGACTTCGTCTACACCTCCTTCGCAGGCTCCCACCAGGACGCCATCGCCAAGGGCCTGCGCGCCCGCGAGGAGTCCGGGCAGGAGGTCTGGGACGTGCCGTACCTGCCGATCGACCCGCGCGACATCGGCCGCGACTACCAGGCGCTGATCCGGATCAACACCCAGTCCGGCAAGGGCGGCATCGCCCACCTGCTGCGCACCGAGTACGGCATCGAGCTGCCGCGCCGCCTCCAGATCGACTTCGCCGCCGAGATGCAGGCGGTCTGCGAGGAGATCGGCGGCGAGATCACCGGCGACCAGCTGTGGGAGCACTTCGTCGAGCGGTACGTGGCGCTGGGCACCGAGACCGTGCCCGGCCTGCCGGCGCCGGAGCCGCTCGTGGCGGAGCCCGGCGACACCCGCTGGAGCGGGGCCACCGCCGAGGCGGTGGCCGGCTACGGGCTCGACGCCGTCGTCCAGGGCCTCGTCGTGGAGCGGGCCGGCGCACCGCTGAACGCGGTCACCGCCGCCTTCGAGATCGTCGTGGACTCCCACTCCTACTGGGGAGTCGGCATCGCCGAGGAGGAGGGCGAGGCCGTCGGCCGGGCCGTCCGGGCCGCGTCCCTGCGGGCGCTGCTGGACACCGAGCGGTCCGGTCTGTCCGAGGCCCGCTAGGGCCACCGGGTTGACGGGCAGGGCCGGGCCGACGGGCTGAACAGGTCCGGAGGGCTTAGACAGGGCCGCCGTGGGCGGGGGAGGGAGGAACCAAGCATGCCCTGGAACACCTTGATCGACGTGGCCCGGGAGGACGTGCTCCCGCTGACCGCCCAGATCCGGGACGGCATCAAGCGGGAGATCGCCGAGGGGGCGCTGCACCCCGGCACCCGGCTGCCGTCGAGCCGTCAGCTCGCCGAGGACCTCCGGGTGTCCCGCAGCGTCGTCGTCGAGGCCTACGGGCAACTCGTCGCCGGCGGCTACCTGGAGGCGACCCGGGGGTCGGGCACCCGGGTCGCCACCCACCTGGACCGGGGCACCCGGCTGCCGACCCTGCTCGGCGACGCCCGCCCCGCCCCGGTGATCCGCTGGGACCTGCGGGCCGGCGGCGCCGACGCCTCCGCCTTCCCCCAGCGCGAGTGGCTGGCCGCCTACCAGCGGGCCGCGCGCCGGCTCGGCCCGCGCGACCTCGGGTACCCGCCGGTGTCCGGCGTCCCGGCACTGCGCGCCGAACTCGCCCGCTACCTCGGGCGGGCGCGCGGCGTGCACACCACCCCCGAGCACGTCATGGTGGTGTCCGGGTTCGCCCAGACGCTCGGCCTGGTCTGCGCCACGCTGCCCCGCACCGGCCTCGGCGCGCTCGCCGTCGAGGACCCGTGCCACCCGCAACAGCGCCAGTTCATCGTCGAGTCGGGCCTGGACTGCCCGTCCGTCCCGGTCGACGAGCAGGGCATCGACGTGGCCGCGCTGGCCCGCACCGGCGCCCGCGCGGTGCTGGTCACCCCCGCCCACCAGTTCCCCACCGGCGCCGTGCTCAGCGCCGAGCGGCGGGCCGCCCTGGTCCGCTGGGCGGAGGACGTGGACGGCTGGATCATCGAGGACGACTACGACGGCGACCTCTGGCTGGACCACGGCCGCCGGCCCACCGCGCTGCAACGGCTGTCCCCCTCCCGGGTGCTCTACGCGGGCACCGCGAGCAAGTCGCTGGCCTCCGGGATGCGGCTGGGCTGGCTGGTCGCCCCGCCCCGGCTGCGCCGCCGCCTGGAGGAGGTCCGCTCCCAACGGGACCTCGGCTGCGACGTGTTCACCCAGCACGCGTTCGCCGAACTGCTGGACGGCGGCGAACTCGACCGCCACCTGCGGCGCCAGCGCGAACGGCTGCGGGCCCGCCGCGAGGTCTTCCACGAGGCCGTGCGGCGCCGGCTGCCGGGGGCCCGGATCGTGGGCGCCTTCGCCGGGCTGCACGCCTACGTCCAGCTCCCGCACCGGGTGGACGAGGCCGCGCTGGTCGCCCGGGCGCTGCGCCGCTCGGTGCTGGTGCGCGGCGGCCGCTCGTACCACCACCGGTCCTGGCAGTCCGGGCCGGCCCTGGTGGTGGGGTACGCCGGGGTGCCCCGCAGCGGCGTCGCCGAGGCGGTGCGGGAACTGGGCGAGGCCTACGCCGAGTCGGCGGCGGACGGCTGCCTGCGCAGTGCCTGAGCCGCGCCCCGGCTCGGCCCGGAACGCGACCGTACGACACCGAGAGACGCCCGGACGGACAGTGGAGAGTCGAGGACACGGCATGGTGACGACGAGGACGGGCGGCGCCCCCGCGCCGCTCGCGGTGCGCGAGGCGGCCTGGCATCTGCCGGAGCAGCGGGTGCCGGTCGGCGAACTGCCCGAACTGGCGGGCCTGGACGGCGAGCGCCGAACCACGCTGGCCGGCCTGGGGATCGACACCGTGGCCGTCGACCGCGAACTCGGCCCGACCGGGCTGGCCGAGCGGGCGGCCCGCAGCGCGCTCGCCGGCGCCGGGCTCGCCGCCCAGGACCTGGACGCCCTGATCGTCGTCGACTCCCGGGCCCCCGAGACCCTGCTCAGCTCCGAGGCGACCAGGCTCCAGGCCCGGCTCGGCGCCGACCAGGCCGTCACCTTCGGCGTCGGCGGCCTCGGCTGCGTCTCGCTCGGCCCGGCCCTGCTCGCCGCCCGCGGACTGCTCGCCGCAGACCCGGACGTCCGGCACGTCCTGGTCGCGCACGCCTCCACCCCGGCCACTCCCGGCCGCTACCGGCACCCCGTCACCGTCAACGGGGACGCCGGGCAGGCCCTGCTGCTCGCCCGCACCGGCCCGGTGCGGGTGCTCGACCTGGTCCAGGAGACCAACGGCGCGTACTGGGACCTCTTCCGGGTGGACTACCGGGACCGCCCCTGGGAGCGCTGGCAGGAGGAGTGCCGGGACCTGCCCGGCTACTCCTTCCGGCTCGCGGTGGAGACCAGGAACCGGCTCACCGCGCTCCTGGAGCGGCTGCTCAAGCGGCACGGCCTCGACCGCGCCGACGTCGCCGGCTACGCCAGCCAGAACCTCTCGGCGGGCGGACTGCGCTTCCTGGCGGAGTCGCTGGGTGTCGAACTCCTGCCGGAGTGCCGGGAGAACCTGGCCCGGTACGGCCACCTGGGGCCGAACGACGTCTTCCTCAACCTCTGGACGGCGCTGGCGAACGGGCGGCTGGCCGAGGGCGACCGGGTCGTCCTGGTCAACGTCAGCCCGGTGGCGGCCTGGAACCTGCTGCTGGTGGAAATCGGACCCTGGGAGAGCACCGCGTGACCGACACGGCAATCGAGATACGGGAGTTCCTGACCGTCGCACTGCGCCGGCCGGTGGCGCCGGACGAGGACTACTTCGCACTGGGGCTCGCGGACTCGCTGTTCGCGCTGGAGCTGGTGGTCTTCGTCGAGGAGCGGTTCGACATCCGGATCGAGGTGGACGACCTCGACCTGGACTCCTTCCGCACCGCCGAGCGGATCGCCGCGCTGGTCGAGCGCAAGCGGGCCGGCCTGGGCGCGGGCGGGGAGACGGGGGCCGGCTGTGCCGCCCACGGCTAGCGAGACCCGTCCGTCCGCCCCGTCCGACCTGGGGGCTTCGGTGGTCGACGCCGCCGCCGAGCTGGCCGCCGCCGTCCGCGACGATGCCGCCCGCTGGGACGAGCAGGGCGCGCTGCCCGACGAGGCCGTCCGCGCGGTGGCCGCCGCCGGGCTGCTCGGCCTCGACCTGCCCGCCCGCCACGGCGGCGCCGGCGCCACCCCGGCCCAGCTGGGCGAGGCCGTCGCGCACCTGGGCGGCGTCTGTGGCGCCCTGCGCGCGCTGCTCACCGTCCAGGGCATGACGGCCGCGGCGCTGCTGCGCTGGGGCGGCGAGGAGCAGCGCGCGCGGTGGCTGCCCGCACTGGCCTCCGGCGAACGCCTCGCCGGCTTCGCCGCCACCGAACGGGAGGCCGGCAGCGCGCTCGCCGAGGTCGGGACGCGGATCGAGGACGACGGCGAACGGCTGGTCGTCACCGGCGCCAAGCGCTGGGTGACCTTCGGGCAGAGCGCCGACGTGTTCCTGGTGCTGGGGCGCACCGACGCCGGCCCGACGGCCGTCCTGGTGGAGGCCGACCGGCCCGGGATCGTCCGCGAGCCCGTCAGCGGCCAACTCGGCCTGCGCGCCGCGCGGATCGCCCACCTCACCTTCGACCGGGTGCGGGTGCCCCGGGAGAACCTGGTGGCGCCGCCCGGGCTGGGCCTGACCCACACCGCCGCCGTGGCGCTGGACCACGGCCGGTTCACGGTGGCCTGGGGCTGCGTCGGCATGGCGGAGGCCTGCCTGGCCGACGCCGCCGAGCACGCCGCGCGCCGGGTCCAGGGCGGCGTGCCGCTGGCCGGGCACCAGCTGGTGCGCTCGCTGCTCGCCCGCTCCGCCGTCGACACGGCGGCCGCCCGGGCGCTGGCCGAGCGGGCCGCCGAGGCCCGGGCCGGCTCGCCGCTGGGCGCCGCCACCGAGACCGTGGTCGCCAAGTACGCGGCGGCCGGGGCGGCGAAGGCGGTCGCCGACCGGGCCGTCCAGATCCTCGGCTCGGCGGGCTGCGAGCCCGGTGTCCGGGCCGGCCGGTTCTACCGGGACGCCAAGGTGATGGAGATCATCGAGGGCAGCCCGCAGGTCGCCGAACTGCACATCGCCGACCGCCTGCTGCGCCAGGGGGTGCGCCGATGACCGGGCCGCAGCAGAGCGGGGCGGAGCAGGGCGGGGCGGGGCAGCGCGGGGCGGGGCAGAGCAGGGCGGAGCCGACCGTCAAGGTCCTGGTCTGGGACCTCGACGACACCCTCTGGGACGGCACCGTGCTGGAGGGCGACGATCCGGTGCCGTTCCCCGCCGCGACTGCCGCCCTGCGGGCGCTGGACGAGCGCGGCGTCCTGCACGCCGTCGCCAGCCGGAGCGACCGGGCCGTCGCCACCGCGCACCTGGAACGGCTCGGACTGCACGAGCTGTTCACGGTGCTGGAGATCGGCTGGGGGCCCAAGTCGGGCGCGGTGCGCCGGATCGCCGAGACCATCGGCATCGGGCTGGACACCGTGGCCTTCGTCGACAACGACCCGGTCGAGCGCGCCGAAGTGGCCGCCGCCCACTCGGTGGTGCGCTGCTACCCGGCCGAGCAGGTCGCCGCACTGGCCGAACTGCCGGAGTTCCGGCCCGAGTTCGTCACCTCCGACGCCCGTGAACGCCGGTTGCGTTACCGCGGCGAGGCGCTCCGCACCCAGGCCCGGGAGGATCACCAGGGCACCCCCGAGGAGTTCCTCGCCTCACTGGGGCTCGAACTGGTGATTCGTCAGGCCGGGCCGGACGACCTCGCCCGCGCCCACGAACTCACCGTCCGCACCCACCAGCTCAACACCACCGGCCGGACCTACGGCCTGCCGGAGCTGCGCGCGCTGTGCGACTCGCCCGACCACCGGGTGCTGGTCGCCGAACTGACCGACCGGTTCGGCGACTACGGCACCATCGGCCTCGCGCTGAGCGAGCGGACCGGGCACCGGGAGGGCGACGGCCCGGCCGGGCCGGCCGAGGTGCTGCGGCTGCTCCTGCTGTCCTGCCGGGTGATGTCCCGGGGCATCGGGCCGGCGCTGATCGGGCACGTCGTGCGCGCGGCCCTCGTCGAAGGGCGCCGCCCGCTGGCCGAGTTCGTGCCCACCGACGTCAACCGGGTGATGCTGGTGAACCTCCGGTTCGCCGGGTTCACCGTGGTGGGCCAGGAGGGGGAGGGCCGGCTGCTGCTCGGCTACCCGCCCGCCGCTCCGCCGCCCCCGCCGCCGGGCCACCTGCGGCTGATCACCCCGGAAGCGGCCGAGGCACCCGAGGCCCCCGAGGCGCCCAACGCCCCTGTCGCCCTTGAGGCCCCCGACGCCCGGAACCGGCCGTGACCGGGCCGGAATCCGTCGTGACCAGGAAGGACACCGTGCACCCGCAAGACACCCAGAACCGCGAGGCAGGCGAGGCCCGGGCGGCCCGCACCGACCGGATCCCGGTCGGGATCGTCGGCGCCGGCACGATGGGCACCGCCGTCGCCCAGGTCTTCGCCGCGGCCGGGCACCCCGTGGTGGTGGTCGACCGGCAGCGGGCCGCCCTCGACGCCGGCCCCGGCCGGCTGCGGGACGGCCTGCGCGCCGCGCGGCTGCTCGGCCGCCGCCCGGCCCCCGGGGAGGCTCGTGCCGAGACCCCCGGCGAGGCCCGCCCCTCGGCGGCGGAGACCGTCGAACTGGTCGACTGGACGGACGAGTTCGGACGGCTCGCGGTGGCCGGCTTCGTGGTGGAGTGCGCCTCCGAGCGGCTGGCCGTCAAGGAGCGGGTCCTCCGGGAGCTCGACCGGGTCTGCGCCCCCGCCACGGTGTTCGCCTCCTGCACCTCGGCGATCCCGGTCGAGCGGCTCGCCTCCTACACCGACCGGGCCGACCGGGTGCTCGCCACGCACTTCATGAACCCCGCGTACCTCAAGGAGACGGTCGAGGTGGTGCGCGGCCCGGCCACCACCGCCCGGACGCTGGAGACCACCCTCGCCCTGCTCGCCGGGGTCGGCCGCCGCGCCCACGTCGTCCGCGACTCGCCGGGTTTCGTCTCCAACCGGGTGCTGATGCCGATGGTCAACGACGCGGCCGCCCGGGTGCAGGAGGGCGTGGCCGACGCGGAGACCGTCGACCTGATCTTCCAGGAGTGCTTCGGCCACGCCATGGGCCCGCTGCGCACGGCGGACCTGATCGGGCTCGACACCATCGTCGACACCCTCGACGTCCTGCTGGAGACCACCGGCGACGAGCGGTTCCGGCCCTGCGACCTGCTGCTCGACCTGGTGCGGCGAGGACACTTCGGCCGCAAGACCGGGCTGGGCTTCTACGCCTACGGGACCCGCCCGTGACCGCCGGCCGCCCTGCCCCCGACGTGCTCGACCTGATGCGCGAGCGGTTCCGTACGCTGCCCGACCGGACCGCCGTGACGGTCGGCGAGCAGAGCCTGACGTATCGTCAACTCGATCTCGAAGCAAGCGTGTTGGCCGATCGGCTGGCCGCCGTCGGGGTCGCCCCCGGTCGGCTCGTCCTGATCCACCGCCGCCAGGGCGTGCGCACCGTCGTCGGCATGCTGGCCGCGCTGCGGCTGGGCGCCGCCTGGTGCGTCCTGGAACCCGAGCGCCCCGCCGCGATGGTGCGCGCCCTGCTGCGCGACAGCGGCTGCGCCGTCCTGGTGTACGACGACGGCGACCCGGCCACCCCGCCCGCCGCCGTACGGGAGTTGACGGCCGGCTGCGGGCAGCCCGTCACGGTGGTGGCCGAGAGCGGACCGGCCCCGGCCCCGGCCGTGTCTCCGGACGCAGGCCGGTCGGACGCCGTGGTGCCCCCGACCGCACCGGCCTACGCCGTCACCACCTCCGGGACCACCGGGGAGCCCAAGGCCGTCCTGGTCTCCCGCGGCGCGCTCGCCCACCTGGTCGCCTCCCGCGCCGAGGGCCCCGCCGCGACCACCTTCACCGCCTCCCGGCTCTCCTGGGACGCGCCGCTGCTGATGCTGTTCCACACGCTCTGCGGCGGCGGCACGGCGGTGCTGCCCGACGAACGGGCCCTGCCCGACCCGGAGGCCGCCGCCGCGCTGATCCGCCGCCACCGGGTCGAGGTGGCGGTCAGCCCGCCCTCGTTCCACGTGCTGGTGCTGCCCCACCTGGCCGGCGCCGACGCCCACCTGCGGCAGTGGATCGTCGGCGGGGAGGCGCTGTCGGCCGCGCAGGCCGAGCGGCACCGGGCCGTCCTGCCCGGCACCCGGCTGGTCAACGAGTACGGCGCCACCGAGACCACCGTCACCGTGCTCGCCCAGCCGGTCGCGTCCGCGCCGCTCGACCCCGTCCCGATCGGGCGGTCCACCCCGGGCAACCGGATCCACCTGCTGGACGAACGGCTCGCCCCGGTCGGGCCCGGGCGGACCGGCGAGCTGTACGTGGCCGGGCCGCAGGTCGCCGAGGGCTACGCCGGGCGCCCGGCCGAGACCGCGCTGCGCTTCCTCCCCGACCCCTTCGCCACCACCCCCGGCGCCCGGATGTACCGCACCGGGGACCTCGCCTCCGCCGACCCCACCGGGGCGCTGGTGTTCCGCGGCCGGGCCGACGGGCAGCTCAAGGTGCGCGGCGTCCGGGTCGAACGCGAGGCCGTCGAAGCGGCGCTGGAACGCCACCCCGCCGTCCGGCAGGCCGCCGTCCTCGCCGTGACCGGCCCCGACGGCACCACCGCGCTGGCCGCGTGCTGGCTCCCCGCCGACCCCGCCGCCCCCGCGCCGGACACCGCCGAACTCCTGGCGCACTGCACCGCCCTGCTCGGCGGCCAGGCCCGGCCGGAGCGCTTCGTCCGGGTGGCCGGCTTCCCGCTCGCGCCGTCCGGCAAGACCGACCTCCAGGTGCTGCGCGCCCTACTCGCCGAAGACCACGGCGAGACCGGCGACCCCGGCGAGACCGGCGGGCCGGACGGTCTCGGCGGACGCGACGAGCCCGCCGAGGCGGACGGCGCCCCGCGGCTCGTGACGCGTTACTGGACCGAGGTCCTCGGGCACGGCGACTTCGGACCGGACGACGACTTCTTCGCCGTCGGCGGCAACTCGCACCGGATCGTCGAACTCCACCTGCGCCTCGAAGGCCGCTGGCCCGGCGCCGTCCGCGTCGGCCGGCTCTTCGACCTGCGCACCGTCGCCGAGCAGGCCGCGGCCGTCGCCCCGGAGCCCGTCGCCCCGGAGCCCGCCACCCCGGAGCCCGTCGCCCCGGCGGCCGGAGCGCCCACGGGCGGCGCCCGGCCCGACGCCGCGTACGAAGTCTGACGAACGGGAGAGAGCAGCAGTGACCAGGACCCCAGCGACGGCCCCCGCCGACACCGACATCGCCGTCGTCGGCATCGGCGCCCGCTTCCCCGACGCCGACGACCTGGCGGCCTTCCGGGCCAACCTCGCCGCCGGCCGGGACTCCGTCGGGGACATGCCCGCCGCCCGGGCCGCTGCCACCGGACTCGACCCGGACGCGGGCTACCTGCCGATGGGCCACCTCGCCGACGTCCACACCTTCGACCACGCCTTCTTCGGCCTCTCCCGGCGCGAGGCCGCCCTGATGGACCCCCAGCAGCGGATCGCGCTGGTCCTCGCCCACCAGGCCGTCGAGGACGCCGGCTACGCCGCGAGCGCCCTGCGCGGACGCCAGGTCGCCGTGGTGCTCAGCGCCGCCGCCTCCGGCTACCTCGGCGCCGCCACCGAGCCCGGCCCGCTCAGCGCCCTCGGCAACGTGCCCTTCGCGCTGCCCGCCCGGATCGCCCACGTGCTCGGCTTCGAAGGCCCCTGCTACGCCGTCGACACCGGCTGCAACGGCTCGCTCGTCGCCGTCCACCAGGCCTGCCGCGAACTGCGCGACGGCGAGGCCGAGTACGCGCTCGCCGGCGGCTTCAGCCTGCGCCCCGGCGGCCTGCCCGCCCGGCAGACCGAAGGCATGACCGAACTCGTCTCCCCGAGCGGCCGCTGCCGGGCCTTCGACGCCGACGCCGACGGCACCGCCAGCGGCGAGGGCGGCGCCGTCCTGCTGCTCACCACCCTCGGCCGGGCCCGCGCCGACGGCACGCCCGTCCACGCCGTGATCCGCGGCAGCGCCGTCCGGCACAACGGCCGCGCGGCCGCCACCATCAGCACCCCGAGCGCACCCGCGCACGCGGCGGTGATCGGCGCGGCCTGGCGCGCCGCCGGGCTCGACCCCGCCCTGGCCGGCTACCTGGAGGCGCACGGCTCCGGCACCCGGCTCGGCGACGCCGTCGAACTGGAGGGCCTGGCCCAGGTGTTCGGGCCGCGCGGGTTCGGGGCGCGGGGCCGGCGGCTGCCGATCGGCTCGGTGAAGACCAACGTCGGCCACCTCGACCACGCGGCCGGGATCGCCGGCCTGGTCAAGGCCGTCCTCGCGGTCGGCCACGGCGAGCTGTACCCGTCCCTGCACTTCCGCCGGCCCGTCGACGAGGCCGCCCTCGAACCCGTCGAGGTGGTCACCGCGCTGCGCCCCTGGGAGGGCGAGGAGCGGATCGCCGGCGTCAGCTCGTACAGCCTCGGCGGCATCAACGCCCACTGCGTGGTCCAGCGGCCGCCCGTGCCCCCGCGCGCCGACCGGCCGGGCACCCCCCGGCTCGTCGGTGTCTCCGCGCGCAGCCGCACCGCGCTCGCCCGGCTCTGCGCCGACCTCGGCGCCGCGCTGACCGGCCCGGCCGCCCGCGACACCGACCTCGACGACGTCGCCCTCACCCTCAACTCCGGGCGCACCCACTACGGACACCGGGTGGCGGTGCGGGCCCGCGACACCGCCGAGCTCGGCCGGGCCCTGCTCGAACGGGCGGCCCGGCTCGACGCCTCGGCACCGGCCGGCGGCGCCCCGCGCGGCGGCCGGACCAGGCCGCCCGCCGTCTGCCTGCTGCTCTCCCCGGACGCCGCGCCCGACGCCCCCGGCCCGGCGGAGCTGCCCGACACGCTGCCCGACACGCTGCCCGCCACCGGCCCGGCGGCCCGGCTGCTCGCCGGCCAACTCGCCCTCCACCGCGAGCTGTCGCGCTGCGGCGTGCCCGTGGAGACCGTGCTGAGCAGCGGCGTCTCCCGGTACGCCGCCCGGTACCTGCTCGGCACCCTCACCGCCGAGGACACCCGCGAACTCGCCACCGCCACCGCCACCGGCACCGGTGCCGAGGCCGCGCCGCCCGACCGGGACCGGCTCGTCGCGGCGGCCGAACGGCTCGCCGCCGCCGGACCGGTGGTGTTCCTCGACCCCGGCCCCGGCGGGGTCCTCGGCCGGCTGCTCGCCGAGCGGTTCGGCCCGGAGGGGCAGGACGGCGCCCGGCTGGTCACGGCCGCCGACGACGGGTTCGCCGCGCTGCTCGGCCGGCTGTACGAATGCGGCCTGGACCTGGACTGGACGGCGCTCGGCCCCGAGCCCGGCACCGCCCGCCGGCTGCGCCTGCCCGGACACCCGCTGGCCGCCACCCCCTGCTGGATCCGGCCCGCACCGGCGGCCCCCGCGCTGCCCGCCGTGCCCACCGCGCCCGTCGCGTCCGCGGCACCCGCCGTCGAGCGCACCGGGACCGGCCCCGCCGAGGACCCCGAACGCTGGCTCGCCGAAGTCCTGGGAGAACTCCTGCACAGCGAGCAGCCGCCCGGCCCGGAGGCCGACTACTTCGAACTCGGCGGCAACTCGATCATCGCCCTCCAGCTCGCCGACCGGATCCAGACCCGCTTCGGCTTCCGCCCCCGGCTGCTCGACGTCTACGAACACCCCGCCGTCGGAGCGTTCGCCGACCTCATCCGCCGCCGGGCCGGCGCCCCCGCGGCCCCCGCCCTGCCGCCGATCACCCCGCGCGACACGCCCCCGGTCACCTCCTTCGGCCAGGACCGGATCTGGTTCCACCACCAGCTCGACCCCGGCACCACGCTCTACAACCTCCCGATGGTCAGCCTGATCAGCGGCCCGCTCGACGTCGACGCCGTCCGCGGCATGTGGCACGACCTGATGCTGCGCCACGAGGTGCTGCGCTCCAACTTCGCCGAGGAGGACGACGAGCCGGTGCTGCGCATCCGCCCGGAGCCCGGCGACTTCTTCACCTTCCATGACGTCTCCGCGGATCCGGACCCGCTCGCCGCCGCCCGCGAACTCGTCCGGCAGGCCGCCGAGCACCGCTTCGACCTCGCCCACGACCCCCTGGTGCGGGTGCTCGTGGTCCGGACGGCCCCCGAGCAGCACGTGCTCCAGGTGACCATGCACCACGCCGTCAACGACGGCGCCTCACCGCGGATCTTCGAACGCGAGCTGCCCGAGCTGTACGCCGCCCGCCGCGAGGGCCGCCCGCACCGGCTCGCACCGCTGCCGGTCCAGTTCGCCGACTACGCGGCCTGGCAGCGCGAACTGGTGGCCGGCCCGGCCCTGGACCGCGAACTCGCCTACTGGTGCGAGACCCTGCGGGACGCGCCGGTGCTGCGGCTGCCCACCGACCACCCGCGCCCGGCCCGCAAGGACCACGCCGGCGACCTCGCGGTGTTCACCGTGGACGCCGCCCTGATGCGGGAGCTGCGGCGGCTCGCGGCCGACCGCTCCGTCACCCTCTTCGTGGTCCTGCTCGCCGGCCTCTACCTGCTGCTGGCCCGCCGCAGCGAGCAGGACGACCTGGTCGTCGGCATCCCGACCACCGGGCGCAACCGGCCCGAACTCGAAGGCCTGATCGGCTTCTTCAACAGCACCGTGGCGCTGCGCGCCGACCTGTCCGGCGCCCCGTCGGTGACCGCCTTCCTGCACCGGGTGCGCGCCGTGGTGCTGGAGGCCCTGGAGCACCAGGAGATCCCCTTCGACCGGGTCGTCCAGGCGCTGACGGACGAGCGCGATCCGGGCCGGAGCCCGCTGTTCGACGTGTTCTACGTGCACCAGGAGCTGCCGCCGATCCAGCAGATCGAGGGCACCTCGACCGGGTACTTCGACATCGGCCACAGCGCCGGCAACCTGTTCGGCGGCCTGCCAGCGGGCACCGCCAAGTTCGACCTCACCCTGATCACCTCCGACCGGGTCGGCGACGACGCCATGACCGCCTGCCTGGAGTTCAGCACCCAGTTGTTCACGAGCGAGACGGCGGCCGCGTTCGTCGAGGAGTACACCGAGCTGCTCCGTGAACTCGCCGCCGCCGATGGCGAGTTGCCGATCTCCCGGCTGTGGGCCGGGGCGCCGGCGGCCGTCTCCGCCGCCGCGGTCCCGACCGCCCCCGCCGAGGTGCCGGCGGCCGGCCCGCCCGGGCCCGTCCGGCTCGACGTCCCCACCGACCGCCCCCGCCCGGGCCGCCCCGACTACACCGAGCGCAGCGTCACCGTCCCGGTCGACGAGTCGCTGCGCGGCGCGATCGCCAGGTCCGGCCCGCACCCCGACCGGGTGCTGCGGGCCGGCTGGCTGGTGCTGCTCTCGTGGATCTCCGGCCAGGACGAGGTGGCGGTCGGCCTGCCCGGCGGCGCCCTGCTGCGGGCCGACCTCGCCGACGAACCCGCCTTCACCGACCTGCTCGGACGGACCACCCCCGACGGGACGGCCGGCCCCGGAGCCGAGCCCCCGGTCCGCTCCCGGGGCGACAGCGACGGCGGTGGCGGTGGCGGTGGCGGTGGCCACGGCGTCGGCCCGCGCGGGGCCGAACTCGACCTGGGGTGGCGGGCGGAGAACGGCGCCGCCCCCACGGCGCTGACCGTGCACTACGCCCCCGAACTCTTCGATCCGCCGACCGCGACCGGCTTCGCCACCGGCCTGCGCGAGCTGCTGCGCGGCCTGCTCGCCGAGCCCGACCGCCCGGTCCACGACGTGGCGGCCGACTACGCCGACTACGCGGACCACGCCGACCACGGCGACGCGCCCGAGACCGTGACCCCGCACTCCGACGACGACACCGTGAGGGCCCTGTGAGCAGCTTCACCGCCACCCCGCTCGACGCCGCCCGGCGTGCCGTCCTGCGGGACACCCCGTCCCTGCCCGCCGACTGCGTGGCGCGCCTGGTCCGCTTCGAGGGCCCGGTCGGGTCGGACCGGCTGCGCCGCGCCGTGGCCCGGGCCCTGGCCGAGCGCCCGGACCTGCACACCGGCTACCGCGCCGCCGCCGGGGGCGGCCCCGGCTTGCTCCGCCCGGCCGACCCGGCCCAGCCGCCCGCCGTCGCGGTGATCGACCTCGACCCGGAGGAACTGGACGGCTGGCTCGCCGCCGAGCTCGTCCGCCCGCTCGACCTGCTCGGCGGGCCGCTGCTGCGCCACGTGCTGATCCGCCGCTCCGACGGCGGGCTCAGCTGGTTCCTGCGCCACCACCGGCTGGTCGACGACGACGCCGGGCTGGCCGCGCTCGTCCGCCGGGCCGGCGCGCTGTACGCCGAGGACGGCGGGACGGCCCCCGCCTCCCTCGGCACCCCGGCCCCCGCCCCGGACCCGGACGCCGACCGGCCCGCCGACCGGGCGTACTGGCGGGAGGTCCTGGGGGCCGCCGGCCCCGAGCCCGCCGCCGCCCGCCCGGCCGGTGCCGTCGTGCCGCCGGCCGAACTGCCCTGGTTGCCGGTGGCCGACCCGGCCGCACTGGCCCGGGTCGCCCGGGCCGGCGGCGCGGGCCCCGCCGCGGTGCTGCTCGCCGCCGCCGCCGTCCACGCGCACCGGCTGACCGGCACCCGGGAGCTGCTGCTCGGGCACTGGCGCCCCGCGCCCGGCCCGGGCGGCCGCGGCCTGGTCGTCCCGGTGCGCCTCGCCCCGGCCCCCGGGCTCAGCTTCACCGCCGTCCTCCGGCAGGCGGGCCGCGCCCTGCGCGCGGCCCGCCGCCACGGCCACCGGCCGGACCTCGACCTGCCCTGGGGCCCGTCCTCCGGGTACGGCCTGGTCACCGGGATCGCCGACAGCGCCGAGCGGGTGGCGTACGGCCCCGGTACGGTCGCCGTCCTGGCCCGCGCCTGGGGCGAGCCGCTGCCCGGCCTGTTCCTGCGCGCCGACCCCACCCCCGGCCCGGCGGACCCGGACGGGGCGTGGCGGGTCGCCGCCGGCGGCCACGGCGCCGACCCGGCGGCCCACCGCCGACTGGTCCGGCTGCTGGCGCGGCTGGCGGCCCGGCCCGACGAGCCCATCCACTCCTTCGACCTCGCCGGCGAGGAGGAGCTCGCCCTGCTGCGGAAGGCCAACGCCACCGGACACGCGGTGCCCGAGACCACCGTGCCCGCGGCGTTCGCCGCCCAGCTGGCGCGGACCCCGTCCGCCGTCGCGGTGCGCGGCGGGGGCGAGGTGCTGGACTACGCCGAACTGGACGGGCGCTCCGAGCGGATCGCCCGGTTGCTCGCCGGTCTCGGCGTCGGCCGCGAGGACGTCGTCGCGGTGCTGCTGCCCCGCACGCCCGCCCTGGTCGCGGCCGTGCTGGGCGTGCTGAAGGCCGGCGCCGCCTACCTCCCGGTCGACCCGGGCCACCCGCGCGGCCGGGTGGAGTTCGTGCTGGCGGACGCCCGTCCCCGGGTGGTCCTGACCACGGCGCAGCTGGCCGCCGCCGTGCTTCCGGAGCCGGCCGCCGACGGCCCGTCCGTCGTCCTGCTGGACGAGCCCGCCGCCGTCGAGCCCGCTCCCGTCGAGCCCGCCGGCACCGCTCCCGCCGAGGCGAAGCCCACCGGCCCGCTGCCCGGCAACGCGGCGTACGTCATCCACACCTCCGGCTCCACCGGGACGCCGAAGGGCGTGGTGGTCACCCACCGGGCCGTGGCCAACCTCGCCGCCTGGGCGGCGGCCGAGCTCGGCCCCCAGGCCCTCTCCCGGGTGCTCGGCTCCACCTCGCTCTCCTTCGACCTGTCGGTCTTCGAGCTCCTGGTGCCGCTGTTCGTCGGCGGCAGCGTCGACCTGGTGGACAACCTGCTCACGCTGCTGGAACGCCCGGACTGGTCCGGCAGCCTGGTCAACACCGTCCCGTCGGTGTACCAGCAGGTCGCCCGGGCCGAGTGGGTGCGCGAGCGGGCGACGACCTACGTGTTCTGCGGCGAGCCGCTGCCCGCCGCGCTGGTCCGCCAGGTGCACGCCCGCAACCCGGACGCCCGGGTGTTCAACCTCTACGGCCCCACCGAGGCCATCGTGTACGCCACGGCCGGGGCGTGCCCGCCCGGCGCGGACGGGGAACCGTCGATCGGCGTGCCGATCGGCAACGTGCGCGCCCACGTCCTCGACCCGGCCCTGCGGCCCGCGCCGGTCGGCGTCACCGGCGAGCTCTACCTGGCCGGCGACTACCTGGCCCGGGGCTACGCCCACCGGCCGGGGGCCACCGCCGAGCGCTTCCTGCCCGACCCGTTCGGCCCGCCCGGCGCCCGGATGTACCGCACCGGGGACCTCGCCCGCTGGACCGCCGCCGGGGAGCTGGAGTACGCCGGCCGCACCGACCACCAGGTGAAGATCCGCGGCCACCGGATCGAACTCGGCGAGATCGAGGCCCGGTTGACGGAGCTGGACGGCGTCCGGCGGGCAGTGGTGGTCGCCACCGACGACGGCGAGGGCGACCGCCGCACGACGGCCTTCCTGGTCGCCGCCGAGGGCCGCCCGGCCGATCCGGAGGCCGTCCGGGCGGCGCTGCGCGAGGTGCTGCCCGCACCGGTCGTCCCGGCCGCCCTGGTCTTCCTCGACGACCTCCCGACCAACGCCAACGGCAAGACCGACCGCGGCGCGCTCGCCGCCCTGGCCGCCGGAGCCGCGCCGGGGACCACGCCCGAGCCCCCCGCCGTCCCGGCCGCCGGCCCCGTCGAGGTGCTGCGCGAGCTCTTCGCCGGCGTTCTCGGCCTGCCCGAAGTCGGCCCGGACGACAGCTTCTTCGCCCTCGGCGGCGACAGCATCCGCTCCATCAAGCTGCTCCGCCGGGCCCGGCGGGCCGGGCTGGCGCTCGCCCCGGAGGACGTGTTCGCGCACCCGACCCCGGCCGGACTCGCGGCCGTCGCCACCGTGCTCGACCCCGCCGACCAAGGCGCCGGCCGGCCCGCCGACGGCGAACTGCTCCCGCTGGACGCCGCCGAACGCGCCTGGTTGCGGGCCCGGTTCCCGGGCCACCGGGACGTGCTGCCGCTGACACCGCTCCAGGAGCGGCTGCTCTTCCCCACCCAGCACAGCCAGGGCGGCGGCGGGGCCTACGTGATGCGGCTGTGGATGCTCTTCGACGGGCGGCTCGACCCGGTGGCGCTGCGCCGCGCCGTCGAGGCGCTCTGCCGCCGCCACCCGAACCTGGCGGCCGGGTTCGTCCGCCTCCCCGACGGCCGACCCGTCCAGGTCGTCCCGGACCGCCTGCCGCCGTTCACGGAGCTGGACCTCAGCGGCCTCACGGCGGCCGAACAGGAGGCGGAGACCGAGCGGTTGGCCGCCGAGGCCAGGACCACCCGGTTCGACCCGGCCGACCCGCCGCTGATCCGCTTCACCCTGCTCCGGCTGGGCCCCGGAGAGGGCGTGGGAGCGCAGCGGTACCGGCTGGAGGTGGTCGCCCACCACACCCTGATCGACGGCTGGTCCAACCAGCTCCTCCTGCCGGAGCTGTTCGCCCTGTACCGCGACCCGGCCGGACTGCCCGAGCCGGTGCCGCTGCGCGCCCACCTGGCCTGGCTGGCCGGCCGGGACCACGAGGCCGCCCGCCGGGCGTGGCGCGAGGCACTGGCCGCGCCGATCGAACCCACCCTGGTGACGCCGCCCGGGCTGCCGCCCGCCGACGGGTGGCCGGGCCGCCGCTACCGGCCCCTGGGCGAGGAGCGCACCGAACGGCTCGGCGCCCTCGCCGCCGGGCTGGGCATCACGCTCAACACCGTGCTCCAGGCCACCTGGGCGCTGCTGCTGGCCGAGCGGACCGGCCGCCCCGACACCGTGTTCGGGATCATCGTCAACGGCCGCTCGCCGGAGCTGCCGGGCTCCGAGTCCGTCATGGGCTTCCTGATCAACACCCTGCCGCTGCGGATCACCCTGCGGCCGGAGGAGCCGCTGGCCGGGCTGCTGACCCGGGTCCAGCGCGAGCAGGTCCGGATGATCGCCCACCAGCACCTGGGAATCCCCGCGATCCAGCGGGCGACCGGCCTCGGCGAACTCTTCGACACCGTCATGGTGTACGAGAACTTCCCGCAGTCCGGCGACCAGGGCGACGCGCTCCCGGGGGTGCGGATCACCGGCTCGGGCAGCGAGACGGCCGCGCACTACCCGCTGTCGCTGATGGCCATCCCGAGGGAGGGCGGGCTGGAACTCGACATCCTGCACCGGGAGGACGCCGTCGACGCCGAGGCCGCTGACGCCCTGCTCGCCCGGCTGCTGGGGCTGCTCGACACCCTCGTCGCCGAGCCGGACACCACCGTCGGCGCCCTCGGCCTGCTCGACTCCTGGCCCGCGACCGCCGGGCCCGCCCGCACCCCGCTCCCCGCCGACGCCACCGCCGACGCCGCCGAGCCCGCCCCGCCCGCGGACGGCCTGGAGCCCATGCTGGCCACCCTGCTGCCGCTGCGCTCGACCGGCACCGGCGCGCCGCTGTTCTGCGTGCACCCGGCCGCCGGGATCGGCTGGACGTACGCGGCGCTGCTGGGGCCGCTCGGCGACCGGCCGCTCTACGTCCTGCAGTCCCGCGGCCTCGACGGCCGGGGGCCGCTGCCGGTCAGCCTGGAGGAGGTGGCCGAGGACTGCGTGCGGGAGATCCGCGCCGTCCAGCCCGACGGGCCCTACCACCTGCTCGGCTGGTCGTTCGGCGGCCTGGTCGCCTACGCCGTGGCCGCCCGGTTGCAGGAGCAGGGCGCCGAGGTGGGCCTGCTCGCGATGCTCGACAGCTACGTGCTCGCCGACCTGCCCGCCCGCTCGGAGGCCGAGGTGCTCGCCGAGCAGGGCCACGTCCGCAACGCCCTGCTGCGGCTGACCGGCGTCGACCGCCCCGCCGACGCGCCCGCGCCGACCGCCGAGGAGTTCCTCGCCCTCGCCAAGGACTCCGACTCGCCGCTCTCCGTCTTCTCCGAACACCACCTGACCGCGCTCGCCGAGGTCTACGACAACAACGTCCGGCTCGGCCGGGCCTTCCGCCCCGGCGGGTACCGCGGCGACCTGCTCCTCATCGAGGCCGTCCCCGAGACCAGCGGGCCCGTCCAGGACCCGGAGAGCTGGCTGCCCCACCTCGACGGCGGCCGGCTGCTGCGGCACCGGACCGACCACGGCCACCAGGAACTCGGCGGCCCGGCCGCCCTCGTCGACCTCGCCCCGGCGCTGCTCGACCGGCTCGGCGACCCGACCGGGCCACAGGGTCCGCAGGGGCCGCACCAGCCGCACGAGCCGGAGAGGAGCTGACCGGATGTCCGCCACGCCCGCCACGCCCGCCCGACGACGGCCGCTCACGGCCCCGCAGTCGGGAATCTGGTTCGGCCACGAGGCCGACCCCACCCGGCGGCGGTTCACCGCCGGCCAGTACGTCCAGTTCCACGGCGCGATCGACGAGGAGCTGTTCGAACGCGCGCTGCGGGGCGTGGTGGCCGGCAGCGAGAGCCTGCGGGCGCGCTTCGAGCCGACCGCCGACGGCGCCGTCCAGATCATCGAGGACGCCGCCGACTGGCCGCTGCACCGGCAGGACCTGCGCCACCACGAAGACCCGGCCGCCGCCGCCCGCGCCTTCCTCGCCGCCGAACTCGCCCACCCCTACGACCTGACCGCCCGCCCGCCCTTCGACCACTTCCTGCTGCGGACCGGCGAGGCCGAGTACCTCTGGTACCTCCGGATCCACCACATCCTGTGCGACGGCGTGGGCGGGGCCGGGCTGATGCGCCGGGTGGCGGCCGAGTACACGGCGCTGCACGCGGGCGAGCCGCCCTCCACCGGCGTGCACGACCCGCTCCAGGCCCTGCTGGACGACGACGCCGCCTACCGCGCCTCCGCCCGGTTCCGCACCGACGCCGCGTTCTGGGCCGAGGAGTCGGCCGGCCTCGGCGACCCGCCCCGCCTCGCGGGCGGGCGCAGCGCCCCGACCGGCTCGGGCCCGCGCCCGCCGGTCGCCGTCCGGGCGGAGCTGTCCGCCGAACGCTGGGCCGCTGTCCGCGAGCGCGTCGGCGCGGGCTGGACGGCGCTGTTCCCGGCGGCGCTCGCCGTCGCGCTGCACGCCGACACCGGCGAGGGCACGGCGGTGATCGGCCTCGGCGTCCGCGGCCGGGACGCCGCGCTGGCCCGGCGGGCCCTCGGCATGACGGCGAACGTCGTCCCGCTGCGGCTCGCCGTCGACCCGGCCGCCACCGTCGGCGGCCTGGTGGCGGCCACGGCGGACCGGGTCCGGGCCGCGCTGCGCCGCCAGCGGTACCGCTTCGAGGACCTGCTCCGCGACACCGCCGCCGCCCGGGGCGACCGGCCGCTGATCGGCCCCACCCTGAACCTGCTGCCGCTCGACCTGGGCCTGCGGTTCGGCGGGATCCCGGCCACCGTGCACGAGGTCTCGCCGGGCCTGCCCGAGGACTTCGCGCTCGGCGTCTACGACAACGGCCGCGCCACCCTGCCGGTGTTCGCCGACGCGGTCGGCGACTACCCCGAGGACACCGTCCGGGCCCACCTGGACCGGGTGCTCGACCTCGTGACGGCGCTGGCCGAAGCCCCCGAGGGGCTCCCGGTCGGCCGGCTGCGCACCGGCAGCGCCGTCGCCCTGCCCGCGCCGCGGCCCGCCCCCGCGCCGGCACCGGACCGGACCGGCCAGGACGGCGACACCCTGGTCTCGCTGTTCGAGCAGCAGGCCGCCACCCGCCCGCGGGCACCGGCCGTGGTGCTGGGGGAAACCGTCCTCACCTACCGCGAACTCGACCTGCGCGCCGACCGGTTGGCCCGCCGGCTCGCCGCCCGGGGCGTGCGCCGCGGCGACCTGGTGGGCGTCGCCCTGCCCCGCTCGCCGGACCTGGTGGTCGCGCTGCTCGGCGTCCAGAAGGCCGGCGCCGGCTACCTGCCGCTGGATCCGGACTACCCGGTCGAGCGGCTGCGCGCGACCATCGAGGACGCCGCGCCCCGGCTCGTGGTGACGGACGACTCCGCCCGGGCGGCGCTGCCCGACGGCGTCGAGACCCTGCCCGTCGACGGCGCGGACGAGCCCGCCGACCGGACGCGGCCGCAGCGCCCCGGCCCGGACGGTGTCGCCTACGTCATCCACACCTCCGGTTCCACCGGCCGCCCCAAGGGCGTCCTGGTCACCCACCGCAACGTCACCCGGCTGCTCGCCACCACCGCCGACCGGTTCGGCTTCGGACCGGACGACACCTGGACCCTGTTCCACTCCTACGCCTTCGACTTCTCGGTCTGGGAGCTGTGGGGAGCCCTGCTGCACGGCGGCCGCCTGGTCGTCGTCCCCCGGGACACCGCCCGCTCGCCCGAGGAGTTCCTGCGCCTGCTCGCCGACGAGCGCGTCACGGTGCTCAACCAGACCCCCTCGGCGTTCACCCAGCTGGCCGCCGCCGACGCCGCCCACCCCGGCCCGAGCGCCCGGCTCGCCCTGCGGTACGTCATCTTCGGCGGTGAGCAGCTCGAACCCTGGCGGCTCGCGGACTGGTACCTGCGGCACCCGCAGGACGCGCCCCGGCTCGTCAACATGTACGGCATCACCGAGACCACCGTGCACGTCACGGCCGGCGACCTCGACGCCGCCGCCGTGGCCTCGGGCGCCGCCACCATCGGCCGCCCGCTGCCCGACCTGCGGGCGTACCTGCTGGACGCCGCCCTGCGGCCGGTGCCCGACGGCCTGCCCGGCGAGCTGTACGTGGCCGGCCCCGGCCTCGCCCGCGGCTACCTCGGCCGCCCCGCGCTGACCGCCGCCCGCTTCACCGCCGACCCGTACGGCCCGCCCGGCAGCCGGATGTACCGCAGCGGGGACCGCGCCCGCCGCCGCCCCGACGGCGAACTCGAACACCTCGGCCGCACCGACCGGCAGGTGAAGATCCGCGGCTACCGCATCGAGCCGGGGGAGATCGAGGCCGTGCTCGCCGCGCTGCCCGGCATCTCCGGCGCCGCCGTCCTCGCCACCGAACGGGAGCCCGGGCACAAGGCGCTGACCGCCTACCTGCTCGGCACCGAGGAGGCCGTCCGCGCGGCCGCCGACCACGCCCGCGCGTCGCTCCCGGACCACCTGGTGCCCGCGGCCTTCGTCGCCGTCGAGGCCTTCCCGCTGACCGCCAACGGCAAGCTCGACGAGCACCGGCTGCGGGCCCTGGAGGCCAGGGCGGCGGACGGCCGGGGCCGGGCGCCCAGCGGCGAGCACGAGACCCGGCTGCACCGGCTGTTCGGCGAACTCCTCGGGGCCGAGGGCTTCGGCGCGGACGAGAGCTTCTTCGCCCTCGGCGGCGACTCCCTCTCGGCGAACCGGCTGGTGGTCCGTGCCCGGGCCGAGCTGCCCGCCGAGCTGTCCGCCGGACTGACCATCCGGGACGTCTTCGCGGCCCCCACCGTGGCCGGCCTGGCCGCCCGGATCGGCGCCCGTGGCGCCGCCCGCAGGGGGGAGGCGGCGGCCGGCCGGGAACTCCCGCAGCGCCCGCAGGCCGGTCCCCGGCCGGAGCGCATCCCGCTCTCCCACGCCCAGCGCGGCCTGTGGTTCCTGCACCGGCTCGGCGAGCAGGCGTCGACCTACCACATCCCGCTCGCCGCCCGGCTGACCGGGCCGCTCGACCTGGCCGCGCTACGGGCCGCCGCCGGCGACGTCCAGCAGCGGCACGAGAGCCTGCGCACCGTGTTCCCGGCCACCGACGGGCAGCCGTACCAGCGGATCCTCGACGACCCGCCCCTCCCGCTGACCGTCCGGCACCTGGACCCCGCCGGCCTGGACGCGGCGGTGCACGAGGAGGTCCACCGGCCCTTCGACCTCGAACAGGGCCTGCCCTGGCGGCTGGTGGTGTTCACCGCCGGGCCCGGCACCCACCTGCTGCTGATCGTCCTGCACCACATCACCGCCGACGAGCAGTCGCTGGGCCCGCTGACCCGCGACCTCGCCGTCGGCTACGCCGCCCGGGCCCGCGGCCGGGCCCCCGAGTGGCCCCGACTGCCGCTCCAGTACGCCGACTTCACTCTCTGGCAGGGTCGGGAACTCGGCCCGGCCGACGAGCCCGACAGCCCGCTGGCCACCGAACTGGCGCACTGGCGTCAGACCTTGCACGGCGCGCCGGAGCGCACCGCGCTGCCGGTGGACCATGAGCCGCCGCCCGGCGCGGCCCTGCGCGGGGCCGCCGCCGAGTTCCAGTGGGACGCCGAACTGGTCGCCGCAGCGGCCGAATTGGCGGCCGGCCGGGGAGCCACCCTGTTCATGGTGCTGCACGCGGCCGTCGCCTGCCTGCTGGCCCGCTCCGGAGCGGGCACCGACCTCGTCCTCGGCACGGTCACCGCCGGCCGCGCCGACCCGGCCCTGGACGACCTGGTCGGCTACTTCGCCCAGCCGCTCGCCCTGCGCACCGACCTCTCGGGCCGCCCGGGCTTCGCGGAGCTCGTCGACCGCGTCCGGCACGCCGACCTCACCGCCTTCGCCCACGACCAGGCGCCCTTCGACCGGGTGGTGGACGCCCTCGCACCCGACCGGGAACTCGGCCGCCACCCGCTGTTCCAGGTGATGATCACCCTGCACGGCGGACGCCGACCCGCGCTCACCCTGCCCGGACTGTCCGGCGCACCGCACCGATTCGAGCGGGTGATGGCCAAGTTCCCGCTGCTCTTCGAGTTCGCCGAACAGCCGGACGGCACGGTGCGCGGCGTCCTGGAGTACAGCACCGGCCACTTCCGTCCCGAGACCGCCGACCGCCTGGCGCAGGGCCTCGGCCGCCTGCTGGCGGCCGCCCTGGCCGACCCGGCGGCACCCGTCGACACCCTTGGCAGCCTCGACCTGCCCGGCACCCTCGACCTGCCCGGCACCCTCGACCTGTCCGACACCCCGGGCCCGGCCGGCCGCCCGCTCCCGGCGTCCGCCGCCGCCCGCCCGCAGCCTGTCACCCGCCCGGAGGGCGGCTCGCCCGCCGAGGAGCAGCTGCGGACCCTGTTCGGCAGCGTCCTCGGCCGGGCGCGGCCCGGGCCGTCGGAGGGGTTCTTCCGGCTCGGCGGGGACAGCATCCTGGCCATCCAACTGGCCACCCGGGCCCGGTCGGCGGGCGTGCTGATCACGCCGAAGGACGTGTTCACCCACCAGACCCCGCGCGCCCTCGCGGCCGCCGCGGCCGTCGTCCCGGACGGTGTCCGCGCCCCGGCCGCCCGCCCGGCGGTGCCCGCGCCCCCGGGCGGGGTGCTGCCGCCCACCCCGATCGCGGACTGGCTGGCGGCCCGCGGCGGACCGATCCACGGCTACGCCCAGTCCCTGCTGTGCGAGGTGCCGCCCGGCGCCACCGAACACACCCTGAGCGCCGCCCTCCAGCAGCTCGTCGACCACCACGACGCGCTGCGGACCCGCCTGACCGGGGCCCCGGGCGAGCCGCTCGCCTTCGAGATCCGGTCCGCCGGGACCGTCCCGGCGGCCCCGCTGCTGCACCGGATCGACCTCGCCCGCGAGGGCCTGGCCACCGCCCCCGGCCGCGACCCGGCGCCCGCCCTGCTGGAACTCGTCGCGGAACAGCGGCACGACGCCCGCCGCCGCCTCGACCCCTACCGGGGCGAACTGCTGCGGGCGGTCTGGTTCGACGGCGACCAGGGCGGCCTGCTGCTGATGGTGATCCACCACCTCGCCGTCGACGGCGTCTCCTGGCGGATCCTGCTCGACGACCTCGCCCGGGCCCACCGGGCCGCCGCCGACGGCCACCCGGCCGACCTCGCCGCCGTCCCCGTCACGGCCGCCGACTGGGCCCGCGCGCTGCGGGCCGCCGAGGCCGACCCGGCGGTCGCCGCCGACCGCGACCACTGGCACGGCCTGCTGACCGCCGGCACCGGGACCATCGGCACCCGGCCGCTGGACCGCACCCGGGACACCGTGGCCGGGGCCGCGACCCTGCGCACCACCCTGGGCGGCGGCCCGACCGCGGCCCTGCTGACCGACCTGCCCGACCGACTCGGCGCCGCCGTACCGGAGATCCTCCTCGGTGCGCTCGCCGCCGCCCTGCGCGGCTGGCGCGCCCGCGGCGCCGACGGTCCGCTCCTGGTGGACGTCGAGGGCCACGGCCGCGACCCGGAACTCGCGGCCCTCGACGGCCTTGACCTCTCCCGGACGCTGGGCTGGTTCACGGTCATCCACCCCGTCCTGCTGGACACCGGCCCGGCCGGACCCGACACCGGGGGAGCGGCCCGCGCCGACGACCCGGCCCCCGCCGACGAACTGGCCCGCGCCGTCGCGGCCGCGCGGCGGCGCCTGCGCGCCACCCCCCACCGGGGCCTGACGTACGGGCTGCTCCAGCGGTCCGGCACGCTGCCCCACCGCCCGGCCCCGATCGCCTTCAACTACCTGGGCCGCTTCGACACCACCCGACGCGGCCCCTGGCAGCCCGTCCCCGGCACCCTGCGGGGCGAGGCCGACCCCACCCTGCCGCTCGCCCACACCCTCTCGGTCGACGCCTTCGTGGAGACCGGCCCGGACGGCCCGCGGCTGCGGGTCGAATGGGCCTGGCCGGCCGGCGTGCTGGCCGCCGACGCGGTGGCCGAACTCGCCGCCCGCTGGGAGCAGGCCCTCACCACCCTGTCGTCCGCCGGCCCGCCCCGGGCCGGGGGGCCCGCAGCCGACGCCCAGCCCGAGGCGCCCGCCGAGGTGCCCGTCGAAGCGCCCGCCGAGGCCGCCGTCCTGCTGCCCGCCACGCCGCTCCAGGCCGGCCTGCTGTTCCACTCCCGTTACGCCGCCCACGACGGCCGCCGCGACCCGTACCTCGTGCAGCTCGTCCTCGACCTCACCGGCGCGATCGACCCGGAGCGGCTCCAGGACGCCGCCCGGCGGCTGCTCGCGCGCCATCCGCAGCTCGCCGGGGCCTTCACCAGCGGCGAGTCCGGCCCGCCGCGGCAGGTCTTGCCGGTCGAGGTGACGCTGCCCTGGCGCACCGTGGACCTCACCGGACGGGCGGAGGGGGAGCAGTCCGCCGACGCCCGGCGGCTCGTGGCGGAGGACCGCCGGCCGTTCGCGGTCGACACCCCGCCGCTGATCCGGTTCACCCTGCTGCGGCTGGCCGCCGACCGGTGGCGGCTCGTCTTCACCCACCACCACCTGCTGCTGGACGGCTGGTCGGTGCCGATCGTGCTGCGCGAGCTGCTCGCGCTGCACCAGGGCGTCGACCTGCCCCCGGCGCCGTCCTACCGCCGCTACCTCGACTGGCTGGCCGGGCGCGACGACGCGGCCGCGCGCGGCGCCTGGCGCGTCGCCCTCGCCGGGGCCGAGCCCACCCGGATCGGCCGGCCCGCGCCGGCCGGCGGCGAGGGCGCCGACGACGGCCCGTCGACGAGCGTCTTCACCCTGCCCGCCGGGCTCACCGCCGGGCTGCGGGCGCGCGCCGCGCAGTGGGAGGTGACCCTCGGCTCCCTGGTGACGACGGCGTGGGCGCTGGTGCTCTCCCACCTCACCGGCCGCGACGACGTCCTGTTCGGCACCACCGTCGCCCAGCGCCCGGCCGAACTGCCGGAGGCGGACCGGCTCGTGGGCCTGCTGATCAACACCGTGCCGGTCCGGGCCCGGCTGCACCCGGGCGAGCCGCTGCGCGAGCTCGCCGCCCGGCTCCAGCGGGAGCGCACCGCGTTGCTGGACCACGAGCACCTGGGCCTCACCGAGGTGGAGGAGGCCGCCGGTGCCGGGCGGCTCTTCGACAGCTCACTGGTGTTCGAGAACTACCCGCTGGACGAGGCCGGGTTCGTCGAGCCCGCGCCGGGCCTGCGGATCGGTGCCGTCGAACCGTTCGACGGCACCCACTACCCGCTCTCGCTGGTGGTGCTGCCGCGCCGGGGCGGCCTGGACGTGCGGCTCCAGCTGCGGCCCGCCGAACTGGACCGGTACCTCGACGCGGACCGGCTGCGCACCTTGCTGACGGCCGCCTGCGCCGCCCTGGCCGGCTCTGGCGCGGACGCGCTGACCACCGGCCGGGTCGACCTGCTGCCGCCCGTCCAGCGGGCGGGGCTGCGGGCCTGGGGCACCGGCCCGGCGGCCGACGCCGAACCGGTGTCGGTGGGCGCGCGGTTCGAGCGGCTGGCGGCCGACCACCCGGAGCGGATCGCCCTGCGCCACGTCGACGGCGCCACCGCGAACGCCACGGGTACCGCCACCACCACGTACGGCGCGCTCAACGCCGACGCCAACCGGCTGGCCCACCACCTGGCCGGCCTCGGGGTGCGGCCCGGCACCCGGGTCGCCGTACGGCTGCCGCGCAGCCCGGAGGTGCCGGTGGCGATGCTGGCGCTGGCCAAGCTCGGCGCCGTCTGCGTCCCGCTGCACCCGGGGTTCCCGGCCGAGCGGCTGCGCGCGCTCGCCGCCGAGGCGGGCACCGAACTGCTGCTGGACGCCCAGGTGTTGGCGGCGGTCCGGCGGGCGGGCGGGAGCGCGGGCAACCCCGGCGTGGAGGTGCCGCCCGGGCAGGTCGCCCAGTTGCTGTACACCTCGGGCTCGACCGGCCGCCCCAAGGGCGTGGCGGTCACCCACCGCAACATCCTCGCCCTGGCCGACGACCCGCTGTGGCACGGCCCCGACCACGACCGGGTGCTGTTCCACTCGCCGCACGCCTGGGACGCCATGGTGTACGAGCTGCTCATGCCGCTGCTGACCGGCCGTCAGGTGGTGGTGGCCCCGCCGGGAGAGCTGACCCCGGCGGACTACGCCCGGGCCGTCGAGCGCGGCGGTGCCACCGCGGCCTGGCTGACGGCGGGCCTGTTCGACCTGCTGACCGAGCAGATCCCGGCGGCCCTGGCCCGGTTGCGCCTGATCTGCACCGGCGGCGACGTCGTCCCCCCGGCGGCGCTCGCCCGGGCCCGGCGGGCCGCGCCCGGGCAGCGGCTGCTGGACCTGTACGGGCCGGTGGAGAGCACGACCTTCGCCCTGGGCCACGAAGTCCCGGCGGGCCCGGTCCGCGAGGGCGAGGCCGTCCCGATCGGCCGCCCGCTCGCGGGGACGAGGGTGCTGCTGCTGGACGCCGCGCTGCGCCCGGTGCCGCCGGGCGTCCCCGGCGAGATCCACCTGGGCGGCGAGGGCCTGGCCGCGGGCTACCACGGCGCCCCGGCCCGGACGGCCGAGCGCTTCGTCGCCGACCCGTACGGCCCGCCGGGCGGCCGGCTGTACCGCACCGGGGACCTGGGCCGGTGGGACACCGAGGGCCGGCTGCACTTCCTGGGGCGCGCGGACCGGCAGGTGAAGATCAACGGGTTCCGGATCGAGCCGGGCGAGATCGAGGCCGCGCTGTGCGCCGAGCCGGAGGTCACCGCCGCCCGGGTGGTGCCGCACGGGGCGGGCCCGGCGGGCCGCTCGCTGGTCGGGTACGTGGTCGCCGACCGGCCGGTGGCCGCCGGCGAACTGCGCCGCCGGCTCGCCGGGCGGCTGCCGCGCCACCTGGTGCCCGCCGTGCTCGTCCCGGTCGACGCGCTGCCGCTGGACGCCAACGGCAAGGTCGACACGACCGCCCTGGGCCCGCCGCAGCGGTCGGCCCCGGGGCCGACCCGCTCGCCCCGCCGGGAGGTCCTGGCGGCGCTGTTCGCGGAGGTGCTGCGGGTGCCGGCGGTCGCGCCGGAGGACGACTTCTTCGCGCTCGGCGGCAACTCGATCGCCGCGATGCGGCTGGCCGGGCGGATCCGGTCCACCCTGGGGGTCGACGTGCCGCTCGGCGAGCTGTTCGACGCGCCCACGGTGGCCGGGCTGGACCACCGGCTCGACCGCGCCGCCCGTACCGGCGGCAGCGGCGGCAGCGCCCCGGCGCTCGGCGACCGGACGGCCCGGCCCGACCGGCTGCCGCTCGCCCCCGCCCAACTGCGCCTGTGGACGGCCAACTACCTGGGCGAGCACCGCCCGGACTACCTCACCACCCTGGCCCTCGACCTCACCGGCGGGCTCGACCCCGCCGCGCTGCGGGCCGCCCTCGGCGACCTGGTGGCCCGGCACGAGGCCCTGCGGACCGTCCTGCCGTACGGCCCGGACGGCCCCGAGCAGCGCATCCTCGCGCCCGCCGATGCCCCGCCCGGCGCCCCGCCCGCCGACGCCGACCTCGCCGAGGCCTTCCTCGTCGCCGTCCCGTCCGCCGCGCCCCGCTTCCTCGACGTCCCGCCGGAGCGGCTGGACGCCTGGATCGCCGCCGAACTCGACCGCGGCTTCGACCTGTTGACCGAACCGCCGCTGCGCACCGCCCTGCTGCGCAGCGGCCCCGACCGGCACACCCTGCTGCTGGTGCTGCACCACGCGACGGTGGACGGGCACGCGCTCGAACCGCTGCTGGCCGACCTGCGGTCCGCCTACCGGGCCCGGGCGGCCGGCGGGGCGCCGCGCTGGCCGTCGCCCGCCGTCCAGTACGCCGACCACGCCCTGTGGCTGCGGCGGCGGCTCGGCGACGAGGACCGCCCGGAGAGCCCGGCCGCCCGGCAGGCCGCCTACTGGAAGGGCGCGTTGGCCGCCCTGCCGCCGTGGCGGGGCCTGCCGGACGCCACCGGCGCCCCGGGCGCCGGGCCGGGCGCGGCCGGCACCGTCCGCTTCGCCCTGGACCTGCGGGAGCACCGCCGGCTGGCGGCCGCCGCCCGGGCCTGTTCGGCCGGCACCGGGATGGTGGTGCAGGCGGCGTTCGCGGCCGCGCTGGGCGACCTCGGCGCGGGGCACGACCTCCCGATCGGAGTGCCGCTGGCCGGCCGGGACGACGAGGTGCTGGACGGCGTGGTCGGCTGCCTGGTCAACACCGTGGTGCTGCGGGTCGACACCTCCGGCGCCCCGACGGCCCGCACCCTGGTCGGGCGGGTCCGGGAGCGGCTGCTGGCCGCCCACGCCCATCAGGACCTGCCGTTCGACCGGGTGGTGGAACTGGTCAACCCGGCCCGGCAGGCGGGCCGCCAGCCGCTGTTCGGGGTGGCGCTCTCCCATCTGGTGCGGGCCGAACCGGCCGACGGCGGGCGGTGGGCCGACGCCGTGACGGTCGCCGAGCGGCCCGTCCCGGTAGCCCGCACCGCCGTCGACCTGCTGCTCCAACTGGTGGAGCGGCGGACCGCGGACGGCGCACCCGGCGGGCTGGAGTGCGCCCTGGTACACGCGCTGGACGGCTGCGACGAGCCGACCGCCCGGCGGGTGGTGGCCGCCTTCCGACGGCGGGTCACCGAGTTCTGTGACGAGTTGAACAACGAGTCGAACGACGAGGTCGACGGCGAGCTCGACGACGAGCCGGCCGACGAGTTGAACGACCTTGCCCACGTGCACGACCACAACCATGAAGTGAGGGCTCGATGAGCAGCACCAACCCCTTCGACGACGAGCAGGGCGCGTTCCTGGTCCTGGCGAACGAGGAGAACCAGCACGCGCTCTGGCCCGCCTTCGTCGACGTGCCCGCCGGTTGGCGCAGCGTGTTCGGCGAGGAATCCCGGCAGGCCTGCCTGGACTACGTCGAGAAGAACTGGACCGACCTGCGTCCGCGCAGCCTGGCCGAGGCGATGGACGCCCGCGTCGACTGAGCGCGATCGGCCGGTCCATCAGGGCTGTTCCGCCCTGGCTTAAGGATCTTCCGTCCCCCGCAAGTGAACTGACAGCATGTCAGAGACGGGCGCGGGGCCGGCCCGCAGGAACGAGTGCGGCGCGCCTGGGTTTCCCCCACGCCCGGCCGCGCCGCCGGCGAGCCGGCCCCGGAGCCCCGCAGGCACCCGATTGCCGCCCGTCCGGACCGCAGCGGCACCGCCCGTTGTCCGAAGCCCTCACGAGGAGTCACCGATGAACGCTGTCACCCCGCGCCCCGCCGAGCGCACGGCCCGGCCCCGGCACTACCTGATGTGCCGCCCCAGCCACTTCGAGGTCACCTACGCGATCAACCCGTGGATGGACCCGGCGAAGCCGGTCGACACCGGGCTCGCCGTGGCGCAGTGGGAGCGGCTGTACGCGCTCTACCAGGAGCTCGGCCACCGGGTCGACCTGATCGACCCGATCCCGGGCCTGCCCGACATGGTCTACGCCGCCAACGGCGCCACCGTGGTGGACGGCAAGGTGCTCGGCGCCCGCTTCCGCAACGCCGAACGCGCCGCCGAGGGCCCCGCCTACCTGGAGTGGTTCCGCGCCAACGGCTACCCCGAGCTGCACGACCCGGAGCACGTCAACGAGGGCGAGGGCGACTTCCTGGTCACCGCCGAGTACGTGCTCGCCGGGCGGGGCTTCCGCAGCACGCCGGCCGGCCACGCCGAGGCCCAGGAGTTCTTCGGGCGCCCGGTGATCGGCCTGGAGCTGATCGACCCGCGCTACTACCACCTGGACACCGCGCTGGCCGTCCTGGACGGCGACGAGATCATGTACAACCCGGAGGCCTTCTCCGCGGGCAGCCGCGAGGTGCTGCGCCGGCTGTTCCCGGACGCGGTGCTGGCCGACGCCGGCGACGCCGCCGTGTTCGGCCTCAACGCGGTCAGCGACGGCCTGCACGTGTTCCTGCCGGAGGCGGCCACCGGCCTCGCCGACAAGCTGCGGGAGCGCGGCTTCGAGCCGATCGGCGTCGACCTGTCCGAGCTGCTCAAGGGCGGCGGCAGCGTCAAGTGCTGCACGCTGGAGCTGCGCCACCGCGCCTGACCGCTGCCCGTCCGCCCGTCCGCCCCTTCGCCCGCCTCCGTGACGCCGGGGGCGGACGAACGGGGCGGACGCGGGCCGTGCGACCACCCCGTACCAACGCGACGGGCCGCGCGGGCCTCCCCCCGAGGAGGTCCGCGCGGCCCGTCGGCGTCGCGCCCCGGTGCCGCCGCCCGACGACGGCGGCCCGGTGGCGGCTCAGTCCGGCCGCCCCGCGCGCGGCGGCCCGCTCTCGGCCCAGCGCTTCAGCAGGGCGGCCGCCGCGCCCGAGTCGACCGCCTCGGCGGCCCGGGGCAGCACGGCCGCCAGCCGCTCGACGACCGGCCGCTCGGAGGGCGTCAGCGCCGCCAGGCCGGCCGCCGCGGACAGCAGGACGGCGTCACGGACGGGGCCCTGCTCGCCGTCCAGGACGGCGTGGACCACGCCCGCGTTGTGGGCCGCGTCGCCGCCGCGCAGCGCGTCCGGGGCCGCCGTCGCGATCCCGAGCTCGCGCGGGTCGAGCCGCTCCTGCACGAACCGGCCGGTGGTCGCCGTCCAGACCGTCGAGGTGGTGGAGACGGACAGTTCGTCGAGGCCGTCGTCGCCCCGGAAGACCAGCGCGTCCACGCCCTGGCGGGCGAACACGGCGGCGATCAGCGGGCCCAGCCGGGGATCGGCGACGCCGACCGCCATGGCCGTGGGCGAGGCCGGGTTGGTCAGCGGGCCCAGCGCGTTGAACGCCGTCGGCACGCCCAACTCCTTGCGGGCGACGGCCGCGTGGCGGAACGCCGGGTGGAAGGCCGGGGCGAAGCAGAAGCCGATCCCGACCTCGCGCACCGAGCGGGCCACCTCCTCGGCCGAGAGCTCCAGCGCGATGCCGAGCCGCTCCAGCACGTCCGCCGAGCCGGAGGCGGAGGAGGCCGAACGGTTGCCGTGCTTGACCACCCGGGCCCCGGCGGCCGCCGCCACGATCGCGGCCATGGTGGACACGTTCACGGTCTTCGCGCCGTCCCCGCCGGTGCCGACGATGTCCAGTGTCGGCCCCGGCACGTCGACCCGCACCGTGTGCTCGCGCGCGGCCCGGACCAGCCCGTCGACCTCCTCGGCGGTCTCGCCCTTGGCCCGCAGCGCCACCAGGAACCCGGCCAGCTGCGCCGGTGCCGCCTCGCCGCGCATCACCCGGTCCATCGCCCAGGCGGTGTCGGCGGTGCTCAGGTCCGTCCCGCCGATCAGCGCCGTGAGCAGCTGCGGCCAGCTGCGCGATTCACCATTCCCTGTCACTGGTCACCCATTTCCGCTCGTCGGTTCCGATGTGCGTGCGGTCAGCGCCCGGCGCCGACCGCGAGGAAGTTCTCCAGCAGCTGCATGCCGCCGGTGGTGGTGATGCTCTCGGGGTGGAACTGCACCGACTCGATGGGCAGGCTGCGGTGCCGCATGCCCATGACGTAGCCGTCGTCGTCGGCGGTCGCGGTGAGTTCGAGGTCCTCGGGCAGCGGCTGGGTGACGATCAGGGAGTGGTACCTGGTCGCGGTGAGGCTGTTGCCGAGGCCGGCGAACAGGCCGCGCCCGTCGTGCGTCACGGTGCTGGTGCGCCCGTGCATCAGCCGGTCGGCGACCTGGACCCGCCCGCCGAACGCCAGGCCGATCGCCTGGTGGCCCAGGCACACGCCGAGCAGCGGGACCTTCCCGGCGAAGTGGTGGACGAGCTCGACGTGGCCGGAGGCCGCCGGGTGCCCGGGGCCGGGGCCGAGCACGACCGCGTCGGGCGCGGTCGCGGCCAGCTGCTCGGGGGTGCGGGTGTGCGAGCGGACCACCTCGGTGTCCGCGCCGAGCGCCCGCAGGTACTGGTCGATGATGTGGACGAAGCTGTCCCGCGCGTCCACCAGCAGAACCTTCACGCCGTCAACTCCTCACCCGTCAGCGCCCAGTAGGCGGCGCCCAGCTTCGCCAACGTCTCGTTCCACTCGCCCTCGGGGGTCGAGTCGGCGACGATCCCCGCGGAACTCTGCACGGAGTACACCGCGCCGTCGTGCGCGATCGTGCGGATGCACAGCGCCAGTTCGCTCCAGCCGCCGACGTCGATCAGGCCGACGGCACCGGCGTAGGCTCCGCGCGGCTCCCGCTCGATCTCGTGGATGATCTCCATGGCGCGCAGCTTCGGCGCGCCGGTCATGGTGCCGGCCGGGAAGGTCGCGCACAGCGACCGCCACACGTCGGCGTCCTCCTCCAACTCGGCGCTGACCGTGGACACCAGGTGGAAGACGTGCGAGAAGGTCTCCACCACCATCAGGTCGTCGGCCGTCAGGGTGTGCGGCTTGCAGACCCGGCTGATGTCGTTGCGGGAGAGGTCGACCAGCATGACGTGCTCGGCCTGCTCCTTGGTGCTCGCCAGCAGGGCCTTGATCCGCCGCTCGTTCTCCTCCTCGTCCTGGTCGCGACGGGTGGTGCCGGCGATCGGGCGCATCACGATCCGGCCGTCCTCGATCCGGAACAGCAGCTCGGGGCTGGCGCCGATCAGCGTGCCCTCGCCGTTCGGGAGCAGGTACATGTGCGGGGAGGGGTTGCGCGAGCGCAGCCGCCGGTAGACCTCGACCGGCGTCAGCGCGGTGCGGACGTCGATCCGGTGGCCGACCTGGATCTGGTAGATGTCGCCGACCCCGATGTGCTCCAGGCAGCGCCGGACCCAGCCGTGGAAGGTGTCGCGGTCCACGCTGTCGTGCACGGACTGCGGGCGGACGGCCGGCGGGCACGCGGCCTGCGGCTCCTGCCCGGCCGCTTCCCGGGCCGCGCCCGCGAGGTCGTGGCGGCCGTGCTCGCCGAAGGCCGGGCTGTCGGCGGTCCGCAGGACCGGCGCGCCGTCGGTGCCGTAGTGCACGCTGTCGCGGAACAGCGTCAGCACGGCGTCCGGGCGGGCCGGCGGCAGCGCCCGGACGGGCAGGTCCTCCATGTGCCAGGCCGCGTCGTAGCCGAACCGGGCCAGGAAGCCGAAGTGGAAGCGGTCGCCGGGCAGGCCCGGCTCCAGGCCGAACAGGCCCTGCGCGCGCCGCAGGAACTCCCAGACGCGGGCCGGCTCGGGGGCCTCCAGCCGCGCGGGGGCGTCCGCGGCGGGGGTGAGGCCCGCCGCCTCGGCGGTCGCCCGCAGCACCGGGGCGAGCTCCGCGATCCCGTCGATCTCCAGGTACGAGCCGTACAGCCGGATCTCGGCGAGCGGGCCGCAGCCGAGCACCGCGGGCCCGCCCTGCCGGCCGGACTCGGTCAGGCTCTCCAGCAGGTACACCTGCTCCGCGCCGAGCCGGTCGCCCAGCCGCGTGTACAGCTCCAGCGGGTCGTGCGGCGGCAGCGGCTCGGTGCCGAGCCGGACGGCGAACGGAGGGTGCGATGGCGCGTCTGGCATCGGAATCCTCATCATGAATGGCCGGCTGGGTACGGCCGGTGAACCAATGGCCTCCAGTCAATCCGTTCGTCCCGGAAGGCGGTCAGACCAGTTCTCCGGTGCGGGAGCAGGCCAATTCGCGGACGCTTGACCTTCTTTCCGCGGCCGGGCTGCAATGAGCGGGCCAGCGATTTCCGTTCCCATCCGAGGGCCGTGATGAATCGAATTCCGCAGACCGGAGCACCTGCCGCCTGGCGTTCCCTGCCGGCGGCCCAGCAACCGCAGTGGCCGGACCAGGCGGCGCTGCGCGAGGTGGTCGCCGACCTGTCGGCCGCCCCGCCCCTGGTCCTCGCCGAGGAGTGCGACCGGCTGACCGACCGGATGGCCGCCGTCGCCGCCGGCGAGGCCTTCGTCCTCCAGGGCGGCGACTGCGCCGAGACCTTCGGCGGGCTCACCGCGGACGCGGTCACCGCCAAGCTGCGCACCCTGTTGCAGATGGCGGTGGTCCTGACCTACGCGAGCGGCGTCCCGGTCGTGAAGATCGGCCGGCTGGCCGGGCAGTACGCCAAGCCCCGCTCCCAGCCGGACGAGACCCGCGACGGCCTCAGCCTGCCCTCCTACCGGGGCGACGCGGTCAACGGCCCGGAGTTCACCGAGGCGGCCCGCCGCCCGGACCCGGCGCGGCTGCGGCGGATGTACGAGGCGTCGGCGGTCACCCTCAACCTGGTCCGCGGCTTCGCGGCCGGCGGCAGCGCCTCCCTCTACCAGGCCCACCAGTGGAACCGCGGCTTCCTGGAGGACTCCGCCGAGGCCCGCCGCTACGAGGAACTGGCCGACGGCGTGGACCGCGCACTGCGCTTCCTGCAAGCCTGCGGCTGCGACCCGGCCGGGCTGCTGGAGGCCGAGTTCTTCGCCAGCCACGAGGGACTGCTGCTGGACTACGAGCAGCCCCTCACCCGCACCGACCCGCGCACCGGGGCGCACTACGCCACCAGCGGGCACCTGCTCTGGGTCGGCGAGCGGACCAGGGGCCTGGACGACGCGCACATCGCGTACTTCGCCGGGATCCACAACCCGATCGCCGTCAAGCTCGGCCCCACGACCACCGCGGACGAGGTCCTCGGCTACGTCGACCGCCTCGACCCCGACCGCCGGCCCGGCCGGCTGACCTTCGTGGTGCGGATGGGCGCGGGCCGGGTGCGCGAACTGCTGCCGCCGCTGGTGGAGAAGGTCACGGCGGAGGGCGCCCGGGTCGCCTGGATCTGCGACCCGATGCACGGCAACACCGTCCAGACCGACGACGGCCGCAAGACCCGCCGCTTCGACGACATCCTGGGCGAGGTCGCCGGCTTCTTCGAGGTGCACCGGGAGCTGGGCACGCACGCCGGCGGCATCCACGTCGAACTCACCGGCGACGACGTCACGGAGTGCCTCGGCGGCGGCGACCAGGTCCGCGCCGAGGACCTGCACCAGCGCTACGAGACGGCCTGCGACCCACGGCTGAACCACCGCCAGTCCCTCGACCTCGCCTTCCGGGTGGCGGAGCTGATGAAGGCCTGAGAACCGCCCCGGGCCGCGGTTGGCCGGATCGGTGCGCGCCGATCCGGCCAACCGGCTTTTCCGCGCCGATTCCCCGTCGGTCACCCGGGGGCGCGGACGCCGATCGCAGTCCGTCAGGCGGCGTCTTTTGGGGAGAACTGAATATCGTTGACCCATTGACCGGGCCGTCCTTAGAGTGCCTTGCGATCCTGCGCCTATTCCTCTGGGGGGAGTGGAAACGGTGGGGTACCGACCTGGTTCCGGCATACGCCACGACGGCAGTTCCTCACCCGTGCCCCGGGTCGAGTACCGCATTCTCGGCCCGCTCGAAGCGCTCGTCGACGCCAGGCCGCTGAACCTCGGCGGGATCCGGCAGCAGACGGTGCTCGCCGCGCTGCTCCTCGACGTCAACCGGGTGGTCAGCGTGGACCGCCTGGTCCGCGCCCTCTACGAGGAGGCCCCGCCGGCCACCGCCCGCGCGCAGTTGCAGATCAGCGTCTCCGCCCTGCGCCGGCTGTTCGCCGTGCACGGCCTCTCCGACGTCATCACCACCCACCCGCAGGGCTACATGGTGAAGGCGGCGGACGCCCAGCTCGACCTGCTCCAGGCCCGCGACCTGGTCGGGAAGGCGCGGGCGCTGCGCGACCGGAAGGCGGCGGACCGCGACCGGACGGCGGAGGACCGCGACCGCAAGGCGGAGGCCGCCGCCCTCTTCCGGCAGGCGCTCGGACTGTGGCGCGGCGACCCCCTCGGCGGCCTGCCCAGCGAGGCGCTCCGGTCCGCCGCCGGCCAGCTCACCGAGCAGTGGGTCGGCGCCACCGAGGAGTGCGTCCAGCTCGAACTCGCACTCGGCCGGCACGGCGCGGCCGTCGGCGAACTCATCGGCCTGGTCGACGAGTTCCCGTTACGGGAGCGGCTGCGCGGCCAGCTGATGCTGGCGCTCTACCGCTCCGGGCGCCAGACCGAGGCGCTCCAGGTCTACCGCGACACCCGTCAGTGGATGATCGACGAACTCGGTGTCGAACCCGACCCCCGGCTTCAGCGGCTCGAACTCTCCATCCTCGCCGGCGACCCCCGGCTCGACCTGCCCGACGGCCGTCCGGCCGCCGCCCACGCCACCCCGGCCGCCGAGTCCGCCGCCGCGCCGCCCGTGGCCACCGCCGCCCCCGTCACCGTCCCGGAGATGCTCCCCGCCGACCTCGCCGACTTCACCGGCCGCGAGCACCTGCTCGCCGGCCTGCGCGAACGGCTGCTGCTCTCCTCCCACGACCAGTCCCGGCTCGCCGTCCCGATCGTCTCCGTCGTCGGCAAGGCCGGGGTCGGCAAGACCGCCGTGGCTGTCCACGCGGCCCACCAGATCGCCGCCGAGTTCCCCGGCGGGCAGCTCTTCGCCGACCTGCACGCCGGGGCCCCCGACACCGTCGGCCCGGCCCAGGTGCTGGAGCGCTTCCTGCGCGCCCTCGGCGTCAACGGCACCGCCATCCCCGACGGGCTGGAGGAGCGGGCCGAGATGTACCGGGCCCTGCTCGCCGAGCGCCGGGTGCTGATCGTCCTCGACAACGTCGCCACCGAGAGCCAGATCACCCCGCTGCTGCCGGGCAAGCCCACCTCGGCCGTGATCGTCACCAGCCGGCGGCACATCGGCAGCCTCGCCGGAGCCGTCCGGGTGGACGTCGACACCTTCGACCCCGACCAGTCCGCGGAACTGCTCGGCCGGATCGCCGGCCCCGCGCGGGTGGCGGCCGAACCGGAGGCGGCGAAGGCGCTGGCCGAACTCTGCGACCACCTGCCGCTGGCGCTGCGCATCGCCGGCGCCCGGCTCGCCGCCCGGCCGCACTGGGAGATCACCGAACTGGTGGAGCGGCTGGAGGACGGGACCCGCCGGCTCGACGAGCTCAAGTACGCCGACGTCGGCATCAGGGCCGGCCTCTCGCTCACCTACGAGAGCGTCAGCGAGGACGCCCGCCGGCTGCTGCGGCGGATCGCCCTGATCGACGAGGGGCCGTTCTCCACCTGGGTCGGCATGGCGCTGCTCGACCTGCCCGAGTACCAGGTCCAGGACCTGATCGACGAACTCTCCGACGCCCAGCTGCTGGACGCCGTCGGCACCGCGCCCGGACGCCACACCCAGTACCGGCTGCACAACCTGGTCCGGGTCTTCGCGCGCGAACGCCTCGTCGACGAGGAGAGCGTCGAGGAGCGGGAGTCCGCACTGGCCCGGGTGATCGGCTGCTTCCTCTACCTGCTGATCGAGGCGAGGCAGCGCGAGTACGGCCGCGACGTGCTGATCCGCGGCCGCGGCACCGCCCTGCACCCGCTGCCCGCCCGGACGGTGGACCGGCTGCTGGCCGAGCCGCTGCGGTGGTTCGCCCGGGAGCGGCCCATGCTCGTGCCCCGGGTCAGACAGGCGGCCATGATGGGCCTCACCGCGCACTGCTGGGAACTCGCCGTCACCGCCGTGACGTTCCTGGAGACCCACGGCCGGCTCGACGACTGGCGCGACACCCACGAACTCGCCCTCGCGGCCGCCCGCAAGGGTGGCGACCGGCTCGGCCAGGCCGCCGCACTGCACTCCCTCGGCTCGCTCGCGCTGACCCGGCAGAACTTCGCCGCCGCCGAGGAGCGCTTCCGCCAGGCCGCCGGGATCTTCACCGACCTCGGCGACGACCTCGGCTCCGCCCTCACCGCCCGCGGCCTCGGCTACCTCGCCCGGGTGGACGGCCGGATCGACGAGGCGACCGCCCACTACCAGGCCGCCCTCACCGTCCTGCGGGCGAGCGGCGGCTCCGTCGCCGTCGCCTACGTGCTGCACAACCTGGCCCAGCTCAAACTGGGCGAGGGCGACGAGGAGGGCGCCGGAGAGCTCCTCGACGAGGCGTTGCGGCTGAGCCGGGAGGGCCGCGGCCGGCGGGTCGAGGCCCAGGTGCTGCACCGGATGGGCCAGAGCCACCTGGAACGCGGCGGCTACGACCGGGCCCTGGAGGCCTTCTCCCGCGCCCTCGACGTCGTCCGGCTGATCGGCGACCACACCGGCGAGATCTACGCCCTGCACGGCATCGGGGCGGCCCGCCACCGGCTCGGCGAGAGCGGCGAGGCCGCCCACGCCCTGCACCGCGCCCTGCTCCTCGCGGAGGGCTCCAACGAGCGGCTGATCATGGGCCGGATCCTCGTCACCCTCGGTGAGTTGGCGCTCGGCACCGGGGAGGCCGACCTGGCGGTCCAGCACCTGCGGCGGGCCCGGCTGGTGTTCCGCCTCATGCGGACCCCCGCCGAGGAGGCCCGCACGCTCGACCTGCTGCGCTCCGCCCGGCTGGCCGCCGGCGACCCGGAGCCCCCCGCAGGCCCGGGTCCACCTTCCTAGTCGGCGATGAAGGCCACCGCGTAGTGGTTCAGCGAGAGGGTGAGGCTCACCCGGTGCCCCGACTCGCCGTCGGAGACCCGGAAGGTGGCCGCCACCTCGGGGTGCACGGTGAACAGGCCGAGCCCGCTGAAGTACCGGTCGACGTCGAACACCAGCCGGTAGAGGCCGCGCCCGCCGTCCGTCCCGCCCCACTCCTCGATCCGGCCGCTCGCGTCCGTTCTGCGCTCGACCACCGGCACCCACTCGTTGTCGACCAGCGACTCCAGTCTCGCGTCGAGGCCGACGGCGGTGCGCCCGTGGACGCTGTCCAGCGCTTCGACGATGACCCTCGCCATCAGCCCACCCGCCCCGGGCGCGGTAACCGGGCCGGCGGACGTTCCTCGGACGGGATATCTCGCATGAAAACCACTCCTTGCCTCAGTACACGATGCATTGGGAAAAGGGCGCGTCAAGCCTATTGTCAGGGGTCCCGCTATCGGCCCGCCATCGAATGATTATTTGTTCGAAAAGTCTTGACGGGCAGTGATTCCGGACCAGTAAAGTCACCGCTGCCAGCCACAATCCTCCGCCGCCGCACACCGCGACCTCCCGTCCGGTCGCCCGTCCGGCGGCGTTCCCGAAAGAGGCGGAAAATCCATGTCTCCGAAATCCGTCCCCACCGCACGGCGGCTCCGGGTATTCGACTCGACACTGCGCGACGGCGAACAGGCCCCGGGCAACGCGATGAACCCCGACCAGAAACTGGAGCTGGCCCTCGCCATCGAGGCGACCGGCGTGGACACCATCGAGGCCGGCTTCCCCAGCTCCTCACCGCGTGACTTCGAGGCGACCAGACTGATCGCGGGCGCGCTCACCACCGCCAAGGTGGCGACTCTCAACCGGGCCGTCCGCGCGGACATCGAGCTGGCCGCCGAGGCCGGCGGCGTCGAGCGCCACCAGGTCCAGATCATGGCCACCGGCAGCGACGTCCACCTGGAGCACAAGCGCGGCCTCACCCGGGCCGAGGGCCTGCACGAGATCATCGACAGCATCCGGTTCGCCCGCGAGCTGGGCTTCACCGACATCACGCTCGGCATCGAGGACGCGAGCCGGGGCAGCGACGACCTGCTGCGCCCGATGATCGAGGCCGGCATCGAGGAGGGCGCAGGCACGGTGGCGCTCGCCGACACCACCGGCTGCCTGATCCCGGCCGAGTTCGGCGCCCAGGTGGCGCGGGTCCGCTCCTGGATCCCGGACCACATCATCCTGTCCACCCACTGCCACCAGGACCTCGGGCTCTCCCTCGCCAACGCCCTGGCCGGCGTCGAGGCGGGCGCGGACGAGGTGCAGGCCACCATCGCCGGCATCGGCGAGCGCGCGGGCAACACCCCGCTGGAGGAACTGGCGGCGGTACTGCTCTACAAGGGCGAGCAGCTCGGCCTGACCAGCCGGCTGCGCACCGAGAAGTTCTACGAGGCCTACCAGCTGCTGGCCCGGATCATCGGAATGTCGACGCCGCGCAACAAGGCGATATTCGGGGAGAACGCCTTCGCCACCCAGGCCGGAATCCACCAGGCCGGAATGCTGCGCAATCCGGTGACCTACGAATACGTCGAGCCGCACAGCTTCGGCCGGGAGCGCGGAATTCTCATCGGCCGGCACTCCGGGCGCAATGTGGTCCGCAACCTGTTCGACCAGATGGGAATCGGCGCCGAGCGCGACCTGCTCGACGAGATCTACGAGACCTACATCGCGGGCCGCGCCGACGGCACCTGCATCGAACTGGGCGAGCTGCGCGAGATCATCGCCGAGCGCCTGGAGCGCACCAGCGAGATGGCGGTGGCCAGCTGATGGGCGGCACCGAGCGCAACCTGATCGAGAAGGTCTGGCAGAGCCACGTCGTCGACCAGGCACCGGGCGAGCCCGACCTGCTCTACATCGACCTGCACCTGCTCCACGAGGCGAGTTCCCCGCAGGCCTTCGACGGCCTCCAGCTGGCCGGCCGCCGGGTCCGCCGGCCCGACCTCGCGCTCGCCCTCGAGGACCACAACGTGCCCACCAACACGCTGCTGGTCAAGGACGCGATGGGCAGCGCCCAGCTGGAGCGCCTGCGCGAGAACTGCGAGGAGCAGGGGATCGAGCTGTTCTCGCTCGGCGACGACCGGCAGGGCATCGTGCACGTGGTGGCGCCCGAACTGGGCTTCGTGCGCCCCGGCATGACCGTGGTGTGCGGTGACAGCCACACCTCCACGCACGGCGCCTTCGGGGCGCTCGCCTTCGGCGTCGGCACCAGCGACGTCGAGCACGTGCTCGCCACCCAGACGCTGGCGCTCCAGCGCCCCCGGACGATGTCCGTCGAGTTCGTCGGCGAGCCGCCGGCCGACGTCACGCCGAAGGACCTGATCCTCGCGCTGATCGCGCACATCGGCGCCAACGGCGCCAACGGCTACGCGATCGAGTACCGCGGCAAGGCCGTCGAGAACCTCTCCATGGAGGGGCGGATGACGGTCTGCAACATGAGCATCGAGGCGGGCGCCCGCGCCGGCCTGATCGCCCCCGACGACACCACGCTCGCCTACCTGCGCGAGCGCTGGGACCCGGCCGCCGAGGCCGACTGGGACGAGGCCGTCCGCTACTGGCAGTCCCTGCGCACCGACGAGGGCGCCGCCTTCGACCGCGTGGTCGAACTGGACGTCACCGGGCTCAAGCCCTTCGTCACCTGGGGCACCAACCCCGGCCAGGCCGTCCCGCTGGACGCCGCGGTGCCGGCGCCCGAGACCTTCGCGACCCCCGCCGAGCAGCAGGCCGCGCGCCGCGCCCTGGAGTACATGGGCCTCGAACCGGACGTCGCCCTGCGGGACGTCGAGATCAACACGGTCTTCCTCGGCTCCTGCACCAACGGCCGGATCGAGGACCTGCGGGCCGCGGCCGACGTGCTGCGCGGCCGCAAGGTCTCCGACCGGATCACCATGCTCGTCGTCCCCGGCTCGATGGCCGTCCGGGCCCAGGCCGAGGAGGAGGGCCTGGACCAGGTCTTCCTCGACGCGGGCGCGCAGTGGCGGCTCTCCGGCTGCTCGATGTGCATGGGCATCAACGCCGACCGCCTCCAGGGCATCCAGCGGGTCGCGTCCACCTCCAACCGCAACTACGAGGGCCGGCAGGGCACCCACGCCCGCACCCACCTGGTCTCGCCCGTCGTCGCCGCCGCCACCGCCGTGGTCGGCCGCCTGGCCGCGCCGACCGAGCTGTGACCGCGCCCGCCGGGCACACCCGCCCGACCCGCCCGACCCGTTCCACCCGACCGGCCTGTTCGACCCGTTCGACCGACCGCAGCCAGACCGACCAGCAGGGGGCAGAGGCATGAGGGAGCCGCTCACGGCGCACACCGGACAGGCCGTGGCCCTGTCCCGGGACGACGTCGACACCGACCAGATCATCCCGGCCGAGTTCTGCAAGCGGCTGACCAAGACCGGCTACGCCGACACCCTGTTCGGGCACTGGCGCAAGGAGCCCGGGTTCGTCCTGAACCAGCCGCAGCACCAGGACGCGAGCGTCCTGGTGGCGGGCCACAACTTCGGCACCGGCAGCTCCCGCGAGCACGCCGTGTGGGCCCTGCGCGACTGGGGTTTCCGGGCCGTCATCGCCACCAGCTTCGGCGACATCTTCCTGCGCAACGCGCTGAAGAACGGCCTGCTGGCCGTCGCCCTGCCGGTGCCCGTCGTCGCCGACCTCGCCGAACGCGCCCAGGCCGACCCGAAGTTCGAGATCACCGTCGACCTGGAGCAGCTGACCGTCGGCACCGACCTCGGGACCTGGGAGTTCGAGGCCGACCACCGCGCCCGCTGGCTGCTGCTCAACGGCCTCGACGACATCGACGTCACCCTGCGCAAGGCCGACGCGATCGCCGCCTTCGAGCAGGGCCGCCCGGCCTGGATGACCAGCATCACCCGCGGCGCCTTCTCCTCCCCGGACACCGCGAAGCAGCGCCGGGCCTCCTGACGACCGCACCCCCCGGCGCAGCTCCCAGGGCCGCGCGGCGGTGACCCTGCCCGACGCCCCCGGCCCGGCCGACCCGACCCACAACCGGCCGGCCCCACCCCAGAAACGGTGAGAGACCCATGACCAAGACAGTGACCGTCATCCCCGGTGACGGCATCGGCCCCGAGGTGACCAAGGAGGCCCTGGAGACCATCGAGTCGCTGGGCCTGGACCTCGCGGTCGACGTGCTCGACCACGTCAACGCCGACACCTACCTGCGGACCGGGGTCTCCCTGTCCGACGAGGACTTCGAGCGGATCAAGGCGAGCGACTCGGTGCTCTTCGGCGCCATCGGCGACCCCCGCGTGAAGACCTCGGACTACGGCCGCGGCGTCCTGCTGCGCCTGCGCTTCGACCTCGACCTGTACGTCAACCACCGCCCGGCCACCCTGCTCCAGGAGCGGCTGAGCCCGCTGCGCGACGCCCGGACCCGCGCCATCGACGCCGTGATCGTCCGGGAGAACACCGAGGGCCTCTACACCGACATCGGCGGTGTGCTGCGCGGGAACACCGTGCACGAGATGGCCGTCGACGCGGACGTCAGCACCTACATGGGCGTCTCGCGGGTGATGGAGTACGCGTACTCGATCGCCGAGCGCGGCGTCTGCATGGTCGACAAGTCCAACGCCGTCCGGCACGGCGGCCAGGTGTGGCAGCGGGTGTTCCGCGAGGCCGCCGCGAAGCACCCCGCCATCAGCTCCACCCACCTCTACGTCGACGCCGCCGCGATGAAGCTGATCTCCGACCCGTCACAGTTCGACGTGATCGTCACCAACAACTCGTACGGCGACATCCTCAGCGACCTGGCGGCCATGCTGGCCGGCGGCCTGGGCAACGCGGCCTCGGCCAACATCAACCCGGACACCGGGTTCGGCCTCTACGAGCCGGTGCACGGCAGCGCGCCCGACATCGCCGGCCAGGGCATCGGCAACCCCTTCGGCGCCATCCTCAGCTCCGCGCTGATGCTGGAGCGCCTGGGCTGGGCCGCCGAGGCGAAGGCGATCCAGCTGGCCGTCGGCACGGCCGTGGCCGAGGGCGCCTGCACGCCGGACCTCGGCGGCTCCCTCACCACCGAGCAGGTCGGCGCCGCGGTCAGGGCGGCCCTCGCGGCGGCCTGACGGCATGACCCGCCCCCCCCCCCCCCAACCGCCGCCGTGGTCGCCCCACCGACCACGGCGGCCGGGTCCGTCCTCCCCGACACCGCCCGGCGGGCGGGCGTCCGAAGGCGGACCCAGGCCGCTCAGCCCCAGGGATTGTGCTCGTGCGATTCGCTGACCGCGGTACGGAACGTGGTGTGCTCGATCATCTCGTACGGACTCCAACTCCTGGACGGTGCGGCCGGTCGGCAGCGGTTGAAAGGATGGCTGAAGCCTGGCAGCTCCGGCCATCGGCCCACTATCGACGCCCGCTGTCGACGCCCGCCGGGTACGCCCGCTGTCGACGCCCGCGCCCGGCCGGACGGCACCGGGTTCGGCGCCGCCGGGGCGGCGGGGCCGGCTCGGTAGGATCCTGGCATGGGTGCGCAGGAAGAGGCGTGGGACACGGACGCGGCGGAGCGGGCGGTCGCGGTGCTGAAGGCGGTCGCCGACCCCTCCCGGTACCGGCTGCTCTGGGCGCTGACCCGGCGGGAGCTGCCGGTCAGCGAACTGGCGGAGCTGCTGGGCGCGCACGTGGCGGCGACCTCGCAGCACCTGGCCAGGCTGCGGGCGGCCGGGCTGGTCGTCTCGCGCCGGGAGGGCACCCGGATCTTCTACCGGGCCGCCGAGGTGCGCGGCCTGCTGACGGAGGCGGCGCTGATCGCCAACGACCTGCCCGGGCGCGGTGACGGCGGTGACGGCGGCGGTACCGGCCCGGCCGCCGCGACGGCCGAGCAGCCGTTCGCCCGCGCCGTCCGCTCCGCCCGCCGCCGCCCGGCCACCGGCCAGGCCTGAGGCCCGTCCTAGGGCGTCTCCTCGTCGAGCCGGTACTCCCGCAGGGCGGCGTCGTAGCCGAACAGCCCGGCGTAGCGGCCCCAGTCGGTGGCGGTCTCCAGCTGCCGGTCGACCTGTTCGCTGGTGTAGTGGTGGGCGAGCAGGTCGCGGAAGAAGCCGGCGTGCACGGCGGTGCCGGGGCGGCCGCGCAGGCCGTTGGTGATCAGCCGGACCAGCGGGACGTCCACCGCGGCTCCGGCGAAGATGGTCCGGGACTCCTGGACGTCGGCTCCGGCGAAGGCGGTGCCGGCCTCGGTGAGCAGCAGGTCGTCGCCGTGGATCTCGGCGAAGCCGAGCAGGTCGAGGGCGTCGAGCTGGGGGAGCATGTCGTCGATGTCGAGGCCGAGTTCGTCGGCGAGGTCGGCGAGGTCGCAGCAGCCGCCGCGGTGGGCGATCATCGCGGCGAGGCCGGCGAGGCCGTCCACGCTGGCGGTGGGCAGCGGGGTGTTGGCGACGGTGCGCCGGTCGGGCCGGGCGCCGTCGGCGCGGCCGGGCAGGCGGGTCTCCTTGGGGCGTCCGGTCATGATCCGGTAGACCCGGTCGACGAGTTCGTCGAAGGCGGCGGCGTCGCGGTCGCGGGGCCGGTCGAGGTCGACCTCGACGGTCTCCCGGATGGTGCCGTACGGGCGGGAGCCGAGGACGACGACGCGGTCGGCCATCAGGACCGCCTCCTCGATGTTGTGGGTGACCAGTACGACGGCGCGGGTGGGGAACTGGCCGGACTCCCACAGTTCCAGCAGTTCGCCGCGCAGGTTCTCGGCGGTGAGGACGTCCAGCGCCGAGAAGGGCTCGTCCATCATCAGCACGTCCGGTTCGACGACCAGGGCGCGGGCGAAGCCGACGCGCTGGCGCATGCCGCCGGAGAGCTCCTTGGGGTAGGCGGACTCGAAGCCGGCCAGGCCGATCAGGTCGATGGCCTGGACGGCGGCCTCGGTGCGCTCCCGGGGCGGCACGCCGCGGGCCTCCAGGCCGAGTTCGACGTTCTGCCGGACGGTCAGCCAGGGCAGCAGCGCGAAGGTCTGGAACACCAGGGCGCTGCCCGGGTTGGCGCCGGTGAGCGGGGTGCCGCGGTAGGCGACGGTGCCGGAGCTGGGCGGGATCAGTCCGGACAGGCAGCGCAGCAGGGTGGACTTGCCGGAGCCGGAGCGGCCGAGCAGGGCGACGATCTCGCCGGCCCGGACGGTGAGGTCGATGCCGGACAGCACGGGCAGCGCGCCGTCGGCGCCGGCGTAGGCCTTGGTGAGGCCGACGGTCTCCAGCAGGATCTCGCCGTCGGCGGGGGAGCCGGGGAAGTCGGGGGAGTCGGAGGAGTCTGCGGGGGAGAACACAGCGGCGGTGGGCGGCGCGGTGCGGGCGGCGCGCGGGAACGGGAAGCGCATGCGGGGACCTCCGGGGCGGGGAGCGGGCGCGGGTCAGAGCGAGTAGCGGCGCTCGGCCAGGCGGTAGAGGCGGCGCCAGAGCAGCCGGTTGAGGGCGACGACGTACAGGCTCATCACCGCCACCCCGGCGAGCAGGTGCGGGTAGTCGCCGTGCTCGGTGGCCCGCGCGATGTACGCGCCGAGGCCGGTGGCGGTGAGCGTGGTGCCGCCGAAGGTGACGACCTCGGAGACGATGGAGGCGTTCCAGGCGCCGCCGGAGGCGGTGAGTCCGCCGGTGACGTAGGCCGGGAAGATCCCGGGGATGATCAGCCGTCGCCAGCGCTGCCAGCCGCGCACGCCCAGGTCGTCCATGGCCTCGCGCAGGTCGGTGGGGATGGCCATGGCGCCGGCGATGGTGTTGAACAGGATGTACCACTGGGCGCCGAGGGCCATCAGCAGGACGCCGCCGAGGTCGATCGACAGCCCGGTCCGCAGCAGCAGCCACACGACCAGCGGGAAGAGGAAGTTGGCAGGGAAGCTGGCGAGCACCTGCACCAGCGGCTGGGCGATCCGGGTCAGCCGGGGGGAGAAGCCGATCCGCACGCCGACCGGCACCCAGACCAGGGTGGCGACGGTCACCAGGACGACGACCCGGGCGAGGGTGGCGAGGCCGAGCAGCAGCGGTTCGCCGAACACGCCGAGGCCGGTCGCGCCGTGCAGGTAGCGGCCGAGGTCGACCAGGCCCCAGAGCACGAGGCCGCCGGCGACGGCGGCGAAGGCGGTGTCCCCGGCGCGCCGCCGCCCGGGGTCGACGGCCAGCGGGCGGTCGTCGGTGCCCAGCAGGCGCCCGGCCCGGGAGAGCGCCCGCCACCCCGGGCGCAGCAGCCGGCCGAGCAGCCCGGGCCAGTGGGAGCGGCGCAGCAGGTCCAGCACGACGGAGCGCTGCACCTCGGTGGCCTCGGACTGCTCGTTCTTGAAGCGTTCGGCCCAGGCGGTGAGCGGGCGCCAGAACAGCAGGTTGACGCCGACCACCAGGACGGCCATGGTGGCGATCGCCCAGCCGACCCGGCCGAGGTCGCCGGCGGCGATGGCCGCGCCCGCGTAGGAGCCGACCCCGGGCAGCGCGTAGCGCTGGTTGTCGACGCTGATCGCCTCGGAGGCGACCAGGAAGAACCAGCCGCCGCCGAAGCTCAGCATGCCGTTCCAGACCAGGCCGATCATGCCCGAGGGCAGTTCGACCTTCCAGAACCGCATCCACCGGGTGAAGCGGAACGAGCGTGACAGCTCGTCGAGTTCGGGCGGCAGCGAGACCAGCGAGCAGTAGAAGCCGAAGGTCATGTTCCAGGCCTGGGAGGTGAAGATGGCGAACACCGCCGCGCACTCCAGGCCCAGTACGGAGCCGGGGAACAGGGCGAGGAAGCCGGTCACCGCGACGGTCAGGAAGGCGAGCACCGGTACCGACTGGAGGATGTCCAGGGCCGGGATCAGGACCCGCTCCAGCCGGCGGCTGCGGGCCGCGGCGTAGGCGTAGCCGAAGGTGAAGACCACCGACACGGCGAGCGCGGCGAACATCCGCAGCAGCGAGCGGGCCGCGTCGTACGGCAGCCGGGCCGGGTCGGTGTCGACCGCCGCGTTCCGGCCGGTGGAGAACCGGACGGTGGTGCCCTGCCCGACCCGCAGCGCGAGGTAGAGCAGCACCAGGACGGCGGCCGCGACGAGCGCGTCCACCCAGGTCATCCGGGCCAGGCGGGCGGCCGTCCGGGACGGCAGTGAGCCCCGGGCGGCGCCCGGGGCCGGCTTCGGCAGGGTCATGGGGTGCACCTCCGGCGCGCACCCGGGGCCCCGGGGTCGGGAGAGGTGCGTGCGACGTCAGCGGGATCGGGACGAACGCCGCGTCCCCCCGGGCCGTTGCGTCAGGCGCGCGGTCGGGCGTGGGGGAGGCGGCCGGTACGGCGGCGCGTACTGGGAGGGTCTTCGCCCATGGCCGCCTCCTCCGGTGGTGTCGTCTGGTGTCGTCCCGGCCCGTCCTGCGGGCCCCGGGCAGTCTGCTCCTCGGGTACGTCCGTAGGCAAATGGATCCGGGGTTCCTCCGCGCGCCGGCTCAGGCCGCTTCGACGAACTCCAGCAGGTTGCCGACGGGGTCGGTGGTGTAGAAGCGGCGCCGGGGCGGCAGGCTGTCGTCCCACACCACGAGCGCGCCGAGCTCGGACAGCCGCGAGGCGAAGTCGTCGATCTCGGAGACCGCGATCCCGGGGTGGGCCTTGGTGCTGGGGCGGAAGCGCTCCTCGATGCCGAGGTAGAGCCGGACCCGGCCGCCGTCGGCGGCGAACCAGCAGCCGCCGCCCGCGGTCAGCGGCCGGGGCTTGGGGATCTCGGCCATCTGCAGGACGTCGCCGTAGAAGGCCCGCAGCAGGGCCTCGCTGCCGGGGGGTGCGGAGAGCTGGACGTGGTCGAGGGCCGTGATCACTGCGGCCTCCTCTCGGGAGCGGTGTGGTGCCGGGCCGCGGTGACCAGCAGCCGGGCGGTCGGGGTGGACAGGTCGAGGTGGTGGGCGATCCACTGGGGGTCGTGCCCGTGGGTGGCGAACACCCAGGCGGTGTAGAGCCGGTTCAGGCCGGGGGCGCCGGGCGACAGCAGCAGCGGTCGGACCTGCTCCATCGGGAACCCGTCCAGGGAGCGGGCGCTGAACCACTGGGTGTCGTCCTCGTCGGGGGCGGCGGGTCGGGCGGTGCCGCGCCCGCTGCGGGCGAGCAGCAGGGCGAGGAGCAGCCCGGCCGCCGAGGCGCCGATGAGCACGCCGGAGAGGAAGATCCGCAGCCGCCCCGGGGCGACGCCGACGGCGATCCCCTGGAGGGTGAGGAGGAGCAGGACGCCGCACAGCGCCGTCCCTCTGCTGGTCCAGGGGAACAGGGCGGTTCTGGTCACGACGGTGTCCTCCTTCGGTGGGGTGGCGGCCGGTGGGGTGCCGCCGGGGCGGGCGATCGGGCCTCGGGCGGCGCGGCCGGACGGCGGTCAGGCGACGCGGGTCAGGCGCGGGTCGTACTTGTAGCCGATCTGGCGGACGGTGGCGATCGCCTCCCGGTGGCCGGGGCCGAGCTTGCGGCGGATCCGGGCGATGTGGGTGGCGATGGTGCGGGTGTCGCCGGTGTCCGGCCGGCCCCAGACCGCCTCCATCAGCTGGCGGCGGGAGTGGACCCGCAGCGGGTTGTCGACCAGGTGCGCGAGCAGCTCGAACTCCAGGTAGGGGAGGGTCAGTTGCTGCCCGTCGACGGTGACGGTGCGCTGTTCGGGGTCCACCACCAGGCCGGTGTCCGGGTCGACGGCGGGCCGGGGGGCCGGGGCGGGGCGCGGACGCCGGGGCGGGGCGGCGGCGGTGTGGTCCGAGAAGATGGCTTCGAGCCTGGGGTAGCGCACGGCCATGGCGGATGCTCCTTCGGCGGGTCGGTGCGGAGTCGGTGCGGAGTCGGTGCGGATCTGTACGAATCGGGACGGGCCGGTCAGCGGGCGGGGTGCCAGGGGTGCCAGGAGGCTTCCAGTCGGGCGGTGCCGTCCGGGGCCGTGACGGTCCGCCAGCTGGCCCGCAGCCGGGCGGGGCGGTCGGCGGAGGCGGCGGCCGGTGCCGGGGCCTGGGCCGTGACGGCGTGCAGGACGGGGCTGTCCAGCGGGCTCTCCGCCAGGCGTCGGCCCACGACGGCGAGCGCGGCGCGCAGGCGGCCGCGGCCGGCGGACGGGAGGGAGGGGTGGAACGCGGCGACGATGGACATGGCAGGTCACCTCCGTGACGGGGCGGCGGGTGGAGGGGGTGCGCGAGGGCGCGGGTGGTGCGGTCGGCGGGGCGTCAGCCGTGCGGCCGGTGGCGGGCGGCGGCGCGGCTGAGGCGGCGCGCGGCGGCCGGCGGGAGGTCCGCGAAGTCGGCGAGCCAGTCCGGGCGGTGGCCCTGGCGGGCCAGCAGGTAGGCCAGGTGCACGCGCGGCTCGTACGCGGAGGCCCGGGTGTTGGGCGTGCCGGAGTGCGGGCAGGCGCCGGGGTCGTCGAGGCGGTAGTCCCTCTCGACGCCGTCGTGCAGGGCGAGGCGGACGCGCGGGCAGTGGTGGTGAAGGGCGGTGCGCATGGCCGTACTTCCTTCCTTCCCCGGGTGCGGGGCGGTCGAGGTTTCCGGGTCGGGGCCGGGGCGGCGGCACTGTCGGGCGCCGCCCCGGCGGCGGCTCAGTGGTTGAGCGCGGTCTGGACGATCTTGATGATGACCATCACCATCGCGACCAGGAGGTAGGCGCGCAGGGCGCCCATGCCGACCTTGCGGGCGGTGGACATGACCGGCTTGCCGAGGGTCTCCAGCGGGGGCATCCGCCATTCCTCGCGGCCGGTGCGGTCGATCGGGTCCTCCTTGGTGGCGGTGCGGCCGAAGGTGAAGAAGTACCCGGCGACCAGCACGCCCGCCACGCCGCAGCCGGCCATGATCCACAGGATCGCCTGCGAGCTGATGTCGGGCCAGACCACGGCGGCGGTCAGGATCAGCGACAGCATCACCAGGACCCCGACCACGGCGGAGGTGAAGGCGTTGGTCTTGGGCCCGTTGACCCACGGCCCCAGGACGGCCTTGTCGTTGCAGAGCAGCAGCAGGAACACCGTCGCCGAGGGCAGCAGCACACCCGCCAGCACCTGGACGAACTGCGTCATCAGGCCCTGGGTGTAGCCGGTGGACAGCAGCGTGATCGCGGCCGCCGCGACCACCAGGCCCGCGTAGATCGCGTAGAAGCCCTTGGCGCCCTTGACGCCCCGGTGCAGCGAGTGCCTGATGCCGAACACGTCGCCGATCGCGTAGGCGGTGGAGAGGGAGACGGCGAAGGCGCCGATGATCGAGGCGTCCAGCAGGGCGATGGCGAACAGCACGCCCACCACGTGTCCGGCCTTGTCCTCAAGGCCCTTGGCGACGGCGGCCGCGTCGGAGAACTGGCCGAAGCCGTCGGTGCCGGCGAAGGCCGCGGCGGTGAAGCCCATCATCGCGGCGGCGCCGATGATGACGATGGCGATCCCGATCCACAGGTCGACCTTCTCGTACTTCATGAACCGCGGCGTGATCCGCTTGTCGATGACGTACGACTGCTGGAAGAACAGCTGCCACGGGGCGACGGTGGTGCCCACGATGGAGACGATCACCAGCATCACGGCCGCCAGCTGGCCCGAGCCGCCCGGCATGCCGGGCACCACGAAGTCGTGCGCCATCTGCGAGGTCTTCGGGTGGACCATGAAGTAGATCGGCACCAGCAGCAGCGAGCCCACGCACAGCGTGACCGCGACGCGCTCGAAGCGCTGGAACGAGCCGGTGAACGCCGAGGCGATGATCACCACCGCCGCCAGCACCACCGCGGCGACCTTCGGCAGCCCGAGGTATCCGGCCGCCAGGGTGACACCGATGAACTCGGTGACCAGCGTCAGCGCGTTCAGCAGGAACAGGTCGATGACGCTGAACGCGCCCCAGAACTTCCCGAAGCGCTCCAGGATCAGCCGGGCGTGGCCGACACCGGTGACAGCGCCCAGGCGCAGCACCATCTCCTGGTTCACGTACAGCACCGGGACCAGCATCAGCAGCGTCCACAGCAACTGCGTGCCGTAGTTCTGCCCCGCCTGCCCGTACGTCGAGAAGGCGCCCGCGTCGTTGTCGCCGACCATCACGATCAGGCCGGGGCCCACGATGGCGAGCAGGGTCTTGAGTCTTGCGGACAGGCCGTGGCGCGGCGTGGTGTCGTCGAGCCGGATGGTGCCGAGCGCACCCTTGATGTCGCCGACGTGGGCGTCGTCCAGTACCGCTGAACGCGGGGCGGGGACCTTGGAGTTGAGCGTGGCGTTGGTGGTCATGACGATCCTCCCGTGGGCCCCGGGGCAGGCGGGGCGATCGGGGGCGCACGGCGGCGATCCCCCTGCGGACGGGCGCGGCGCATCGCCACCCGGCGGTGCGGGCCCGTTCGGGCGCGGCGAAGCCGGGAGTTGAGGTGATGAACCGTCAGAAACGTTCGCAGGGAGGGTCGTTACCGCGTGCCGGGAGTGTGCGAGGACAGGCGGGGGTAGGGGCAACTGTGGCCCGGACTACTGCAATCCATGTCTCTCGCCTCCTCCCGGTCGACGCACCCCGTGGTGCGTGTGATCGACGCGGCAAGGAGTTCGCCGGCGCGCGAAGCGACCGCCGGTTCACCCCAACTCGTCAGAGCTTTGGCACTCCACGGCGTGTCCAGCCCGGTCGGGCCGGAAGCCACTTCGGATCAACCCTTAGGTCGGGAAGATCTGTCCTAACCCTGGGCGTCTCTCGACGTCGTCGGATCAGTGGCCTGTGTCCGTGAAGAAGCCTCACCGAACGAGGTGCCTTCTTCAAACCTCCAGAAGCATAGACCGCGCGGAGGCCAATACTTGCGTACTTGGTAGAACCTTTACCTTCTGTCTCCGGTCGTCCCGGCCGAGGCGCGGCGGGGGGTTGCGGGGGGCGGCGGGGCGGATCGGGTGACGTGGGGTTTTGCCGCCGGGCCGCCACGGAACGACTTCCCACCGCATCGGCAGCAGCACCAGGTTGCGCCCGAATCCGAGGGGTGGCATGGCGTCCGCAGGCTCCCAGGGTGGTCCCCGGCAGGCGCGGGCCCTCGTGCTCGCCCGCCACGCGAAGCTGTGGCTCGTCCCGAGCATCCTGTGCGGCCTGCTGGCCGTGGTGCTCTCGCTGCTCTACATGGGCGGCATCCTCAACCCGACCGGGCACCTGCACCGGCTCCCGATCGCCCTGGTGAACGCGGATCAGGGCCCGCCGCCGCCGGGCCGGGCGGAGACCCTGGGCGCGCGGCTCAGCCGGGAGATCGTCGCCGGGACGCCCGGCAGCACCGTCGACTGGCGCCAGGTCGACCAGGCCGAGGCGATGGACCAGCTCTCCACCGGGAAGGTCTACGGCGCGCTGCTCGTCCCGCAGGCGTTCACCGCCGACGTGGCGGCACTGACCACCGGCCGGGCCACCGAACGGCCCACCCTGACGGTGCTCACCAACCCCGGCCTCGGCAGCCTCGGCTCCTCGCTGGCCTCCCAGATCACCCAGTCCGCCGCCCACCAGGCCTCGCTGGCGCTCGGCAAGGAGCTGACCGCGGCCGCGCCGCCGTCCGGTTCCGCCGGCTCCGGCTCCGGCTCCGGCACGGGCACCAGCGCCACCGCGCGGCTGCTGCTCGCCGACCCGCTCGCCGTCACCACCCGGGTCGGCCACCCGATCGGCGCCCACAGCGGGCTCGGCCTGAGCGCCTTCTACTACACCCTGCTGGCCGTGCTGACCGGCTTCATCGGCGGCAACATCATCCACAACGGCGTCGACACCGCGCTCGGCTACAGCGACAGCGAGCTCGGCCCCTGGCACACCCGGCGCCCGACCGTCCCGATCACCCGCACCCAGACCCTGCTGCTGAAGATGGTCATGACGGCCGGCATCATGCTGCTCACCACCACCCTGGTGATGCTCTGCTCGGTCACCGTCCTCGGCATGGACGCCCCGCACCAGGCGCTGCTCTGGGTCTTCGCCTACTGCGCCAGCCTCGCCGTCGGCCTCGGGGTCCAGGCGATCAATGCGGCGTTCGGCGGGATCGGGCAGCTGGTGTCCATGTTCGTCTTCATCGCGCTGGCGCTGCCCTCCTCGGGGGCGACCATCCCGCTCCAGGCGGTGCCCGGCTTCTACCGCTTCCTCAGCGTCTTCGAGCCGATGCGCCAGCTCAGCGACGGCATCCGGGCGATCCTGTTCTTCGACGCCCGGGCGGACGCGGGCCTGGCCCGGGGCTGGACCATGATCGCGGTCGGCGTGCTGCTCGCCCTGGCCTTCGGCTTCGGGATGACCCGGTACTACGACCGCAAGGGCCTGCACCGCTGGACGCCGCAGCCGTCGGAGTAGGCGTTCAGGAGTGGGCGTTCAGGAGTGGGCGTTCAGGAGTGGGCGTCTGGAGTGGGCGCCGTCCTCGGTTCCTACGCCTTGGTGACGGTGACCTTGAGGTGCTTCATGATCGGCTGGTCGCTCTGGGTGCTGTGGTCGGCGATCGCGCACAGCACGTTCATCTCGGGCATGTAGCCCGCCGCGCAGCCGCGCGGGATGTCGTACGGGATCGCGAGGTAGCCGTTCAGGGTGCGGGTGCTGCCGTCCTTCGCGGTGCTGGTGATGTCGACCGGATCGAACTCGGCGATGCCGCGCTCGCGCATGTCGTCGGTGTTCAGGAAGACCAGCGTGCGCAGGTTCCGCACGCCCCGGTAGCGGTCGTTGTCGGAGTAGATCGTGGTGTTCCACTGGTCGTGGGAGCGCATGGTGCCCAGCGCCAGGGTGCCCGGGGCGGGGACGACGTCGGGCAGCGGGGCGGTGGAGAACTCGGCCCGCCCGGAGGGGGTGAGGAAGACCAGTTCGCGGGCCGGCTGCTTGATCCGGAACCCGAGGGGCAGCCGCACCCGGCGGTTGAAGTCCTCGAAGCCGTCCAGGGCCCGGGACATGGTGTCGCGGATGCGGTCGTAGTCCTCGATGTACCACTCCCACGGTGTCCCGCTGTCCGGCAGCGCCGCGCGGGCCATCCCGGCGACGATGGCGGGCTCGGACAGCAGGTGCGGGGAGGCCGGGCGCTTCATGCCGACGGACAGGTGCACCATGCTCATCGAGTCCTCGACCGAGGTGCTCTGCACCCCGCCGCGCTGGTGGTCCTTCTCGGTGCGGCCCAGGCACGGCAGGATCAGCGCCCGGCGGCCGTGCACCAGGTGGCTGCGGTTCAGCTTGGTGCTCACCTGGACGGTCAACTCGCAGCCGCGCAGCGCCTCGTGGGTGTAGGGCGTGTCGGGCGCGGCGAGCGCGAAGTTGCCGCCCATGGCGACGAAGACCGTCACCTCGCCGCGCCGCATCGCCTCGATGGCGGAGACGGTGTCCAGGCCGTGCGCGCGTGGCGGGTCGATCCCGCAGGCCTCGGCGAGGCGGTCCAGGAACTCGGGTGAGGGGCGGTGGTCGATGCCGCAGGTGCGGTTGCCCTGGACGTTGCTGTGCCCGCGCACCGGCGACGGGCCGGCGCCCTCGCGGCCCAGGTTGCCGCGCAGCAGCAGGAGGTTGACGATCTCCCGCACGGTGTCCACGCCGTGCTCGTGCTGGGTGACGCCCAGGCACCAGCTGACGATGGAGCGGTCGGCGTCGCGGTAGACCCGGGCGGCCTTGAGGACCTCGGCCCGGTCGAGCCCGCTCTGCCGCTCGATCTCCTCCCAGGGGGTGGCCCCGCACAGCGCGCGGTAGGCCTCGAACCCGGTGGTGTGGCGCTCGATGAACTGCCGGTCCAGGGCCCGGGGGTCGGCCGTGGCCTGCTCCAGGATCGCCTTGGCCATGCCGCGCACCAGTGCCATGTCGCCGCCGATGCGCGGCTGGAGGTTCAGCGTGCTGGTCTTCGTGGACTTGAACAGCGCCATGTCCACGAAGTCGTGCGGGACGATGGTGCGGGTCGCGGCCGCCTCGATCAGCGGGTTGATGTGCACGATCTGCGCGCCGCGGAGGTGCGCGTCGGCGAGGGCGGTGAGCATCCGGGGCGCGTTGGAGGCGGCGTTGACGCCCATGATGAACAGCGCGTCGGTGACCTCCCAGTCCTTGAGGTCGACCGTGCCCTTCCCGGTGCCCAGCGAGGCCTGGAGGGCGCGTCCGCTGGCCTCGTGGCACATGTTGGAGCAGTCCGGCAGGTTGTTGGTGCCCAGTTCGCGGGCCATCAGCTGGTAGAGGAAGGTGGCCTCGTTGCCGAGCCGGCCGGAGGTGTAGAAGGCGGCCCGGTTCGGGTCGTCCAGCTCGCGCAGGGTGCGGCCGACCAGCTCGAAGGCGTCCTTCCAGCTGATCGGGACGTAGTGGTCCGAGGCGGCGTCGTACACCATCGGCTCGGTGAGGCGGCCCTGGTCCTCCAGCGCGAAGTCGCTCCACCCGGACAGCTCGGTCACCGAGTGGGCGGCGAAGAACTCGCGGCCGACCCGCTTGCGGGTCATCTCCCAGGTGACGTGCTTGATGCCGTTCTCGCAGATGTCCAGGTGCAGGCCCTTGGTGTCGTCCGGCCAGGCGCACCCGGGGCAGTCGAACCCGGTGTTCTCGTGGTTCATCCGCATGATCGCCCGGGGCCCGTCCACGTACGCGCCCTCCTTCACCAGGAAGCGCGTCACGCTCTTCGCGGCACCCCAGCCGGCGGCCGGGTGGTGGTACGGCGCGAACTGCGGCGGCCCGACGGGGTCGGGGCCCACGGCCGGCTCGTCCCGGGCGGGGCGGTTCCGGGCGGCGTGGTTCTGCGCGGGGTCCTGCGCGGAGTCGTCCCGCGCGCGGCCGTCGGGGGAGTTCACGAAGCCCTCCGTCCGCCGACCGACAGCACGACCGCGCTCGCCGCGCCGTTCGGCGCCTCGTAGTTCACGGTCTCCCCGGCATGCCGCCCGAGCAGCGCTCGCCCGAGCGGGCTGTCTGCGGTCACCAGGGTCTCCTCCCGCACCTCGGCGAGCTCCGCCACCTCGACGGTCTCCTCCACCCCGTCCGCGAACCGCACGGTGACGGTGGAGCCCACCCCCACCACCTCCGTGGACGGCGGCCCGGCGGCGGCCCCCTCGCGGACCCGGGCCTCCAGCTCGGCGATCCGCTCGTCCAGCCGGGCGACGTCGTCGGCCCGCTGCAACTCGTCCGCCGCGTCCGCCCGGTCGCCGACGTCCTCCCCGCGCAGCGTCCCCACCACTTTCGCCCGCTCGCCGCGCAGCTCGGCCAACTCCTCCTGCACGGCGCGCAGGGCCTCGGCACTGATGGGCTCGGGACCGTCTGTCATGGCTGCTCCCGGGTCGTTCGCGGAACGCTCAAGCACGGGTCGCTTCCATTACCCCACCACCCCGCACCCCCGGCAAATCCGCCGTGGGCGAGGCTCCCGCGACCGGCCCCGGGGGTGGCGGTGATCACCTTCGCGGTGGGCGGGCGTCGGGGCGGTGGGCCCCGGTCGGGACGAAGCCGCAGGTCCGGGCGGTGCGGGCGGGGCGCGGCCGGGCAGGCGGGGGGAGGGACCGGCCGAAGGGGTGGGGGCGGGCGAAGCTACCATGTGCGCAACACCCTCAGCTCGAAAGATGGACTTGTGACTGTCAACGACGACGTGTTCACGGACTGGAAGAACCGCGAGGAGATCGCGGAGTCGATGATCCCGATCATCGGGCGACTGCACCGCGAGCGGGACGTGACCGTCCTGCTGCACAGCAGGTCCCTGGTGAACAAGTCGGTGGTCAGCATCCTGAAGACGCACCGCTTCGCCCGCCAGATAGCCGGCGAGGAGCTCTCGGTCACCGAGACGATGCCCTTCCTGAGTGCGCTGACCACCCTGGACCTCGGCCCCTCGCAGATCGACATCGGCATGCTCGCCGCGACCTACCGGGCCGACGACCACGGCCTGTCGGTCGAGGAGTTCACCGCCCGGGCCGTCTCCGGCGCCACCGGCGAGAACAAGCTGGAGCGCCGCGACGCCCGCGACGTCGTCCTCTACGGCTTCGGCCGGATCGGCCGCCTGGTCGCCCGCCTGCTGATCGAGAAGGCCTCCGGCAACGGCCTGCGCCTGAAGGCCATCGTCGTGCGCGACAGCGGCGGCGACGACCTGGTCAAGCGCGCCTCGCTGCTGCGCCGGGACTCCATCCACGGCCAGTTCCAGGGCACGATCACCGTCGACGAGGCGAACAACAAGATCATCGCCAACGGCAACGAGATCACCGTGATCTACTCCGACGACCCGACCAAGGTCGACTACACGGAGTACGGGATCAAGGACGCCATCCTGATCGACAACACCGGCCGCTGGCGCGACCGGGAGGGCCTGTCCAAGCACCTGCGCCCCGGCATCGCCAAGGTCGTGCTGACCGCGCCGGGCAAGGGCGACGTCCCGAACATCGTCCACGGCGTCAACCACGACACGATCAAGCCCGACGAGCAGATCCTGTCCTGCGCCTCCTGCACCACCAACGCCATCGTCCCGCCGCTGAAGGCGATGGACGACGAGTACGGCGTGCTGCGCGGGCACGTGGAGACCGTCCACTCGTTCACCAACGACCAGAACCTGCTGGACAACTACCACAAGGCCGACCGTCGCGGCCGCTCGGCACCGCTCAACATGGTGATCACCGAGACCGGCGCCGCCTCGGCCGTCGCCAAGGCCCTCCCGGACCTCCAGGCGAAGATCACCGGCAGCTCGATCCGCGTCCCCGTGCCGGACGTCTCGATCGCCATCCTCAACCTGCAGCTGGCCCGCGAGACCAACCGCGAGGAGGTCCTCGACTACCTGCGCGACGTCTCGCTGACCTCGCCGCTGAAGCGCCAGATCGACTACACCGACTCCCCGGACGCGGTCTCCAGCGACTTCATCGGCTCGCGCCACGCCTCGATCGTCGACGCCGGCGCCACCAAGGTCGAGGGCGACAACGCGATCCTCTACCTGTGGTACGACAACGAGTTCGGCTACTCCTGCCAGGTCATCCGGGTCGTCCAGTACGTCTCGGGCGTCGAGTTCCCGACTTACCCGGCCCCGGCGGTCTGATCCTCCGGCAGTTCCGGCAGTCCCGGCGGCGGGGCGGTGACCAGTACGGTCGCCGCCCCGCCGCCGTTCACGCCCCGGCTCCGTCCTTGATCGGCCCGGGTGCACCCGGACGCGGGTGGGCCGGGGGCGGCGGCTATCTTGATGGGTCACGGACATCCGGAGGGAGCGGGCGATGGGGATGGGGATGGCTGGTCGGAGGGTGGCTGCCGCAGTGGCGGCCGGGGCGTTGATGGGGGTGCTGGCCGGGTGCTCGTCGGGTTCTACGGGGAGTTCCCCGGCGGGCTCGGACGCGGCCAAGGGCGCGGCGGGGGCGGCGAGCGCAGTGGCGAGCGCGACGGGTCCGGCGGGCGGTGAGAGCGGTGCAGGGGCTTCGGTCTCCGCGTCGGCGTCCGCGTCCGCGTCTGCTGCCGCGACGGGGGCGGGTGCGGCCTCGGGTGCGGCCTCGGCGCCGGCGACCGGAGGCGGCGGCGCCGGGGCCTCCGCTCCGCCGGCCGGTGCGGCGACGCCCGGGGCGGACCTGGAGGCGGTGCTGCTGGACGACAAGCTCGTCGGGCAGGTGCTGCCGGACGCGAAGGCGATGGCGGGCTGGGAGGAGGAGAAGCGCAAGGTCGACACCATCGACCACGCCACCACCTGCACCGCGTCGGTGCCGTGCACCGGCAAGCCGCTCAGCGGTTCCGTCCGGTTCTCCTCGGGGGATCTGGTCGCCCGCTTCATCGTCGAGACGCTGCCGAACCGCGACGCCGCCAAGGGCAAGCTCAAGGAGTCCTACGCCTCCTACGGAGCCGGGCCGTTCCGCAAGGTCGACTCCCCGGTGCTGGGCAGCGAGAGCCAGGTCTTCCAGGGCCAGCTGGGCGAGGGTGAGGGCATCGGCATCGTGCTGCGCTCGGGCACCGTCGTCGCCAGCGTGACCACCGAGGGCGGGCCGGCCGACGTGGCTGCCGCCCGGCGGTTCGGGGCGATGCTGGTCAAGCGGATCGAGCAGGCCCAGGCGGGCAGGACCCCGGACGCCGGGCTCGGACTGGCCTGACGGCCGCCGCGTACGCGAAGCGAAGCGAAGCCCCGGGCCGAGGAGGCGCCGGGGCCGCTTGCGCTCGGCGCCGGACCGGACGGCGCCGGACCGGACGGCGCCGGACCGGACGGCGCCGCCGCCCTCGACGTGCCCTCACCCCGTTCGACGTGCCCTCACCCCGGCCGTCGGCCCCGGCCGTTCGCCCCGGTCGGCGGGCCGTGGGGCGGTCCCCGCGCGGGCCGGACCGGGACCGCCCCTGGGCTGGGGAAACGGATGTCGGTCGGCCGTGATATCTACTCATCTGGGGTGGCCGTCGTGCGGCCATGCGAAAGATGCCGATGATGTTCGAGGGGGCCACACATGCCGCTGTTCCGACGCCGCTCCGGCGAGGAGGCCGCGCAGAGCGGGGCGGGCTGGCGCGGGAGGGTGCGACGGGCCGTCGGGTCCGCGCCCGTGGCGGCCGTTGCGGCGCCGCGGCTGGATCCGGCGCTCGGGGACGAGTCGCTGCGCCTGATGCTCGGCCAGGCCGCCGCCGGTGACTGGGCGGCCCTGGGCCCCGCGCTGGCCGCCGTCGGGGACGGCGCCGATCTGACCGGGCGGGTCGGTGCGATCGCCGAGGTGCCCCGGGTCGAGGAGTGGACGGCCCGGGCCCTCGCCGACCGGCCCGAGGACACGTCGGCGCTGCTGCTGTCCGGTGCCCGGCACGTCACCTGGGCCTGGGAGGCCCGGACGGGCGCCCGGGCGAAGCACGTGTCCGAGAAGCAGTGGAAGGTGTTCCACGAGCGGCTGGACGTCGCCGAGGAGCAGCTGCTGGAGGTCGCCGAGCGCGAGCCGTCCTGGCTCGCCCCCTGGTACTTCCTGCAGATCAGCGCCCGCGGCGCCTCGCTCCCGGCGGAGGTCGCGACCTGCCGCTTCGAGGCCGCCGTGCGCCGTGCTCCCGGGCATCCGGCCTCGCACCGCCAGCGCCTCCAGCAGCTGTGCGCCAAGTGGGGCGGCTCGCACGAGGAGATGCACGCCTTCGCCCGGTCCTCGATGCTCGCGGCGCCGGAGGGCAGCCAGCTCGGCGAGCTGGTCGTGCTGGCGCACCTGGAGCGCTGGCTGGATCTCCCGGACGGTGAGGACCGCGCCTACCTGGCCAGTGCGGAGGTGGTGGCCGACTTGCAGGAGGCGGCCTTCCGCTCCGTGCTGCACCCGGACTTCACGCCGGTCCGCGGCTGGCAGGGTTCCTTCAACGCCTTCGCGATGGCCTTCTCGCTGGCCGGCCAGCGCAAGACCGCGCGCCTGCTGTTCGAGGCCTTGGACGGCGCCGTCACCGAGTCGCCCTGGCACTTCCTGTCCGGTGATCCGCTCAAGGCGTTCGCCTCCCACCGGGACCGCTGCGCGTACTGACGCCCCGGCCCGCCCAGAACCTCCGTCACCCGCCCCGCGATCGAAAGAGCCCCCGGTGTCCCCATCCGAGAACCCGACGCCCGACAACGCGGCGAGCGCGCACACCTTCCAGGTGGACCTGCGCGGCCTGGTGGACCTGCTCTCCCACCACCTCTACTCCAGCCCGCGGGTGTACCTGCGCGAGCTGCTGCAGAACGCGGTGGACGCGATCTCCGCCCGCCGCGCCCTCGATCCGCAGGCGCCGGCCCGGATCGTCGTGCGCGCCGACGACGAGCTGAGCGTCACCGACACCGGCGTCGGCCTGACCGAGGCGGACGTCCACACCTTCCTCGCCACCATCGGCCGCAGTTCGAAGCGCGACGCCGACGGCCGGCTGGACGGCGCCGGGCTGGCCCAGGCCCGCGGCGACTTCATCGGCCAGTTCGGCATCGGCCTGCTGGCCTGCTTCGTGGTCGCCGACGAGATCACCGTGGTGACCCGCTCCGCCGCCACCCCGGACGCGCCGGTGATCGAGTGGCGCGGCGGCTCCGACGGCCGCTACACGATCCGCACCCTGCCCGCCGCGGCCAAGCCGGAGCCGGGCACCACCGTGACGCTGGTCCCCCGCGCCGACGCCGCCGAGTGGACGCGGTCGGGCCGTGTCCTCGCGCTGGCCCGGGACTTCGGCAGCCTGCTGCGCCACGACGTCACGGTGGTGGACGCGAACGGCACCGAGCACCGGGTGAACCGCACCCCGCCGTGGGCCGAGCGGCACGGCTCGCCGCTGGCCCGGCGCGACGCGCTGACCGAGTACTGCCGCGCAGCCTTCGACTTCACCCCGCTCGACACCATCGACCTGGACCTGCCGCTGGTCGGCCTGCGCGGCGTCGCCTACGTGCTGCCGGACGCGGCCCCGCCGTCCCGCCGTTCGGGCCACCGGGTGCACCTCAAGGGCATGCTGCTGTCCGACCAGGCCGCCGAACTGCTGCCGGACTGGGCGTTCTTCGTCCGCTGCGTGGTGGACACCGACGGCCTGCGCCCGACCGCCTCCCGCGAGGGCCTGTACGCGGACGAGACGCTGGCCGCCGTCCGCGACGCGCTGGGCGTCCGGATCCGCGACTGGCTGACCGGCCTGTCCGCGAGCGATCCGGCGCTGCTGCACCGCTTCCTGTCCGTGCACCACCTGGCCGTCAAGGAACTCGCCCGTTACGACGACGAGTTGCTGCGGATGATGCTGCCGTGGCTGCCGTTCGAGACCACCGACGGCAACGTCACCCTGGACGAGTTCACCCGCAGCCACCCGGTGGTGCTGGTGACCCGCACGGTCGAGGAGTTCCGCCAGGTCGCCCCGATCGCCGGCGCCGCCGGCCTCGGCGTGGTCAACGGCGGCTACACCTACGACCGCGACCTGGTGCACCGGCTGCCCGAGATCCGTCCCGGCGTCTCGGTCTCCGACCTCGACCCGGGCACCGTCACCGCGCACCTGGACACCGTCGACCCGGCCGCCGAGCTCGCCGCGAACGCCTTCCTCGCCGTCGCCCGCGAGGTGGTCGGCCGCTTCGACTGCGACGTCGCCCTGCGCAGCTTCCACCCGACCAACGCGCCCGCGCTGCTGCTGGACAACCGGGAGGCCCGGCACGAGCGCAGCCGCGCCCAGCTCGCCGAGGAGGCCGACGGCCTGTGGGCGGACATCCTGGGCTCGCTGCGCGCCGAGGCGCCCCGCGCCCAACTGGTGCTCAACCACCTCAACCCGCTGGTGCGCCGCGCCGCGACGGTCACCAACCGCGAGCTGGCCGTCACCGCCGTCGAGGCGCTGTACGGGCAGGCCGTGCTGATGACCCGCCGCCCGCTCAAGGCCAGTGAGAGCGCCCTGCTCAACCGCTCGTTCATCAGCCTGCTCGACCACGCCATGCTCGGCCACGAGTCGGCCGGCCCGGACCGCACCGACCCGAAGGAGGCCTGATGCTGGACACCCCCGACGCGGTGATGGCCGCGCTGCGCGAGAACGACGCCCGCCCGTACGGCCGCCAGCGGACCGTCGCGGCCGAGGAACTCGTCGACGCCGCCGAGCAGTTCGACGACACCGGGGCGCGCTCGATGGCCCTGCTGGAGCTGATGGAGGCGTACGAGTACGACGGCGAGCGCAGCAAGAGCCCGGTCGTCTTCGCCCGCCTCCTCAAGCTGTGGGACGCCGACCCGGACGGCTTCGGCGAGTGGGCCCGCCAGCAGGTGTTCTGGCGCTTCAAGTGGGTGGCCGGCGCGCTCCTGGGCAACCCGGACGTGCCGCTGCCGGCCCTGCGGCGCTGGCACACCGAACTGCGCGACCGCTACCGGGCGGCCGGCTTCGACCTCCAGCCGTACTACGCCCAGCGCTACCACCTGGCCGCGCAGACCGGCACCGGCCGCCAGGACGCCTACGAGCTGTGGACGGCCCGCCCGCGCTCCGAGCTGAGCGACTGCCACGCCTGCGAGACCCGGGCGCGCGCCGAGCACTTCGCGGACGCGGGCGACGACGCCCGGGCGCTGGAGGTCCTGCAGCCGGTCCTCGACGGCCGGAGCAGCTGCGAGCAGGAGCCCGCCCTCAGCCAGGCCGCCGCCCTGCTTCCGCTGCTGCGCCGGGGCCGTCTGGACGACGCCCGCTCCAGCCACCTGACCGGCTACCGCGCCGCGCGCGGCAAGGCCTCGATGGCGCGCGCCGTCGGCCGCCATGTCGAGTTCTGCGCGCTGTCCGGCAACGAGCCGCGCGGCCTGGAACTGCTCGCCGAGAACCGCGACCTGTTCGCGGTGGCCGGCGAGCCGTCCGGGCTGCTGTCCTTCCTCACCGGCGTCGAGGTGCTGCTCGCCGTCCTGGCCCGGGGCGGCCACGGCGGGCTCGCCGTCAGCGGCCCGCCCGGCACCTCCTGGACGGCGGACACGCTGCTCGCCCACGTGCGCGCCGAGGCCGACGCGCTCGCCGCCCGCTTCGACGCCCGCAACGGCACCGACGCGGTCGGCGCCGACCGGCGCGCCCGGCTGGCCCGCGAGCCGCTGCTGGCCGAGCCGCTGGCCCTCGGCGTGCGCGCCGCCGCCGCGCCCGAGCTGGCCGCCGCCCCGGCGCTCGCGCCCGCACCGCGTCGGGCCGTCGAGCCGGAGCCGGAGGACTTCACCGCCCTGGTGGTCCGGGCCCGCGAGCTGGAGCTCGTCGGGCACCCGGACGCCGACCGGCTCTGGCGGCGGATCGCCGAACGCGCCGCCGCCGACGGCTTCGCCCACCCCGAGGGCACCGCGGTCGGCAGCCCCGGGCGGCTGCGCGCCGAACTCGCCGAGCAGCGGGCCCACCAGGCGCTGGAGCGGGACGAGCACGCCGACGGCCGGGCCGGGCTGCTGGCCGCCGCCGACCTGTTCGAGCAGGCCGGGCTGCCCGGTCAGGCCCTGATGGTCCGGGCCCGCGCGCTGATCGTGGAACTCGGCGAAGTCGAGGGCACGGTGGCCGACTGGCCGGCGCTCGACGAGGTGCTGCGCCGGGCCGAGGAGCTGCGGTCCGCCGGCGCGATGGCCGACGACGACCACCTGATCGTGTGGCAGGTCCGCGCCTACGCCGCCCACCACGACCTGGTCGAGGCGCTGCCCGAGCCGCCCGCCGAGGCCGTCGAGCGCTTCGAGGCGGCGGCCGGCGGCTACCACCGCACCGCCGTGGAGCTGGGCTCCGCCCGCCGCGCCGCCACCTCCCGCCAGTACCTGGCCGACGCGGCCGCCCGGCAGGGCCGGCTGGCCGAGGCCACCACCGAACTGCGCGAGGTGCTCGGCGAGTTGGACGCGGCCGAACTGCGCTGGCACACTCCGCGGGTGCTCGGCCTGCTGGGCCAGGTGCTGCTGCAGGGCGGCGAGTCCGCCGAGGCCGTCGAGGTGTTCCACCGGGCGCTCGCCGAGGCCGCCCGCTGGGGCGACGACTCCTACCCGTACGCGCCCACCTACCTGATGCTCGGCCACGCGGCCATGGGGGCCGGCGACCGCGGCGGCGCGGTCCGGGCGCTCACCGAGGCGGCCGCGCGCTTCGACCGCAAGGGCCGGGAGGCGGCCGAGGACGCCGCCCGGGCCCGCCTCCAGCTGGCCGACGTGCTGCGCGCCGCCGACCGCACGGCCGACGCCGTCGCGGTGCTGGAGTCGGTGCTGCTGGACGCCGCCGCGCCGGAGCTGGACGTGCGGATGCTCGCGCAGGCCCGGCTGGACCTCGCCCGGGGCCTCACCGAACTGGACGAGCACCGGGACGCCGCCGAGGAGTACCTGCGGCTGGCCGACGCCGTCGCCGGCTGGGAGGAGCAGGACACCCACACCATGGTCGCCTGCGAGGCCGCGCTGGCGCTGGCCCGGGCGGACCGCTGGGAGGCCGCGAAGGCCGCCCTCGACCGCGCCCTCGCGGCCCACGCCCAGGCCCCCCAGGTCGACCAACTGGCCGCGACGCTACGCGAGTTCGCCCGGCTGACGATGCACGCCGAGGGCCCGGAGGGGCTGGCGTCGGCGCTGGCCCGGCTGGCCGAGGCGGACGCCGCCGGGGAGCACGCCGGGCAGGCCGGTCAGGAGTACAACCCCTGGTACCTGCGCGGCGGTTCGCACTACGAGCGGGCGCGCTGCCTGGCCATGGCCGAGCGCCACGAGGAGGCGCTGGCCGAGGTCGAGCGGGCGATCGCGGTCTACGAGGGCGGCGACGAGCGGGCCGGGACGTCCCGGGCCGAGGCCGTCCGGCTGGCCGCGCTGATCGAGGGCGCCGACCTCGGCCGTACCGGGGCGGCCGTCGCCCGGCTGACCGCGGGCATCGCCCGCTGCGAGGCCGCCGGCCTCCCGGAGGCGGCGCAGGTGCTGGCCGACCTGCGGGAGCGGTTCGCGGCCGCGAACTGACCGCGGCCGCGAACTGGCCTGCCCGGGGCCCGGGGTGCGCAGATCCCCGGGCCCGGGCGTCGCCCGTCAGCCCGTCGGCCCGTGTCAGCAGGGACCGTCGTCGCCCCAGACGCCCCACTGGCCGCTGGCGCTCGGCACCTCGTTCAGCGTCCACCACTTGGCGTGGTACTTGTGGCCGCCGTACGAGACCTTGCTGCCGCTGGTGTACGTGGTGCTCGCGCTCCACGCCGGGTCGGTGCAGGTCCCGGGGGTGGTCGGGGGAGTCGTCGGCGGCGTGGTGGGCGGGGTGGTCGGCGGCGTGGTGGGGGGCGTGGTGGGGGGCGTCGCCCCGGCGAACTTCACGGTGTACTTGGTGAAGTCCCAGTCGTTCTGCGCCACGCTGGAGCAGGAGCCGGACAGCCCCGGGTCCACCGGGCCCGTGCACTGCCGGTCCCGGTTGACCGACCAGTAGGTGTACCGGGCCAGGTCGTGCGCGGTGGCGAAGTCCAGCACGGCCTGGAAGTCCGCCTGCCGGAAGTACTCGGCGGCGTCGGTGCGGCCGTTCATCATCGACACGCCCTCGTGGGCGTAGGCCGTCGCCTCGGACCAGCCGAAGGTGGTCTGGAGGATCTGGTTGAACTTCACCAGCGCGTCGGTCTGCGCGGCGGCGCCGTTGAACCCGCCGTCGAACGGCATGATCGAGTAGTTGTTCGGCGTGAAGCCCTGCGACTTGGCCTCGTTCAGCATCTGTGTGCCGAACCAGCCCGTCCCCGCGTTGGTCCCGGCGGTGGTGATCGAGATGTAGAGGCCGGGGTTGTTCTGCTGGAGGATCCGGGCGGCGCCGATCTCGTTGTGGATCGCCGCGGTGTTCTCGTACTCCGGCTCCTCCAGGTCGAAGTCGATCGCCTTCAACTGGTACTTGGTGATCACCTTCTGGTACCCGGCGGCGGTCGCCTCCGGCGTGCCGCAGACCTGGCCGAGCTTGGTGCCGCCGTACCCGCCGACCGACACCGAGACGTCCCCGCCCTTGCCGCGGATGGTCTGGATGACGCCGGGCATGGTGGTGTCGGTGTCGATCGAGGAGGTGCCGCCCCAGGCCGGCGAACAACTGGTGCCCTGGGCCAGGATGAACGCCAGCTGGAAGGCCTTCTGTCCGGTGGCGTCCATCACCGCCGCGGCGTCCGGCGGGCTGTTGTCCTCGGGCATCAGATAGGGCGCCGAGGCGTACCAGTTGCTGCCGAGGCCGGTCGTGGTGTCGGCGGCGGCGGAGCCGGTGTTCGCGAGCGCGGCGACGCCGCCGACGACCAGGCCGAGCACCCCGGCCACGGCGGCGGCGACCCGGGGCGGGCGGCGGCGCGGGTTCCGGGGGGCGGGGTGTGGGTGAAGTGCGCGTTCCATCGAGGGCCTTTCCAGGCGGGACGGCAGTGGGGGAGGGGCTGCTCACGCCGGAGGTGGGGGTGGCGCGCAGACCGAACGGGCCTCCGGCAGGGGGTAGTTGCCGAAGACTGTCACTGGTATAGACCTGTCGAGGAAGGGCGGTCAACCCCGAAATGGTCAAGCCGGGGTCCGGCGCCGGCGGTGGGCCGGGCGCCGGACGGGCTCCCCGTCAGGCGCGCGCCGCCACGCGGACCCCGACCCCCGCCCCCTGTGCGACCCCCGCCCCCTGCGCGGCGCCCACCGCCGCCAGCAGCCCGCCGACCGCCGGCGACCACGGCCGGCTGGTCGGCCCGGTGAGCGTGAGCGTGCGGTGGACGGCCGGCCGGATCGGGACGAGCACGCAGTCGGCCGGGAGCATGGTCAGCGCCAGCGCGGGCATCACCGAGACCCCGACGCCCGCGTGCACCATGCCGATGAGCGTGTTGAGGTCGCGGATGCGGTGCCGGGGGGTGAAGCGGGTGCCGGCCCGGCGGAAGGCCTCGCGGATGTGGCGTTCGCAGCCGCCCTCGGAGAGCAGGAAGTCGTCGTCCTCCAGGTCGGCGACATGGATGGTCTCCTGCCCGGCGAGGGGGTGGTCGCGGCGCAGCAGCGCGTGCATGGAGTCGGCCCCGAGCGCGACCGCCCCTGGCGGGAGCGGCCCGGGGTCGACCAGGACGGCGGCGTCGACGGTGCCCGCCTCCAGCCAGGTGGCGAGCTCGTCGTCCTCGCCCTCGAAGACCCGGACGGTGACCTGCGGGTAGGCGGCCTTCCAGTCCCGGAGCAGCCCGGGCAGCAGCGCCTGGCAGACGGTGGTCGGCGCGGCGAGCCGTACGGTCCCGACGGGGCCGCCGGAGTGCCGGGTGGCGATGGCGCGCACGGCGGCTGCGGAGGCGACGGCGGTGCGGGCGTGGGGGAGGACCTGCTCGCCCAGGGGAGTGGGCCGGGCCGGGGTGCCGCGCAGCAGGACGGGCGCGCCGAGGGTCCGCTCCAGCGCGGCGACGGCGTGCGAGACGGCGGACTGGCTGATGCCCAGTTCGTCGGCGGCCGCGCCGAACCCACCGGTGTCGGCGACCGCGACCAGTGCCCTCAGCTGGGCCAGGTTGACCTCCGAGGCCATGAGACTTCCTCATCCATCCGGCACTGCCACTTGTTGGACTCATGCTCTGCCACCGGGCCACCCTCTGTCCAGACGGGACCCGAGGCGGGACCCGAGGCGGGACCCGAGGCGGGACCCGAGGCGGGACCCGAGACTGGACCCTGGGCGGGACCGGGACGGAACCCGACACGGAACCAACGGGACGAAGGTGGAGGTGATCCGGGTGCGGCGCTGGTTGCCGGGCTTCGTGGCGCTGTCGGCGATCTGGGGCGCGAGCTTCGCGCTGATCAAGGTGGCGGTGGAGGCGGGGGTGCCGCCGCTGTGGGTGGCGCTGTGGCGCTGCGCCCTCGGGGCGGTCACGCTGTGGGCGATCCTCGTGCTGCGCCGCGAGCGCGTCCCCCGCGACCGCGCGCTCTGGGGGCACTCCGCCGTGGTCGCGGTGCTCCTCAACACCGTGCCGTTCACGCTGTTCTCGTTCGGCGAGACCCGGGTCAGCTCCGTCCTCGCCGGGGTGATGAACGCGACCACCCCGCTGTTCACCCTGCTGTTCGCCGTCCTCATCGTCGCCGAGGAGCGCCGCCCCGGCGCCCGTCGGCTCTCCGGACTCGCCCTCGGCTTCGTCGGCGTGCTCACCGTGCTCGGGGTCTGGCGCGGCATCGGCTCCGGCGAGGCCGCCGGCGGCCTCGCCTGCCTGGCCGCGGCCTGCTGCTACGGCGCGGGCTTCACCTACCTGCGCCGCTTCCTCTCCGGCCGGCCGGAGTCGGTGGTCACCCTCTCAGCCGTCCAGATCGCCTGCGCCACCGCCGAGCTGGCCGCCGTCGCGCCGTTCGCCGCGGGCGCCCCGCACTGGCCGGGGGCGGGCGCGGCCGGAGCCCTGCTGGTGCTGGGTGCGGTCGGCACCGGCCTCGCGTACCTGCTCAACCTCGGGCTGGTCCGCACGGCCGGCACCGCGGTGGCCTCCGCCGTCACCTACGTCATGCCGCTGTGGTCCACGGCCCTCGGCGCGGCCTTCCTCGCCGAGCCCGTCGGCTGGAACGCCCTGGCCGGCGGCGTCCTGGTGATCGCCGCCGTCGCCCTGACCCGCCCCCGGCCCGCACTCCGCCCGGCCGGCTCCGCCGTCTCCACGCCTGACGCCCCGAGGCCTGGTCAGAGGGTTCGTTAGAGTGACCGGGTGAACGAGGAGGAGCAGCAGCCGACGGCCGTCTGGGCCGCGCTGCGAGCCCACCCGCTGCACTTCCCCGTCACCCCGTGGGTGCCGCGCTGCTGGGCCTACCTGCTCGGCGGCGCGCTGCTCGGCCCGCTGCTGCTGGCTGCCCTGACGGTGCTGCTGGTGCTCGGTCTGGGCCTGTCCGTGGTCGGGGTCGGACTGCCGGTCCTCCTCGCCCTGGCCCTCGCGGGCCTCCCCGCCGCCGCCCTCGAACGCCGACGGCTGCGGCTGGTCGAGCCGGTACCGCTGCCCGACCCGCACCGCCCGCTGCCCGGCGCCGGCCGCCGCGCCCGGCTGCGGACCCGCCTGCGCGAGCGCGCCACCTGGCGCGAACTGGCCCACACCGCGCTCACCGCCACGGCCCTCGCCGCCGCCGCGCTCGGCTTCAGCGCCGCGCTGCTGTTCTCCGGCGCCCTGGTCGCCTCCCCGGTGATCGTCTGGGCGCTGGCTCCCGAAACCGTCATGATCATTCCCGGCAGGGCGGTGTCCGGGCCGCTCGCCGCCCTGCCGTTCAGCGCCGCCGGGCTCGCCGGGCTCCTCCTCTGCGCCTACGCCGGGGCCCTGCTGACCGCCGCCCAGGTGGCCCTCGCCCGCCTCCTGCTCGGGCCCCGCGAGGAGGACACCGGCCGACAGGTCCTCGAACTCACCCGCTCCCGGGCCCGGCTCGCCGACGCCTTCGAAGCCGAACGCCGCCGCATCGAACGCGACCTGCACGACGGCGCCCAACAGCAGCTCGTCGCGCTCAGCATGACCCTCGGCCTCGCCGACCACGCGCTGCGCGACGGCAGCGCCCAGTCCGGCGACCGGGCCACCGCCCTGGTCGCCCGGGCCCGCGGCGAAGCCCGGCAGGCCCTGGAACAACTGCGCGGCCTGGTCCGCGGCATCCACCCCCAGGTGCTCACCGACCACGGCCTCGCCGCCGCCGTCGCCGAGGTCGCGCTGCGCCACCCCATCCCGGTCCGGTCCGACTTCGACCTCCCCGGCCGGCTGCCCGCCCCCGTCGAGACCACCGCCTACTTCACCGTCACCGAAGCGCTCACCAACGCCGCCAAGCACAGCGGCGCCGCCGCGATCACCGTCAGCGGGCGCATCGCCGACGGCCGGCTGGTGCTCCAGGTGACCGACGACGGCCACGGCGGGGCGGACCCGGCCGCCGGGGCCGGACTGCGCGGACTCGCCGACCGGGTGGCACTCCTGAAAGGACGGCTCATGGTGACCAGCCCGACGGGCGGCCCGACCACGCTGCGGCTGGAGGTCCCGTGCTCCGGATCGTGATCGCCGAGGACGCCGTCCTGCTGCGCGCCGGACTCGTCGAACTCCTCACCCTCGGCGGCCACCGGGTGACCGCCGCCGTCGGCGACGCCCGCGCCCTCGCCGCCGCCGTCGACACCGAACGGCCCGACGCCGTCATCACCGACGTCCGGATGCCGCCCGACTTCTCCGACGAGGGCCTGCGCGCCGCCCTCGACCTGCGCGAACACCACCCGGGCCTGCCCGTCCTGGTGCTCTCCCAGTACGTCGCCACCCCGTACGCCACGCGCCTGCTCGCCGCCGCCGGCGCCCAACCCGCCGGCCTCGGCTACCTCCTGAAGGACCGCGTCGGCGACGTCGCCGACTTCCTCGACGCCCTGCGCCGGGTCGCCGCCGGCGAGACCGTCATCGACCCCGACGTGGTCCGCGTCCTGCTGCGCCAGCAGTCCGCCGACCGCCCCCTCACCCGCCTGACCCCCCGCGAACGCGAAGTCCTCGCCCTCATGGCCGAGGGCCTCAACAACCAGGCCATCGCCACCCGGCTCACCATCACCGAGGCCTCGGTGGTCAAACACTGCGGCAACATCTTCATGAAGCTCGACCTCGACCCCACCGAAGGCAACCGCCGCGTCCTCGCCGTCCTGGCCCACCTCCGGGAGGCGTAGGGCGGGTCCGACAACAGGCTCGGGTCCGACAACAGGCGTCGGTGGCTCAGCGCAGACCGAGACAGGGCAGCCAGGCCCGTGAGGCGTCGTGGCCTGCGGTGAGCAGGGCGCACAGCGGGCCGGCCGCGCCCCCGAGCAGGCCCATCCCCTCCGCGCCCAGGGCCTCCACCTCGGGCAGGCGGGCCCTGAGGTGGGTGAGCAGACGGGCCTTCAGCGCGGTCGCGGCGGGCAGGCCGGCGTGGTGGGCGAAGGCGTCGGCCACCGCCAGCACGCCCGAGGCGCCGTGGCACAGGGCCAGCAGGTCGCTCGCGCGGTCGCCGAAGAGGTGGAACCGGTCGTCGTACCGTTCGGCGAGCGTGCTGAAGGCCGCTGCGGCCCAGGTGGCCGCCTCCCGGTCGCCCGTCGCGTCGGCCGCGTCCCACAGCGCCCAGGACACTCCGGGGGTGCCGTAGCACCAGGCCTGGCGGGCGCGCGCTCCGGCGGGCGGCGGGCCGTCGAGCCCGGCGCCGTCCCAGGTGCGGATGGAGCGGGCGTCGTCGAAGGACTGCCGCATCAGCCACCCGGTCGCGCGGCGCAGGGCGGGCGTCAGGTCGGGGTGCGGTCCGAGGTGGCGTACGGCTGCGGTGAGTGCGACGACGACTCCTGCGGCGCCGTGGCCCGTGCCGGTGTTGATCCGTCCGTCGAGCCAGCCCAGGTGCGGGTGGCCGGCGTACTGCCCCGTCCGCAGCCGGGGCAACTCGTCGGCGTCGCACAGCCGGGCCAGGTGGTCGGCGTACGGGCCGAGTTGGGCCGGTGTCGGGCGGGTGCCCGTGCTCAGGGCGAGCAGGGTGCCGGAGGGGCCGACGATGAGGTCGTAGTCCGGGAAGGCGACCTGTTCGCAGCGCCAGGTGAGGGCCGGCGCGGTGCGGACCAGGTGGTCGCGGAGCCGGTCGGCGACCGGATGCAGCCCCGGGAGCACCCGGGCTCCCAGCCGCAGGCCCGCCAGCGTTCCGGCCAGTCCGCCGTCGTACAGCCCGCAGTGGCCCGGCCCCTGGCCGGCGGTGCGGGCCCACACCGCCACGGCACGGGCCGCAGACCGTTCGGCCTCCGGCCCCCCGGTGGTGTGCAGCAGGGCGGCCAGGACGGGGATGCCCGGATCGGAGGGGTGCTCGGCGACCGCCGGGCTCTCGCGGGGCCGGGCGGACCAGGCGTCGAGGAGCCGGACGGCGAGTCCGGTGACGGCGGTGCCGGTGTCCTCGGCGTTCGCGGTGTGCTGCGGCACGGTGGCTCCTCGGGAACGACGGGTCGGCACTCCGCCCGGCCTGGAGGGGCCGGGCGGAGTGCCGGTGGTGGCGGCCGTCAGGGGCCGCTGTCCGGGTGGCCGTCCGAGGGCGTGCCCTCGGACGGCCTGACGGGAGATCAGCAGAACACGCCGCTACAGAGCAGCACCGTGTCGCAGATCAGGACGGTGCAGACGCCGCTGCAGCCGCCGCTGCTGGCCTCGGGGGTCGGCAGGGTGGTCTCGGTGATGCGCGCGTCCAGGTCGCCGATGAGGGCGTCGAGGTCGGTGAGCGCCGTGATGTCGGGCATGGTTGTCCTCCTTCAGGAGCGGTGATGGGTGGAGACCGCCCCGGTGGCCCGCCCGCGAGGGGCGGGCGCACCGGGGACGTCGGGTTCGCCGCGCAGTGCGGCGGCGGCGGGCTCCGCGAGTTCCTCGGCGCCCTGGTCGAACGGAAGTCTGAGCAGCAGTTGGGCGGCGACGGCGGCACCGCCGTGCACGGGGTCGTGGAGCAGCAGGCCGCCCGGGTCGGGAAGCATCTCCTCGACCAGCAGGTCCGCACCGGGGTGGCGCGCGCAGATCCGCTCCAGCAGGGCGACGGCGGTCAGCGCCGCGAAGTCCACGGGCACCGGTTTCGGCTGGGGTACGGCCCGGACGAACGCGAAGCGCGGCAGTCCGGCGGAGCGCCCGAGGGCGGCGAGGGCGCGCACCTTGGTCAGGTCGCCGTCGCCGGGCCGCCACAGCTGGGCCGGCGGCACGCGCCAGACCGCGGGGCTGATGACCAGGGCGCCGCCGCCGACGGTCACCCGGGGCAGTCGGTCCGTGTCGGGGAACGCCTCGGCCAGGCCGTCCAGGCGGATCAGGCGCGAGCCCGCCGGGTGGCCGGCGGCCAGCAGCAGCCGGACCAGGACGTCGTACGGGGGCAGGGGCGTACGGGTGGCGTGGTGGACGGGCAGCAGCCGGCACCCGTCGGCCTCGGCGATGATCCGCGGGCCGACCCGTCGCAGGGTGATGCGCTCCAGCGGCAGGTAGCGGGCCGTCAGGCCGTCCGCTCCCTGGTACGGCAGGGGATCGGGATCGCCCGTCCACCAGCCGGTGATGACCGGCCGCCGTACGGCGTTGGCGGCGCGTCCGGCCAGCGGCGGCACCAGCAGTTCGACGAAGCGGGCCCCGGACAGCCGCTCGACGGAGGCGAGGAAGGCCCGGTAGCTCCGGAGGTTGTCGTAGCCGCCGTGCAGGGTGTGGAGCGCGTCGGCGAACCGGGCGTCCAGCACGCCCGCCGGTGAGGCGGTCTCCAGTACCGCGACCGGTCCGGGGCCCGGCAGCGGACGCAGCAGGCAGTCCAGGGGCCAGGGTGGCAGCGCGGTCGCGGCCGGGGGCGCCCCGAGGATGTCCAGCAGGTCGTCGTCCAGGTCCACCGGTCCGCTGCCGGCCCGGGCGGACAGGTGGGCCAGCAGCCCGGCGTAGCCGGACCCGGAGGTCTCGGCGGGGTGCCAGCCCGCGTACCGGCGCGGGGGCTGAGGCGGCGGCGGGCAGCTGCCGTCGGGCAGGTGGCGCGCGAGGATCTCGCCGAGCGGGCACGGCCGTTCGGTGAGCTCCGCGAGCTCGGCCGGCAGCCGGTGCGGGTCCGGCCCCGCGAGCCGGTCGGCCTCCCGCAGCCACGCCACGCGGGCGGCGGTGCCGAGGCCCTGCTGCACCTGGCGGGCGGCCGCTCCGGAGACGGCCGAGGCTATGGTGCGGTAGGAGTCGGTGAACCACGGCCGGGAGTCGTCGGCGGGGGCGGCGGAGCCGGTGGTGCGGAGCGCCGACGCGGGGGCGGGGGCGGGTATGGGCGCGGGTGCGGCGGAATTGGCGCTCGGTGCAGGTGTCGGAGGAGGCGCCGGTTGCGGAAGGGTGCCGCGCGCGTGGACGTCCTCGGCGGCGAGCCAGCCCGTGGTGCGGCGGCGCGGGGCCGCGCAGGCCTGGAGCACGCCGAGTCCGAGCAGGTGCGCGAGGAAGCCGCGCAGCACCGTGGGGGCGGAAGCCGCCGCCCCGGCCGCCGCTGCGACGGTCGTCGCCGTGCCCAGCAGAGCCGCTTCGAGGTCGCCCAACGGGCGAGGGCCGCCGGCCAGTTGAGCCAGCACGTGATCCAGGGGGAGGGAGCGCCGCAGGTCGACCTGCCGCAACCGGCCCCGGTCGTGCGGGTCGGTCACCCAGCAGCGCAGGACGCCGGCGCCCGGTGCGGTGCCCGCCGGCTGGGGGAAGTGCAGCGGAGCCAGGGCCAGCACCGTGGCCGGGTCCGCCGCCCGCAGGTCCAGGGCGCCGAGCCGGGCCCGCACCCCGTGGACGTTCTCCACGGCCTGGGCCGCCACCTCGCCGAGGGTCGTGCCCGGCGGGACGAGCCGCAGCAGGGTGCCGTCGGCCCCGCCGCCGTTCCCGTCATCGTTCCCGCCGCCGTTCCCGCCGCCGTTCGCGCCCGTCGGGGTGACCGGCAGCAGGATGACCTGGCCGACCCAGCCGCGCGGGGTGGTCTTCGCCGCGGCCCGACCGAGCGCCCGCCACACGTATGCCGCCCGTTTGCGCAGCCGCTTCCCGCTCCAGGACTCGCCCGCGGCCAGCCGGCCGGCCACGTCTGCGGCCGCTCCGGGCTCCACCTCGTCCAGGAAGGCCCGCATGACGGGCGACGCGCACACCAGGGACCAGCCCAGGGCGCCCACGCGCTCGCGCTCGGCCGCCACCGCGGCCTCCAGCCGCCGCAGGGCGACGGCCGCCGACTCGGCCTCGCCGGACAGCCGTGCGGCGTCCGCGACGAGGCCGCCGGCGGCGGGCAGCCGCCCCAGCAGCCCGCAGTCGGCCGGGCCCGGTGCGGCGCCGGAGTGCAGCCGACGGCGCACGGCCAGCACGGCGCGGCGGTCGGCGGCGGTGAGGGCGGGGTGCGGCACGACCACGATGCCCAGCTGCTCGGCCAGTCGGCGGGCGTGCTCCGCCCGCCGTTCGTCCCGTCGGGCGTGGTCGGCGACCTGTGCGAACAGCTCCGGGTTGCCCGCCGCCGCCCACGCTGCCAAGGGCATGCCGGCCACGCGGAGCAGCGCCGCAGCGCCCAGTTCCCGGTCCTCGTCCACGTCAGGACCTCCCGTCACCGGTGAGCGCGTGGGTCAGCAGGCTCTGCCGGGCCAGGGAGAACCGCCCCCGGTTCCAGTGGAAGACGACGTAGTGGGCGGCGGCGCGGCGCGGGCCGATCACCGCTTCACCGGACTCGAAGTAGCCGGTGCGCCAGCCCTCGGCGGCCCGGCGCACGGCGTCCCCGTGCACCTCGACCGCCGCCCGCCGTTGCGGCGGCAGCGGATCGAGCAGGCTCCGTCCGCCGGCTCGCCAGGCCGCGAGGATGCCCGCGGCGGCGCGCCGGGTGTCCTCGTCGGGCTCGGTGCCCAGCCTGCGGCCGGCGTCGTCCTGGAGCACCTGCCAGACCCCGCGGTGCTCCCAGCCGACGATGCCGAGGCCGTCGAGGAGTTCACCGAGGAGGTACAGGGACAACCGCCAGTCCGCGACCGCCTCCGGTCGGCCCGGTGCCGCGACGGTGTCGTGGTGATCGAGCCAGGCCAGGGAATCCACCGTGAACAGGTCGTGGACGTGCCGCATCGATCGCGGGCCGCCGAAGAGGTAGGTCTCCGGCTCGTACCGCCCGCACAGCGGCGGTTGCGGCTGTCCGTCCACCGCGCGGAAGCGGCGCGTCAGTTCCTCGCGCAGTGCCCCGACATCGGACCGGCCCGCCTCGAACCGGACCCGCAGGCCGGGCGGTTTGTGCATGAAGAAGAAGGAGCGCGCCGCGCCGGCGGAGATCAGGTCGCGGGCCGTGTCTGCGACGGCGCGGTACGTCCGGTGCCAAGTGGCCGGGCCCGGCGCGAGGTTGATCTGCACCCAGCCGTCCTCGGGCCGGTCGTCGCGCAGCGCGGACAGCCCGGCCGTCAGGAACGCGCGGCGCGCGGTCTCGTACTCGGGGCCCGCGGAATCGACCGGTACCGTTCCCCACGGAATGTCGCGAGCGTCCCGGAGGCAGTCGGCCAGCAATCGTTCGACCTCCACCATGGTGCCCACCTCCTCGTGATTCCGGCTCTACTCCTGGGGTTTCCACCATTCGGTCGGATTGAAAAACGGAAGGCAAATATTCATATGATGAAAAAGGGTGCGCCCGCTGCGCGTACGGGACTTCGCGCGCTGAAGGCGCATCCTGCGGGCGGATTCTGAAGCCTTCGCCCCCCCCTGACTCGATGATCGCCCGCATGTTGGTGAGTGGGTGTCACTTCTGCTCGAACTCCCATTGAAAAAAACGGCGTTGGCGGGTCCGAAAGTGTCAGGGGAGCTCGGCGGGAGCGCCGGTGACGGACCGGGTGGGGTCGAGCAGGTGGGCGAGGCGGTGGGCGGAGGCGGTCCAGGACCAGTGGGTGGCGGCCCAGTCGCGGCCGGCGGCGCCCATCCGGGCGCGGTCCGCCGGCGGGGCGAGGAGGAGGCGGGTGAGGGCGGCGGCCACGTCGGCCGGGTCGCGCCCGTCGACGACGGTGCCGGTGACGCCGTCGAGGACGGTGTCGGGGGCGCCGCCGGAGCGGCCGGCGACGACGGGCAGGGCGGCGGCGGCCGCTTCGAGGTAGACGATGCCGAGGCCTTCGGCTTCGAGGCCGGCCCGGCGGGTGCGGCACGGCATGGCGAAGACGTCGGCCTCGGCGTAGTGGGCGGCGGTGGCCGCGTGGTCGAGACCGCCGGCGAATTCGACGCTGCCGGGCTCGGTGCACCGGTGGGCGAGCGCGCGCAGACGGTCCTCGTACGGGCCCTGGCCGACGAGGACGAGGACGGCGCCGGGGACGGCCCGGCGGATCGCCGGCAGGGCCCGGATCAGGACGTCCTGCCCCTTGCGCGGGACGAGCCGGGCGACGCAGAGGATCACCGGCCCGGTGCGGGCCCGCCGGGCGCCCTCGGCACCGGGCCGGAAGCGGTCCGGGTCCACGCCGGGGACGAGGCGCGCCAGCCGGGCGTCCGGGCCGAGGGCGGGGGCGATCCGGGCGCGGGTGTACTCGCCGAGGTAGGTGACGACGTCGACGCTGCGGCCTATCCGGCGCAGCAGGCGGCGGGCGCCGGGGGTGCGGGCCCACCAGATCTCGTGGCCGTGGGTGGTGGCGACGGTGCGGCGGATGCCGTCGGCCTGGCGGAGCAGGCCTGGGGTCATCGCGGCGAGCGGGGCGGCGGCGCCGAACCAGACCCGGTCGCAGCCGTGGGCGCGGGCGATCTCGGCGGCGCGGCGGGTGGCCCGGGCGGTGGGCAGCAGGGTGCGGGCTCGGTCGCGGATCACCGGGAAGGGGAGAGCGGCGTCGTGCCGATCGGCGCCCGGTTCGGCGGAGGTGTAGACCACGACGTCGGAGTGGGGCAGCCGGGTGGCCAGGGCGTGGACGAAGGTTTCGATGCCGCCTTGGCGGGGCGGGAAGTCGTTGGTGACGATGAGTGTGCTGCCCATGGGCGGGTGGGACCTCGGTTCGGTGTCGGAGAAGCGGCCGGGGAAGGGATCGGAGAAGGCGTCGGGGAGGGGCTCGGAGCGGGGGAGACGGGGAGGGCCGGCGGGAGGACCCGGGCGAGCAGGACGAGGAGGACCGGCAGCGCGAGGTAGCCGAACCGCCCGGCGGGGGCGAGCAGGAAGGCCAGGGCGAGCCCGAGGGCGAGCCGGTCGGCGGCGTCCGCCGCGTGCCGGGGCGGGTGGGTGGGCAGGGAGGCCGCGAGGGCGGCTGCGGCGAGCAGCAGCAGGCCGACGGCCGCGTACCAGCCGGGCGGGCCGAGGTCGGCGAGCAGCCGTCCGGGCAGCGGGCTGGCGGCGGGGGTGGGCAGGTCGCCGCGGCCGGTGGGGAAGGCGAACACCTGGTGGAGCATCGGCCCGGGCGAGCGCAGGGCGCCGGGCAGGACGAGCAGGGCCGTGCCGCCCACCGCGACGGCGGCGGCGCGCAGGGCGGGGCGCCGTCCGGCGGTGGCGGCGAGCAGCGCGGTGACCACGGCGACGGCCGGCCAGGCCGTCCACTTGAGCGAGAAGGCGGCGGCGAGGGCCAGTCCGGCGGGGGCGGGGCGCCGTCGGGCGGCGAGGGTGAGGGCGAGCCAGCAGAGGCCGGTCATCGGCAGGTCGACGCCGCTGACGCAGAGCGGCAGCGCGACGACGGGCGAGGCGGTCAGTGCGGCGAGGGCGGTCCGCGGGCCGAGGGGTGGGGTGGTCGGCGTGGGGAGGGCGGTCCGCCGCCCGGCGGGCGCGGAGCGCAGCAGGCAGGCGAGGAACGCGGCCGCGCACCAGAGCCGTGCGTCGCCCGCCACCCGGGCGAGCGGCAGACCGCCGAGTGACAGGCCGTCGAGTGACAGGCCGCCGAGCGGCAGTCCGTCGAGCAGGGCCCGGGGGAGTCCGAGGATCGCCATTCCGGGCAGGTACGGGGTGTACTCGGCCACCGTCCGGGGCTCGGCGAGGTACGGCGTTCCGGTGTGCAGCAGCAGGGCCCCGGAGCGTTCGATCACCCCGACCTCGCTCTGCCCCCGGCTGGTCAGCACGAGGGCGAGCAGCGGCACGGCGACGGCCCCGGTGAGTGCGAGGGCGATGGACAGCGGCCGGCCCCGGCGCGTCGGCAGGAGGGCGGCGAGCGCCGCCAGCAGGTAGCCGACGGCGGCGCAGGTGCCCCAGGTGCGGTGCGGGCCGAGGTCGGAGAGCAGCGGGAAGGCCCCGGCCCATCCGGCCGCGAGGAGCCATCCGCCGCACCACGCGGCGGCGTGTCGCCGGTCTGGGGAGTCGTGCCGATTCATCACCCGTTCATTGCATCGTCGCAGGTCAGCCTGGTCATCACGGTCAGGTCGAGTCCTCTGGTCGGGTTTCCCCTACCATCCGTCGGGGCCGTCGCCCGGCGACCTTCGCATCCGATCTGACGTTCGGTGTTCGTCGGATTACGGAAAGTGCCCGCGCTCCCGCTATCGTGTCGGCGTGGTGAGGTCGTGGGATGCGGCAGTGGAGCGGGCGCAGGACCGGCTGGCGGCGGGGCCGCGGCTGCGGGCGGTCGCCGAGGGGGACGAACGGCGGTTCGCCCTCTGGGACTTGGCGTCCCTGGTGGAAGGTGAGCTGGGGGAGCTGGTGGCCCCGGACGAGCTGACGCCGGAGGCCGAGCGCCGGTGGCGCGAGCGGCTGGGGGAGAGCGGCCGGGAGTGGCCCGGCGGCGAGCTGTACCGGCGCCGCTACTGGGTGCTGGACGAGGACGGAGCCGCGGCCGGCACGGTGGCGGTGGACAACTGGACCAAGGGACCCGGCCAACTCGCCGTCTCCTCCCTCTACTTGATCCCGGAGGCGCGTGGCCGGGGGCTGGCCGCCGGGGCGCTGGACGAGGTGTACGCGGCGTCCGCCGCGGAGGGCCTGCCCGGCTTCCGGCTGGAGGCGCACTGGGCCTGGCAGCACGCCGTCCGCTACTACCTGCGCCGCGGCCTCTGGGTGGTCGGCTGGAAGCGTTCGCTGGCCCTGGCCCGGATGCCGCAGCTCCCGCCGTACCGGGTGTGCGAGGAGGGAGGCTGGCTGCACCTGCTGGTCGCGGACCGGGGGTGGGGCTGGGTGCCGATGCTCGCTGCCGGCTGCGAGGGCCGCTGGCTGCGGCTGGACGAGACGCCCGACTATCGGGCGGCCGACGGCTGGGTGCACGAGTACGCGCGTTCGACGCTGGCGCTGCACCTGGCGCTCGCGGGCCGGCCGCTGGTGCGCGGCCCGCAGTGGTGGGCGGAGGCGTGGCGGTGGTCGGACGCCGGGGAGCCGGAGGGGCTGGCCTACAAGATCGAGCACTTCGAGCAGCTGGCCCTGGCGGCGGGCCGCCAGGTGGTCAGTCCGTACCGCCCGGCGGTGGCGGCGTCTGAAACCCCGACCCCGACCCCGCCCCCGGCACCGGCGCTGAGAGCGGAGGCCCCGGTGGCGGCGGCGCCGGGGCTGGCAGACTCGGGGGATGGCTGAGATCGAGATCGACGGCGCGCCGGCCGACCCGGCGCGGCTGGCCGCACTGGGGCTGCTGAACTACGGGCACTTCACCACCCTGCGCGCCGAGGCGGGCCGGGTCCGGGGCCTGGCGCTGCACCTGGACCGGCTGGTCCGGGACTGCCGGGTGCTGTTCGCCGCCGAGTTGGACCGGGAGGCGGTGCGGGAGCGGATCCGCGCGGTGCTGCCCGCCGACGGCGCGCCGGTGATCGTCCGGGTGACGGTGTACGACCCGGAGCTCGGCCTGGAACGCCCCGGCGCCCCGGCGGTGCCCCGGCTGCTGCCGACCACCCGCCCGGCGGCGGCAGCGGCGCCGGGCCCGCTGCGGGTGCGCACGGTCGGGTACCGGCGGGAGCTGCCGGAGGTGAAGCACGTCGGCCTGTTCGGCCTGGTCCACCACCGCAGGCGGGCCCAACTCGACGGCTACGACGACGTCCTGCTGGTGGATCCGGACGGCGGCGGGGTGGTCGAGGGCGCCACCTGGAACGTCGGCTTCCTCGACGGCCGCCGACTGGTCTGGCCGGACGGCCCGAGCCTGCCCGGGGTGACCGCCGCGCTGCTGGCCGACGCGTACGGCGGGCCGCAGTCGCGCGAGCGGGTGGACGCGTCCGGGCTGGGCCGCTTCACGGCGGCGTTCGCGGCGAACGCGGGCGTCGGCGTCCGGCCGCTGGCAGCGGTCGACGGTACGGCCTTCGACCCGGCGCACCCCGTGCTCGCCGAACTCGCCACCGCCTACGGGGAGATCACCGCCGACCCGGTGTGAGCCCGCCCGGCGCGGGCCCGCAGCCCCCCGGAGGGGGGTGGGGATATCCCCACCCCCGGTCCGCCAGCGGCCTCCATGGTCCGCCGGCCTGGCCTTTTCTAGCGTGGAACCCGTCGACGACCACCGACGATCCCCGAGGGAAGGCCCACCCATGGCACGCCGCCACGACCGCCCATCGACCGAGCCGTACGCCGCCGGACCGTACGCCGCCGGCCCGTACGCGACGGGGGCGTACGGCGGCGGCCCGTACCCCGAGCAGGGCGCCCGTCCGGCGATCGAGCTGCGCGGGGTGCGCCGCACCTACGGCCGCGGCGGCGAGACCGTGCACGCGCTGCGAGGGATCGACCTGGCGCTGGCCCGGGGCAGCTTCACCGCCGTGATGGGCCCGTCCGGCTCCGGCAAGTCGACCTTCCTGCAGTGCGCGGCGGGCCTGGACAAGCCCGACCAGGGGGAGATCCGCCTCGGCGGCGAGGACATCACCCGGCTGAGCGAGGACCGGCTCACCAAGCTGCGCCGCAGCCGGATCGGCTTCGTCTTCCAGTCCTTCAACCTGCTGCCCTCGCTGACGGTGGAGCAGAACGTGCTGCTCCCGCAGCGGCTGGCCGGCGAGCGCCAGGACCGCGCCCGGGCCCGGGAGCTGCTGGCCCAGGTCGGCCTCGGTGAGCACGCCAAGCGGCGGCCCGGCCAGCTCTCCGGCGGCCAGCAGCAGCGGGTGGCGATCGCCCGCGCGCTGATCACCGACCCGGACGTGGTGTTCGCCGACGAGCCGACCGGCGCGCTGGACACCCGCACCGCGCACGAGGTGCTGGGCCTGCTGCGGCGCGCCGTGGACGACCTGGGCGCGACGGTGGTCATGGTGACCCACGACCCGGTGGCGGCCTCGTTCGCCGACCGGGCGCTGTTCCTGGCCGGCGGCGCGCTCGTCGACGAGCTGCACCACCCGCAGGCGCAGGCCGTCGCCGACCGGATGGTCTCGCTCACCGCCCGCCCGGTGGGGGTCGCGGCATGAACGGGCGGCGTGGACCGATCGACGAGTGGAACGGGGCAGGGGCATGAGCAACGGACTGGCGCGCGCCTCGGTGCGCTTTCGACCCGCCTCCTTCGTGGGCACCCTGGTCGCCCTGCTGCTGGGCGCCGCCGTGGTGGTGGCCTGCGGCGTGCTGCTGCAGACCGGCCTGACCGCGAGCGTCGCACCGCAGCGGTACGCGGGTGCCCCGGTGGTGGTCGCGGCCGATCCGATGGTGCGGATCACCGCCAAGGTCGGCCGCGACAACGAGACCAGGGAGCTGACCACCCCCGAGCGGGCCCGGACGGACGTCGCCCTGGTGGGCCGGATCGCCGCACTGCCCGGGGTCGCCGCCGCCCGCCCGGACAGCGCCTTCCCGCTGCCGGCCGGCGCCGGCACCCCCGCCCTGACCGGCCGGGGCTTCGCCGCGCTCGGCATCGCCGGCCCGGCCGACCAGCTGGTCGAGGGCCGTGCGCCCGGCGCCGACGAGGTGGTACTGGACGCCGACACGGCGCGCGCCGCCCACCTCGCGCCCGGCGCGAAGCTCACCCTCACCGCCCCCGGCGGCACCGGCGACTACCGGATCTCCGGCCTGGCCGCCGCCCAACCGGCCGGCCCCACCGCCTGGTTCGCCGACGCCACCGCCGACCGCCTCTCCGGCCACCCCGGCCGGATCGACGCGATCGCCGTCCAGCCGCGCGAGGGCGTGGACCGCGCCGCGCTGGTCGCGCAGGTCCGCCAGGCCCTCGACGCCCAGGCCCTCGGTGCCAAGGCCGCGGACACCCGGGCCGCGGACGCCAAGGCCGCCGGCACCCCGGCCCTCGGCCTTGAGGCCAAGGCCGAGAGCGGCGGCGCCAAGGTCTTCACCGGTGACGGCCGCGGCACCGTCGAACAGCCCGCCATCGGCGAGGCCCGCACCCTGCTGATAGGGCTCGGCGGCAGCTTCGGCGGCTACGCCACCATGACCGCGATCTTCGTCGTGATGAGCACCGTCGCCCTGGCCACCGGCCAGCGCGCCCGCGAGTTCGCCCTGCTGCGCGCCATCGGCGCCACCCCGCGGCAGATCCGCCGCACCATCGCCACCGAGGCGATGCTGGTCGCGCCGGTCGCCGGGGCGCTCGGCATCCTGCCCGGACTGGCCCTGGCCCGCTGGTGGTTCGACGAACTGACCTCGCGCGGCGCCGTGCCGCAGGGCGTGCGGCTGGACGTCGGCCCGCTGCCGATGCTCGCCGCCGTCCTCATCTGCACCCTCGCCGCGCTGACCGCCGGCTTCCTGGCCGCCCGCCGCCCCGCCAAACTGCGCCCCGGTCAGGCGCTCGGCGCGGCCGCCGTCGAACCGGGCCACCCCGGCAAGGTCCGGACCGTCATCGGGCTGCTCTTCGCCGCCGGCGGCGTGGTGGCCGCCGCCTTCGCGGCCGCCCTGGACGGCATCAACGCCGCCAACACCGCGCTCGGCGTGGTCATGTGCTTCATGCTGGCCGTCGCGCTGCTCGGCCCCTGGGTGGCGCGGGTCGCCGCCACGGTGTTCGGCGCCCCGCTGCGGGCCGGCGGCGCCCCCGGCTCGCTGGCCGCCGACAACACCCGCGCCAACGCCCGCCGGCTGGCCTCCGCGATCACCCCGATCGTGCTGGTCACCGCCTTCTGCGGCACCCTGTTGTTCCTCCAGAGCACCATCAGCCACACCACCGGCGCGAACGTGCGGGACGGCATCGTCGCCGACCACGTGATCGGCTTCACCGGCCCCGGCCTGCCCGCGGGCACCGCCGGGCGGGCCGCCAAGGTGCCCGGTGTGGACGCCGCGGTCGGCGTGCTGCGCACCGCCGCCGTGTACACCCACGACATGCAGCTCGGCTCCGCCACCGCGCTCGGCGTCGACGGCGACCCGGCCCGGCTGTCCCGGGTGCTCGACCTGGGCGTGCGCAGCGGTTCGCTCGCCGACCTGGGCCGCGCCGCCGACACCGTCGCCCTGGACGCCACGCTGGCCGACGCCCTGGACGTCAAGGTCGGCGACCGGGTGCCGCTGCGGCTCGGCGACGGCACCCCGGTGCAGCCCGCCGTGGTCGCCGTCTACGACCGCGGGCTCGGCTTCGGCCAGGTGCTGCTGCCCCGGGCGGTCGTCGCCGGGCACGTCACCGCCGGGTACGACAGCCAGGTGCTGGTCGCCGACGCGCCGGGCGCCGACCGCGCGGCGGTGGCGGCCGCGCTGGCGGGCCTCGCGGGCCCCGGCGGGGCGACCGTGACCGACCGGGCCGGATTCGTCGCCCAGTCCGACAAGATGATGGAGCTGAACGCCTGGGCCAACACCGTGATGGCCGGCGTGCTCGGCGGGTTCGCCGCCGTCACCGCCGTCAACACCCTGGTGATGACCGTCCTCGACCGGCGCCGCGAGGTCGCCCTGCTCCGGCTGGCCGGCACCACCCGGCGCCAGGTGCGCGGCATGATGCGCTGGGAGGCGCTGCTGGTCGCCGCGACCGGCCTGGTGATCGGCGGGGGGATCGCCTGGGTCGCCCTCGTCCCGATCGCCCGGGGCGTCGCCAACTCCTCCCCGTACATCCCGCCGGCGCTCGCCCTGCCGCTGGCCGCCGGAGCCGTCCTGCTCTGCCTCGGCGCGACCGGGTTGCCCGCCCGGGCCCTGCTGCGCACCCGCCCGGTGGCACTGGGCGCCGCCCGGCAGTAGCGGAGGCCCGCGCATGCTCGAAGGGCCCCGTCCGGTACCGCCGGACGGGGCCCTTCGAGCATGCGCGGCACCTGCTCGAGGATCGCTGGACGGGCACACCAGAGCCTCGCTCGTACGGGTGACAAAAGCCGGGCCGAGTAGGCGCAATGGGGTAGCCGGGAAACTCCAAACCCCTTTATTGGAGCTGATCGTGATGTCGGATCAGCTACGCTCTCGCCCGCCCCGCCCGTCCCGCCCGACCCGCCGAAGCAGAGAGTAGCCCGACATGAGCAGTCCTCCCGCGGCCGCCGCGCCCCGCTGGCCGCTGATCCTGCTGCGCACCACCGCGACCACCCTGGCGGTCCTGGCCCTGCTCCAGGTCATGCTGGCCGGCAGCTTCCTCAACGGCACCTACGAGTCCCTCAAGGACCACGAGGGCAACGCGATGACGCTGGCCACCGTGGTCCTCGGCCAACTGGTGGTGGCCGCGCTGGTGCGCCGGCCCGGCCGCGGCCCGCTCTGGCCGCTGTGGACCACCGCCGTGCTGACCGTCGCCGTCGTCGGCCAGATGGCAGCCGGCTACGCGCGGTCGATCAGCGTGCACGTCACCCTCGGGGTGCTGCTGGTCAGCGGGGTCCTGTTCGGGCTGGTCGGCGCCTGGCGGCTGCCGCTGCCCGCCCGCGCGGACCACCTGCCCGAGCCGGACGGCAGCGGACGCCTGCCGCGCCCCGGCGGGCCGCTGGAGGTGTCCAAGTGAACCGTCGCCGGTTCCTGGGCGTCGGCGCCTCCGTCCTCGGCGCGGGCGCGCTGGCCGCCGTCGCGGGCCCCGCCGCCGCCCGGCTGTTCGCCGAGGGCCACCCCGGCCGGCTGCTCAGCAGCGGCCTCGACCTGCCCGAGCCGTTCCAGGTCCCGCTGCCGGTGCCCACGGTGCTCCAGCCGGTGCGCACCGACGCGACGGCCGACTACTACGAGATCACCCAACGGGTCGCCGAGCTGGAGATCCTGCCCGGCGTCAGGACCGAGGCCTGGACGTACGGCGGCACCTTCCCCGGGCCGACGGTGGTCACCCGGTCCGGCCGGGCGGCGGTGGTCAAGCACCGCAACGAGCTGCCGGTGCCGTCCGTGGTCCACCTGCACGGCGGCCACACCCCGGCCGACAGCGACGGCTACCCCGTCGACCTGCTGCTGCCGGTCGGCTCCTCCGGCGCGGGCCGGGGGGCGCCGGGCATGCCGGGGATGTCCGACATGCCCGGCATGCAGGGGATGGGCCACGAGGCGGGGCGCACCGCGGAGGGCGAGCGCACCCACACCTACCCGGGCAAGCAGCGTGCCGCCACCCTCTGGTACCACGACCACCGGATGGGCTTCACCGGCCCCGGCGTCTGGCGCGGCCTGGCCGGCTTCCACCTCGTCCACGACGACGAGGAGAGCGCCCTGCCGCTGCCGCGCGGCGACCGCGACCTCCCGCTGATGCTCGCCGACCGCTCCTTCGCCGGGGACGGCTCCTTCCGCTACCCCGCCCTGGACGAGGACCTCGCCTCGCCCGGCGTCACCGACGACTACATGAACGGCGTCCTCGGCGACGTCATCCTCGTCAACGGCGCCCCCTGGCCCCGCCTCGACGTCGACCGCGCCCGCTACCGGCTGCGCCTGCTCAACGCCTCCAACGCCCGCCCCTACCGGCTCCGGCTCGACCCGCAGCCCTCCGGCGGCGACGCCCTCGTCCAGATCGGCTCCGACGGCGGCCTGCTCGCCGCCCCGGTTGCCCACGACGTGCTGGAGATCGCCCCGGCCGAGCGCTTCGACATCGTCGTCGACTTCTCCCGCTACGCCCCGGGCACCTCGGTGCGGCTGCTCAACCTCTTCGGCAGCGGGCGCACGGCGGAGGTGATGCGCTTCGACGTCTCCGGCAAGAAGGTCAGCGACGACTCGACCGTGCCCGACAAGCTGTCCACGATCGAGGAACTGGACGCCTCCGCCGTCGACGTCACCCGCAAGTTCATCTTCCGGCGCAGCGGCAGCTACGGCTGGACCATCAACGGCGACCTGTACCGGCCCGGCCACGACCTCGCCCGGCCCGCCCTCGGCAGCACCGAGCGGTGGCGCTTCACCTCCGACCTGCACCACCCCGTCCACGTCCACCTCAACCAGTTCCAGGTGCTCAGCCGCAACGGTCGCGACCCGGGCCCGTACGACGGCGGCTGGAAGGACACCGTCGACCTGCGTCCGGCCGAGGCGGTCGAGGTCCTGGTGCGCTTCACCGACTACCGGGGGACGTACATGATGCACTGCCACAACCTGGAGCACGAGGACATGGCGATGATGGCGGACTTCACCGTGCAGTGAGCGGGGGCCTGGGGGTTTCATCCGGTCGGCTTCATCCGGTCGGCCGAGTGTCGGAGGGCGCGCGGTGCGCGCTCCGGCACTCGTGGCCTAGCGTCGCGGGGAGACGTACCCCGCCCGCCGCCCGCCGTTTCGTCCTCCCGCCGACCCGCTGTCCCGCTGTCCCGCCGACCGAGGAGCCGCCGCGCATGACCACCCCCGCCGAACGCCGCCGGCACGGCCGGGCCGCCCGCGACCGCGTCTCCCGCTCCGCCCACGGGCGGTGGATCCCCGCCGCCGACCGGCCCGACCCGGTCAAGGTACTGGTGCGCCAGGGCGAGGACCGGGTCGCCCGGCTGCTGCCGATCCGCTACGGGCGGATGGCCGACACCCCCTTCGCCTACCTGCGCGGCGCCGCCGCCGTCATGGCCGCCGACCTCGGCGCCGTCCCCGACACCGGCCTCACCGTCCAACTGTGCGGCGACGCCCACCTGGTGAACTTCGGTCTGTTCGCCTCGCCGGAACGCGCCCTGCTCTTCGACGTCAACGACTTCGACGAGACCCACCCCGGCCCCTTCGAGTGGGACGTCAAACGGCTGGCCGCCAGCATCGCCGTCGCCGCCCGCGACCACGGACAGGACGAGGACCGCGCCCACCGCGCCGCCCGCACCGCCGTCCAGGGCTACGCCACCGCCATGCGCCGCCTCGCCGGGCTCGGCGAACTCGAGGTCTGGTACTCCCGGATCGACGCGGGCGACCTGCTGGCGCCGCTCCGCAAACCCCGGCAGCGCAAGCAGACCGAGGCCGACCTCGCCCAGGCCCGCCGCCGCACCAGCCTGCACGCCTTCGGCAAGCTCACCGAGGAACGCGACGGGCAGCGGCGCATCATCAGCGCGCCACCGCTCATCGAACCGCTGAAGAAGAACGAACTGCTCGACATCGGCAAGGTGTTCAGTGACTACCGGGCCACCCTCGCCGAGGACCGTCGCGTCCTCCTCGACCGCTACCGCTTCGTCGACGCGGCGATGAAGGTCGTCGGTGTCGGCAGCGTCGGCACCCGCTGCTACATCGTCCTGCTGGAGGGCCGGGACACCCGGGACCCGCTGTTCCTCCAGCTCAAGGAGGCCGGACGGTCCGTCCTGGAGGACCACCTGCCGCCCACCCGGGTCGACGCCGAGGTCTCCGTCCACCACGGCGGGCGCCGCGTCGTCACCGGCCAGCACCTCATGCAGGCCGCCAGCGACATCTTCCTCGGCTGGACCACCGGCCCCGCCGGGCGCCACTTCTACGGCCGCCAACTGCGCGACATGAAGGGCTCGGTCGAGGTCGCCGACCTCACCCCGTCCGGCCTGCGCGCCTACGCCGACCTGTGCGGCCGCACCCTCGCCCGCGCCCACGCGCGCACCGGCGACCGCCTCGCCATCGCCGGCTACCTGGGCGGCGCGGACGCCTTCGCCGAGGCGATCGCCGACTTCTCCGTCCGGTACGCCGACCAGACGGCGCTCGACCACGCCGAACTGCTCGCCGCGATCGACGCCGGCCGGATCGTCGCGACCCCGGGCGTCTGAGCACGGCGCGCCTCCCGGCGGGTGCGCTCCGGGGCCGGGGGTACGGGGGTGCGGGGTGGGGGGTGCGGAAAACGGGTTGCCCCGGCGGGCGCGGTCGGCGTTGGCTGGCCCGCATGACCGAACTGCGCACCGACCGCCTTCTCCTGCGCCCCTGGCGGGACACCGACCTCGCACCCTGGGCCGCGATGAACGCCGACCCCGAAGTCCGCGAGCACCTTGGGGACGTCCTCACCCGCGAGCAGTGCGACGCCTCGGTGGCGCGCTTCGAGGCCGAGAGCGCGGCGCGCGGATACGGCTGGCTGGCCGTCGAGGTGCGCGCCACCGGCGAGTTCGTCGGCCTGGCGGGCCTCGACGAGGTCGACGAGGGCCTGTCCTTCACCGGCGTCGAGATCGGCTGGCGCCTCGCCCGCGCCGCCTGGGGCCACGGCTACGCCACCGAGGCGGCCCGCACCGTCCTCGCCCACGGCTTCGACACTCTCGGCCTCCCCGAGATCCTCGCCGTCACCACCGCGACCAACCACCGCTCGCAGGCCGTCATGCGCCGCCTCGGCATGACGTCCGACCCCGCCGACGACTTCGATGACCCGACCGCCCCCGAGGGCCCGCTGCGTCCCAACGTGCTGTTCCGCCTCCGCCGCGAGCAGCGGGCGGGCTGACGGCGGGCCGAGAACGGGCCGACGGCGGGCGCGTCCCGGGGCTCGGCGCCGTTGTCAGTGGCGTGTGGTTGGGTGATCCACATGCTGGCGATCGGGGTGCAGGAGAACGGCGGGACGCGCCACCTCCGGGTGGAGGCGGCCGAGTTGGCGCGGCTGGTGCGGCGGATCGGCGCGAAGGGCGACCGCTTCCTGGTCGCCCAGCGGATACCGGACCTGCCGGACGTCTTCATCCAGGTGTGGCACGCCGAAGGCGGCGAGTACACGCTCGAACACCGCGACGGCTCCGCCGCCCGGCACTTCGAGGTGCGCACCGACGGTCCCGAGGCGGTCATCGCCGCGATGACGGGCTGGGCGCAGCACGAGCCGGGCTGGGGCGACGGCCTGGACTGGCAGCCGCTCGACCTGGGCCCGCAGCCGGAGCCCGCCCCGCCGCTCGACGTGCCCGCCGACGACCTGCGGCAGTTGCACGACCGGCTGCGCCTCACCCTGGCCGGCGGCTACACCACCCGCGCCGAGCTCGCCGAACTCGCCGAGGACCACCTGGTCTCCGGCGACCACCGCCCGCTCTCCCGCGACCAGGCCGAGCAACTGGCCGACCGGCTCTGGCTGGAGCGCGTCGGCGAGCAGACCGGCTGGATCGGCGAGACCGACCCGGAACGCCTCACCCGGGCCTTCGCCGCCCTGGAGGAGGCCGGCATCACCGCCCGGGAGCACTTCAGCTGCTGCGGTTCCTGCGGCGACGCCGAGATCGCCGCCGCCGGGGCACCGGACGCCCGCGGCTACGTCTACTTCCACACCCAGGCCACCGACTCCGCCGCCGCCGGCCACGGCCTCACCCTCCGCTACGGCGGCTTCGACGCCTCCCCGCTGACCACCACCGCCATCGGCCACGAGGTGGCCGCCGCGCTCACCGACGCCGGCCTGCCCGCCCGTTGGAACGCCGACCCCTCCCGCGCGATGGAGATCCGCCCCCTCCTCTGGCGCCGCCGCCTGGCCGGGTGAGGCCCGTGGCTCCGGCGGGGAGGCGGGTGGGTCACGGCACCAGGAGGTGGAGGGCGCCGGGCGCGGCGCTCACGTCGACGGGGAGGGCCGCGATGAACTCGCCGTCGGCGTAGGCGGTGATGGCGGGGGAGTCGATCCGCAGGGATGCGGTGCGGTGGGTGGTGACTTCGGGGTGGGCGGTGTGGGTGCCCTTGAAGAGGGTGGGGAAGAAGCGGGCGATGCGCAGACGGGGCATGGCGGCGACGAGGGTGAGGTCGAGGAGCCCGTCGTCGGGGAGGGCGTCGGGGCAGATGAGCATGCCGCCGCCGTAGCTGCGGGTGTTGCCGACGGCGGCCAGGGTGAGGTCGCGTTCGATGACGGTGCCGTCGGCGAGGGTGATGCGGAAGGGCAGCGGGCGCAGGTTGGCGAACTCCGCGAGGATGGCCAGGTTGTAGCGCATCCGGCCGCGGGGCCAGCGCAGGCGGTTGGCGCGGTCGCTGACCAGCGAGTCGAAGCCGGTGGCGAGGACGGAGCCGTACCAGCGGGTGGTGCCGTCGGCGGCGGTGACCAGGCCGAGGTCGACGGTCCTGGTGCGTCCGGCGGCGACGACGTCGGCGGCGGCTTCGGGGGCGGCGAGCGGGAGGCCGTACGCGCGGGCGTGGTCGTTGCCGGTGCCGGCGGGTATCACGCCGAGCGGGACGGCGGTGCCGGCGACGGCCTGGAGCGCGAGGTTGACCATGCCGTCGCCGCCGACGGCCACGACGGCGTCGACGCCGTCCGCCACGGCCCGGCGGGCGAGGCGGACGGCGTCCTCGGGGTCGCGGCCGGCGTGCCGGTCGACGTGGAGGCCGAGGGCGTGCAGACGGGCGACGGCCCGGTGGGCGGCGGGCGCGGCGTGGCCGGCGCCCGCCGCCGGGTTGCTGAGGACGGCCACTCGCCTGATGGCTCGCGGACCGCCGGTCACGGGATCAGCTTGCCGGGGTTGAGGATGCCCGCCGGGTCCAGTTCGGCCTTGACGGCGCGCAGGATGCGCACGCCGAGCTCGCCGATCTCGTCGCTCATCCAGGGCCGGTGGTCGGCGCCGACGGCGTGGTGGTGGGTGATGGTGCCGCCGGCGGTGACGATGGCGTCGCCGGCGGCGCGCTTGGCGGCGGCCCACCGGGTGAGCGGGTCCTCGCCGAGGGCGGCGACGACGGTGAAGTAGAGCGAGGCGCCGGTCGGGTAGACGTGCGAGACGTGGCAGAGGACGAGGGCGCCGGGCAGGGCGGCGGTGAGGGCCTCGGTGACGGCGGTCCGCAGCCGCGGGAGCCGGCTCCAACTGGCCGCAGTCTCCAGGGTTTCGCAGAGGGCGCCGGCGCTGAGCAGGGAGTCCCGCAGGTAGGGGGCGTTGAAGCGGCCGTGTTCCCAGGCCCGGGCGGGGGCTTCGCCGAGGGAGGTGGCGCCGGCGGCGAGCAGGGTGTCGCGGGTGAGCCGGTGGCGGGTGGCGACCTGTTCGGCGGTGCCTTCGAAGACGGTGACGGCGAGGCAGCCGGTGACGGCGGGGGCGCCGCCGATCTGCTCGGTCATGGCGAGGTTGACCATCGTCTCGGCCTCGTCGGAGAGCCGGATGACGGTGGGGCCGGTGCCGGCCTGCTCGACGGCGCGCAGGGCGGCACTGCCGGTGGCGAAGTCGGGCAGGCTCCAGGCCTCGTAGGCCTTGACGGCGGGCAGCGGGTGGACGCGGAGCCGGACGGCGGTGATGACGCCGAGGGTGCCTTCGGAGCCGAGGAAGAGTTCGCGCAGGTCGGGGCCGGCGGCGGAGGCGGGGGCGCGGCCGAGGTCGAGCACCCCGGCGGGGGTGACGACGCGAAGGCCGCGGACCATCTCGTCGAAGCGCCCGTGGCCGGCCGAGTCCTGGCCGGAGGAACGGGTGGCGGCGAAGCCGCCGAGGGTGGCGTAGCGGAAGCTCTGCGGGTAGTGGCCGAGTTCGTAGCCGCGCTCGGCGAGCAGGGCCTCGGCGGCGGGGCCGGTGAGGCCGGCGCCGAGGACGGCCTCGCCGGAGGTCTCGTCGAGGTCGTGGAGCCGGTCGAGGCGGCGCAGGTCGAGCGAGATGACGGCGGTGAGGCCGCCGCGTTCGGGGTCGAGGCCGCCGACGACGCTGGTGCCGCCGCCGAACGGGACGACGGCGATGCGGCGTTCGGCGCAGAGCGCGAGGACGGCGGCGATCTCCTGCTCGTCGCCGGGCAGCACGACGGCGTCGGGCGCGTCCTGGGGGGCGCGGCTGCGGCGGCGCAGCAGGTCGGGGGTGGACTTGCCGCCGGCGCGGGGGAGCCGGTCGGCGTCGGCGGCGCTGACGTTGGTCTCTCCGACGGCGGCGGCGAGGGCCTTGAGGTCGTCGGCGGTGATCCGCGAGGGGTGCAGGAGGACCTCGTCGGCGGCCGGTCCGGGGGCGGCGTCGCCGGTGACGCCGAGGGCGGCGGCGAGCAGCCCCTTGATGTCCGCGGACAGCTCCTTGGCGAGGGCCGGGTCGCCCCAGGCGTCCCACTTCATCGGGGGGAGCGGCAGCGCGGCGCCGGCCGGTCCCGCTTGCGTCTCAGGTGCCATGCGTTACAGTTTCACACATCATGTCAAGTAGTAACGCCGAGTCCCCTGGCAGTCCCGCGCGCAGCACCGACGACGCGATCCTGGACGCCGCCGCCGACCTGATCGTCCATCTCGGCGTGCGCCGAACGCAGTTGGCGGAGATCGCCCGCCGCGCCGGGGTCAGCCGGCCGACCGTCTACCGGCGCTGGCCGGACGTCCGGGCGGTGATCGGCGCCCTGCTCACCCGGGAGATCCGGGCCACCCGGGAGGGCGTCGCCCTGACCCTCGGGGGCGACGGCGCTCCGATCGGCCGGGAGGCCTTCGTCGACGGGGTCGTCGAGGTGGCCGTCCGGCTGCGGGACCACCCGGTGCTCGGCGCGCTGCTGCGCTCCTCCGACTCCGACCTGCTGCTGGAGTACGTCGTCGAGCGGCTCGGCACCAGCCAGCGCGGCCTGCTGGAGGCGCTGCGGGCCGGCATCGAGCAGGGGCAGGCGCACGGTTCGATCCGGGCCGGGGAGCCGGTCGAACTGGCCGCCATGGTCCTGCTGATCGCCCAGTCCACCGTCCAGTCGCACCGCATGGTCGCCTCCCTGCTGTCGGAGGCCGCCTGGCGGCGCGAACTGACCAGAGCACTGAACGGATACCTCGCGCCATGACCTCGACGCCCGCCGGATCCTCCGCCGCTCACTCCGCCGCTCCCTTCGCCGGCTCCAGCCGACTCGACGCCGGCCGACGCCAGGCGGAACTCGAAGCGCTGGGGGACCGCCCGCGGGTCGACCTGCTGGTGATCGGCGGCGGCGTCACCGGTGCCGGGGTGGCCCTGGACGCCGCCTCGCGCGGGCTGCGCACGGTGCTGGTCGAGTCCCGCGACCTGGCGTTCGGCACCAGCCGCTGGAGCTCCAAGCTGGTGCACGGCGGCCTGCGCTACCTCGCCTCCGGGCGGATCGGGGTGGCCCGGGAGAGCGCGATCGAGCGCGGCGTGCTGATGACCCGCACCGCCCCGCACCTGATCCGCGCGCTGCCCCAACTGGTGCCGCTGCTCCCGGGGTTGCTGCGCCCCGGGCAGGCCTCGCTGATCCGGGTGGGCTTCCACGCCGGGGACGCGCTGCGGATCGGCGCCGGGACGCCGGGCGCGCTGCTGCCCCGGGTGCGCCGGATCGGCGCCGCGCGGACGCGGCAGCTGGTGCCGGGCGTGCGGACCGCCGGGCTGTCCGGCGCGCTGGTCGCGCACGACGGCCAACTCGTCGACGACGCCCGGCTGGTGGTGGCGCTGGCGCGAACCGCGGCGCAGTACGGCGCCACCGTGCTGACCAGGGTGCGGGCGGAGTCCGTGACCGGCAGCTGCGCCCGGCTCACCGACACCGTCACCGGGCAGTCGCTGACCGTCGAAGCCGGCGCGGTGGTCAACGCCACCGGCGTCTGGGCGGGCGAGGTGGACCCGTCGATCAGGCTGCGCCCCAGCCGGGGCACCCACCTCCTGGTGGACGCCGCCGCGCTCGGCCACCCGACCGCGGCGCTCACCGTGCCGGTGCCCGGTTCGACCAGCCGCTTCGTCTTCGCGCTGCCCCAGCAGCTCGGCCGGGTGGCGATCGGGCTGACCGACGAGGACGCGCCCGGTCCGATCCCGGACGAGCCGCAGCCCGCCGAGGGGGAGCTCGCCTTCCTGCTCGACACCGTCAACGCCGCCCTGAGCACCGCGCTGACCAGGGCGGACGTATGCGGCGCGTACGCGGGGCTGCGGCCGCTGATCGACACCGGGGGCGGCAGCACCGCCGACATCTCCCGGGAGCACGCGGTGCTGGAGTCGCCGTCCGGGCTGGTCACGGTGGTCGGCGGCAAGCTCACCACCTACCGGCGGATGGCCGAGGACGCGGTGGACGCCGCCGTGCGGCTGCGCGGCCTGCCGGCCCGGGCCTGCTGGACGGCCCGCCTGCCGCTGGTCGGCGCCCCGGCCCACCGGGACAGCCGCCCGCTCCCGGCGGGCGCCGTGCCCGGCTCGCTGCTCGCCCGCCACGGCGGATCGTCCCAGGAGGTGGTGGCCGCCGGGGAGTTGACGCCGATCGCGGAAGGCCTGGACGTGACGCGTGCCGAGGTCGCCTACGCCGTCACGCACGAGGGCGCGTTGGACGTCGCCGACGTGCTCGACCGCCGGACCAGGATCGGCCTGGTCGCCGAGGACGCCGAGCGGGCCCGGAAAGCGATCGAGGAGATCGTGGCGCAGCGCCTGTAGCGGGCGGGCGGAGGGCTCAGCGCGCCGCGCGCTCCGGCATCGGGTGCTCGGCTCCCGCGACCTCCAGGACGCAGGAGTACGGGTGCTCGGCCGCGCCCGTGCGGTCCAGCCGCACCGAGAGCGGCAGCGGCGGCTCCTCGGCGAGCTGGGCGGCGAGCGTCAGCGGGTAGACGCCGTGCCCGTGGACGCGGTGGAAGGCGCACTCCTTGCCGTCCACCAGCAACTCGGTCTCGGTGATCCAGCCGGAGCGGACGTTGACGGTGACCGAGTGCCCGGCCTGGTCGAAGTGGAAGCTGTACCGCTGGCGCATGGGGAACCTCCCGCGCGGGGGCCGCCGGTCGGGGCGGACCAGGGGATCCACCGCCAGTCTAGGGCGTGTCTTCCAACCCCCGCCTGCGCGGCGGCGTGGGGGCGGTGCGGGCCGGGGTGATGGGTGGTTCCCGGTGGAACCCCTGAGAAATCCCCGGGGTGGGGCCCGACCGCAGGTGGATTCCCGTGATCTCTACAGTGTTGTAGATTCGTCCGCAGGGAGAGATCGAGGAGGGCATTGTGGGAGTTTCACTGGCCAAGGGCGGCAACGTCTCGCTGAGCAAGGAGGCGCCCGGTCTGAGCGCCGTGATCGTGGGTCTCGGCTGGGACGTGCGCACCACCACGGGCGCCGACTACGACCTGGACGCCAGTGCGCTGCTCTGCAACGCGCTCGGCAAGGTGGTCTCGGACCAGCACTTCGTCTTCTTCAACAACCTGCGCAGCCCCGACGGTTCGGTCGAGCACAGCGGCGACAACCTGACCGGTGGCGGCGACGGCGACGACGAGCAGATCAAGGTCGACCTGGCGCGGGTGCCGGCCGACGTGGCGAAGGTGGTCTTCCCGGTGTCGATCTACGACGCCGACGCCCGGCTGCAGAACTTCGGGCAGGTCCGCAACGCGTTCATCCGGGTGCTGAACCAGGCCAACGGCCAGGAGATCGCCCGCTACGACCTCAGCGAGGACGCGTCCACGGAGACCGCGATGGTCTTCGGTGAGCTGTACCGCAACGGCGCGGAGTGGAAGTTCCGCGCGATAGGGCAGGGTTACGCCTCCGGTCTGCGCGGCATCGCGACCGACTACGGCGTCAACGTCTGATCGCGGCAGGTGGATCGCGGCAGGTGATCTGACGGGGTTTCGGCGGCCACCGGCCTTTGCGGCCCACGCTCACTCGGGACGCCCGAGGGCGTGGCCGCCGAAACCCCCGCTGCCGGTGAGCTGACGGCGCCACCAGGCGTCCATCCCCGGTCCGTCCATGGCCGACCAGTCCGGTGCGGCGGCGACCTGCTCCCGGCCGAGCCGTCGGCCCAGTTCCACCAGCTCCCGCCCGACCACGCCCCGCTCCTGGTCGTACGCGGCCAGCAGGGCCGGCCAGGACCCGCCGTCCGTGGCGGCGGCCCGCCCGGCCTGCTCGAAGGCGTGCGCGTCCTGCAAGGCCTTCACCGCGCCGCTGGTGTTGTGCGGGCGGACGACGGTGGCCGCGTCCCCGCCGAGGAGCAGCCGGCCGGCCGTGCGGCGCGGGGTCTCCAGGTCGTAGACGGGCTGGAGGAAGGTCCGCTCGCGCGGGGTGAGGGTGACCAGGGCGGCCCAGTACGGCGGCAGGTGCCGTTCGGCGAGCTGGCGCAGGTCGTCCAGCCGCCCGTCGGTGAGGGTGCCCGCCGGGATGCTGGTCGGGCCGTCGAGGCGCAGCCAGGCGGGGGTGGGCGCGTAGAAGACCCAGTTCACCTGGGTGGTGCCGGGGGTGAGCCCGGGGATGCGGTAGATCACGACCTGGCCGCCGGGGTAGCAGACGGTGGCGCACTCGTCCTCCGGCCAGGCCGCGGCCCCGCCGGGCAGCTCCGCCAGCAGTGCGGCGTCGTAGCTGCCGCGCCAGCACACGTACCCGGCGTATGCGGGTCGGGCCTGCGGGCAGACCGCCGCGCGGACCACCGAGCGGTAGCCGTCGGCGCCGATCACCAGGTCGTACGGTTCGCGGGTGCCGTCGGGGCCGGCCGTCCAGGCGCCGTCCTGGTCGGTGCCGGCCGCGGTGACGGTGTGGCCTTGCCGGAACTCGACCCGGTCGGGGGTGCGTTCGCGCAGGGCCTGCCAGAGGACGGCCCAGTGGTGGGAGTGGAACGGCATCGGCTGGTTCCAGAGCACCCGCCCGCGCCCGTCCGGTCCGTCGCCGCCGCGGTCCTCGGCCGTCTCCCGGGTGACCCAGCGGCGGACGGTGAGGCGGTGGCGGCGGACGCCGTCGTGGAGGTGGCCGGCGTGGACCAGTTCGTCGAAGCGGTCGTCGTTGATGCAGATCCCGACGCCGCGGTCCTCCAACTGGCCCTCGCTGCGTTCCAGGACCACGATCCGGTCCGCTCCCAGCCGGGCGGCGGCCCCGGCGAAGGCGCTTCCGGCGATGCTGCCGCCGATCACGGCTATCGAGCTATCCCGCATGGCGGTCCTCTCCCAGCTGCCCACACTACCGATCTGACAATACGCGGATCATGTCCGCGAGTTGGTGGGAACCGGCAGAGCGCGAGGCCTCGACCCGCGGCCCCCTTATGCAACTAGTTGCACATCGAGCCGCCGTCCCCTACTCTGCGGTAACACCGACCCCCGCCGCCCCCAGGAGACGTCGATGAGCGCGTCGATGAGCACCACCCCCGGCAGCAGCCGCTACCCGCACCTGCTCAGCCCGCTCGACCTCGGCTTCACCACCCTGCCCAACCGCGTCGTCATGGGCTCCATGCACGTCGGCCTGGAGGAGGCCCCCGACGGCTACCGGCGGATGGCCGAGTTCTACGCCGAGCGGGCCCGCGGCGGCGTCGGCCTCATCGTCACCGGCGGCATCGCCCCCAACGAGGCCGGGCGCCCCTGGGAGGGCGGCGCGATGCTCACCACCGGGGCCGAAGCCGACCGCCACCGCGTCGTCACCGACGCCGTGCACGCCGCCGGCGGGAAGATCGCCCTGCAGATCCTGCACTTCGGCCGCTACGCCTACCACCGCGACCTGGTCGCCCCCAGCGCCCTCCAGGCCCCGATCAGTCCCTTCGTCCCGCACGAGCTCACCGCCGCACAGGTCGAGCAGACCATCCAGGACTTCGTCCGCTGCGCCGAACTCGCCCGCCGCGCCGGGTACGACGGCGTCGAGATCATGGGCTCCGAGGGCTACCTGATCAACGAGTTCGTCGTCGCGGCCACCAACCGGCGCGAGGACGAATGGGGCGGCCCGTACGAGCGCCGGATGCGCTTCCCGGTGGAGATCGTCCGCCGGGTCCGCGAGCGGGTCGGCGAGGACTTCATCATCGTCTACCGCCTCTCCATGCTCGACCTGGTGCCCGGCGGCTCCACCCTCGACGAGGTCGTCCGCCTCGCCCAGGCCGTCGAGGCCGCCGGGGCGACCATCATCAACACCGGCATCGGCTGGCACGAGGCCCGCATCCCCACCATCGCCACCTCCGTGCCGCGCGGCGCCTTCGCCTGGGCGACCAGGAAGGTGATGGGCACCGTCGGCATCCCGCTGGTCACCACCAACCGCATCAACACACCGGAAATCGCCGAGCAGTTGCTCGCCGACGGCTGCGCCGACCTGGTCTCGCTGGCCCGCCCGCTGCTCGCCGACGCCGACTTCGTCGCCAAGGCGGAGGACGGCCGCGCCGACGCCATCAACACCTGCATCGGCTGCAACCAGGCCTGCCTCGACCACACCTTCAGCGGCCTGATCACCTCCTGCCTGGTCAACCCGCGCGCCTGCCACGAGACCGAACTCGTGCTCACACCCACCAGGTCGCGCAAGCGCATCGGCGTCGTCGGAGCCGGCCCGGCCGGGCTCGCCTTCGCCGTCTCCGCCGCCGAACGCGGCCACGACGTCACCCTGTTCGACGCCGCCGCGGCGATCGGCGGGCAGCTGAACACCGCCCGGCTCGTGCCCGGCAAGGAGGAGTTCGACGAGACGCTGCGCTACTACCGCACCCGGCTCGCCGAGTTGGCCGTCACCCAGCGCCTCGGCACCACCGCCACCGCCGACCGGCTCGCCGCCGAGAACTTCGACGAACTCGTCCTCGCCACCGGCGTCACCCCGCGAACCCCCGGCGACCTGCCGGGAGTTGACCACCCCAGCGTCGTCGGCTACCTCGACGTCCTGCGCGACGGCGCCCCCGTCGGCGAGCGGGTCGCCATCCTCGGCGCGGGCGGCATCGGCTTCGACGTGGCAGGCTTCCTCACCGACCCGGGTGACGCGGCCAGCCTCGACCCGGCCGTGTTCCAGGCCAAGTGGGGCATCGACCCGGAGTACCGCGAGCGCGGCGGACTGCGCCGCCCCGAGCGGCCCGCACCGCCGCGCGCCGTCCACCTGCTCCAGCGCAAGACCAGCAAGGTCGGTGCCGGGCTCGGCAAGACCACCGGCTGGATCCACCGCACCGAACTCCGGCACCGCGGCGTCACCATGGTCGCCGGGGCGACGTACGACCTGATCGATGACGCCGGCCTGCACTTCACCGTCGACGGCGAGCGCCAACTGCTGCCCGTGGACACCGTGGTGCTCTGCACCGGCCAGGAGCCGCGCCGCGACCTCTACGAGGCGCTGTGCGAGCGCGGCCTGGAGGCCCACCTGATCGGCGGCGCCGACGTCGCCGCCGAACTCGACGCCAAGCGGGCCATCAAGCAGGGCACCGAACTGGCCGCCGCGATCTGACCCTTCCTTGCGCGCTGGGTCCTGTTCGGCCGGACAGGACCTGGGCACGCCTTGGGCACGCCCTAGGATCGACGGCATGTCGCTGCCGCACGCCATCCTCACCGCCCTGCTGGAGAAACCGTCCTCGGGGCTGGAGCTGACCCGGCGCTTCGACAAGTCGATCGGCTTCTTCTGGCCCGCCACCCACCAGCAGATCTACCGCGAACTGGGCCGGCTGGAGGCCTCCGGGCAGATCCGGGCCCTCCCGCCGTCCGGCCCCGTCCGCGGGCAGAAGAAGGAGTACGAGGTCCTGCCCGAGGGCCGTGCCGAACTCGCCCGCTGGACGGCCGAGGGCGCCGAGCCGCGCGCCGTCCGCGAACCGCTGCTGCTACGGCTGCGCGCCGCCGCGGTGGTCGGCACGGACGGCCTGGCGGCCGAGGTGCGGCGGCACCTGGCGCTGCACCGCGCGCAGTTGGACGACTACCGGGAGATCGAGCGGCACGACTTCCCGGCCGAGGCGACGGCCGGGGAGAACCGCCTCCAGCACGCCGTGCTGCGGGCGGGCATCGGGCTGGAGGCCTTCTGGGTGCAGTGGCTCGCCGAAACCCTCGAAACCCTCGAAACCCTCGAAGCGCTCGAAACCCCCGGCCCGCCCCCGCTTGGGTTCTAGCGGTCGTCGCAACACCCGAGCTCAAGGTGTGCGATGGACTTCGAGATCCGAGGGGACCGGAAGCCGCAGGGGCCCAGGAAGCT
>NZ_JBIVJF010000016.1:0-149380 GCF_044750105.1 Kitasatospora sp. NPDC088861
AAGTCGACGCTGACGTTGTCGAGGGCCACGACGCGGGTCTCCCCGTCCCCGTAGACCTTGTTGAGGCCGGTGGCGCGGGCGGCCGCCAGGCCGGTACGGACGGCGGTTGCGGGGGTCGTCACGGGGGTGCTCCTGAGGGCGGGAACGGACATTCGGGGTTCCGTTCCATCCTCCCAATCCGTTCGAGCGCGATGCGTATGTCCCGAGGAGGGGCGACCCCCGCCGTCTCGGCGGCTCGGCGGGGGTCTTCTCCTCCTCAGGTATGACACCGACCCCTGAGGACCATGGTCCCCGTGCTGCGGACGATGGTCCCGTGCTACTCCACCGCGACGCCGAACGCGCCCGCCAGCCCGAGCAGACCGTTCGTCACCGCGCGGCCCGACGGGTTGAACTGCCAACCGTCGCCCGCACGCTGGAACGAACCCATGAGCATCGCGCTGTCCGGCACGCCGCCGGTGCCGGCCGCCCACTCCACCGGACCGGCCGCGCCCGGGCCGTACGTCGCCGCCAGGGCGACACCGTGCACGTAGCCGAGCGGCAGGGCCCGCGGCTCCTCCTCCTCGGTGGAGACGGCGACCACCACCTCGTCCACCGTGGCCGCCAGCCGCTCCAGGTTCAGGGTCAGCCGGACCGCGCGGGCCGGCTCGCCCGGCACCGAGTGGGTGGGGTGCAGCCGCACGGCGCCGTCCGGGTCCTGCGGGTTGTTGAAGAACACGAAGTGCTCGTCGCTCAGCACCCGCCCGGCGGCGCACAGGAACGCGGTGACGTCCAGCTCCACCGCGTCGCCGCCGGCCGTCCGGCTCTGCCAGCTGACCGTCAGGCTGCTGTGACGATCCGTCGGCGCGGCCGCCGGCGCGGGCTTCTCCTGTTCCGCGGAGCCGCCGCCGAGCCGCCCCCGCAGCCCCTGCTCGGCCAGCAGCTCCACCAGTTCCGGCCCGCTGACCAGCGTCAGCGGCTTCCCCTCGATGTAGCTGTACGAGCCGCGGCCGAAGCCGGCGGTGGTCACCAGGATGCCCTTGTTCGCCCCGTGGTGCCGGACGGTCGACTCCAGGTCGCGCACGGCCGTCGGGGGCACCGTCTTGCGGTAGCGCTTGGCCTGGATCACGATCTTGCCGCCGGTCACCGGGTCCAGGTCCTCGGCGACCACGTCCACCCCGACGTCGCCGCTGCGGGCCGTGGTCATCACCCGGAAGCCGCGCAGCCGGAACAGCTCGGCGATCAGCTCCTCGAACTCGATCGGGTCCATCTCGAACAGGTCCGGGTCGCCGTCGCCGCCGTGTCCGGCCAGGCTTCCGCCGACCGTCTCCGGCAGCCGGTCCGGCCGCACCTCGTCCAGCCGCTCCGGGCGCGCCGACAGCTTGCCGCCCAGGCCCTGGAAGCAGTCCACCGGCGCCACCCGGTCCAGCGCCAGCCCGGCGAACTCGGCCCGGGAGGCGGTCAGGGTGGACAGGAAGCGCTCCGCCTCCCGGCCGGTCGCCGGGTCGATTCCCAGGACGAAGCCGTTCAGCACCACCGAGTCCAGCATCCCGTCCCGGTCCGCCCGGAACAGCTCCGCCGCCAGCCGCAGCGCCGACTGCGCCAGCACCTCCCGATACAGCGCCTTGCGCTCCGTCGCCGGGCGGGCCACCTCCGCCTCGCGGTCGTCCGTCTTCACGTACCGCACCCGGCCGGCGGCCGGCACCACGTCCGGGCCGGGCAGCTCCCAGTTCACCACCAGCTGCCGGGTCGACGCCTCCCAGGCCGCCACCAGCCGGTGCGGGAAGCCCTCTGGCCAGGCCGCCGAGGCGTACAGACCGGCGGTGAAGTACTCCTGCACCGCCTCCGGCTCGCCCGCGCGCAGCCGCCGCAGCAACTCCTCGGTACGGGCGGCGCGGTCCTCGTCCTGGCGGCGGAACTGCGCCGCCCAGGCCAGGTACTCCTGGTGGTACACGGCCAGCCGGCGCTGCCGGTCGGCCTCCTGCGCCTGGGCGGCGTACCAGTCCTGCTCGAACCGGGCCCGGGCCTGCGCCAGGTACTGCTCGTACTGCCGCCGCACCCCCGGATTGCGCGCCTGCACCTGGTCCGGCGGCGGCACGTGGTACTTCGGGCCGCCCTGATCGGGCAGCTCCACCGGCCGACCCAGCGGGCCCGGGTCGAACGGCGGCACCGGGCGCGGGGCCAGCAGTGCCTGCGGGCCGAACGCCGGCGCCGCCAGCCCGGCGGCCAGCAGCCCGCGCAACTCCTCGACCCGGGCGTCCAGTTCGGCCGTCAGCCGGGCCGCCTCCGCCTCCCGGGACTGCTGGTAGGCCCGCTGCGCCTCCCGCTCGTTGCGGGCCGTCGCCCGCTGCTCATCCCGCTGCTCGCGCTCCAGCCGGCGCTGCTGCGCCGCCTCGGCACGCCAGCGGGCCTCCTCCCGGCGCTGCTGCTGCCGCTGCGCCTCCGCCCAGATCGCCAGCACTCCGTCGTTCCGCCGCCCCGCCACCGTCCACCCCTTCATTGCACGCCGGACCGGTCGCGCCGCCCACCTCCCGGCCGCGCCGCCAACCGCGCCCGCAACAATAGAACGTGAACACCCCACCGGGCCAAGCCCCGGGAGCAGCGCGGCTGCACTGCACCGGTCAGTGCACCTGGGGGGCGTCCTCGGGCCGGGCGTGCCAGCGCCAGTCGGTGCGCAGCGGCCGGCCGGGCAGCGGGGTGCGGCCGGTGGCCCACAGGAGGGTCGGCCAGGGGGCGTCGGCGGAGGTGACGGGGACGTCGGGGAAGAGGCGGGCGAGGACGCGGCGGCAGAGGTCGGCCGGGGGGTCCCAGGGCAGGCCGAGGCCCTGGGCCACGTCGTGCAGGTGTACCAGCGTCTCGACCAGGCTCATCGCGACGAACCCGGCGGGGTCGGCGACACCCCACGGGTGGTAGGCGCGGACCTCGGGCGTGGCGGCGCGGGCGATCGCGACCATCAGCCCGCCGCTCGCCTCCAGCACCTCGATCAGCCCGTCGGGCCCGCTCGCGCGGTCGGCGCGGACGAAGTTGTTCGGCCCGCCGGGGAAGCGGCGCTCGGTGGCGAAGGGGACGTACCGCTCGCGCGGCGGGGCGGCCGGGCCGAGCTGGGCGGCGTAGGCGAGCAGGTCGTCGGCGAGGTGCTCGACGGTGGTCCAGCAGTCCCAGGTGACCGTTCCGGCGGGCTGGGACCAGTCGGCGTCCGCGGGTGCCGCGCGCAGGGTGGTGGCGGCGAGCTGAAGGACGAGCGCGAGGTCGTCGGCGGTGACGGGGGACTGGGCGGCGGTGTCGGCGGCGTCGGCGGGCTGGGCGGCGGTGTCGGGCGTCATGATCGCGGAGGCTAGCAGGGGGCACTGTCAGGGGGAGCACTGTCAGGGGTGGCGGGTACTCTGCACTGGTTCGAGAGGGAGGGATGCCCGTGACGATCGCACCGCAGCACCCGGACCGGCCCGCCGGCTGGGTCTCCACCGGGCTGAGCTGGCACGAGGGCCGCGCCCTGCTCGGCGCCGTGCGCGCAGGCCAGGCGCACGAGCGGGCCGTCACGCCCGGCGCGGAGGTCGGCTGGCTGCTGGGCGGGCCGCGCCGCTGCACCGGCGCCTGGCTGGCCGGGGCGGCGGAGCGCACCCCGTGCCCGCACCACGCGGTGATCGCGCCGGACGGCGCCGCGGTGCAGTGCCCGGCCTGCCAGAGCGTCGACCGCGGCCTGGCCCTCGCCCGGGACCAGATCCTCGACGACGGCCGGACGTACCTGCTCTACCTCGCCTGGTTCGGCGACGGCCTGCTGAAGGTCGGCCTGACCGCCGAGCAGCGCGGCGACAGCCGACTGCTCGAACAGGGCGCACTGGCCTACGCGTTCACCGCCCGGGGCGGGCTGCCGGCCATCCGGCGCGCCGAACTCACCGTCGCCGCCTCCGGGTTGGCGCGCGAGCGGTTCAAGGCCAGGCTGAAGACCGAGCACTGGTGGGCGCACGGCGACGAGCCGTACCGCCGGGCCGTGCTGGCCGAGGCCCGGGCGCAGGCGCACCGCCTGCTGGCCGGCCACGCGCTGGAACTGCTCGCCGAGCGCCCGGTGGTCGACCACGTGGCGCGGTTCGGGCTGTCCGACGGCGCCCCGGAGGCGTACCGGCAGGTCGGCGGCCTGGCCGACGGGGCGGTGATCGCGGGCACCCTGCGGCCGCCGGTGGGCCGCCACCTGTTCCTGGACCAGGCCGACGGCTCGGGGCCGCTGCTGCTGGACACCCGGCTGCTCACCGGCTGGACGCTCGCGCCCGTCTCCGGCCGTCCGACGTCCGGGGTGGCCCTGGAGGAGCGGGTCCGCCCGCCGGAGCCGGACACCCAGGAGGCGCTCTTCTAGAGCGGGCCAGGGACGCCGCCGGGCTGGGACGGTTCCTCGCGAGCGCGAGCGCGGGGGCATGGGGCTGAGGGCTCAGCCCAGCTTGCTGCGCACCCCGCCCGGGCCGGAGTGGGCCCGGCGGGACAGCGGCGGCCGGGACGGGCGGACGTCGGCGCGCGCGACGGGCTCGCCCTCGGCGGTGCGCCGGGCGAGTGCGGCCCGGGCGGCGGCCAGGGCCACGCGGGTGAGCAGCGGGTCCTCCCGGACACCGGCGGACCGTTTGGCCGCCTGGCAGCGCGAGCACCAGATCGGGGAGGCGGGCCCGTCCGGGTACGCCATGCTCTCGGGCGGAAGGTAGTGTGCGCCGCACTCGACACACTCGAAGACCAGCCTCATCCGGCGATCACCGTCCCGGATCCGTGGCACCGACCGCAGGGCGACCAGAAGGTGTGGATCCTCGGCACCATGCTCCCTTCCTCGTCCCGTTCGACCGTGGCTTCGGTCTTCTGGGTCCCCCCGGACCCGCCGCAACCGGAACAGGACTGAACCTCGGGCATATGCCGTCCTTCCGTAGCGGAGCACCACGGTAGCGCGAATTCCCGGGTGCGGGCGCGGGACCTGACGATCCACCACCCCTCGGGGGAGCGTGCGAATGCCCCGTACGCCCCGCTGCACGCCGTCGGCCCCGCGCCCGGGGGCACGGGGCCGGCCGGAGCGGCCCGTCAACCGCGCGCGGCCCGCAGGAATTCGCGGTTCATCGCGGCGATGCTGGGCAGCGGGATGCCCTTGGGGCAGGCGGTGGCGCACTCGCCGGTGTTGGTGCAGCCGCCGAAGCCCTCGGCGTCCATCGCCGTGACCATGTTCCGCACCCGGGAGGCGCGCTCCGGCGCGCCCTGGGGGAGCACGTTGAGGTGGACCACCTTGGCGGAGGTGAACAGCATCGCCGAGCCGTTCGGGCAGGCCGCCACGCAGGCGCCGCAGCCGATGCACTCGGCGTGTTCGAAGGCGGTGTCGGCGGCCTCCTTGGGGACGGGCGTGGCGTGCGCGTCGGGGGCGCTGCCGGTGGGGGCGGAGATGTAGCCGCCGGAGCCGATGATCCGGTCGAAGGCGGAGCGGTCCACCACCAGGTCCTTGACCACCGGGAAGGCCGCCGCCCGCCACGGCTCGACGTCGATGGTGTCGCCGTCCCGGAAGTGCCGCATGTGCAGCTGGCAGGTGGTGGTCCGCTCGGGGCCGTGGGCCTGGCCGTTGATGACCATGCCGCAGGCGCCGCAGATGCCCTCGCGGCAGTCGTGGTCGAAGGCCACGGGCTGGTCCCCGCTGGTGATCAGCTCCTCGTTGAGGCTGTCGAGCATCTCCAGGAAGGACATGTCGGGGCTGATGCCGCCGACCTGGTAGGTCGTCATCGACCCGGGGGCGTCCGGGCCCGGCTGGCGCCAGATGCGCAGGGTGAGGTTCATGCGTAGCTCCGCTGGGTGGGGTGGACGTACGCGAAGTCGAGGGCCTCGCGGTGGAGGACGGGGGCGGTCCCGGTGCCGGTGAACTCCCAGGCGGCGGCGTAGCCGTACTCCTCGTCGCGCCGGGCGGCCTCGCCGTCGGGCGTCTGGCTCTCGGTGCGGAAGTGGCCGCCGCACGACTCGGCGCGGTGCAGGGCGTCCAGGCACATGAGTTCGGCGAGCTCGAAGTAGTCGACGAGCCGGTTGGCCTTCTCCAGTGACTGGTTGAGCTCCTGCCCGGTGCCGGGCACCTTGATCCGGCGCCAGAACTCCTCGCGCAGCTGCGGGATCCGCGCCAGGGCCCGACGCAGTCCGGCCTCGTCGCGGGCCATTCCGCACTCGTCCCAGAGGAGTTCGCCGAGTTCGCGGTGGAAGGAGTCAGGGGTGCGGTCGCCGTCCACCGCGAGGATGAGGTTCAGCCGGTCCTCGACCTCGGCCTCGGCCTCGGTGACCGCCGGGTGGTCGGCGGGGACGGCGGGCAGCGGGTTGCGGGCCAGGTAGTCGTTCAGGGTGGGCGGCAGGACGAAGTAGCCGTCGGCGAGGCCCTGCATGAGCGCGCTGGCGCCGAGCCGGTTGGCGCCGTGGTCGGAGAAGTTGGCCTCCCCGACGGCGAACAGGCCGGGGACGGTGGTCTGCAGGTCGTAGTCGACCCAGAGTCCGCCCATCGTGTAGTGGATCGCGGGGTAGATCCGCATCGGGACCCGGTACGGGTCCTCGGCGGTGATCCGCTCGTACATGTCGAACAGGTTGCCGTACTTGGCGGCGACGGCGTCCCGGCCCAGCCGGCGGATGGCGTCGGCGAAGTCCAGGTAGACGCCCTGCCCGCCGGGGCCGACGCCGCGGCCCTCGTCGCAGACGTTCTTGGCGGCCCGGGAGGCGATGTCGCGCGGCACCAGGTTGCCGAAGGCCGGGTAGATCCGCTCCAGGTAGTAGTCCCGCTCGTCCTCGGGGATCTCGGCCGGCGGCCGGGTGTCGCCCTGGGCCCTGGGCACCCAGATCCGGCCGTCGTTGCGCAGCGACTCGCTCATCAGGGTGAGCTTGGACTGGTGGTCGCCGGAGCGCGGGATGCAGGTGGGGTGGATCTGGGTGAAGCACGGGTTGGCGAAGTGGGCGCCGCGCCGGTGGGCCCGCCAGATCGCGGTGGCGTTGGAGTTCTTGGCGTTGGTGGAGAGGTAGAAGACGTTGCCGTAGCCGCCGCTGGCGAGGACCACGGCGTCGGCGGTGTGGGTGCTGATCGCGCCGGTGACCAGGTCGCGGGCGACGACTCCGCGCGCCCGGCCGTCGACGACCAGCAGGTCGAGCATCTCGGTGCGCGGGTGGATCTCCACGTTCCCGGCGGCGATCTGCCGGGACAGCGCCTGGTAGGCGCCGAGCAGCAGTTGCTGGCCGGTCTGGCCGCGCGCGTAGAAGGTGCGGGAGACCTGCACGCCGCCGAAGGAGCGGGTGTCCAGCAGGCCGCCGTACTCGCGGGCGAACGGGACGCCCTGGGCGACGCACTGGTCGATGATCTCGACCGACACCTGGGCGAGTCGGTGCACGTTGGACTCGCGGGCGCGGAAGTCGCCGCCCTTGACGGTGTCGTAGAAGAGCCGGCGGATCGAGTCGCCGTCGTTGCGGTAGTTCTTGGCCGCGTTGATGCCGCCCTGGGCGGCGATCGAGTGAGCGCGCCTCGGGGAGTCCTGGAAGCAGAACTGGACGACGTGGTAGCCCTGTTCGGCCAGGGTGGCGCCGGCCGCGCCGCCGGCCAGGCCGGTGCCGACCACGATCACGGTGTGCTTGCGCCGGTTGGCCGGGTTGACCAGCTTGGCCTCGAACCGCCGCTGGTCCCAGCGCTGTTCGATCGGCCCGCCGGGGGCCTTGGTGTCGGCGATCGGCTCGCCGACGGTGTAGTCCAGGTAGCTCATTTGACGACTCCGAACATCACGGCCACGGGGACGGACAGGAAGCCGGCGGTCAGCACGAGCGCCAGGCCGTTGGCGGTCAGCTTGAGCGCCCGGTCCCGGCGGGCGTTGTTGGCACCGAGGGTCTGCGCGGCGCTCCAGAAGCCGTGCCGGATGTGCAGGCCGACGGCGAGCATCGCGACGATGTAGATCACGCAGCTGTACCACTGGCCGAAGGAGGTCACGATGTTCTGGTACGGGCGGCCGTGCTCGGCGGCGGGGTTCACGGTCAGCGTGGTCAGGTCGAGGATGTGCCAGACGATGAACAGCGCCAGGATCACCCCGCCCCAGCGCATGGTCCGGGTCGCGTAGCTCGCCCGGCGGCGCTTGTGGACGTACTTGCTCGGCCGGGCGGCGAGGTCGCGGCGGCTGAGCTGGTAGGCCGAGACGCCGTGCAGCACGACGGCGGCCAGCAGGCCGAGCCGGGCGATCCAGAGGAACCACTCGTGGCCCAGGAACGGCTGGCCGATGGTGCGCAGCCAGGCCGCGTAGCCGTTGATGTCGTCGGGGCCGGCGAACACCTTGAGGTTGCCCAGCATGTGCGCGACCAGGTAGAGCAGCATGGCCAGTCCGGAGACGGCCATGACCGCCTTCTTTCCGACGGTCGACCGCCAGAGCGTCGCCAGGGTGGACGGATGCCGGGCCGTCCGAGTCGCGGTTGTCATGGCAGCAACGGTAGGGACGGTCGCCAGGGTGCGTCCAAGACACGCTGCGGCTCACGACGATAGTCAGGACCTATCGATGCGGCCTATCCTGGTGGGGTGCAGCTCCAGCAACTCCGCTACTTCCTGGCCGTCGCCGAGACCCGCCACTTCACCCGGGCGGCCGAGGCGGCGCACGTGGCGCAGCCGTCACTCTCGCAACAGATCCGTTCGCTGGAGCGGGAGTTGGGCGCCGATCTGTTCCACCGCACCCGGGGCAACATCGCCCTGACCGACGCCGGGCAGGCGCTGCTGCCGCTGGCCCGGCGCATCCTCGCGGACACCGAGAGCGCCCGGCTGGCCGTCCAGGAGACGGTCCAGCTGCGCCGCGGCCGGGTCCGGCTTGGCGCGCCGCCGAGCCTGTGCACCAGCCTGGTGCCGGACGTGCTGCGGCTGTTCCGGGACCGCTACCCGGGGGTGGCGCTGGTGGTCCGCGAGGGCGGCTCGCGCGATCTGGTGCGCTGGCTGGCGGCGGGGGAGCTGGACCTCGCGCTGATCATCACCCCGCCGAGCGGCGAGGCGACGCCGGCCCTCGCGGTCACCGAGCTGCTGCACGAGGAGCTGGTGCTGGTCTCCGCCGAGCGGCGGGCCCGGCGCAAGGTCCGGGTGGCGGAGCTCAAGGGGCGCCCGCTGGTGATGTTCCGGGAGGGCTACGACGTCCGGGAGGCGACCCTGGCGGCCTGCCGGGCGGCGGGCTTTGAGCCGGAGTTCGCGGTGGAGGGCGGCGAGATGGACGCGGTGCTCGGCTTCGTCCGGGCCGGCCTCGGGCCCGCGGTCGTCCCGGGGATGGTCGCGGCCCGCTCGGGCCTCGCGGTCACGCCCTTCGCCGGGCCGGGCCTGGGCCGCACCATCGCCGTCGCGCACGGCCACGAAGTGCCGCTCACCCGCGCCGCAGGGGCCCTGCGCACGACCCTGCTGGCACATCTGCACCACGCCGCCGGATCCGGTGAACTCCCACCGGGGACCCGCCTGTTGCTGTGACGGGGAGGGCCACCACCTGCGGCCCTCCCCGCCGGCAGGTGGGGATCAGGCCGACCGGACGGCATATGAACGACTGCTCTTTTCGCCCTGGAGGAGTCCAGATGGACCAGAGCAGCCATGATGACGCGAGGAAACCACCTTGTCGTTTTAGGCAGTGACCATGTCACTCGGCCGCCTTACCGCCTACAAGTCAGAATGCCACCGAGGCACGTGATCTTGAATGAGCCTTCTGTCTTGATGGCGGCGGCAGCGATCTCTGCCGCCCGACTGACCGTCTCGCGGAAAGGGACGCCGCATTGGTCAGCCCACGCTTCATAGGAGGCGAGGTGGGAAACGATCGGCGCAGGATCGGTGATCTCGATGGCGCCAGGCAGTTCCCGCACTCGGATGTCCTTGAACGCTGTTCCGAGGTAGCCGGGGGCCTTTTCCAGGGAGAAGCGGGAGCTGAGGGAAACCCGTGCTGGCCCCTTGGGAATCCCGAGGATGTCGCCTGCGGCCTGGGCCCAGAGCTGGTCCAGTTCCTGCTTGTCGGTGTCGCTGTTGGTCGAGGCGATGAGCATGCCGCCAGGCCGGAGGACGCGGGCCAGTTCCTTGATCGTGGCCTCGATGTCACCGACGTGGTACAGCATGTGCAGGGCCAACACGGCGTCGGCGCTGTCGTCGGCGAAGGGCAGGGCCTGGGCGTCGGCTACCAGGACCGGTTTCTCGACGTCGGCGAGGATGCCCGCCGAAATGTCCATCCCGACGACCTGAAGGTCCGGCCGGTCCTTGTGTAGACGGCTGACGAACTTGCCGTTGCCGCAACCGACGTCGAGGACGATCCCGCTTGTGCCGGCCAGCTCTTCGACAACGATCCCGGGCAGGTCGTACCGCGGCTGCTGCCAGCGGTAGATGGACTGGCGGGCGGCCAGGTGGCGTCCGTCTGCGTAGGCGCTGTTCGCGAGGATCGCTTTGTCGGCGACTGCGGCGTCCTGCTGTGCGGTGTTGCTCGTCACTGTGGCAGCTCCGGAGGGTTCGTGAGTGCGGGTCGAGAGCAGGCTTCTCTGACATTCTCACGGAGACTCAGGACGATCGGGGAGCCTGCGTAGGAGGGCTCGGCGAGACGAGTGCTCAGCGCCCGAAGGCGGCTGGAGATGCTCGCTGTTCGCCGGTCCGGTGCGGCGTCCAGCACCACCGAGAGCTTCTCCTGCACGCCGTCGAGGTCGCCGTGGGCGAGGTGGGCGTTGGCGAGGTCGAGGCGGGCCGCCAGCAGGTCGCCGGAGGACTGTTCCTGCCGCGGTGCGGACTCGTACAGGGCAATGGCTCTGGAGGACGCCTCGATGGCGCGGTTCACGTGACGCTGACTGCCCAGGGCGAGGAGGGCGGTGCCGGCGTAGGTCCACTGCTTGGCATCGGGAAACGTGAATACGCCGGGAAGATCCACTCCGGCTACGGCGCTCCGCGCCGCCTCGGCAGCTTCCACGGCCCGTAGCGCGCTCGCGCTGTCGCCGAGCGCCGCAGCAGCCCGTGCTTCGAGGCTGAGCAGGCGGGCTGCGATCGTCCCGCTGTCCGCATACGGCAGCCCGGCTCTGGCCAGCTCGGCCGCCTGGCCGTGGTCCTGCTGCCAGTAGGCGATCAGGGACTGGACGGATCGGATCCAGGCCCGGAGACCGTTGTGGCCGGCTGACTCCGCGCAGCGCCAGGCTGTTCGCGAATGCGTAGCCGCAGCTGTGTACTGGCCGAGGTCGAGGGCGACATGGGTGGCCAGGCCACACAGGCGCCCGGCCTGCAGGTAGAGATGGCTTGCCTGGTAAGGGTGTTGGCGACCTCGGAGTAAGTCGAACACTCCTCGCCGGAGGGTACCGATGTCGTGGAAGAGCTCGAACACCGGCTTGCTCACGTAGTCCCCTGCCAGCCTCGCAATGTCCGCGTCGATCTGTTCGAGCAGAGTGTCGTCCACGTTGGACGCGCTCGCGAAACGGAGGAACAGCGCGGACTCTGCCGAGTCGGCTGCCACGGCCGATACGAGGTCGTTGTCGTGGTCCGTGCGCCGGGCAGGCACAAGAAGCGAGGCTTCGCTGACGCTGTTGGACGGTGGAACTGCTTCGGCGACTGCAGGGGGTGCTGCCAGCAAGTCGGCCAACTGGTCGACCGAGAGTTTCAGGGCGCGGGCGAGCTTCGGCCGCATCCAGGGTTGTGGGGCGCCTCTGCCGCTCTCCCATCGCCCCACGGTCGTACGGTCCACGTCGAGGGCTTCAGCCAGGGATTCCTGGGTGTGCCCGACCGCCTCCCTGCGCTGGATCAGCCGGGACCTCCTGGATGCCATCCCGCGTCCTCCGGAGGTACGTCAGTTCGTCTGCAGCCATAACAGGCCAGGTCATGCCCGGGTTTGCAGCACGGATGCCTCATTGCCGCTTCTATTCTGCTCTGGTTCACCGGCGTTGGAGGCGGTTCTGTAGCTACCTGCCGGGTGAATCCCGGCGCGAATCGGCCCCCTGCCGACCTCGTCCGGTTGAAAGGTCCGCGCTCATGTCCGTCGCCACTCGCCAAACGGTCACCCCTGCCCCGTTCGGCTTTCGCGTGCTGCCCACTGCCGAGGCCGTACCGAACGCCCGGCGGCGGGTGATACGGGCCGTGCGCAGTTCTACTGGCCCAGTTCAGTCGAGGCCGACTCGGCAATCGAGAGGGGCTGCTCGACGGCTCGGGGGAACGACGGACCGGCCCCGGGCGGGTGCCCGGGGCCGGTCCGTCGGCGGGTGGGTGGGGGTCAGGCCGGGAGGACGGCCTCGATCGCCGCGATCAGCTCGGCCGACTCCGGCTCGACCCGCGGCCGCAGCCGGGCGGCCACGGTGCCGTCGGGGGAGATCAGGAACTTCTCGAAGTTCCAGCTGACGTCCCCGGTCTCGCCCTCGGCGTCGGCGACCTGGGTCAGCTGCCGGTACAGCGGGTGCCGGTCGTCGCCGTTGACGTCGATCTTCTCGAACAGCGGGAAGGTGACGCCGTAGGTGGTGGAGCAGAAGGTCTGGATCTCCTCGGCGCTGCCCGGCTCCTGCCCGGCGAACTGGTTGCAGGGGAAGCCCAGCACGGTGAACCCGCGTGCGGCGTACCGCTGCTGGAGGTTCTCCAGGCCGGTGTACTGCGGGGTCAGGCCGCACTTGGAGGCGACGTTGACGATCAGCAGCGCCTTGCCCTTGTACTCGGCCAGCGAGGTGGGCTCGCCGGTGAGGGTGCGGAGCGGGATGTCGTACAGGCTCACGGTGGTGGTCCTTTCGAAAGGAGTGCGGAACAGGTGGTCGCCTGGCCACCGTAGTGGCCGCGACCACCTGGACCGAGCCCGACCTACCGGTCTTGCGACAGGTCGGCCCCGAAGGATGAGAAGTCGGCGCTCGACCAGCGCTCGGGCTGCATCCGGAAGGTGATGTCGGCGGCCAACTGTTCCCGGGCGGAGGCCAGGTAGTCGCGCGCGGCCTCGGGTGACAGGTAGCGGTTCGCGAGGGCGGCCCACTCGTCGCGGTCGAGCCGGTCCTCGACCGCCACCACCGGGCCCTCGACGCTCACGTACGCGGCCGGGCCCTGCTCGCGCTGGGCGCAGAGGGTGAACCGCCCGGCGGCGCGGATCCGCCGGGCCTTGACGGAGTCGCGGCCGGTGACGACGGTGAGCAGGCCGCCGGGGACGTAGGTGTACCAGACCGGTACGGCCAGCGGCCCCCGGTCCGCTCCGGCGCCGGAGTCGACGGCCAGCACACCGACGTGGGGTGCGGCGAGGAACCGCTCGCGCTCGGCCTTGCTCATGCTGAAGGGCATGGTGTCCGCTCCAGGGGGCTCCGGGCCCGCGCACGGAGGTCGGGCGCGAGCGTCTTCCGGTTTGTACCCGGTGCGCGTCCGGGCCACTCGGGGCGGGGCGCAGTGGTGGATCCGGGCCGGATCCCGCCCCGAGCGGCCCGCGGCGGGCTCAGGGCGCCAGCGGCTTGACGGCGGTCGGCGCGTGCTCGGGGAGGGTGGCGATCTCCTCCCACTCGTTGACCTTGTCGATGTCGGCGGCGGCCATCGAGATGTTGGTGACCCGCTCCAGGATCGCCTCGACGACGACCGGGACGCGGAACTCGGCGGCCAGCTTCTTGGCCTCCTCGAAGGCCGGCAGCAGGCCCTCGGGCTCGGTGACCCGGATCGCCTTGCAGCCCAGGCCCTCGGCGACCCGGACGTGGTCCACGCCGTAGACGCCCAGCTCCGGCGCGTTGATGTTCTCGAACTCCAGCTTGACCTGGAAGTCGATGTCGAAGTTGCGCTGCGCCTGGCGGATCAGGCCCAGGTACGCGTTGTTCACCAGCACGTGGACGTACGGGATGCGGTGCTGGGCGCCGACGGCCAGCTCCTCGACCATGAACTGGAAGTCGTAGTCGCCGGAGAGCGCGACGACCTGGCCCTCGGGGTCGGCGGTGGCGACGCCGAGCGCGGCCGGGATGGTCCAGCCGAGCGGGCCGGCCTGGCCGCAGTTGATCCAGTGCCGCGGCCGGTAGACGTGCAGCAACTGCGCGCCGGCGATCTGGGAGAGGCCGATGGTGGTGACGTAGCGGGTGTCCGGGCCGAACGCCTTGTTCATCTCCTCGTAGACGCGCTGCGGCTTGATCGGCACGTCGTCGAAGTGGGTGCGACGCTGGAGCCGGGCCTTGCGGTCCTGAGTGGCGGCGGCCCACTCGCTGCGGTCCTTGAGCCGCCCGGCGGCCTTGAGCTCCTGGGCGACCTGGAGGAAGAGCTCCAGCGCGGCCTTGGCGTCGGAGGCGATGCCGAGGTCGGGGGCGAAGATCCTGCCGATCTGGGTGGGCTCGACGTCGACGTGGACGAACGTGCGGCCCGCGGTGTAGACGTCCAGGCCGCCGGTGTGGCGGTTGGCCCAGCGGTTGCCGATGCCCAGGACGAAGTCGGAGGCGAGGAAGTTCTCGTTCCCGTAGCGGTGCGAGGTCTGGAGGCCGACCATGCCGGCGTTCAGCTCGTGGTCGTCGGGGACGATGCCCCAGCCCATCAGGGTCGGGACCACCGGGACGCCGGTCAGCTCGGCGAACTCCCGCAGCAGTTCGGCGGCGTCGGCGTTGATGACGCCGCCGCCGGCGACGATCAGCGGGCGCTCGGACGCCTGGAGCAGCGCGAGCGCCTTCTCGATCTGGATCCGGTTGGCGGCGGGCTTGTAGACGGGGAGCGGCTGGTAGGCCTCGGGGTCGAAGTCGATCTCGGTCAGCTGGACGTCGATCGGCAGGTCGATCAGGACCGGGCCCGGACGGCCGGAGCGCATCAGGTGGAAGGCCTGCTGGAACACACCGGGGACCTGTGCGGCCTCCAGCACGGTGGTGGCGGCCTTGGTGACGGGCTTGGCGATCGAGGCGATGTCGACGGCCTGGAAGTCCTCCTTGTGCAGGCGGGCGACGGGGGCCTGGCCGGTGATGCACAGGATCGGGACGGAGTCGGCGATCGCCGAGTACAGACCGGTGATCATGTCGGTGCCGGCCGGGCCCGAGGTGCCGATGCAGACGCCGATGTTGCCGGCCTTGGCGCGGGTGTAGCCCTCGGCCATGTGGGAGGCGCCCTCGACGTGCCGGGCCAGCGTGTGCCTGATCCCGCCGGAGGCCTTGAGCGCGGCGTAGAACGGGTTGATGGCCGCGCCCGGCACGCCGAACGCGACCTCAACGCCTTCGAGCTTGAGGATCTCCACGGCCGCGCGGGCGGCTGTCATACGAGGCATCGGGTATCTCCTGCGTCGGCCCGCAGTGGGTCGGAGGGCTCATCTCCAGAATTCCACCATACGGAAGAACGGTTTCTGTATGTGGAAATACGGTACGGCTGGCCTCGGCGGGGCGTCAAGGGGAGGTCCAACAGAATGTGGAAGCCGGCCCCGGGGGGTGAAACCGCAGGTCGCCGCGGGCGTCCGAGGGGCGGGGAGACGGGGCCGGGCTCGTACAGGTGGGCGCCGATCGCGCTGGTGTGCCCGGGGAGCCGGTCGTTCCGCGCCGGAAAGCGCGGCCGGTGTGCAGTGCGGGTGAAGGGACGGTGCCCGAGGTCGGCCCACCCCGCACCTCTGGGTACCGTCGGTGGCACGCCGGGCCCGTGATGTCCAACTGAGGCCGTGGCAGGGGGATTCGGGACGGTCCGGGAGTGGGGGAGCTCCGGCGGCCGGTCCCGTCCAGGACCAGCGTGCCCGGTCCGCCGCACCCGAGCGAGGGACGCACCCCCTGGCCGCACCGACCCGACACCCGCCGCCGCCGTCCGGTCCGCCCGGACCTGCGGCCGTACCGCTGTCGCCCCTCCGCGCGGTCGACCTCCCTTCCCTCTCCTCACCCCCCTGCGACCTCCTCACCCCCCCCTGTGACGGCGTGCCCGCAGCGGCGGGCGCGCGAAAGGAACGCCGCCATGCGCTGTCTCCCTGCCCGCCCCCCGGTGGTGACCGGGTGAGCCGAACGCCCCGCCGCCGCAAGGCCCCGCCGGGCCACCCCGGCAAGGCCGCCCCGCCGGGCCGCCGCCGGCCCCCGCTCGCCGTGCTGCGCGCCGTCCCCTGGCGCTACGACCTGCCCGCCTCGCTGGTGGTGTTCCTGGTCGCCCTGCCGCTGTGCGTCGGGGTGGCGGTCGCCTCCGGCGTCCCCGCCGAACTGGGTCTGGTCACCGGCATCGTCGGCGGCCTGGTCGTCGGCCTCCTGCCCGGCAGCAGCCTCCAGGTCAGCGGCCCGGCCGCCGGGCTGACCGTCCTGGTCTACGACGCCGTCCAGCGCTTCGGCGTCACCGCCCTCGGCCTGCTCGTCCTCGGCACCGGGCTGCTCCAGATCGCGATGGGAGCGCTCCGGCTCGGCCGCTGGTTCCGGGCGATGTCCGCCTCGGTGGTGCACGGCATGCTGGCCGGCATCGGACTGACCCTGCTGTTCGGCCAGCTGTACGCGCTCGCCGACCGCCGCGCCCCGGCCACCGGGCCGGAGAAGATCGCCGGACTGCCCGACCTGCTGGCGGACGTGGTCACCGGCGTGGCCGACCCGAGCGCGGTCGCCCTGGGCCTGGCCACCCTGCTCGTGCTGGTCGGCTGGAAGTACCTGCCCGGGCGCGTCGCCCGCGGCGTCCCCGCGCCGTTGGCCGCGGTCGGGCTGGCCGCCGCCGTCACGGCCGCCGCCGACCTGCCGGTGGCGAGGGTCCGGGTGTCCGGCCTGCTCGACGTCGTCCACCTGCCCGACCGTGCCGCGCTCGGCGCGGTGGCGGGCACCGCCGGCCTCGGTACGGTCGTCGCCTTCACCCTGATCGCCTCCGCCGAGACGCTGTTCAGCGCCGCCGCCGTCGACCGGATGCACCACGGCCGGCGTACCGACTACGACCGCGAGCTGACCTCCCAGGGCATCGGCAACACCGTCTGCGGGCTGCTCGGCGCCCTTCCGATGACCGCGGTGATCGTCCGCAGCGCGGCCAACGTCCAGGCGGGGGCGCGGACCAAGGCCTCGCGCACCCTGCACGGGCTCTGGCTGCTGCTGTTCACCGCGCTGCTGCCCGGCGTGCTCGGGCTCGTCCCGCTCACCGCGCTGGCCGCCGTCCTGGTCCACGCCGGCGCCAAGCTCGTCCCGCTGCGGCGGATCGCCGCACTCTGCCGCGGCCACCGGGGCGAGGCGCTGGTGCTCGCGGTGACCGCGAGCGCCATCATCGCCACCGACCTGTTCGAGGGGGTGCTGATCGGCATCGGCCTGGCCGTGGCCAAGTCCGCCTGGCAGACCTCGCACCTCCAGATCGGCCTGGAGGAACTGGTCCTGCCGTCCGGCGAGGCCCTGCAGCGCGTCCGGCTCACCGGCAACGCGACCTTCCTGCGGCTGCCCCGGCTGCTGGACGCCCTGGAACGGCTGCCGGCCGACCGGCCGGTGGAACTCGACTGGTCCGGGCTGCGCCACCTGGACCACGCCTGCACGGTGGCCCTCACCGCGTGGGCCGCCCAGCACCGGGCCCGCGCCACTGCTCCGCTCGCGGTCGAACCGCCGCTGCCGACCGTGGTGTGAGCGCCGGCAAGGCTGGTTAGCCTGGTCGCGGCCCGGACCGGAACCTGGTCCCGGCCACGACCAGTGCTGCCGGTGAGTGCCGTCGGCGGAAGGAGCGCAGAGCCGTGATCGCAGCCTTTTCGGTGACCCCGCTGGGGATCGGCGAGGACGTGGGAGAGGCGGTGGCAGCAGCCGTCCGGGTGGTCCGGGCGAGCGGACTGCCCAACCGGACCGACGCGATGTTCACCAGCATCGAGGGGGAGTGGGACGAGGTGATGCCGGTGATCCGGGCGGCGATCGAGGCGGTGAAGGCCTACAGCGGCCGGGTGAGCACGGTCATCAAGATCGACGACCGGGCCGGGGTCACCGACGGGCTCACCGCCAAGGTCGCCTCGGTGGAACGGCACTTGGCCGAGGACTGACCCCGCACAGTCAGTCCGTCGAGCCGCTCGTCGGGCCCTGGGCCGGGCCGGGTGCTCAGCCGGTCTGGCCCTGGTGTGCCCCGGCCGGGGCGGGCTGGGCGGCCGGCTCGGCCGTGGTGCGCCGGGCCAGCAGCCGGTCCAGGGCGTAGGGGCCGGAGCCGAGCACCGCGATGGCGAGGAAGGCCCAGCAGAACATGACGGAGGGTTCGCCACCGTTCTGCAGCGGCAGCAGGGAGTGCTCCTGGTGCACGGTGAAGTAGGCGTACGCCATCGAGCCGGAGCAGAGCAGGGCGGCGGTCCGGGTGCCGACGCCGAGCAGCACCAGGGCGCCGCCGACCAGTTGGATCAGCGCGGCCCACCAGCCGGGCCACTGACCGAGCGGGACGGTGCCGCCGCCCTTGGTGCCACCGAGGACGCCGAAGAGCGAGGCGGCGCCGTGGCAGGCGAAGAGCAGCCCGACGACGACCCGGAAGGCCGTCAGGACGAGCGGGCGGGCGGCCTCGGCCGCCTGCTGGGGAGAGGTGGGAAGGTTCGCGGGCATGGGGAAACGCCTCCTGTGGGGGGAGGAGGAGGTACGGGGCGGTAAGGGTAGCCTTGGTCTAGTCCACTTGGCAATGCTCCGTCAGATCCCACGTGTGCGACCTTCGGGGAGGATCTTGACCGACCGTTCTGGAAAGGGTTAGCGTTCACCCATGGCGCGAACGAAGGAATTCGACCCGGACGCCGTGCTCCAGTCGGCCCTTGAGCTGTTCTGGCGGCGCGGTTACGAGGCCACCTCGATGGCCGACCTGGTCGAGGAGCTCGGGATCGCCCGGGCGAGCATCTACGCCACCTTCGGCAGCAAGCACGAACTGTTCCTGCGGGCGCTGGAGCGGTACGGCGAGCAGGCCGACCCGGTGCTCCTGGCCGAGCTCTCCCAGCCCGGCCCGGTGCTGCCGGCCGTCCGCGCGCTGGTCCGCCGGTTCGCGGCGGAGTCCGCCGAGGACGGGCTGAAGCGCGGGTGCTTCATCACCAACACCGCCGTCGAGCTCGCCGCGCGCGACCCCTCGGCGGCCCGCCGGGTGGAGGCCGGGCTCGGCCACCTGGAGACGGTGCTGACCGCCGCCCTGGTCCGGGCCGAGGCGCAGGGCGAACTGCCCGCCGGGCGGGACCCGAGGGCGCTGGCCCGGATGCTGCTGGTGCTGTTGCAGGGCGTGCGGGTGCTGGGCCGGACCGCCGACGGCGCGTCCCGGGTGCGGGACGCCGCCGAGCAGGCGCTGGTGCTGCTCGACTGACGGGTCGACTGGCGGATCGTGGGGCGATGGCGGGGCGACGGTGGAGGTCGCCTCTTGCTGTCCCAATACTGGACCGAACGGTCATTATGGAGAGGGGGGGGTTCCATGAGTGTCGCCACGGCCGACCGGCCCGGTTTCGCCCTGCTCGGCGGCGTGCAGGCCACGCTGATCTTCACGATCATGATCCTGTCCGTGCCACTGCCCCTGGTGGCCCGGGAGTTCGGGCTCGGCCCGTCCGGTGTGCTGCTGCTGAGCGCCGCCTACGGGCTCTCCTTCAGCGCCCTGCTGCTCCTCGGCGGGCGGCTGACCGACCGCCACGGCGGCCGCCGGCTGCTGAGGGTGGGCCTGGCCCTGCTCGGCACCGCCTCGATCGCCTGCGCCCTCGCGCCCGGCTACCCCGTCCTGCTGGCGAGCCGCTTCGCCCAGGGCGTCGGCGCGGCCCTGGCAGCCCCGGCGGCGGTCGCCGTGGTCCGGGTGCTGCGGCCCGGACCCGCCGAATACCGGCGGGCGATGGCCGCCTGGGGCGGCCTCTCGGTGCTCGGCGCCACGGCGGGCAACCTGCTCTCCGGCGCCGTCGCCGCCTGGGTCTCCTGGCGCTGGCTGTTCGCGGTGCCCGTGCTGGTCGCCCTCGTCGGCCTGGTCCGCTCCGGCTCGCTGCCGCCCGCCGAACCCGCCGGCCGACCGTCGGCCGTCGGCCGGCCGGGGCTGGACCTGCCCGGCGCCGCCCTGGCCGCCGCCGGTGTCTGCGCGGCCAGTTACGGGCTGGTGGCGTCCACCGACCACGGCTGGCGAAGCCCGGGGACGCTGCTGCCGCTGGCCGCCGGGCTCGCCCTGCTGTGCGCCTTCGCCGCCGTCGAACGGCACACCGCCGACCCGCTGCTGCCGCCCGGCTTCCTCGCCGACCGCCGCCGGGCCACCGCCCTCGCCGCCGTCATGGCGACCGCCGCCGGCACCGCGCTGACCTTCCTGCTGCTCGCGCTCTACCTCCAACAGGTCCGCGGCTGGGGCGTGCTGGCCACCTCCGCCGCCTTCCTGCCGTACGCGGCGGCACTGCTGACGGCCGGTCGCCTGGCCGGGCCGCTGACGGCCCGCTACGGCGCCGTCGCGGTCACCGCCGGAGGACTCGCCCTCGCGGCGGCCGGGCTCGGCCTGCTGGCGGGCCTCGCGCCCGGCAGCGACTACGCCACCGGGCTGCTGCCCGGGCTGCTCCTGCTGCCCACCGGGGCCGCTACCGCCTTCGCCGGCGCGGCCGTGCTCGCCACCGCGGGCGTGCCGCCCGAACGGACCGGCCTCGCCGCGGGCGTGCTCAACACCGCGATGGAACTCGGCCCCACCGCCGGGGTGGCCGCCCTGATGGCGCTCGCCGCCACCCGCCCGAGCGTGGTCGGCGGCTACGCCGCGGCCTTCGCGGCGGCGGGCACCGCCCTGGCGCTCACCGCCCTCGCCGTCGCCATGCCGGCGCGGGTGACTCCCGAGACCACCACAGAGACCGACACCGCACCAGAACGCACCATCCAGATCAAGGAGCACCTCTCATGACCACGCGTTTCATCGGCAAGTCCGTCCTGGTCACCGGCGGCGGCAGCGGTATCGGACGGGCCGTGGCGCTCGCCTTCGCCCGGGAGGGCGCCCGGGTCGCGGTCGCGGGCCGCAGCGCGGGCCCGCTCGCCGAGACGGTCGAGCTGATCGAGCAGGCGGGCGGCAAGGCCGTCGCGCTGACCGGCGACGTGGCGGACGGTCAGGACGCCGCCCGGCTGGTCCGGGAGACCGTCGAACTCCTCGGCGGCCTGGACGTCGCCGTCAACAACGCCGGGGTGTTCGGCGCCGTCGGCCCGGTCGCCGACATCGACGAGGACGAGTGGCACCGGGTGTTCGCGGTCAACCTGACCGGCACCTGGCTCGCCATGAAGCACCAGATCGGCCACATGCGGGCCCACGGCGGCGGCGCGATCGTCAACATCTCCTCCAACCTCGGCGTCCACATGCGTGTGCCCGGCCTCGGCGCCTACGCCGCCAGCAAGGCCGCCGTCACCGCGCTGACCCGCAGCGCCGCCCTCGACCACATCGCGGACGGAGTCCGGATCACCATGGTGAGCCCCGGCCCGGTGGACACCAGCATGTCCACCCGGCCCGGCGAGAACGCCGACGACAAGGCCGCGCGGATGAAGGACAGCCTCCCCGTCGGCCGGGCGGGTGCGGTCGAGGAGGTCGCCGCCGCGGTGCTGTACCTGGCCTCGTCCGAGGCGGGCTTCACCGTCGGCGCCGACCTGGTCCTGGACGGCGGCGCCACCGCCTGATCCACCCGTGGCCCAACGGCCGCGCGGCGCCCCGTCGTTGGGCCAACGCCTGATCCACCCATGGCCCAACGACCGGTCGGCGCACCGTCGTTGGGCCGTCAGGTCACTGCTCGGCCAGTGCGCCCCGGGCCTCCTCGGTCCGGGCCCGGGCCACCACGAGGTCCTCGTCGAGCTCGACGACCAGCACGTCCGGCCCGGTGAACCAGCGGCAGCCACGGCCGAGCCGGGGCAGCTCCGCCAGCCCCTCCGGCACCTCCACTCCGGACTCGGCGAACACGCTCAACTCGTCGTCCTGCAACAGCTTCTCCACCATCACCATCGCCGTCGCGGCCGTCGAGAAGCGCTCCTCCCAGGGCTCCCAGCGCTCTTCCGACTTGTCCGCGAGGTCGAGCCGGCCCACCGTCGGCGGATCGTCCTGGTCGAGGTCGGCCAGCAGGACGCCCCAGTGCGCGCACGCCTGGTTCTCCTCCTGGTACACCAAAGCGCCGTCCAGGACGAACAGTTCCTCCGGCGACAGCAGCCGGTTGTGGTTGCCGGTGAGGTCCTCCCGGCGGCCGAACAGCAGGTACGCCTCGCGCAGCGCGGCCGGCAGCCGCAGGCCCAGGCGCCCTTCGGCGGCGTCGAGTTCGGCGTCCGTGAAGCCGTCGTCGGGCCGCAGCGGCTCGCCCCAGTAGGCGGCGAAGCCCTCGACCAGCGCCCGGGCGCCCGCGCGGCCCCGCAGGGATTCGGCCATCGCGGCCCGGATGTCGAATTCGGTGTCGTCCATCCGGGAACCGTACGACGCCCCACCGACAGTCCGGGAACCGTACGACGCCCCACCGACAGTCCGGTGCCACCGGAGGGCGTACCGGAACGGGCGGGGGCGCGCCGCACATCCTGCCCGCCCACGACCGGCCGGGGACGCGCCCCAACGCCCGTCCGCCCACGACCGGCCGAATCTGACGCGAACGCGTAATCCCACCGACACCCGTTGCTCACCGTGGGGTTTCCGACCCGTCGTGTGGGCAGGACACGGTTTCGGCCGGAACCGACGCAACGAAAGGCGGGACGCGCAAACCCATGCCGACCGCACCACACACCAAGCCCCACCCGGGCCGCCGAAGCCGCTGGGGTGAGCACGGCCTCGCCTGGGCCTTCCTGCTGCCCTCCCTGGTGGTCTTCGTCCTCTTCATCGGCTACCCGCTGGGACGGACCATCTACCTGAGCGGACACGCCAACGACCTGTTCGGCGCGCCCTCGCGCTACGTCGGGCTGAAGCACTACACCGAGCTGCTGACCTCGGCGGACTTCCGGCGCACGCTCGTCACCACCGCCCTGTTCACGCTGCTCACCGTGGTGCCCGGCGTGCTGGGCGCGCTGGTGCTGGTGCTGCTCCTGGAGAACCGGATCCGGGGCGTGCGGCTGCTGCGCTCCGCGTTCGCGCTGCCCTTCGCCTTCTCGGTGGCCAGCGCGTCCGTGGTCTTCGCGGTGTTCTTCAACCCCGCCAGCGGGGTGCTCAACGGCCTGCTCTCGCACGTCGGGCTGGGCCCGATCGGCTGGCTGACCGACTCCCGGTACGCGCTGGTCTCGGTGGCCGTCACCACGGTGTGGATGAGCCTCGGCTACAACGTGCTGGTGCTGTCCGCGGGCATCGGCTCGATCCCCGGCGAGATCCTGGAGGCCGCGCGGATCGACGGCGCCTCGGGGCTGCGGCTGGCCCGTTCGATCACCGTGCCGATGCTCGGTCCGAACCTGTTCTTCCTGACCGTGGTCTCCACCGTCCACTCGCTGCAGAGTTTCGGCCAGATCCACATCCTCACCAAGGGCGGCCCCGACGGCGCCACCCGGACCCTCGTCTACTCCGTCTACGAGAAGGCCTTCGCCTACGGCTCCAGCGACTTCGGCACCGCGAGTGCCCAGGCCGTGGTGCTGCTCGTGGTCGTCCTCGCCTGCACGGCCGTCCAGTTCGGCGTCCTGGAGCGGAAGGTGCACTACGCATGACCGTGACCGCCACCGAGGCCGGGCCCGGGGTCCAGGACGGGGCCGCCGCGCCGCGCCCGCGCCCCCGCGTGCTGGCCGGTCGTTCGCCGCGCGACCTGCTCGGCCGTGCCGCCGTCTACCTGCTGCTCGCCGTCGCCGTCGTCACCGTGGCCTTCCCGGTGTACTACGCGATCGCCGGCGCCTTCATGAGCCCGTCCGAACTCTCCTCCTACCCGCCGGCGCTGGTGCCCCACTCGGTCACCGGGCGGAACTTCGCCGGCGCCGTCGACACCGTCCCGCTGGCGAGGCAGTACGCCAACTCGGCGATCGTGGCGACCGTCATCACGCTCGCCCAGCTGTTCACCTCGGTCCTCGCCGCGTACGCCTTCGTGTTCCTGCCGCTCAAGGCGCGGGCCGTGGTGTTCGGGGTGTTCCTGGCGACGCTGATGGTCCCGTGGGAGGCCATCATCATCCCCAACTACCTGACACTGTCCGGCTGGGGGCTCGGGAACACCTACTTCGGCCTGGTGCTGCCCTTCCTCGCCTCCGGCTTCGGCACCTTCATGCTGCGGCAGGCCTTCCGGCAGCTGCCCGGCGAACTGCGCGACGCCGCGCGGATCGACGGCGCGGGCCACTGGCGGTTCCTGTGGCGGATCGTCGTCCCGCTCAACAAGCCGGCCCTGGCGGCGCTGTCGATCTACGTCTTCCTGTCCGCCTGGAACCAGTACTTCTGGCCGCTCATCATCACCCGCACGGCGAACATGCAGACCCTGCAGATCGGCCTCACCTCGCTGCGCGACTCCGAGATGTCCGATCCGGGCCTGATCCTGGCCGGCGTCGTGCTCTCCCTGCTGCCCACGCTCGCCCTGGTGGTCTTCGGCCAGCGCTTCATCGTCCGCGGTCTCACCGCGGGCGCCGTCCGCTGACCCGCTCCGCCGCTTCCTCCCGCTCCTTCGAGCACGTCCCTCCCGACAGAGAGAGAACCCTCCCGTGAAGAAGAGTGCCCGCGCGCTCGCGGCCCTGCTGGTGGCCGGCCTGTCCCTGACCGCCTGTAGCTCCGGCGACTCCACCTCCGGCTCCGGCGGCTCCTCCGACGCCGTCCCCGGTGCCCAGGCGCTCGACCAGGCCTCGGGCGTCACCGGCGTCGAGTTCTGGCACTCGATGACGGGGAAGAACGCCGAGGTCCTCACCGGGCTGGTCAGCCAGTTCAACGCCGCCCACCAGGGCAAGATCGAGGTCAAGGCGCAGTTCCAGGGCAAGTACGACGACCTGGTCGCCAAGTACAAGGCCGCGGTGCAGCAGAAGGGCACCCCCGCCCTGGTGCAGGTCTACGACATCGGCACCCGGTTCATGATCGACTCCAAGCAGACCGTCCCGGCCCAGGCCTTCGCCGACAAGGACGGCTTCGCCCTCGACGACCTCGACCCGAACATCCGCAACTACTACTCCGTCGGCGGCAAGCTCGTCTCGATGCCGTTCAACTCCTCCATGCCGCTGCTCTACCTCAACGCCGACGCCTTCAAGGAGGCCGGTCTCGACCCGGCCCAGCCGCCCAAGGACCTCGCCGACCTCGGCGAGCTGGCGAAGAAGCTGACCAAGAAGGACGCCGACGGCAAGACCGTCCGCTACGGCTTCGGCGCCGCCATCTACGGCTGGTTCGTCGAGCAGCTGCTCGCCGAGTCCGGCACCATGTACTGCGACCAGGACAACGGCCGCACCAACAAGGCCGGCAAGGCCGTCTTCGACTCCGCCCAGGGCGCGCAGATCGTCCAGTGGTGGGCCGACCTCGTCAAGGGCGGCTACGCGGCCAACACCGGCCGCAACACCGACGACGCCCAGGCCGCGTTCAAGGCCGGCACCGTCGCCATGCACCTGGAGTCCACCGGCGTGCTGCGCGGCTACACCGAGGCCGCCAAGTTCGCCGTCGGCACCGCGGCCTTCCCCAAGGTCGCCGCCGCCGACCAGGGCGGCCCGGTCATCGGCGGCGCCTCGCTGTGGATCAGCGGCCCCGGCCACTCCGACGCCGAGAAGCGCGCCGCCTGGGAGTTCGAGAAGTTCGTCACCGCCCCCGAGCAGCAGGCCGCCTGGCACACCGGCACCGGCTACTTCCCGGTCAACCGCAAGTCCCTGGACGACCCCAAGGACAAGGAGTGGGTGGCCAAGTACCCGCAGTTCCAGACGGCCATCGAGCAGCTCAAGGCCACCAAGCCCTCCCCGGCCACCGCCGGCTGCCTGCTCGGCGTGATGCCGCAGGCCCGCAAGGGCGTCGAGACGGCCATCGAGCAGACCATCGCCGGCTCCAAGACCGCCCAGCAGGCCCTGGCCGACGCGGCCAAGGAGCTCCAGCCCGCCATCGACAGCTACAACAGCTCCGTGAGCTGACCACCTCCCTGCCCCACGGTCACCGGCCCGACTCACGGCCACCGGCCCGCCCCACGACGGCCCGCCCGGCGCAGCACGCGCCCGGCGGGCCGCCGCCGTTCGGGACCATCGTCGGGGACGGCCGGTCGGGGCTCAGCCGTCGGAGTCCGCCCCGGGGATCTCCGAGAAGAGGAAGATCCCGGCCAGGATGAGCGCGGCCCCCACGTACTGCCAGACGTCGATGCGCTCGCCCAGGAGCGCCACGGCGAAGGCGAGTCCGAACACCGGGATGATGTTGAGCAGGACGCCCGCCGTGGTGACCGGGGTCCGCGTCACGGCGTAGTTGTACATCAGGAACGCCCCGGCCAGCCCGCCGCCGCAGACGCCCGCCGCGACGATCCAGTGCAGCGGGCGGGCGCCGCCGGTGACCAGACTGCCGCTGATGACCCACTGGCCCACGAACAGCGGCAGGGAGAACAGCAGGCCGAAGCCGAACTGGTAGGCCGTGGCGACCAGCGGATCGGTCTCCCTGACGACGCGTCCGGTGATGATGGTGGCCGCCGCGGCGGCGAACGTCCCGGCCAGCACCAGGAGATCCCCCACGCCGAGCCCCAGCAGGGCGTGGCTCCCGCCCAGCGCGGCGACGCCGACCGCGCCCAGCACGACGCCGCCGACACCGCGCGGCGTGGGTGCCCGGCGGCTGATCACCGCGGCCAGCGCCACGACGAAACAGGCCTCGGAGCCGCGGAGGATCGACGCCTGGGTGGCGTCGATCCGCGCCATCCCCAGTCCGATGGCCCCGTACCCCACCATCGGCTCGAACAGCCCGAGGAGGGCGAGGCGCTTCAACTGGTCGCGCGACGGGCGCCGGTGGCCGCCCCGGTACAGCAGGACGGCCCACGGCAGGGCGGCGGCGGTGAACAGGGAGACGGCGAGCACCGTCATGACGGGAAGTCCCCGGATGGAGTACTTCTCCGCGGTGGTCCACAGGCCCCAGATCGCCGAGGCCCCGATCAGCGTCAGCGTCCCTCCCGGGTGGCGGACGGCGTTGCCGAGCACGCCGGTGCCGGAGCCCCGGGGCGGGGGCGGCAGGGTGGGGTTCGGCCGGCGCGGGGTGGGTTCGGAGACCATGGGCCGGTGGTTCCCTTCGGCGGGGGCGGTCAGTCCTCGGTGGTCTTGGGCGGGTAGGTGTGCGTGATGCCCCACGGGTCGGTCACGGTCCCGTTCCCGTTCAGGTAGGTCGGGCCGATGGGCACCTTGCCGTGGCCGCCGGGGATGTCGAGCACGTAGGTGGGCTGGCACAGGCCCGAGACGCGGCCGCGCAGGCTGCGGGCGAGCACCTGCCCCTCCTTGATGGTGGTGCGGAAGTGGCTGGTGCCCACGGCGAGGTCGCCGTGGTGGAGGTAGTAGGGCTTGACCCGGTTGACGATCAGGGTGCGGAACAGGTCTTCCAGCGCCTCGGGGTTGTCGTTGACCCCCTTGAGCAGCACCGTCTGGCTGACCAGCGGGATCCCGGAGCCGGCCAGCAGCCGCAGCGCGCGCCGCGCGCCGTCGCCGATCTCCTGGCTGTGGTTGGTGTGCACGACGACCCAGACCGGAGTGTCCATGGTGAGGGCTTCGACCAGGTCCTCGGTCACCCGGTCCGGGTCCACCACGGGCACGCGGGTGTGGAAGCGGATCACCTTGACATGTTCGATCCCGTCGAGCGCCCTGAGGATCGGCCGCAGGCGGTCGGGCGACATGATGAACGGGTCGCCACCGGTGAAGATCACCTCCCAGATCTCCGGGTGGGAGCGGATGTAGTCCAGCGCGGCGGCGAGTTGGGACTCCTTCAGCATCGAGTCGCCGGGGCCGACCACCTCCCGGCGGAAGCAGAACCGGCAGTACACCGGGCACACCAGGACGGGCTTGAGCAGCACGCGGTCCGGGTAGCGGTGGGTGACGCCCTTCACCGGGGTGAAGGGATCGTCGCCGATGGGGTCCTCCCGCTCCTCCGGCAGGGAGGTCAACTCGTCTTCGGTGGGCACGAACTGACGGGCCACCGGGTCGTCCAGCTCGACGATGCGGCTGCGCATCGCCGGTGTGATGCTCAATGCGTACCGTTTGGCGACATCGGTGATCGCCGCGACCTGATCCTCCTGGATCAGGTGCTGTGCGAGCAGTTCCTTGGGAGTGCGGATCGGGCGCGAACCAGCCATGGGTTCAACTCCTGGAGAGAAACCGAATGGGGATCGTTCAGCGACCGGGCACGGAGGTGCCCGGGGAGAATCCGGGAACGCACGTCGGCGGACAGTGGAATTCCGGGGGCGATAGCGCCGCGAGGCTGCGAGGGTGCGGATCCGGAGGGCGATCCGGCGGCGAAACCCAGTCGGGACAGGTCCGTTTGTCCCTCGGCTGAAGGCCGACAATCAAGGACGCTACCCTCGGTGGTCTGAACGCGTCAAGGATCGTCTGTGGCGGTGTCCGGAGCCTCGGGTCATCGAATGGTGATGATCGATTCCGGCCCGGCAAAAGGCCGTTAAGCCGGTAAGGCGTTAAAGCGGTAAGGCGTTAAAGCGTTAAGGCGTCACGCCGAGAGGGCTTCGCCGTCCTCCGGGAGCGCGCACACGGCCGCCAGCTCGTCCAGCGACAGATCCAGCGCGAACGCCAGCGCGGCGATGGTGAAGAACGACGGCGTCGGCGCCCGTCCGGTCTCGATCTTGCGCAACGTCTCCGCCGAGACGCCGGCCACCGCCGCCACCTCGACCATGCTGCGCGCGCCGCGCGCCTCGCGCAGCAGCGCCCCGAAGCGCTCCCCGCGCTCGCGCTCCCACGGGGTCAGTGGAGTCCTCACCATGCCGTCGATACTAGGCCCTCCCTCCGGGGTCGCGTCGTGCTCCCGCGAGGTCGCGCCGTGCGCCCCGCTCCGGTGCTCCCGTCCTGCCGCGCGGCCGCCCCGCCTTCGACCGTGATACAAATACCGGTATAAGAATTGGATTGAGGGGAGACGACCCACCATGGTCGAAATCAAGTCGGACGCCGCCCTGGACGCGATGCGCGAAGCCGGGCGGGTGGTGGCGGACGCGCTGGCCGCCGTGCAGGACGCGGCGGCCGTGGGCGTCAGCCTGCTGGAGCTGGACGAGGTGGCGCACGGCGTGCTGAGGGCGGCCGGGGCCACCTCGCCGTTCCTCGGCTACCGGCCGTCCTTCGCGCCCGTGCCGTTCCCGGCCGTCATCTGCGCCTCGGTGAACGACGCCGTCGTGCACGGCATCCCGGGCGGCTACCGGCTGCGCGACGGCGACCTGGTGAGCATCGACTGCGGCGCCCTCCTGGACGGCTGGGCCGGGGACTCCGCCGTCAGCTTCACCGTCGGCGCCGCCCGGCCCGAGGACGCGGTACTGATCGACACCACCCGGCGCGCCCTGGAGGCCGGGATCGCCGCCGCCGTGGTCGGCAACCGGATCGGCGACATCGCGCACGCCATCGGCAAGGTCGCCCGCGCCGGACGCTACGGCCTGCTCGAAGGCTTCGGCGGGCACGGCATCGGGCGGAGCATGCACGAGGACCCGCACGTACCCAACGAGGGCCGCCCGGGCCGGGGTTACCCGCTGCGCCCCGGCCTGGTGCTGGCGCTGGAGCCGATGCTGACGGCGGGCGGCCGGGGCGACTACCACACCGATCCGGACGGCTGGACGCTGCGCACCACGGACGGCAGCCGTGCCGCGCACATCGAGCACACCGTCGCCATCACCGAGGACGGCCCGCGCGTCCTGACCCTCCGGTAGCCGGAGCGCGGTGGGCTGATGGTCGGCGACGACCGGACCTGTGACGGCGGGGCGGCCGCCCTCGGCTGCGCCTTCCACCCGGTGGACCATCTGCCGGTCGAGCAGCGCCCGGCCGCTCTGACGCCGCTGCTCGACCTGCCGCCCTGACCGCCGCCGGCGGCTTCGCTTCCGGCCGCGTGAGCCGCCGTGTGCGCCGGCCTCCGAGCCGGATCCGCTGGAGGATTTGACGCACTGTCAAGTGCGGTCGGGCTTGCGGGGGTTTACCCCACCACCGGTCGGCCCGCTGCCCGGATGGGCCCAAGTCTTCGTGCCCGGAAGACTTCCGGGCATGCCGAACCTCAACCGCACCCTCGCCGTGGTCACCGCGGCCGCCGCGCTCTCCGTCACCGCCCTCGCCGCCCACCCCGCCGCCGCGGCCGGCTCGGACCGCCTCACCTGGACGGCCTGCCCGGGCCAGGCCGATCCCCGCCAGCAGTGCGCCACCGTCACCGTGCCGCTCGACTATGCGCACCCGGATGGCGAGCGCATCACCATCGCCGTCTCCCGGATCACGGCCGCCAAGCCCGGTCTGCGCCGTGGTGTGCTGCTGACCGTCCCGGGCGGGCCGGGCGGCTCCGGTGTGGACGTCCCGAGCGGCGCGGTGAAGCGCCTGCCGCAGTCCGTCCTCGACCGCTACGACCTGGTCGGCTTCGATCCGCGCGGCGTGGGCCGCTCCACGCCGGTCAGCTGCGGTCTGGAGCACGCCGATCTCGCGATGGTGAAGCTGCGCCCGTGGCCGGCCGCGGACGGCTCGATCGACGACAACCTGGCCACCGCCCGCCGGATCGCCGAGACCTGCGCCCGCAACGGCGGCCCGGTGCTGCGCAGCATCTCCACCCGGAACGAGGCCCGGGACATCGACCGGATCCGCGAGGCCCTCGGCGAGCGCCGGCTCTCCGCCTGGGGCACCTCGTACGGCACGTACGCGGGGGCGGTGTACGCCACCATGTTCCCCGGGCGCACCGACCGGATCGTGCTGGACAGCAACGACGACCCGGACCCGTCGCGGGTGGGGCGCGGCTGGCTCGCCGCCTTCGGCCGGGGCGCCGAGGACCGCTTCCCGGACTTCGCCGCGTGGGCTTCGGCGCCGGGCAACCCGGACCGGGTCGCGGACACCCCGGACGAGGTCCGCCCGCTGTTCCTGGACCTCGCCGCCCGCCTCGACGCCGCGCCGCTGCCCTGGCCCGGCGCCAACCCTGCGGAACTGAGCGGCAACGTGCTGCGCGAGACGATGCTGGAGAGCCTGTACGCGGACGCCAAGTTCCCCGACCTGGCCCGGCTGATGTTGGTCGGCCTCGGCCGTCGGCCGCTGCCCGCCCCGGTGCTGCCGCCGGACGAGGCGGTGCAGAACACCATCGCCGTGTCGGTCGGCACCCTCTGCAACGACGTCGGCTGGCCCGCCGATCCGGCCGGTTACGTCCGGGACGTGGCCGCCGAGCGCGCCGCCCGTCCGCTCACCGCGGGCATGCCGGTGAACGTGATGCCGTGCGCCTTCGGGCCGTTCGCGCCGGGCGAGCCGCCGGTGCGGGTGACCGGCCGGGGCCCGGCGAACATCCTGCTGGCGCAGAACCTGCGGGATCCGGCCACCCCGTACGCGGGTGCGCTCAAGCTCCGTGCGGCGCTGGGTGATCGGGCCCGGATGGTGACGGTGGACTCCGGCGGCCACGACGTCTACCGGGCCAACGGGAACGCCTGCGGCGACGCGGCGGTGACGGACTTCCTGGTCACCGGTCGTCGCCCGGCCGGGGACGTGTCCTGCCCGGCAGGCTGAGCAGGGGCGGGCCGGCCGACCGGCGGACGGCGGGATCAACAGGCCGTAGACGAACGGTCCTTGTCCGAACCCGGGCGTCCGTCCGACCGGCTGGAATGAGCCGAATCTGTGGCGGATTTGTGACAAAGCTTCGCCAACACCCTGCCCTGGCACGGTATTCGCGGCCGTAGTGTTCCAGTTATGTCACCGAAGAGCCGCATACCTGCCCCGGACGCGGGCGACACCTGGGTGCCGCGCCCGCGGCGTCGTGAGACCCCGATCGGATTCCTGGGTCACACGGTCACGTTCCTCGGCTGCTGCACTCTCGGCGGTGTCCTGCTGGCCGGCCTCATCCTTCCCGCGGCGGGCGCCGTCGGGCTCGGGGCCAAGAGCAGCGCCGAGGGCTTCGAGAGCATCCCCGACGACTTCAAGGCGCCGGCGCTGACGCAGGCCACCCAGGTCTTCGACGCCAAGGGAGGCCTGATCGCCAAGGTCTACGAGCGGGACCGCACGGTGATACCCGCCGAGCAGATGTCACCGCTGATGCGCCAGGCGCAGGTGGACATCGAGGACGCCCGCTTCTACGAGCACGGCGCCGTCGACCTCAAGGGCATCCTGCGGGCGATCACCAAGAACGCGGAGAGCGGCGCCGCCGTCCAGGGCGCGTCGACGCTGACCCAGCAGTACGTGAAGAACGTCAACGTGGAGAAGGCCGGCGACGACCCGGTGGCCGTCCTGGAGGCGCAGCGCAAGACGCTCGGCCGCAAGATCCAGGAACTCCGGTACGCCATCAAGCTGGAGGAGGATCTGACGAAGGATCAGATCCTCACCAACTACCTGAACATCACCTTCTACGGCCATCAGGCGTACGGCATACAGGCGGCCTCCCAGCGCTACTTCAGCAAGGACGCGAAGGACCTCGCCCTCCCCGAGGCGGCCATGCTCGCCGGGCTGGTGCAGAACCCGTCCCAGTACGACCCGAAGCTGCACCCGGTGGCCGCGCAGAAGCGTCGGGACACCGTCATCGACAAGATGGTCGAGAACAAGCACATCACCGCGGACCAGGCCAAGGAGGCCAAGGCCGCGCCGCTGGGCCTGAAGTACCGGGACCCGCAGAACGGCTGCATCACCGCCCAGGCCGGCATGGGCTTCTTCTGCGACTACGTGCGCCACGTGGTCAAGCAGGACCCGGTGTTCGGCAAGAGCGCCGCCGAGCGCAAGAAGCTGTGGGACACCGGCGGCCTCAACATCTACACCACGCTGGACCCGGACAAGCAGGCCGCCGCCCAGAACGCCGTCTCCGAGCAGGTGTACGTCACCGACCCGGTCTCGGCGGCGATGACGATGGTCGAGCCCGGCACCGGCAAGATCCTGGCGATGGCGCAGACCCGCCCCTACGGTCTGGCGAAGGAGAAGAACCAGACCGTCGTCAACTACAACGTGGACGCGGCGATGGGCGGCGGCATCGGCTTCCAGCCCGGCTCCAACTTCAAGCCGATCGTGGCCGCCGCCGCCCTGGAGGCCGGCCTGCCGCCCACCCAGCGGTACGACTCGCCCAACCGGATGGACTGGCCGACGACGAGGACCTGCGACGGCACCTGGAAGAACCCGAACAAGGGCAAGAAGGAGGGCAGCATCCCGAACGAGAGCCCGCGCGAGGTCGGCCCGTACGAGCTCAAGGAGGCGATGGCCCTCTCGGTGAACACCTACTTCGTGCAGATGGAGCAGGAGATCGGCCTCTGCGCGGTCAAGCAGATGGCCAACAAGCTGGGCGTCACCGGCAAGGCCGACGGCAAGCCGCTGGAAGAGGTCCCCGCCCTCGGCCTCGGCACCCAGGAGGTGAGCCCGTTGACGATGGCCAACGTGTACGCGAGCTTCGCCGCCCGCGGCACCTACTGCGTGCCGCTGGCGATCAACAAGATCTCCACGGTGGACGGCAAGGACGTCCCGGTGAGCCCGGCCAAGTGCACCGAGGCGATGTCCACGGACACCGCCGACGTGATCAACAGCGTGCTGCTCGGGGTGACGGAGAAGGGCACCGCCAAGGAGCTCAGGCTGGACGACCGCCGGCAGATCGCGGCCAAGACCGGGACGACGGACGAGAAGAAGTCGGCCTGGTTCACCGGCTACACCGGCAACCTGGCCGGCTCGGTCTGGCTGGGCAGCCCGGGCACCAAGGTGCCGATGAAGAACATCCGGATCGGCGGCCACTACCAGCAGGAGGTCTTCGGCGCGACCGGCCCGGGCCCGATCTGGGAGCAGGCGATGAGCGACGCCGTCCGGAACATGCCGGAGAAGGACTTCCCGACGGTCTACATCCCGGACCCGCCCAAGCGCGACCCGAGCTGCGCCACCCCCAGCGGCTCGCCGACCGGCACCTGCGGGAGCGGCTCGGGCAAGCAGCGCCCGAGCAGCCCCGGCAACCCGAGCAGCCCCGGCACCCTGAGCACCCCGGGCAGCACGGGCGGTCCGCTCAACCCGAACAGTCCGGTCGGCCGCTCCGCGCCGTCCACGCCGTCGGGGCAGCCCGGGCAGTCCACCCCGTTGGCTCCCCCCGCGCCGGCCGACCCCGGCGACAACCAGGACCAGTGAGCCGCCCGGTCCCGCCTGAGTACCCGTACTCAGGCGGGGCCGCGGACCGGCGGCGGACGATGGGTGCCATGCCGCACAGCATCCTCGGTGTCCCCGCCGTGTTCTGGCCCTCGATCGGCTACCTGGCCGGGTACCTGGTGATCGGGCTAGCCGCCGCCCGCGAACTGCGCGCGGGCACCAGCGCGGCCAACGCGGTCCGGCAGTGGACCGCCGCCGTCTGGACGATGCCCGGCTTCCTGCCGGCGATGCTCGTCAACCCGTTCCCGGACGGCAGTGCGGCCCGCTTCCTGTCCGCCACCGCCGTGGGCGCGGCGGGCAACGCGGCGCTGCTCGCCCTGCTCGCCCACGTGGTGGGGCTGCCGTAGCGCGGACGCTACCGTGCCTCGACCGGCTCGCCGGTGTCCTGGTCCAGGTTGAAGACCCGCCGGTAGGAGTCGGTGACCACGGTGATCTGGTCCCGGCCGGTCCAACTCGCCTCCACCAGCCGGGCGTCGTCCGGTGCCCGGCCGATCTGGGCCAGCGACCAGCGCCGCCCGGACCAGCCCGCGCCGACCTCCAGCAGCACCTGCCAGTCGTCGTTGTCCTTCGGCGCGGTGGCGTACGAGCGGTGCACCACGACCAGGGCCAGCTCCGGGCGGGCCGGGGCGGTCTCCCGGCTGCGCGTCTCGGCCGCCGAGACCTTGTGCGCGGCCAGCACGCCGAGCAGGAACACCACCCCGGCCGTCACCGTGACCGCCCGGGTGGCCGTCCGTACGGCGGTGCGCCGGTCGCCCAGCCAGGCGGCGGCGATCAGCGCGGCCAGCGCCGCGCCGAGCAGCAGCTCGGGCCGGTTGAGCAGGTCGGCGACCAGCATCAGCCCGCCCGAGCGGCTCTCCCACTGCCCCTCGGTGTAGAGCAGCACGGCGGCCGCCCCGCCCGCCAGCAGCAGCCGGACCAGGACGCGCCTGGCCTTCGGCATCCGGTTCCTCATCGTCCCCCCGTCCGATGCGTCACAGCTCTGCGAGCAGCTTGCGGCCCTCCGGCCAGTCGCCCAGCCCGGAGTCCGAGTTGAGGTGTCCGTACGCGCCCGGCTCGACGTACCGGGCGCCCCACGCGCCGGCGAACAGCCGGGCCCGCTCGGGGCTGACCCACGGGTCGTCGGTGCTGGCGACGACCACGGCCGGGAACGGGAACGGCGCCAGGGCCACCGGCCGGAAGCCGGTCAGCTGCGGGACTTCGGCGGTGTCGATGTCCGCGGGGGCGACCAGCAGCGCGCCGCGCACCGCGGCGGTCCGCCCGGCGGGCGCGGCGGCCACCCAGCGGGCCACCGTGACGCAGCCGAGGCTGTGGGCGACCAGCACCACCGGCCCGTCGGCGGCGGCCTCGGCCACCGCCGCGTCCACCCGGGCGATCCAGTCGCTCTGGTCGGGGTGGTCCCAGTCCGCCTGCTGGACCCGGCGGAAGGCGTCCGGTTCGGCGGCCTCCCAGCGGGTCTGCCAGTGCTCCGGGCCCGAGTTCTGGTAGCCGGGCAGGACGAGGTGGGTGGTGCGGTCCGGCATGGGCTCCTCCGGTGTGCGGTCGTGGCGGGCAGCAGGAGTCTAGGACGCGGGCAGCCGCGGCCCGCAGCCGGGCGGTGACCCGGCGCGCACGGCCCTCGGCAGGCGCGTACGCCCGGTGACGCGCCGCAGTACGCCCGGTGCGCCCTGTTGCCAACGGCACGGCCGGTGCGGGAGGTTGGTCCGGGCCCGCGGCCGGTGGCCACCGGCCGGGGCCCACGCCGTGTCGGACGCTCGACCATGTGGAGGGATGTCGGCGATGACATCGAAGATCCTGCTCGTCACCGGGGACGCCGCCGAGTCGCTGGAGGTGTTCTACCCGTACCAGCGGCTGCGCGAGGAGGGCTACCAGGTCGACATCGCCGCCCCGACCAGGAAGCGACTCCAGTTCGTCGTCCACGACTTCGTCGACGGCTACGACACCTACACCGAGAAGCCCGGCTACACCTGGCCCGCCGACCTCGCCTTCGCCGACGTCGACCCGGCCGACTACGTCGCGCTGGTCATCCCCGGCGGCCGCGCCCCCGAGTACCTTCGCAACGACCCGGACGTGCAGCGGATCGTCCAGCACTTCTTCGCCGGCGACAAGCCGGTCGCACAGATCTGCCACGGCCCGCTGATCACCGCCGCCGCCGGGGTGCTGTCCGGCCGCCGCAGCGCCGCCTACCCGGCGCTGGCGCCGGACGTGAAGGCGGCGGGCGCCGAATTCGTCGACGGCGAGGCGGTGGTGGACGGCGTGGTCGTCTCGGCCCGCGCCTGGCCCGACCACCCGGCGTGGCTGCGCGCGTTCATCGAGATCCTGCGCACCAAGGCGCCGGCTTCCTGACCCGCCCGCCCAGGCCCGTCGCGCCCCCGACCCGTCTCGGGGGCGCGACTCCGGGAACCCGTCAGGGTCACGCCCCTCCCCAGGTAGCAGGCGCGCCGCCCCGGAGGCTGACGACCGCCCCGCAGTCGCCCTGCCATGGTGTCAAAGACCATGGCAGCGGCGGAGGTTGACAGCCCTGCCGGCCGGAACAGGGAGGACGTCATGACCACCGACCCAGCCGCCACCACCCGGCGCCGCCGACGCGGGCCGGCCCTGCGCGCCGCCGTCGCGGCCCTCGCGGGCGCGGGCCTGATCGCCGCGCTCGCCCCGGCCGCCGCCGCCCAGGACGCGGCCCGCCCGGCGAGTGCCACCGACCGCAGCGCCGACTGGACGGCCCTCGACACCGCCCTCGCCGACCTGACCGCGAAGAACGTCGCCACCTCCTCCCTCGCCGCCGTGCGCGAGAACGGCCGGCTCGTCCACCGCGCCGCCGGCGGCGTCGCCCGGCTCGGCGCGGACACCCCCGCCGACCCCGCGGGCCGCTTCCGGATCGGCAGCACCACCAAGACCTTCGTGGCCACCGTGCTGCTCCAACTCGTCGGCGAGGGACGACTGGGACTGGACGACCGCCTGGAGAGCCTGCTGCCCGGCGCGGTGCCGAACAGCGCGGACATCACCGTCCGCGAACTCCTCAACCACACCAGCGGCGTCGCCGACTACACCCAGGACCCGGCCTTCAACTCCTACGACCAGAACTGGCTCGACACCGGCCGCTACACGTCCTACAGCCCGCAGGACCAGGTGGACATCGCCGACAAGTACCCGCCCGCCTTCCGCCCCGGCCAGGACTGGCAGTACTCCAACACCAACTACGCCCTGGTCGCGCTGATCATCGAACGCCTCACCGGCCACGGCTGGAACGAGGAGGTGGAACGCCGGATCATCCGCCCGCTCGGCCTGACGGGCACCTCGATGCCGCTCTACTCCCCGGTCATCCCCGGCTCGCACGCCCACGCCTACCTCAAGCTCGACAGCGGCCCGGCCGACGTCACCTCGCTCAACCCCTCCATGGCCGGCCCCTCCGGCGCGGGCATCTCCACCACCGCGGACCTGACGACGTTCATCCGCGCCCTGCTCGGCGGCCGGCTGCTGCGCCCCGCCGAACTCGCCGAGATGCAGAAGACCACCGCCCACGGCGGGGGCCAGGCCTACGGGCTCGGCCTCCAGCGGGTGGACACCCCGTGCGGTGCGTTCTGGGGCCACGCCGGCGGGATCCCCGGCTACAGCACGATGATGCTCGGCTCGCTCGACGGGAAGCGCCAGTTCGCCAACAGCACGACCTTCTACGACGCGCCGGATCCGGCCGCGGCCCTCGCCGCCTGGCAGCGGGCGGTGAACGCCGGCGTCTGCGGCGGGCAGGGGTAGGACGGGTGCTGCGGATCCGCCCCCTACGCTGTCCGGCGACAGGAACGGCCGACCGTCACCAGGAGGACGAGACATGGCAGAGCCGCTGATCGCCGCAGTCGGGGGCAAGGTGCCCACCGTCGACCCGGGCGCCTTCCTCGCACCGAACGCCGTCGTGGTCGGGGACGTGACGATCGGCCCTGGCGCGGGCGTCTGGTACGGGGCGGTGCTGCGCGGCGACGCCGAGTCCATCACCGTGGGCCGGGACAGCAACATCCAGGACAACTGCACCCTGCACGCCGACCCCGGCTTCCCGCTGGTGGTCGGCGAGCGGATCTCGGTCGGGCACAACGCGGTGCTGCACGGCTGCGTGGTCGAGGACGACGCCTTGGTCGGGATGAACGCCACCGTGCTCAACGGCGCCCGGATCGGCGCCGGTTCGCTGGTCGCGGCGGGCGCGGTGGTGCCGCAGGGCATGCGGGTGCCGCCCGGCTCGCTGGTCGCCGGGGTCCCGGCCAAGGTCCGCCGCGAGCTGACCGAGGACGAGAAGGCCGGCATCAAGGCCAACGGCGAGGGCTACCTGCTGCTGGCCGCCGCCCACCGCGAGCTCGAACCCCTGGCGCAGCCCCGGGCCCAGATCCAGCCCCAGCCCTAACGCTGGACGCCGACCGGAGCCGCCGCGGCCGGAGCCGTCGCGGCAGGCTCCGGTGCGGCGGGCACGGGCCGGCGCCGGTCGGCCGCCCAGGCGAGCACCGCGATCAGCGCGCCCGAAGCGGCCAGGCCTGCGCCCACCAGGGTCGGCGCCGTCCAACCGAACCCGGCGTCCAGGGCCAGCCCGCCGAAGTAGGCGCCCTGCGCGTTGGCCAGGTTGAACGCGCCCTGCACCGTCGCCGAGGCCAGCGTCGGCGCGCTGCGCGCCTTCTGCAGGACCAGCGTCTGCACCGCCGGCACGATCGCGAAGCCGAACAGCCCGATCAGCACCACCGTGACGGCGGCCGACCAGCGGGCGTGCGCGGTCACCGCGAACAGCGCCAGGGTGGCGGCCAGCAGCACGAAGGCGGCGCAGACCGTCGGGCGCAGCGCCCGGTCGGCCGCGAACCCGCCGATCACGTTGCCGATCGTCATCCCCACCCCGAACAGCGCCAGCACCAGTGTCACCGAGCCGGTGGCGTACCCGGACACCTCGGTGAGCAGCGGCGCGATGTAGCTGTAGCAGGCGAAGAAGCCGCCGCAGCCGAACACCACGGTGGCCAGCGCCAGCCACAGCTGCCCGTCGCGGAAGGCCCGCAGCTCGTGCCGCAGCCCGGCCTGCCCGGGGGAGGGCAGCGACGGCACCAGCCGGGCGATGGCGAGCGTCCCGGCGGCGGCGATCAGGACGACCACCAGCATGGTCGCCCGCCAGCCCAGGTGCTGCCCCAGCAGCGTGGCGGCCGGCACGCCGACGATGTTGGCGATGGTCAGGCCGGAGAACATCACGGCCACCGCCCGGGCCCGGCGGTCCGGGGCCACCAGTTCGGCCGCGGCCACCGCGCCGGCCCCGAAGAACGCGCCGTGCGGCAGTCCGGTGATCAGCCGGGCGGCGGCCAGCGTCCAGAAGTCCGGTGCCAGCGCGCACAGCAGGTTGCCGGTGGCGAACAGCCCGGCGAGCGCCACCAGCACGGCCTTGCGCGGCCGGCCGGAGGCGAGCGCGGTGAGCAGCGGGGCGCCGATGACCACGCCCAGCGCGTACGCGGAGATCAGCCAGCCGGCCTGCGGGATGGAGACGTGCAGATCGTCGGCGACCTGGGGGAGCAGCCCCATGGCGGCGAATTCGGTGGTGCCGATGGCGAACGCGGTGACGGCCAGCGCGAGCAGCGCGAGAGGCAAGGGGGTGACTCCGGGGTGACGCCCGCGGACGGGGAGGCGCGGCGGGACGGGGGGATTCGTTCGTCCGGCATCCTAATCCGGCCGGATGACGCCGCCGTGAGGTGCGTGTGACGGGAGGGGGTCGCCAGTACGGCGTCCACGCGCGAGACTGGGTGCATGTGCCGCAACATCAAGACGTTGCGCCCGCCGGTGACGCTCGACGCCGACGAGGACGACTTCCGCGCCGCCGCGCTGCAGTACGTCCGCAAGGTGTCCGGGTTCCGCGCCCCGGCGGCGTACAACCGCGAGGCCTTCGACCGGGCCGTGGACGCGGTCGCCGAGGCCACCGCCCGGCTGCTCACCGAGCTGGAGGTCCGCGGCGCGCCCGCCCGGGCCGCCGAGGCCACCGCGTAGGCCGACCGCCGTCCGGCGGGTCCGCCGACCGCGGCCACGCATCGGGACCAGGAGATCGGGACAATCGGGACAGGAGATGGAGATGACCCCCGCGAACCGTTACGTGCTCACCTTCCCCGGCACCCCCGGCACCCAGGCCCCGCAGGACGTCGTCGTGGTCGTCCGCACCAGCGCGACGGGCCCGGGCGGACACCCGGTGTACGAGGACGCCAGCGGCATCGTCCGTGCCGAGATCAGCGACGCCGGCGAGGTCCGGATGCTCGCCAGCGGCGGCCACCAGTCCCCGCACCTGCCGGTCCACGCCGAGCCGCTGCCCTGACCGTTGCCCCGGCTGTTGCCCTGACCGGCCGGCATCCGCCGACGATTTCCGCGAACCCCCCGGGTGCCGTCCGCCCCTGGGGCAGAATCGGCCGCATGACCACAGCGCGCTGGCAGGGCACCGTCGTCGCCGAGAGCGACGAGACCGTCGTCGTCGAGGGCAACCACTACTTTCCGGTCGAATCCGTCCGGACCGAATTCCTGCGTCCGTCCGACACCACCACCGTCTGCGGCTGGAAGGGCACCGCCGGTTACTACACGCTGGAAGTGGACGGGCGGACCAACCCCGACGCGGCCTGGTACTACGCCGACCCGAAGCCGGAGGCCGAGGAGATCCGCGGCCGGGTGGCGTTCTGGCGCGGGGTCGAGATCACCGGGTAGGGCGTACCCCGGGAGCGGAGGGGGTACCGGACATCTATGGCAGTCTTCCGTAAACCCGGACGTTCCAGGCCTGTCCCCGAGCCCGCCCCCACCCCCGCCGCCGTGCCCGACGCCGGCTTGGCCGGCGAACTCGCCGAACTGGTCGAGCAGGCCGAGCAGCCCGAGGGCGAGTGGCGGATCGCCGAGTACCGGGCCGGCCGCGGCCGCGGCCGGGCCCTGGTGGCGAACGCGGCCCACCTGCTCGGCCGGGGCGGCCGGGTCGCCGCCAAGGGTGCCGCGTTCGGCGGCCGCGCCCTCACCGAGCAACTGGTGCGGGCCGCGCCGCGGATCCCGGTGCGCGACCTCGCCACGCTGCGCGCCCAGCACCCCGGCGCGGCCGACCCGGAGGCGCTGGCCGACCTGCTGGTCACCGGCGCGGCCCGGGCCTCCGGCGCGCTCGGCGCCGGCGTGGGCGCGGCGGCGATGCTGCCGGTGCCGCCCGCGATGCCGGTGGAGATCGCGGCGGAGACGCTCGCCGTCGCGGCCTTGGAGATCAAGCTGATCGCCGAACTGCACGAGGTCTACGGCGCCCGGGCGCCGGGCGGTGTCACCCAGCGGGCCGGGGCCTACCTGGGCGCCTGGGCCAACCGCCGGGGGATCGACGCGAGGTTGCTGTCCCGGCCGGCCGGGTTCGCCGCCCTGGCGCTCGGGGCGGAGGTGCGCCAGCAGGTCAGCCGCCGGCTCACCCGCAGCTCGCTGCGCCGCCTGCCGTCGCTCACCCCGCTGCTGGTCGGCGCCGGCATCGGCGCCACCGTCAACCGGCGCGACACCCGCCGGCTGGCCGTCGAGGTCCGCGCGGACCTGCGTGCGCGTCCCCCGGTCGACCGCGCCTACTGGGCCGCCGCGGCGCCGGCGGTGCGGGGCGAGGTCGTCCCGGGGGACTGAACAGCTAGGGCCTGTCCGGCGGGGCCGGGGCGGCCGCGCCCCGGCCGGCCTTGACGCCGTTCACCATCGCCTGGTGTATCGCCCGCGCGGTGGTCTCGTCCGCCGCCGGGACGGGGCTGCCGGTCACCGTGTACCAGTCCAATGCGCCGGTGTACTGGACGGTGAGCCGGGCCTCGCCGTCCACCCAGGTGGTGTGCACGGTGAGGTCGCCGGAGATGGGGCCGATCTCGGTGGTGGTGACCCCGCCGGGTCCGCTGATGATCGACTGCGTGGTCCAGGTCGCCCACGACGTGCGCGGGTCGACGGGCGGTCGGGCCTGCCTGCCGTTTTGATCGTGTTCGGTCATGCGCTTATCCTCCCCCGCCGGTGAGTCGCTGCCCGGGCAGCGACACCTGCGGTCGCGAAGACCGCCCGGTCCCACCGGGCGGTCGGGTGCTCACAGCTGTTCAGCGGTCCGGACCGGACTCCTCCAGGGTGGGCTCGCCCTCCGCCTGGGAGGTGTCCTGCGCGTGCAGGTTCTGCATCGAGGTGATGCCCTCTTCGGGATCCGCGGCGCGGACGTCCTCGTCACGGTCCGTGCTCATCTCGGCCCGTTCGCTCATGTCGGTCATGGCGGGCTCCGTCTCCTCGGCCGGTCCGGGCGCGCTCCGAGCCGGGGTGCGGCAGGGCCGGGTCTGTCTCTCACCCCCCAGCCTGCCCCCGCCCCGGCCCCGGGGCCAGCCGAACGGGCTAGGGCGGGTCTGACAATTCCCGCCGCGTGCTGATCCGACGCGAATTGTCGGACACGCCCTAGTCGCCGGCCGGCCCCGCCCTCCGTCCGACGGCCGTCACCAGGTGACGGGCAGCGACCGCATTCCGTAGATGAACGCCTCCGAGCGGAACTTCCGCCCCTCCCCGGTGGCCGCCGGCCGCAGGCCGGGCAGCCGCCGGAACAGGGTGGCCAGGGCGATCTGGAGCTCGGCGCGGGCGAGCGGCTGCCCGAGGCACTGGTGCACGCCGAAGCCGAAGGCCATGTGCCGCCGGGCGTCCCGGTCGAGGTCGAGCTGGTCGGCCGGTCGCAGGTCGGCGCCGCCGAACATCTCCTCGTCCTGGTTGGCGGTGGAGATCAGCGCGATCACGCCCTCGCCGGCCCTGATCACGGTGCCGCCCAGCTCGACGTCCTCCAGCGCGACCCGGGGCAGGCCGTGGTCCACGATGGTCAGGTGGCGCAGCAGTTCCTCGACGGCGCCGGGCAGCGCGGCCGGGTCGGCCAGCCTGGCGATCTGCTCGGGCTGGTCGAGGAGCAGGGCGGTGGAGAGCGAGATCATGTTCGCGGTCGTCTCGTGCCCGGCTATCAGCAGCAGGATGCCGGTCGTGGCGACCTCGCCCGGCGTGAGGTCGTCCCGGACGGCGAGCCGGCTGAGGATGTCGTCGCCCGGCTCCTCCCGCTTGCGGGCGGCCAGGCCGCCGAGGTACTCGCGCAGTTCGTCCGAGGCGGCCTGGACCTCCTCGGCCGAGCTGTGCTTGTTGAGCAGGGTCCGGCTGAGGCCCTGGAAGCGGTCCCGGTCCTCGTACGGGACGCCGAGCAGCAGGCAGATCACCAGCGAGGGGACGGGCAGCGCGAAGTCGGCGACCAGATCGGCCTCGGTCCGGCCGTCGGTCATCCGGTCGAGCGCCTCGTCGACGATCTGCTGGATGCCGGGGCGCATCGCCTCGACCCGCTTGACCAGGAAGTCGCCGGTGACCATCCGGCGCTGCCGGGCGTGCTCGGGGTCGTCGAGCCGCAGGAAGCTCGGGTTGGCGAGGAGGGCTTCCCGGCGGCCGGGCACCAGCAGCGGGAACCCCTGGTGGCGGGCGTCCGCGCTGAACCGGCGGTCGGACAGGATGGTGCGGACCTCGGCGTAGCCGGTGGCCAGCCAGCAGGACTCGCCGTCGGGCAGGGCGGCGCGGGTGATGGGTGCCGTCGCGGCGGCCTCGGTGTAGGCGGGCGGCGGGCTGAACGGACAGCCGGCGTCGCGCGGGGCGGGCATCGGAAAGGTCCGGGCGGTGGGTGTGCTCGTCAAGGTGGGGTCTCCTTGCGTCGCAATGTCCTCGGGTGGGTGGGGTGGCGCCGGGGCCGACGGTTCGCGCGACGACGGCCGGGAGCGGCGGTCGTCACGGTGGCCGGGGTCGGCGCGGGCGGGGGACCGTCGGGAGCCGGCGGGGGCGTCAGCCGGCGTCCTCGGCGGAGTCCTCCTCGGTGACGGTGATCGCGCCGCCCGGGCAGAGCTCGGCGGCGAGCCTCAGCACGGCGAACTGCGGGGGCTTGAACTCGGTCTGACGGAGGACCACCAGACTGTCCTGCTCGTCCTGGTCGAAGATCTCCGGAGCGTTCAGGACGCACATCCCGGAGCTGCAGCAGCGGTCCCGGTCGACGCTCACCTTCATGGTCGAGCACCTCTCGCCAGTGCGGCGCCGGGCGTCCGGCGGCCGCCTCTCGTTGTCATTGCCAACCTAACCGCCACCCTTGCGTCCACGGAGGGGCGATGCGGGGATCGTCCAGAATGGCCGATTCGGGTCGGAGCCGGTCCAGCGCCGCCGCAAAGGGGGTTTGAAATTGACGTTACTCCGCCAAAGGACGGCTCACAGCCCCTCGGCGGCGGCAATCTCCCGGACGGTGGCGACGGTGTCGGCCTCGGCCGCACCCTTGTCCGGCCGGTAGCGCACTACCCGGGCGAACCGCAGGGCCAGCCCCGCCGGGTAGCGGGGGCTGCGCTGGAGACCGTCGAAGGCGATCTCGACGACCAGTTCCGGCCGGACCCGCACCGTCCAGTCGTCCCGCCCGCTCTCGCGGGCGAGGAGTTCGGCGGTCTGCCAGGCGAGCGTCTCGTCGGTGAGGCCCTTGAAGGTCTTGCCGAGCATCACCCACGGGCCCAGCCCGGGCTCGCCCGCCGCCCGGGCGCCCAGGTGCAGATTGCTGAGGAGGCCGCGCCGCCGGCCGCTGCCCCACTCGGCGGCCAGCACCACCAGGTCCAGGGAGTGCCGGGGCTTCACCTTGATCCAGCCGGCGCCGCGCCGCCCGGCCGCGTACCCGGCCGCCGGGTCCTTGACCAGGACGCCCTCGTGACCGCGGGCCAGGGTCTCGCGGAAGAACGCCAGTGCCCGCTCACCGTCCCCGGTCTCGGTGCGGGGCACCCGCAGGCCCTCCGGCACCGCCTCGTCCAGCGCCGCCCACCGCTCCCGGCCGGGGCGGTCCACCAGGTCCTCGCCGTCCCGGTGCAGCAGGTCGAAGAAGAAGGCGCTGAGCGGGACTTCGGCGCGCAGCCGCTCCGGATCCCGCCGGGAGGCGGTGCGCGCGGCGGTCTCCTGGAACGGGCGCGGTCGCCCGTCGGGCCCGAGCGCGATCGCCTCGCCGTCCAGTACCGCCGAGCGCAGCGGCAGCGCGAGCGCCGCCTCGGCCACCTCGGGGACGCGCGCGGTGATGTCGTCCAGGCCGCGGGTGAACACCGCGACCTCCGCGCCGTCCCGGTGCACCTGCACCCGGACGCCGTCCAGCTTCCACTCCAGGGCGGCCGGGCCGGTGCGCTCCAGCGCCGAGGCCACGTCGGGCGCGGAGGCGGCCAGCATCGGCCGCACCGCCCGGCCCACCTCCAGCCGGAACGCGGCCAGCGCGGGCGCCCCGCCGGTCAGCGCCGCCTCCGCGACCGCCCGGGCGGAGCCGCGGAACATCAGCGCCCGGCGCACCGCCGCCGCGGGCACCCCGGCCGCCTGGGCGACGGCGTCGCCGACCAGCGCGTCCAGCGCGCCCTGGCGCAGCTCGCCGACCAGCACCGCGCGCAGGAACGCCTGCTCGACCTCGGTCGCCCGGGCGAACAGCCCGGCCAGCAGCCGCCGCCGCTCGGCCTGCGCGCCGGGCCCGTGCACCCCGGCGATCCGCTCCAGCTCCCGTTCGGTCTCCCGGACGTCGAGCGATGCCTCGGCGGCGGGCGGCGGCAGGTCGCGCAGGCCCGCCGGGCCGACGCCGGTGCGCAGCCGCTGCGACTCGCCCGACAGCAGGCCCACGGCCGCCGGGGCCTCGGCCGGGCCCAGTGCGCGCAGGCAGTCCGCGAGCAGCGCCGTCTTGGCCCGCCGTCCGGGCTCGGCGGCGACGGCGCGGGACGTCTGGGCCAGGTGCCGCAGCCGCATGGCGCTCCTCGGGTGGTGCGTGGCCGGGCGTCCAGGATCGGCCACCCGACCGGCCACCGCACGGCGGGCGGTGCGCCCGTACCGCGCCGGAGTGGAGTGCGCGGGCGGCCGGTCTTGGCCGTGGTGGAGCTCGGCGCGGAGCCGACGGCCCGTCATGCTGGCGCCACACCGCGGCCCGGCGACCCCGGGGCCCGCCCGCCCGATCGAGGGAGACCGAGTTGACCACCACGACCCGCTGGAGCGTCGGCGCGCCGGAGCGCGCCGACTACCCCGCCTGGCGCGAACTCTTCCGCGGCTACTGCGCGTTCTACCGGCTGCCGATGCCGGAGGAGAAGGCCGAACTGGTCTGGTCCTGGCTCCACGACCCGGACCACGAACTGGAGGGCCTGCTGGTCCGCGACGGCGACGGCACGCCGGTCGGACTCGCTCACTACCGCCCGTTCGCCCGCCCCCTGCACGGCGCGGTCGGAGGCTTCCTCGACGACCTGTTCGTCGCGCCCGAGGTGCGCGGCGGCGGTGCGGTGGACCAGCTGCTGGCCCGGCTGCGGGCGATCGCCGCCGAGCGCGGCTGGAACACCGTCCGCTGGATCACCGCCGACGACAACCACCGCGCCCGCAGCAAGTACGACCAGGTCGCCACCCGGACCATGTTCGTCACCTACGACATGGCCCCGGACGCCCCGTGACCCGCGGCCGGGCGGCCTGAGGGCGTGCCTCGGGAACGGGCCCCGGGCCCGGCCGCGGCCGGGCCCGGGACCCTGCCACCGGACATTCGTTCGGACTTTCTGTTATCGGCGCGTCGCCGGGTGGTCTCCCAGGTGTCGGCACCCGACCCGCCGACCCGGACAGAAAGCGTGGGCACGTGAACAGCGACGACAGGACGACCATCCTCCCGGCGAACGGTGCCGAGAGCGGTGCACGGAGCGGAGCCTCCGGCCGACCCGGCGGCCGCGCCGCGCGCCGGGCCGCCCAGCGGCACACGGAACGCCCCGGAGGCCGGGGCCGCCGGGCCCGACGGCGCGGTCCGGTCGGCCCGGTCGCCGCCGTCGCCGCCGCCGTGGCCGGCACCGGACTGCTCGCCGCCCTGGTCGGCGCCGGCTACGCGGCCTACGGCGGCAAGCAGGCCGACCGGGACGCCACCGGTCAGGCGTTGGCGGCGGACGCCGCCCTGATAGCAGCCGAGGCCGGCACCCACGACGGCATCCAGGTCCCCGGCGCCGGGGGAGCGGGCCCCGACGTCGCCGCGCCGCCGGTCACCCCGGCCGCCACCGACGCGGTACCGGCCCCGACCAGTGCCGCCGCGACCACCCCCGCCGCTCCGGCGTCCCCGACGGCCCTGGCGACCGCGACGCCGACCCGGACGGCCACCGGGAGGCCGAGCCCGAGCACGCCCGTGACCGCTCCTGCTCCCGCCAAGTCCGCCGGCACCCCGGCCGCCGCGCAGCGCACCGGTGCCCCCGCCCCCACGAGCGCCTCGGCGCCCACCCCGGTCGGCGGCGGCGCCGCTCCCTCCTCCGCCCAGCAGGTCGTCGACCTGGTCAACGTCGAACGCGCCAAGGCCGGCTGCGGCCCGGTCAGCGCCGAGCCCCGGCTGGCCGGCGCCGCCCAGTCGCACAGCGACGACATGGCGGACCGCAACTACTTCGACCACGCCAGCCCCGACGGCGAGCACGCCGACCACCGCATCGAGGTGACCGGCTACCGCTGGAGCACCTGGGGCGAGAACATCGCCCGCGGCCAGAAGGACCCGGCCGCGGTGATGGATTCCTGGATGAACAGCCCCGGTCACCGTGCGAACATCCTGAACTGCGCGTTCAAGCAGCTCGGGGTCGGTGTGCGGACCGGTTCCGGCGGCCCCTGGTGGACCCAGGTCTTCGCCGCCCCGGCCTGACCGGCCCTCCGGCAGGGTCCGTTTTCCGATTCCGCGCAAATTGTTGTTATCTGATCACTCACCACAGGTCTCCGAGGAGGCAGCGGCGAACGGAACACGGCAAGACGGAGTGCGGACCATGAACGCTGACGTGCAGAACAGGACCGGGACCACCCTGGTACGCGCGGCCCAGGCGGGCGACCGGCAGGCCCAGGAGGCGCTGGTCGCCGCCTGGCTGCCGCTCGTCTACAACGTCGCCGGGCGCGCCCTGGACGGTCACGCCGACGTCGACGACGTCGCCCAGGAGACCATGATCCGCGCCCTGGACGGCCTGGACGGGCTGCGCGAGCCGGAGTCCTTCCGCTCCTGGCTGGTCGCCATCACGATGAACCAGATCCGTCGTCGCCACGCCGCCGGCCAGCAGCAGCCCACCGTCGGGGGCCTCGACGAGACCTGGGAACTCGCCGACCCCAGGGCCGACTTCACCGACCTCACCGTCCTGCGCCTCGGCCTCTCCGGCCAGCGCCGGGAAGTCGCCGAGGCCACCCGCTGGCTCGACCCCGACGATCGCGAACTCCTCGCCCTCTGGTGGCTGGAGGCCAGCGGCGAACTCACCCGCACCGAACTGGCCGAAGCCCTCGACCTGACCCCGCAGCACACCGCCGTCCGCGTGCAGCGGATGAAGAAGCAGCTCGAAGCCGGCCGGATCGTCGTCCGCGCCCTCGGCGCCTACCCCCGCTGCCCCGAACTCGCCGACGTCACCACCGGTTTCGACGGCACCCCCAACTCCGTGTGGCGCAAGCGCATCGCCCGCCACATCCGCGGCTGCGCCACCTGCGACCGCCTCGGCCGCGACCTCTTCCCCGCCGAAGGACTGCTGGCCGGCCTCGCCCTGGTGCCGATCCCGCTCGGCTCGCCCGCGCTGCTGCACTTCCAGCACACCGCAGCCACCGTCGCCACCACCGCCCCGACCGCCGCGAGCACCCACGCGGGCTGGGCCGGGACCGCCGCGCGCAAGGCCGTCCTGGCAAGCGGTGCGGTGGCGGTGGTGACCGTCACCACCCTCGCCCTGGTCTGGTCGCACCCCGCCGACACCCCGAGGGAGGCGACCCCCGAACCCACCACCCCGGCCGCCGCTCCCGCAGCCCCGGTGCCCCCCGCGACCCCGGCCGCCGCCCCGGTCACCCTGTCGGCCACGCCCACGCCGACCCCCAGCGAGACACCGACGGCCACGCCGTCACCCACCGCCACCCGGTCGGTGGCCCCGCCGCCGCCCAGCCCGGAGCGCCAACTCGTCGACCTCGTCAACGCCGAACGCGGCAAGGTGGGCTGCGCCCCCCTGCGGATCGACCCCCGGCTGCACGCGGCCGCCCAGAAGCACGCCGACGACATGGTCGCCCGTGGCTTCTTCGACCACGTCAACCCGGACGGCGTCCGCACCGACGCCCGGCTGACGGCCGTCGGCTACCGCTGGTCCCAGTGGGGCGAGAACCTCGACCGGGGTCCGACGTCCCCCGCCACGGTGGTCGCCCACTGGATGGACGGCGGCATCCACCAGACCAACATGCTGGACTGCGGCTTCAAGGACGTCGGCGTCGGTCTGGCCACCGGCCCCGCCGGCGCCTACTGGACCCAGGACCTCGGCGCCCCGCTGTCCTGACACCGCACCGCAGCACCGTCGTACCGACACGTTGTCGCGCTGCTGCGAGCTAGGCGGGGGTGACCCCGACCAGTCCGTCGGCCGAGCCCGTCACGTACCCGGTCGCCTCCCCGACCACACCGCCCGCGTCCCCGACCTGCCCCGGCAACGCGTCCGGCGCGCTGGTCAGCGATCCGGACAGTCCGTCCTGCCCCCCGACGGCACTGGCGTGCGCACTCGGTGCGGTGAGCGAGGCCACGAAACCCACGGCGAGCGAGGCGACGGCGAGCATGCTGCGCTTCTTCATGGCGGGTCCAACGACGATCCGCCGGGCGGGTTACGAGGACGGCGGCGGATTCCCTCGTCCGTGGCCGTGCGGCCGGGGCCGCGGCACAGCCGCAGCCCGGTGACGGCCGGTCGGCCGAACGGTGGCGCCGCGGGCCCCGGACGGGCTGTCGGGCCCCGGGCCTTTTCCGGTGGCGGAAGGCGTGGGAGGGCGGTGGGATGGGGAGGGGTCGGGAATGATTCCGGCAAATCGGTTGAATCACCACACTTTCGGTCTCATCGACGTCGGTCTCATCGACCAGGACCCCCCACCGCGACACGAAGGGCACCCGATGCACGCAGCCGAGCTCACGCCAGCCGTCCTCGCCGAGCTGCGCCGCCCCCGGCGCTACCCGGCCGTCTCCGTTCTGCTGCCCACCCACCGCAGCGAGCCCGACAACACCCAGGACCCGGTCCGCCTGCGCAACCTCGTCGCCGAGGCGAAGAACCGGCTGCACGCCGACGAGGCGGTCAGCCGGGCCGACCGGCTGGACGTCGTCGAGCAGCTGGACCGCGCGCTCACCGAGGTCGACCTCGTGCACGCCGAGGACGGTTTGGTGATCTACGCCGCCCCCGGTGAGCACCAGGTGTGGTCCCTGCCGCGCCCGGTGCCCTCCCGGGTCGTGCTGTCCGAAACCTTCCTGACCCGCAACCTGGTCTCCGCCTACACCGCCGGTGCGCCCTACTGGGTGCTGACCGTCGCCGCCGACCGGGTCGCCCTGTTCAGCGGCAGCGGGGCGCACCTGGCCGAGCACACGGGTGCCGCCTTCCCGCTCGACCAGGTCCGGCCGGACTGGGACGTCGAGCGCCAGGAGCGGATCGGGGACGTACCGAGCACCTTCCGCGACGAGGAGACCCGCCGCTTCCTGCGTTCGGCCGACACCGCGCTGGCCGCCGTGCTGGAGGCCGACAACCGCCCGCTGTACGTGCTCGGCGAGGCCGCCGCGATCTCCCTGCTCGACGAGGTCGGCACCGCTGCCAAGCGGGCCACCGCCCAGGTCTCGCACGGCGGCCTCGGCCACGCCGCCGCCGCCGCGGTGGCCGAGGCCGTCCGGTCCACGGTCGCCGAGCAGGGCAGCAAGGCCGTCACCGAGTTGCACGAGCGCCTCGACCAGGCCCAGGGCGTGAAGGGCCTGGCCGCCGGCATCGACGAGGTCTGGCAGACCGTCGCCGAGGGCCGCGCCGCGCTGGTCGCGGTGGAGGAGGACTACTGGCAGCCCGTCCGGGTGACCGACAACCACCTCGTCCCGGCGGCGGCCGGTGAGCCCGACGTCCGCGAGGACATGGTCGACGAGATCGTGGAGCGCGCCCTCGACACCGGCGCCAAGGTGCAGTTCGTCCCCACCGGCGAACTCGACGCCCGCGGCCACATCGCGGCCGTCCTGCGGTACTGACCCGCCCGGTACTGACCCGCTCGGTGCGGGCCCGGCACGGCACCGGGCCCGCACCGCCGTGTCACGGCCGCGTCAGGACCGGTGGAACGCCCGCCCGGCGGCACCCGAGGAGACCGACCCGACCCCGGGTATCAGCCCGCCGGTGATCGGCCGGGTGTCCGCACCGCGCAGGGCCGCCCCGCCGCCCGCGCCGTACCACCGCGCCGTCCACCGGTCGCAGCCCCCGGCACCTACCCGTCGCCGCTCGCCACCCATGAGAGGACCCCCGTTCTCTGATCGTGCTCGGGACGCTAGCAGGAGCCACTGACACTGAACCCAGGTCGGCCAGGTCGGCCCGGACGGTCCTCAGCGGGTCGTGGTCGAGGAGGGAGTGCTCCCCTCGGAGGTCCGGATCGAGTCCAGCACCTGCTGCACCTGCTGGATCGTCACGTGCGACGGCTCCCGCAGGCAGGCCGTCAGCTGGATCAGCACCAGCGTGCCGGTCCGGGCGACGGCCCGATGGCCGATGAGCTCGCGGGTGCCGCCGAGCGTGAGGCATTCCTTGTCGAGCGTGACGTCGGAGGTGACGGCCAATGAGGTGGTGAACTTCCCGACCAGGTCCGGTTGGTCCACCAGCCGGAGGGTGAGGAGGGCGCCGCCGACGGGCAGCAGCGTGTCGGACGGGCAGGCGATGCCCGCGGTCCGGCAGGGGGACGCGGGGCTGATCGGCCCGGTGGCCAGGTAGCCGATGCCGTTCCGGGGGTCGCCGTTGAAGGTGCTCTGGCTGTACCAGCCGCTCGGCAGGTCGAGCGCCAGGTTCGGGTACGACGAGAAGCGGACCTGCGATCCGGGCGTCGGCACCATGGTCGGTGTCGCGCTGGGGCCGATCGTCGGAGTGGGCGGTACCCCGCCCGGCACCGTTTCGGCCGGTCCGGTCACCCCCGGTCCCGCAGCCGTCCCCAGTCCCGCGCCCACCCCGCGCTCCGGCGTGGGCGCGATCGCGGGCGCGGCGGCCAGCGCCGCGGCGACCAGCCCGGCGGTCAGTCCGGCCCCGAGCCCGGCGGCCCGCCGTCGGCGCCGGGTGCCGATGGCGCGGGCGCGTACCCGTTCCATCCGGTCCTCGGGCGTGGCGAGCTCCGGTACGGCCTGGTGGAGCAGGATCCGCAGCTCCTCGCCCTCACCGCCGTCCGGCCTCGGGTCGTCCGGGTCCAGCAGGTCAGTACCGATCACGGGGTCCCCCCGCCAGCAGCAGTTCCCGGGCCGGCAGTCGGCCGCGCAGCGCGGCGAGCGCGCGGTGCGTCTGGCTCTTGACCGTGCCGGTGCTGCAGCCCAGGACCTCGGCGGTCTCCTCGACGCTGAGGTCCTCGAAGAAGCGCAGCACCACCACGGCCCGTTGGCGCGGCGGCAGGGCACGGACGGCCTGGGCGACCACCTCTCCGAGCACCACCCCTTCGTACGGGTCCGCGCTCGCCGGCGGCGGCTCCGGCAGTTCGCCGTGCGGCAGTTCGCCGGTCCAGCGGCGGCGCCACCAGGAGACGTTGCAGTTGACCAGCACCTTCCGCAGGTAGGCCTCGGGCCGGTCGATGGAGATCCGGTCCCATTTGGGCCAGATCTTGGCGAGCGCGGTCTGCAGCAGATCCTCCGCCTGGTGCGGGTCGCCGGTCAACAGCCAGGCCACCCGCAGCATCTTCGGGCCGCAGGCGGAGACGAACTCCTCGAAGTCCGGTGTGCCATCCCTCATCCCGCCGTCCCCGCCATGGTGTCCGTGCCGTCCCTGTCAGCCGTGGCGGCCTGCTGGGCCGCGATCGTGGTGTCCTACTCACAGCTGATGAACGTGCTGGACGGTGTTTCGGGTTGTCTTCCGGGCACGGGGATTTTCGGCCGGCCGGCGCGGGGAGGTTGGACGGCCCGCGAGCCGGCCGGGACTCGGCCGGGCGGCGGGCGGGCCGTGGGCACCACGATGGCCGCGTCGGGCCCGTCCGGCCAGAGGCGCTCACGGGGCGTCCGGGCGCACGATGCGGCGCGCCAGGGGCGTACGGGTGGGACGCAGGGGGCGGCGGACCACGGACCGGGCCAACCGGGTGACGGCGGGTCAGAGCGTCCCGGAGCCGTGCGGCGCCTCGGTGGGGACACCGCGAGCGGCGGCCGCCGGGTCCGAGGTCACCGGGGTGACCGTCCAGTCGGGGTGGCCGGGCATCGGCGGGGTGCGCAGCCCGTACAGCCAGTCGGTGAGGAAGCCGGAGAGGTCCTGGCCGGAGACCTCGGAGGCGGTGCGCAGGTAGTCCCGGGTGGTGGCGGTGCCGTACCGGTGCCCGCGCAGGAAGGTGTGCTCGATCCGGTCGAAGGTCCCGGCGCCGACCCGCTCGCGCAGTGCGAACAGCACCAGCGCGCCGCCGGTGTAGCGCTGGCTGTCGAAGAGCTTGGCAGCGCTGGGAGCGGCGACCGGTCCGGAGTCGTGCCGCCACTGGTCGCCGAGGCCGTAGAGGGCCCGCATCCGGTCGACCAGGGTGGTGTGGCCCCAGGCGTCCGGCCAGCCGCGCTCGTAGCGGTAGACCAGGGCGTAGTAGTCAGCGTGCCCCTCGTTGAGCCACAGGTCCGCCCAACTGGCGGGGGAGACGCTGTCGCCGAACCAGGAGTGCACCAGCTCGTGCATCTGGTGCGAGCCGATCGCGGACTCGGGCTGGCGCAGGAAGTCAGGCTTGTAGAGGGTGAGGGTCTGGGTCTCCAGGCCGGTGAAGCCGAACGCGGCGGGGTCGTCGGTGTCGGCCGGCAGGAGGCCGTAGGTCTCGAAGGGGAACGGCCCGAGGTGCTGCTCGGCCCAGGTCAGCTGGTCGGCGGTGAGCGCCAGGGCGGGTTCGAGGTCGGCGGCCCGGGCGGTCGGGACGACGTCGCGCAGCGGCAGGCCGTGCGGGCCGGTGCGCTCGCGGACGGTGTAGTTCCCGACGGAGACCTGCACCAGCTCGGTGGCCATCGGCTCGCGGGAGGCGTAGCGCCGGGTGGTCCGGCCGTCGCCGAGCCGTTCGGTCTGCGTCAACTCCCCGTTGGCGACGCCCAGCAGGCCGTCGGGCGCGGTGACGGCGATGGTGAACCGGGCCTTGTCGCTGGGGTGGTCGTTGCACGGGAAGACGGTGTGCGCGCTGTCCGGCTGGCCGGCCACCGCGAAGCCGTCCGGGGTCGGGACCCAGCCGGTGTGCGGGAGCCTGGCGCGAGGGTCGGCGGTGTACTCGACGGTCAGCCGCGCGGTGGTGCCGCGGTGCAGGGGCCGGGGCGGGGTGATGGTCAGTTTCTCGTCGTGGGCGGCGAATCCCGCCGGGCGCCCGTCGACCCGGACGGCGCGCACGGTCAGGCCCAGCGCGTCCAGCTCCAGGCGTGCCAGGGTGCGGGACGGCCGGGCGGTGATCGCCGCGGTCGCGTCGACCGTACGGGTATCGGCGCGGTAGTCGAACGACAGGTCGTAGGCGAGCGCGTCGTACCCGCTGTTGCCGAGTGAGGGGAAGACCGGGTCGCCGAGGCCGTCCGCGGCGGTGGCGGCCGGGGTGCCGGCGGACAGCAGCACCGCACTGAGCACGAGTGGGAGGACGAGGCCGACACGGGGCCTGGACAGGGTGATCACCGCACTTCGGGAGTCGTGGCCTCGGGGGGCCTGGCTGCGGGATTCGTGGCTTCGGGAGCCCCGGTGAGGAGCGGGGCCGGGCGGCGGTACGTGCGCGACGCACCGGGCACGGACCCTAGCGGACCGGGGCGCCCGCCAGGCGCCGCCGCCCGGACGGTTGTCGACACGAGTCCATCCCCCGGACGGCCTACAGCGATGGCGGGGCCGCCGCGCGCTGGCTAACGTTCGAAGTGCTTCGCCCCCTGACGGACGAGGCCACGGCCGTCGGAGAACCTGGCCAGGTCCGGCGGCCGTCCTTCATGCCCGGGTGCACCCCGTAGGCTGGCGGCCGAGACGACGCCCGCGTACCGGATGCCAGGAGCCGCCGTGACCAGCCCCGATTCGCACGTTCTGGTGATCGGCGAGTGCGTCGCCGACATCGTCCGCACGGATGGCGCCCCGGACACCGTCCACCCCGGCGGCAGCCCCGCGAACGTCGCCTACGGCCTGGCCCGGTTGGGGCGGCCCGCCACCCTGCTCACCCAGCTCGGGGAGGACGCCAACGGCCGGCTGATCCGGGCGCACCTGGAGTCGGCGGGGGTGGTGGTCCGGGCCGCCGGGGTGGCGCGGACCCCCTCGGCCGTGGTGCGTCTCGACGGGCAGGGGCGGGCGCGCTACACCTTCGACATCGGCTGGACGTTGCCGCCGACCGAACTCGCCGAAGCGCCGGGCGCGATCCACCTCGGCTCGATCGGGGCGGTCACCGACCCGGGCGCGGCGGCGGTGCTGGCGCTGGTCGAGCGGTGGCGCGGCCGGGCGCAGATCAGTTACGACCCGAACGTGCGCCCCGCGCTGATGGGCGAGCGGGCGCGGGCCGTGCGGCGGGTCGAGCGCTGCGTGGCGCTGAGCGACGTGGTCAAGGCGAGTGATGAGGACCTGGCCTGGCTCTACCCCGGTGAGGATGCGGAGGCGGTCGCGCGCAGCTGGCTCGCCCTCGGCCCGGCCGTGGTCGCGGTGACCCTGGGCGCCGACGGCGCGTTCGCGCTCACCGCCGGGGGCGGGCACGCGCGGGCCGCAGCCGTTCCGGTGCCGGTCGCCGACACCGTCGGCGCCGGGGACTCCTTCACGGCGGCTTTCCTGCACGCCCGCGCGGCCGGCGCCGACCTCGCCGGCTGCCTCACCCAGGCGGTGACGGCCGCCGCGCTGACCGTCTCCCGCCCCGGCGCCAACCCGCCCTCGACGGCGGAGCTGACGGCCGCCCTGGCGCAGGCGAGTTAGGGCGTGCTCTAGCCGGCCAGCTCCTTGCCGTACCAGATCTGGGCGTACGGGCCGCTGCTGTAGGCGGGGATCTCGCGGTAGCCGTGGCGGGTGTAGAGCGCGCGGGCCTCGACCAGGTCGAGGCGGGTGTCGAGGACGATCCGCCGGGCGCCGAGCGAGCGGGCGGCCTCGTCGACGGCGGCGAGCAGCCGGGCGCCGCCGCCGGTGCCGCGCAGGCCGGGGCGGACGAACACCCGGGTCAGCTCGACGGTGTCGGCGTCGCGCCGGCGCAGCCCGGCGCAGGACTGGGCCGCGCCGTCGTAGTGGCCTAGCAGGAAGAGGCCGTCCGGTGCGGCGAGGTCGTCGCTGGGGGAGCCGGCCAGCCCCGACTCCAGTTCCTCGGGGGTGCCTTCGCGGCCGAGGTGCAGGCGGTAGTAGCGGTTGGCCACGTCGTAGTAGTACTCGCGCAGCAGGGCCAGGGCCTCGGGTGCGGTGACGTCCGCCGTGGCGACGGACCAGAGGCGGGCGGTGCGGGGCGCGGTGTCGGTCATGGGCGCATGATCGGTGGTCGCGGGCCCGGTCCGCAATCGGGTTTCGCACGGCCGCCCGGTCGGCTCGGGTGCCCGGCCGGTTCGGCAAAGGAAGGGCAAGGAGCCCGGCGCGTCGTTGCCCCGCACGGGTGATGAGGGGGTTGGCGGGGGTGCGCTGCGGGGGAGCAGTGCGTCTATGAACAGATCATCAAATCATCGCATTAATGCGGGTTTGAGAGGGATTCAGGGACGCGGCGCCGGTGCTCGGGCGGGTGTGCGGACCGGTTTGCTGGCCACCGTCTGCCTCTCCGCCGTCGCCGCCGGCTGCGCGGGGCCGGCCGACCCCGCGCGGCCGGCCGTCGTCCCGCCCGCGCCGGGTGCCGTGCCCGTCGTCGAACACGGGGTCGGCCGCCCGCCCGAGGCGCTGCCGGTGCTGCCGGGCCTGGCCCGCAAGGAGGAGGAGGTCGGCACCGAGGCGGTCGCGCGCCGGGATTCGGAAACCCGGGCGGCCCTGGAGACCGCGCACCGCTGGGGCCTGGAGGCCCCGCCGCTGAAGGCGCCGCCACGCCCGGCGACCAGGCCGGTGCTGGCCCAGTCGCAGGGCGTGAAGCTCAAGGAGGGGCGGCCGCCGGTGGTCTACCGGGTGCCGACCGACGAGAAGGTGGTCTTCCTCACCGTCGACGACGGCTCCGAGAAGGACCCGGAGTTCTCCCGGATGGCCGACGAACTCGGCATCCCGCTCAGCACCTACGTTTCCGACTACCTGGCCCGCGAGAACTACGGCTACTTCCGCGACCTGCACGCCCAGGGGGTGGAGATCAACAACCACACCATCAACCACCGCAACCTGAAGGTCCTCGGCTACGAGGCCCAACGCGACGAGATCTGCCGTCAGCAGGACCAGCTGGAGAAGCAGATCGGCGTCCGCCCCCGGCTGTTCCGGCCCCCGTACGGCGAGTACAACGACGACACGCTGCGCGCGGCGGCGTCCTGCGGGGTCCAGGCGGTGCCGCTGTGGAACGAGGAGGCCTTCCCGGACCACATGGAGTGGCGCTACGACGACCGCAAGCTCCACTCGGGCGACATCATCCTCACCCACTTCCGGGGCACCGACCTCTGGAAGGCCTCGATGCCGGACCTGCTCCGCAAGGTCGTCAACGACGTCACCGCGCAGGGCTTCGCCCTCGGCCGGCTGGACGACTACCTGTAGGAGTTCGCCCGTCGAGGGCTCCGAGGATCAGCCGAGCGAGAGGGCGTCGAGGTACACCCAGGCGCCCTCGTGCCGGACGAACCGGCTGTGCTCGGTGAGCACGCCCTGCTCGCGGCCCTCGGTCCAGTGCGCCCGGAAGGCGACCGTGCCCTCCGCGTGGAAGGCGCCGCCCTCGGTGGTGGCCACCACCTCCAGGCCGGTCCAGCGCAGCGCCGGGTCGAAGTCCACCTCGGCGGGCCGGGTGTCCGGGTGCCAGGTGCGCAGCAGGTAGGCCTCGTCCTGGGCGGCGAAGGCGCTGTACCGCGAGCGCATCAGGGACTCGGCGGTGGTGGCCGCCGTCTGGCCGCGGTGCAGCCGCCCGCAGCAGTCGCCGTAGGCGGCGGGCAGGCCGCAGGGGCAGGGGGAGGAGGGCAGCAGCCGGGGCGCGGAGGCGGCGGCGCGGGGCGCGGGGTGACGTCGGGACATGCGGTCCATTCTCTCCCTCCGGCCCCGGCCGCCCCGACCGGGGCCGGAGGGGCGTCCGGGTGCGGGTGCTCAGCAGTGGGCGGAGTCCGGTTCGCCGAACCAGGCGTGCAGCGCGCGCAGCAGCCCGTCCGGATCCTCCTCCCCGGGAGCGGCGGCCCAGGCGACGTAGCCGTCCGGGCGTACCAGCAGCGCGCCGGCGGGTGGTTGCGGGCAGTCGGCCGTGAGCACGTCCACCCGGCCCTTCCAACCGGCCGCGAGGTCGGCGAGCCGTGGCGGGCCGTCCGCGAGGTCGAGCAGCAGGGCCCGGCCGCCGCGGGCCAGTTCGGCGAGCCGGGTGGGGCCGGTGGCGGTGGTCAGCGGGAGGTCCGGCGCGAAGCCGCCGGCGAGCGGGTGCGGGCAGTCGGTGTCGTACCGGACGTCGCTGCCCGCCATGAGCGCGGCGATCCGCCCGAGGTTGTCCTGGTACGCGAGCAGCTCGCCGAACAGGGCGCGCAGGGCGGTGACGGCCGGGCCCGGGGACATCAGGGCCATCTGGGCCTGCGAGTGCATGAAGACCCGTTCGCCGATGGGGTACCGCTCGCGGTGGTAGCTGTCCAGCAGGCCGGGCGGGGCCCAGCCCTGGAGGTCGGCGGCCAGCTTCCAGCCGAGGTTCGCGGCGTCCTGGAGTCCGAGGTTGAGGCCCGGACCGCCGGTGGCGGCGTGCACGTGCGCGGCGTCGCCGACCAGCAGCACCCGGCCCTCGCGGTAGCGCTCGGCGAGCCGGGTGTTGTGCCCGACCTGGCGGCGCGGGGTGTGCGCGCCGGGCGTGTCGGCCGGGGCGAGCGGCAGGTCGGCGCCGGTCACCCGGCGGACGCTGGCGCGCAGTTCGTCCAGCGTGGCCGGCACGGTCTCGTCGACGGGCGGGCCGGCCCACTCCATGGTGGCCATCATGGCGAGTTCCGGGCCCATCGGGGCGAGCACGAACACGCCGTGCGCGGTGCGGGTGTGGGTGAACGGGCGGAACGGCGTCGGGCAGCCGGGCAGCAGCACCTCGCCGGTGTCGAGCACCCGCAGTCCCTCGGGCGGGCGCACGTGGGCGATGCGCGCGACGGGGTCGGGCGAGGTGACCCCGGGGAAGCCGATCCCGGCCAGCTTGCGGACGGTGCTGCGGCCGCCGTCGGCGCCGACCAGGTAGCGGGCGCGCAGCCGCTCCGGCCCGTCCGGTCCGAGGACCTCGACGGTCACCCCCGCCGCGTCCTGGCTCAGGCCGGTGACCTCGCGGCCGTGGTGCACGGTCACGCCGAGTTCGCGGGCCCGCTCCGCCAGGGCCTGCTCGATCCGGTGCTGCGGCACCGGCAGGGCGTACAGCGGGTTGCCGTCGAGCTCCCGGAGGTCCAGCGGGAACGCGCCGAACACGAAGCGGGGCACCGGGGCCGGGGCGCCCGGGCCGCCGAGCCGCTCGTACAGGCCGCGGTGGTCCAGCAGCCGGATCACCTGGCCGACCAGCCCGTTCGCCTTCTGCTCCGACGAACGTTCGGCCAGCCGGTCCAGCACCACCGGCCGGACTCCGGCCAGCGCCAGTTCGCAGGCCAGCATCAGCCCGTTCGGGCCGGCGCCGGCGATGATGACATCGTGGGTCATGGTAAATCCCCCTGTGCGACGGTGAGTTCACGAAGACGACGGTTCGGGGAGGCCGGCCGCCAGCTGCCGCAGTGCCTCCGCCAGGAGCGTTTGCAGCGGTACCGGCGGGTCGGCGCGCAGCCATACGTCGCTGGCCGCCTTGAGTGCGGCCAGGACGCCGGCGGCGACCAGTCTGGGGTGGAGGCCGCCGGGGTCGACCCCGGTCCGGGCGGCCACCGCCGCGGTGAGCCCGGCCTCGGCGTCCGCGCCGGCACGGGCCAGCTCGGCCTGGAGGGCCGGTTCGCGCAGCAGTAGCCGCACCGCGGCGGTCCACCGCGGGTCCGGCTGCTCCGCCGCGCCGTCGAAGGGCGCGAGGGTGGCCCGGGTGAGCGCCTCCCAGAGCGGTTCGGCCGCGGGCCGCTCGCTCAGCGCCTCGCCGACGAGCCGGATGCGGTCGCAGTGCCGGGAGACGATGGCCTCGGCCTTGCTGGAGAAGTAGTTGTTGTAGGTGCGCGGCGACACCCCGGCCGCGGCCGCGATGTCCTCGACCCGGACGTTCTCCAGGCCCCGTTCCACCGCCAGGCGCAGTGCGGCCCAGCTCAGCGCCTCCCGGGTCGCGGCCTTCTTCCGTTCCCGCAGACCGATCTGACTCTTCGTCATGACCACCACTCTCCCCAGAAGCCTGCGCGCCGCGCAAGACTGCGCGGCACGCAACTTTTTCGGAGCCGACACCCCGGGCGGATCCGCCCCGGCGGGGTTGCGAGGAGTCGCGCGGCGGCTCGGCGAGTCGCCCTGCCCACCCGGTTGGTCACTGATAGTAGTGGCCTGGTTGCGGAGCGGTCTCCCGCGCCGGTTCGGCGGGACGGTTCGACAGGACGTCCCGACAGCACACCTCGACAGGACATGAGGAGCGGTCATGGGTGGCAGACAGCGTCCGCCGGGAGCGCGGACCCCTCGGCAGGGCAGGCCCGTCGCGGGCGGCCGGGTGAACGCCCGGGCGGAGATCGCCCGGCTGGAGGGTTATCTCGCCTGGGAGGCCGAGGTCGCGGCGGCCGAGCGGGACGCCCGGGCCTTCGCCGGGCAGTTCCCGTGGCTGCCCGCCGCGGAGCGGGAGAGCCTGGAGCAGGCCTACGCCGCCGACCGGCTGCGCTACGCCGAGGAGGTCGTCGACCGCGCCGTCGAGCGCTGCCGCCGGCTGGCCGCCCGCTACCGCAGCGAGTGCCGCCGGATCTGCGCCCGCTGGGCCGCGCTCTGCCTCTCCGTCACCCTGGCGGCGGCGCTGTTCGCCGTCGTCCCGGCGGCCCTGCGGGCCTGAGCCGGGCCGATCCGCCGGCACGCCCGAGGGCCCGCCGCGCCGATGACGGCGCAGCGGGCCCTCGGGCGTGCGCGGGGATCAGTGGTGGCCGTGGCCGCTGCTGATCTCCTGGTGCTCCTCGGCGGTGGGCTTGGCGATCTGGCTGTCCTCGCCGTAGAAGCCGCGGGACAGCTTGGCCCTCGTCCGGGCGAACAGCCCGGCCTTGCGGACCACCCCGTTCTCGTCCACCTCCGGCGGCAGGTCCTCCGGCTGCGGCTGCTCGTGCGCGGTGAGGGTGTACATCCGGCCCGGCGGGAGCGGGGCGTGCACCTCGACGAACTCGCCGTGCTGGAGCCGGTTGATCACGCCGGTCTCCCGGCCGTGCAGCACCTTCTCCTTGTCGCGCCGCTGCAGGCCCAGGCACCACCGCTTGGTGACCACGAAGACGACCACCGGCACGACGAAGAAGCCGGTGCGCACCGCGTAGGTGATCGCGTTGATCGACAGGTGGAAGTGGGTGGCGAGCAGGTCGTTGCCGCCGCCGGCCAGCAGGATCAGGTAGAGGCCGATCCAGGCCGCGCCGAAGGCCGTGCGCACCGGTGCGTTGCGCGGACGGTCGGCGAGGTGGTGCTCGCCGCGGTCCCCGGTGACCCAGGCCTCCAGGAACGGGTAGCACCAGATGATCAGCAGCACGGTCGGGAAGACCATCAGCGGGACGAACACCCCGAGGTTCAGGGTGTGGCCGCCCCAGACGCTGATCTCCCAGCCGGGCATCACGCGCACCAGACCCTCGGAGAAGCCCATGTACCAGTCCGGCTGGGCGTCGGTGGACACCTGGTCGGGCCGGTAGGGGCCGTACGCCCAGATCGGGTTGACGGTGGCGATCGCCGACATGAACGCGACCACGCCGAAGACCAGGAAGAAGAAGCCGCCGGCCTTGGCCATGTAGACCGGCATCAGCGGCATGCCGACCACGTTGTCGTTGGTCCGGCCGGGCCCGGCGAATTGGGTGTGCTTGTGGTAGAAGACCAGGATCAGGTGCGCCGCGAGCAGGCCGACCATGACCCCCGGGATCAGCAGGATGTGCACGGTGAACAGCCGCGGCACGATGTCCTGGCCGGGGAACTCGCCGCCGAACATGAAGAACTGCAGGTACGAGCCGACGATCGGCACGGCCAGGACGGCACCCTCCATGAACCGGATGCCGGTGCCGGAGAGCAGGTCGTCCGGCAGCGAGTAGCCCATGAAGCCGTCGAACATGCCGAGGAACAGCAGCAGCGCGCCGAAGACCCAGTTGATCTCGCGGGGCTTGCGGAACGCGCCGGTGAAGAAGACGCGCATCATGTGCGTCAGCATCGAGGCGACGAACACGATCGCCGCCCAGTGGTGGACCTGGCGCATCAGCAGGCCGCCGCGGACCTCGAAGCTGATGTCGATGGTCGAGGCGTAGGCCTCCGACATCTGGATGCCCTTGAGCGGGACGTACGAGCCGTCGTAGATGACCTCGCCCATGCTCGGCTTGAAGAAGAGGGTCAGCCAGACGCCGGTGATGATGATGATGACGAAGGTGTAGAGCGCGATCTCGCCCAGCATGAAGGACCAGTGGTCCGGGAAGATCTTGCGCAGATTGGCCTTGGCCAGGGAGTAGATGCCGACCCGGCCGTCGGTCCAGTCGGCCAGGGCCTCGGCCTTGTTCGCGGGGTTGGCGCGCGTGCTGGTCACCGGTCCCGGCTGCGACTGCTGGTCGGTTCTCACGACGGACTCCCCGGCGTCCTCGGCGTGCCGGGCTGGAGGCCCGCCGGCAAAGACGCCGGCCGGCGAAGTGTTGTGATCATGGGACCTCTCGATACGGGCCCGCCGGCTGAACCGGCACGCGGAGCGGGTGACCCACTGGCCCGTTGCTCAGGGTGATGGAGCGCTTACTCTGTCATGCTGTCGGCAGGGGGCCGACTGTGCACGTCCATCGGTCCGTACGGCCGCTCGTGTCGGGCCGGACGGGGGGTCCTGACGTCCGATCGGCCGCCGGGCGGGTGGCGGTGCTGCGCCCGGGTGCCGCTGAACCGTTTCGGCGCGCGCCGCGTCCGGAGGTCGCGCGATTCCGGGCCTACGCTGCGCCAATGGTGGATCACCCTGAACTCTTCGAGGACGTCACCGCGGCCCTCGCCCGCGCCGGGATCGACGCCGGGCCGGGCCCGTCCCTGCTGCGGATCGGCCATCGGCCGCCGGGGGTGGCGGTCGGCTGGTCGCCGGGGGAGGGGCCGGACGGGCCGCCCTCCCGGGGGGCGCGCGAGGCGGTCAGCGGTGCGGTCGCCGTCGTGCTGCGCGAGTGCGGCTACCTGGTCGCCGAGACGGCCGGCGGCGAGCTGTTGGTGACGCCCGCCGCCGCACCGGTGGCGGTGCCGGCGGAGCCGGAGACGGTGCCGGAGCAGTGGTGGGGCTGAGCCGGGCCGGCTCGGCAGCCCTCATACCGAACCCTTACCTGAACGGGGGGTCCTGTTGACCACGGCGGCTCTAAGGTTTGCCTAAGCTAAGTCGAAGCGCCCTGGACCCCCGTGTCCGGGGCGTTCGGCTGTGCCGCGCCGCCGCCACCCGCGGCGGGCCGCCGAGTTCAGGTACGACCCGGGGTGACCGGGGGAGGAGCCCGCTGCATGTGGGATGAGGCGTTTCCCAGCTTTCTGATCGGGCTGCGCGAGGGTCTGGAAGCCGGACTGATCGTGTCGATCCTGGTCGCCACGCTCGTCCGCTTCGGGCACAAGGCCCGGTTGCCGCAGGTGTGGACCGGCGTCGCGGCGGCGATCGCGCTCAGCCTCAGCTTCGGCGCGGTGCTCACCTTCACCGCCGCCAACCTCTCCGGCCACGCCCAGGAGGCGTTCGGCGGGGTGCTGAGCCTGATCGCGGTCGGCTTCGTCACCGCGATGGTGTTCTGGATGCGCCGCTCGGCGCGCACCCTCTCCGCCGAGCTGAAGGAGAAGGTCCAGGCCTCGCTGGCGATGGGCGCCGGCGCGCTGGTGCTCACCAGCTTCCTGGCCGTCGGCCGCGAAGGCCTGGAGACCTCGCTCTTCCTGTGGACCAACGTGCGCACCGCCGGGGAGTCCACCGGGCCGCTGCTCGGCGCGGCCGTCGGCCTGGTGCTCTCGGCCGGCCTCTGCTGGGGCCTGTACCGGCGGGCGCTGAAGATGAACCTCACCCGGTTCTTCACCATCACCGGCGTCGGCCTGATCGTGGTCGCGGCGGGCGTGCTCGGTTACGGCCTGCGCGACTTGCAGGAGTCCGGGCTGGTCGGCGGCGGCAGCTCGTACGCCTTCGACCTGAGCGGCCACCTGGACGCCTCCTCCTGGTACGCCACGCTGGTGCAGGGCACCCTCAACCTGACCGTCACCATGACGGTCCTCCAGGTCGTCGGCTACCTCGCCTACCTGTGCATCGTGATGACGCTGTTCGTCGAGGGCGTCCGCGGCGGCAAGACCGCTCCGGCCGCCGGGAAGGCGGCGCAGGGCGAGGCGACGCAGGGCGAGAAGGCCGGGGCGGCCGCGCCCGAGGCCGCCGGGCCGGCGCGGTCCGGACGGCCGCGCTGGGCCGTGCCGACCGCGCTGGTCGCGGTGCCGGTGGTGGTCGCCGGGGCCGTGATCGCGGTCAGCGACGGCAAGCAGGGCAGCTCCGCCACCGTGTCCGTCTCCGAGCAGGAGTGCGGCAAGGGCTTCAGCACCCCGCTGCCCGGCCAGCAGGTCTTCCAGATGCACAACACCGGGGACAAGGTCTCCGAGGTCTACCTGGTCAACCCGGCCAGCGGCGCCGTCTACGGCGAGATCGAGGGTCTGGCCCCCGGCACCACCCGCGCGCTGACCGCGACCATCGGCTCCGGCGACTACGCCTGGCGCTGCGTGCCCACCGGCGGCACGTCCGTCACCTCGGCCGCCGTGCACGTCACCGGCGGCGGCCAGGTCAAGGCCGTCAAGCCGGTCGCCGAGGACGACCTCAAGGGCCCGCTCGACACCTACAAGGACTACGTCGACAAGGGCCTCGCGACCCTGCTGACGCAGACCCAGAAGCTCCAGGCCGACGTCCACGGCGGCGACCTCGCCACCGCCAAGGCCGACTGGCTCACCGCCCACCTCCAGTACGCCTCGCTCGGCGCCGCCTACGGCACCTTCGCCGACCTCGACGGCAAGATCGACGGCCGGCCCGACGGGCTCGCCGACAAGGCCCAGGACAAGGACTTCACCGGTTTCCTGCGCCTGGAGTACGGCCTGTGGCACGGCCAGTCCGCCGCCGACCTGACGCCCGTCGCCGACCAGCTGGCCGCCGACGTCGCCAAGCTCGGGCAGGACTTCCCCGGCCAGGACTTCGACCCCGGAGACCTCCCGCTGCGCGCCCACGAGATCCTGGAGAACACCCTCCAGTTCGAGCTCACCGGCGACACCGACCAGGGCAGCGGCACCAACCTGGCCACCACCCAGGCCAACCTGGCCGGCACCCGGGAACTGCTGACCGTCCTGCAGCCGCTGCTCGACGAGCGCGACCCGCAGTTGCTCCCCCGCGTCGACGCCGGGATGAAGCGGGTCGGCGACCTGGTCGCCTCCGCCCACAAGCCCGAGGGCTGGACCGCACTGGAGCAGCTCCCCGCCGACGCCCGCCGCCAGCTCAACGGCGCCACCGGCCAACTGCTCGAAGACCTCGCCCCCATCCCCGCCCTGCTCGAGATCCGGAAGGCCGCCTGATGACCGACCACACCGCTGCCACCGGAGGCTCCTGCCCGTTCCCGCACGCCGCCGCGCCCGCCCCGGCCGTCGCCGAGGGCGGCTGCCCGGCCGGCCCGGCCCGCCGCAGCTTCGTCCGGACCGCCCTCGGCGCCGGCGCCGGAGCGGCCGTCATGGCGGGCGGGGCGTTCACCCTGGCCGCCGGTCCGGCCTCCGCCGGGGACAGCCGCCAGGCGAAGAGCGGAGTCGTCCCGTTCCACGGAGACCACCAGGCCGGCGTCACCACCCCGGCCCCCGGCTACGCCGCCTTCGTGTCCTGCCAGGTGATAGCCCAGGACCGCAACGGCCTGGAGGACCTCCTCAAGACCCTGACCGAGCGGATCCGCTTCCTCACCGCCGGCGGCACCCCGCCCGACCTCGGCGTCGGCGCGCCGCCCGCCGACAGCGGCATCCTCGGCCCCACCGTGCCCACCGACAACCTGACCGTCACGGTCGGCGTCGGCGCCTCGCTGTTCGACGACCGGTACGGGCTGGCCAAGGCCAAGCCGACCAAGCTGGCCCCGATGAAGACCTTCCCCAACGACAATCTCCAGGCCGCCGAACTCCACGGCGACCTCTCGCTGCAGATCTGCGCCGACCGCCAGGACACCGTGCTGCACGCGCTGCGCGACATCACCCGGCACACGCGCGGCGCGATGCAGATCCTCTGGCGGATCGACGGCTTCCAGAGCGAGTCCCGCCCGGACGGCGCCCAGCGCAACCTGCTCGGCTTCAAGGACGGCATCGTCAACCCCGACACCACCTCCGCCCGCGAGATGGACCGGCTGATCTGGGTCACCGACGGGCTGGGCGAGCCCGCCTGGGCGACCGGCGGCAGCTACCAGGTGATCCGGATCATCCGGATGCTGATCGAGTTCTGGGACCGCGTCACCCTCGCCGAGCAGGAGAAGATGTTCGGCCGCCGCCGCGACACCGGCGCGCCGCTGGACGGCCGCCAGGAGACCGACGCGCCGGACTACGGCAAGGACCCGGAGGGCAAGGCGATCCCGCTCAAGGCGCACATCCGGCTCGCCAACCCGCGCACCGCCGACACCGACACCTCGCGCATCCTGCGCCGCGGCTTCAACTACGACCGGGGCGTCGACCAGGCCGGCAACCTGGACATGGGCCTGGTGTTCTGCTGCTACCAGCAGGACGTGGTGCGGCAGTTCGAGGCCACCCAGACCCGGCTCGTCGACGAGCCGCTGGTCGACTACATCTCGCCGACCGGCGGCGGGTACTTCTTCGTCCTGCCGGGCGTGAAGGACAACGCCGACTGGCTCGGGCGCGGGCTGCTCGCTGCGGTCTGACGGCGGTCTGACGGGCGGTCTCACGGCGGCCGACGTGACGCCGGGCCCCGGGCGCTGCCGCGTGCCCGGGGCCCGGCGGCGTTGCGCGTGCCCCGGAGCCGCCACGCGGACGGGAGGTCGAGGACACGCCCTACGGGCCGAGGGTGAAGCCGATCACCGCGCCGCCGCCGTCCCGGTTGGCGGCGAAGGCCTCGCCGCCGTGCGAGCCGGCCACCTCGTGCACGATGGCCAGGCCCAGCCCCGAACCGGGCAGGCTGCGCGCGGCGGTGGCCCGGTAGAAGCGGTCGAAGACCCGGGAGAGGTCGGCCTCGTCGATCCCCGGCCCGCCGTCGCGCACCTCGACCCGGCGGCCGCGCACCACCACCTCGATCGGGGCCTTCCCGGCCGGGTCGAACTTGGCGGCGTTGTCCAGCAGGTTGCCCACCGCCCGGGCCAGCGCGTCCGGGCGGGCCGTGACCACCGTGTCGTCGGCGTCCACGGTGATCTCCCGGCCGCTGCGCCGCCGGGCCTGTGCGGCGGCCTCGCGCACCAGCTCGGCCAGCACCAGCTCGGTCGGCTCCTCGTCGGCCTTCCGGTCCGCGGCGAGTGCCACCAGCTCCTCCACCAGAAGCGTCAACTCCCTTGCCTCCTCGGCCAGATCGGCCATCAGTGCGGCCTGTTCGGCGGGCGGCAGGCGGTCCAGGCTGGGCAGGACCGAGAGGTTGGTGCGCAGGCTGGTCAGCGGGGTGCGCAGCTCGTGCCCGGCGTCCTGGACGAGCCGGCGCTGGTTCTCCTTGGCCGTGGCGAGCCGGCCCAGCATCCGGTCGAAGGCCCGGCCGAGCCGGCCGACCTCGTCCGTTCCGGCGGCCGGCACCGGAACGTCCAACCGTCCGCTGGCGGCGACCAGTTCGGCCGCGTCGGTGAGCCGGACCAGCCGGCCGGTGATCCGCCGGGCGAGCAGCCAGCCGGCCCCGCCCGCGAGCACCGCGACCACCGCCACCGACACCCCGGTACGGATCCGCAGCGTCGCCAGCAGGTGCTCGGTGGGGCCCAGTTGCTGGGCGATCTGGACCGCGCCGCGGCCGCCGCCGAGCGAGACCACGGCCACCCGGTAGGTGTCGCCGTGCACGTGCCGAAGCCCGGACGAGGTCTGGCCGGGGTCGTCGGAGCGGGCGAGGGAGCGGTCCTCCGGGGTCGGCCGGAGGTCGATCCGGGCGGTGCCGGGCAGCACCTCCCCGTCGGGGCCGAGGGACTGCGAGGTGACCCGGATCGGGCGCAGCAGATCCTCGCTCAGGCCGCCCGTGCCGTTGAAGTCGCCGGGGAACAGCATCTCCCGGCCGACCTGCTGGTGCACCGCCTGGACGGCCGCGGTGAAGTCGGCGCCCTCGTCGTCCCGGATCAGCCGGGCGGCGGAGTGGTAGCCGAGCGCGCCGATCAGCACCGCGACCAGGGCGGCCATCGCGGCGAAGGCGAGCGAGACGGTGGTGCGCAGCCCCGGGCGCGGCCACAGCGGCCGCGGCCGCGACCGGCCCCGGCCGGTCACGACTCGCGCAGCGTGTAGCCGACGCCGCGGACGGTGTGGATCAGCGGTGTCAGGCCGGGCCGGTCCAGCTTGCGGCGCAGGTAGCCGATGAACACCGCGAGGTTCTTCGAGCCGGGGCCGAAGTCGTAGCCCCAGATCCGCTCGTACACCGTGGCCTGGTCGAGCACCGAGCCCGCGTGCCGGGTCAGCAGCTCCAGCAGGTCGAACTCGGTCCGGGATAGCTCCAGTTCCTGCCCGGCCCGCCAGGCCCGCCGGGCGTGCGGCTCGACCCGCAGGTCGGCCACCGCGAGGACGCCCCCGGCGGGTTCGGGCGCGTTGCGGCGCAGCAGGGCGCGCAGGCGGGCGAACAGCTCGTCCACGTCGAAGGGCTTGACCAGGTAGTCGTCGGCCCCGGCGTCGAGCCCGGCGATCCGGTCCGGGACCTCGACCCGGGCGGTGAGCATCAGGACCGGGATGCGGTCGCCGTCGGCGCGCAGGCGGCGGCAGACCTCCAGGCCGTCCGGGCCGGGCATCATCACGTCCAGCACCAGCAGGTCCGGGCGCTGCTCCGTGAGGGCGGCCAGGGTCTGCGCGCCGTCCGCGGCGGTGCTCACCCGGTAGCCCTCCAGCTGGAGGGCGCGGGTGAGGGAGTCGCGGATGGCCCGGTCGTCCTCGGCGATCAGCACGGTGTGGGTCATGGCCCCGATTCTCCCCGGCGCGCCCACGGCGGCGTCCGGCGGGTCCGGGCGGCGGCGCGTGACGGGTCTGGGGGAAGGGTCTGGGCGAGGGCGGCGTCCGGCGGGTCCGGGCCCGGCCGGTGGCCGTGCCGGCCGCGGCTTTCGCAGCGCCGGGGAGGGGCGTACGGTGGCCACACGGTGGCGTGTCCGCCGGGGGCGCCGCCGGGTCCTTGTCGGCACACCCCGCCGGAGGCCGCGATGGCAGACCGGATGGCCTTCCTCACCACCCCGCGCGCCGAGCGCGAGCGGCGGGACGCACAGCAGCGACTGGGGGACTCCCGGGAGGTGTACCGGCCGCGGACGCCGCTGCCGGTGGTGGGCGGGCAGGCGGGCCGGTGCATGGACTGCGGGCTGCCGTTCTGCCACCACGCCTGCCCGCTGGGAAACCTGGTGCCGGAGTGGAACCGGCTGGTGGCGGACGCGGACTGGCGGGCCGCCGCCGCCCGGCTGCTGGCGACCAACAACTTCCCCGAGTTCACCGGAAGGCTCTGCCCGGCACCCTGCGAGAGCGCGTGCGTGCTGGCGATCGACGGCGCGGCGGTGGCGATCAAGAACGTCGAGCTGGCGATCACCGACCGGGCCTGGGAAGAGGGCTGGGACCTGCCGCAGCCGCCCGAGCGGGGCGCCGGGTGGCGGGTGGCCGTGGTCGGCTCGGGCCCGGCGGGCCTGGCCGCCGCGCAACAGCTGACCCGGGCCGGGTACGCCACCACGGTGTACGAGCGGGCCGACCGCCCCGGCGGGCTGCTGCGCTACGGGATCCCGCCGTTCCGGCTGGAGAAGCACCGGCTGGACCGGCGGCTCGACCAGATGCGGGCCGAGGGCACGGACTTCCGCACCGGGGTGTTCGTCGGCCGGGACCTCGCGGCCGGGGAACTACGGGCCGGGTGCGACGCGCTGGTGGTAGCGGTCGGTGCGACCGCCTGCCGGGAGCTGGCGGTGCCGGGGTGCGCCCTGCCCGGCGTGCACCAGGCGATCGACTACCTGACCTGGGCGAACCGGGTCGACGAGGGCGACCGCGCGGCCCCGCCGGTGTCCGCCGAGGGTCGGCACGTGGTGATCGTCGGCGGCGGGGACACCGCGGCCGACTGCCTGGGGACGGCGCTGCGCCAGGGCGCGGCCTCCGTCACCCAGCTCGACATCAACCCGTGTCCGCCGGTGTGCCGGGCGCCGGAGCAGCCCTGGCCCGTCCACCCGAAGGTGTACCGGGAGACCACCTCGCACGAGGAGTCGGGGGCCGCGGCGGCCGGTCCCCGGGTGTTCGCGGCGACCACGGTCGGCTTCGAGGCCGGACCGGACGGCCGGCTGGCCGCCGTCCGCTTCGCCGAGGCCGAACCGGCCGACCGCAGCCCCCGGACCGGCACCGAGCGGAGCATCCCGGCGGAGCTGGTGCTGCTCGCGCTGGGCTTCAGCGGCCCGGAGCCGGACCAGGGGCTGATCGCCCAACTCGGCCTCACCACCGGCCCGGACGGCGCCCTGGCCCGGGACGACGACTTCGCCACCGGCGCGCCGGGCGTCTTCGTCGCCGGGGACGCCGGGCGCGGGCAGTCACTGATCGTGTGGGCGATCGCCGAGGGGCGGGCGGCGGCCGCGGCGGTGGACCGCCATCTGCGCGGCGGCACCGAACTCCCGGCGCCGATCCGGGCGTCGGCGCGGGCGCTCACGCTCTGAGGGGCGTGCGGGCGCTCACGCGCTGAGGGGCGCGCGGGGTACCTGCTGTCGTCGCGTTGGGCACGGCCGGGCCCGGTCGGCTCCGGGTCAGAGCAGCGGCAGTCGGCGGAGGAAGACGTCAGGGGCCTGGTTGGTGTCGCCCGGGACGAGCGTGCCGTCCTCGGAGGTGAACAGCACCGTGGTGCCGAGGGCGTCGACGAACGGCCGCTCCGAGGCGCCGGCGGCCTGCGAGCCGTCCGTCGCCACGCTGACCCGCTCGGTGCGGCCAGTCCACTGATTCCGGACGAGGACGTCCGACTTGCCGTTGGTGTCGCCGGGAACCAGGTTGGCGGCCTTCGAGGTGAAGACGGCGAAGCGGCCGTCGGCGCTCAGACCGGCGGCGTTCGAGGCGCCGTCGGGCTGCCTCTGGCCGAGCCCGACGGACACCCGTTCGGTGCGGCCGCGCGGCGCGTCCGCCTGGGCGGGCGTCGCCACCGTGACGGCGGCCAGCGCGGCCGCCGCCAGCGCGCCGGCCGCGCGCAGCAGGTGTGGTGCGGAACGTGTGCGAGTCATCCGGTTCCTCCCCTGGGTGCGGCCGGCCGCGTCGAATTCCCCGGCGGCCGGCTCGTGGCGAGCCAACCGTCGAGTGCGGCGGGAGGTCAACGATGCCCGCCCGGGAGCGGCGGAATCGCGTCACCGGGAGGAGACGGAGAGGGTGATGGATCGGGTGCACACGGCTTTTGCTAGCATCCGGCGGCAGATGCGTCGGAGGGGGTTCGGGTGGACGGTGGCAAGCGGGTGGAGGAGTCGGTCGAGGTCCGCTACACGCCGACGACCGCGGACTTCCGGGCGGCCTTCGCGGCCCGGGCCCGGGGTACGGCGGCGGGTCGACGGTCCCGGCGGTCGAGGTACCTGACCGCCTCCTGCACCGGGGCCGGTGCGGTGGTACTCTCGGTCGCCGACCGGACGGTGGGCCCGCCGGCCCTGGTGATGCTCGCGGTCGCGCTGCTGCTGGTGGTCGGACCGCCCTGGCTGCAACTGCGTCAGGTGCGGCGGATGGCGGCGGACAAGGGCGAGTTCCGGATCGTCCTCGGCGAGGCCGGGGTGACCGTCACCAACGCGGTGTCCAGCACCGAAATCGCCTGGTGGGAGCTTCCGCACTACCTGGAGACGCCCGGACTCTTCGTCCTGCTGGGCGGGGGCGAGCAGACGCACGTGCTGACCCTGCTGCCCAAGCGCGGCACCGGCGACCCGGGCCGGCTCGGCGCGTTGATCGCCCGGCACGCCACGGTGCCCGCCCGGGACTGAGGGGCGGCGCCCCGGTCCGCCGCTGTCGAGGTGGGCGGTCATGGCGTGGACTGCTGGTCGGGCCGGACGGGCTGGTGGTGTCGGTCGGGTTGGTCGCGGGTGTTCAGCTGGTCGCGCTGGTCGTAGCGCCAGAGCGCGGGCAGCGCGGCCGACAGGGCGGCGGTGCCGGCCAGGCAGAGCAGACCGCCGGTGCGCAGCGCGACGCGGATGCCCTGCCGGGCGGCGAGGCCGCCGGCCCGCAGGTCCCCGAGGGCGGGGCCGGCGGAGCCGATCAGCATCTCCAGGCCGGCGGCGCGGCCCCGCAGTTCGTCCGGAATGGACTGGTTCCAGATCGCGCTGCGGAAGGTGTCGCCGATCTGGTTGGCGCCGCCCGCGACGAGCAGGCAGAGCAGGACGGCCCACAGGCCGGGGGCGATCGAGGCCGCGGCCGTCGCCGCGCCGACGAAGGCGGCGCAGAGCAGCACCAGCCGGCCGTGCCGGTGGACCCGCTCGGTCCAGCCGCCGGTGGCGGCCACGAGCAGGGCGCCCGCCGCAGCGGCCGAGTAGAGCAGGCCGAGCGCCCACACCGCGTCCAACTCCTGGGCGAGGAAGGGGAACAGCGCGGTCGGCAGGGCGCAGACGGTGGCCGCGAGATCCGCGAGGTAGGTGCCCAGCAGGTCGGGGCGGCGGGCCGCGTACCGGGCGCCGTCGACGAATTCCCGCAGCCGCGGTGCCTCGGCGTCCCGCTGCGAGGGGACGGGCCGGACCCGGGCCAGCAGGGCGATCGAAACCAGGAAGGTGCCGAGGTCGACCAGGTAGGCGGCCGGGACGCCGGCCGTGGCGATCAGCACCCCGGCGGCGGCCGGGCCGGCCAGTCCGGCGATGCTCCAGCGCAGCGAGAGCAGGTTGCCCGCCGCCACCAGCTGGTCGGGCGGCACCAGCCGGGGGATCATCGCCTCCGCCGAGGGCTGCTGAAGGCCCTGCAGTGCCGCTGCCAGTCCGGCGGCCGCGTACAGCGGCCAGAGCGCGGGGGTGCCGAGCAGCGCGTTGGCGAGCAGCAGGGCGCTCAGTGCGGCGAGTGCGAGTTCGGTGACCAGGGCGACGGTGCGGCGGTCGGCACGGTCGGCGAGGACGCCGCCGTAGAGGCCGAACACGATGGTCGGCAGGAGTTCGACGGCGCCGACCGCGCCCACGGCCAGCGGTGAACCGGTGAGGTCGGCGATCTGGAGCGGGATCGCCGTCATGGTGAGGACGGAGCCGAGCAGGGTGACGGTGCCGGCCGTCCAGGTGAGGCGGAAGTCGCGGGAGGACCGCCAGGGCGCGGTGTTCGGCAGCAGTCGGGACCTGGGACGGTCCGTTCCTGGGGTCATGGGGTGGTGGTCCCTTCGGGCCGTCGATCACGACGGCTCTCCTTATCGCTGATAAATTCCAGCTCGGAACTTATCGGCGATAAGGTGGAGTGGGCAAGCGGATAACGGAGAGGTGGTCGGCGGTGGCGCTGCAACGCGACGAGGTGGTGCGCACCGCGCTGCGCGTACTCGACGAGGAAGGCATCGACGGCCTGACCACCCGGCGGCTGGCCCGCGAACTCGGCGTCCAGTCACCCGCGCTGTACTGGCACTTCAAGAACAAGCGGGAACTGCTCGACCTGATGGCCGAGGCGATGCTCGCCGAGGCCCTCCCGGCCGACCGCAGCCCGGATCCGGAGCACTGGCCGGACTGGCTGGCCGCCGACGCCCGCGCCAAGCGCCACGCCCTGCTCGCCTACCGCGACGGCGCCCGGGTGCACGCCGGAACGCTGCCCACCGAAGACGAACTGCCCGCCGTCGAAGCCCAGTTGGACGCCCTCCGGCAGGCCGGCCTGCGGCCCCGCACCGCGCTGCGGCTGCTGCTCACCATCGACCGCTACATCATGGGCTGGGTCACCGAGGAGCAGGCCTGGCGACAGGACGCCGCCGACCGCGCCCGGCCGCCCTTCCCGGACGAGGTCCTGCGCGACCTTCCGTTGCTGCGGGAGGCGGCCGACGTGCTGCGCATGACCGACCACGACGCCGACTTCGAGTACGGGCTGCGCGTCCTGATCGAGGGCTTCCGGGCCGAGATCGCGCGCGAGGCGCTCGGGACGGACGGGCCCGCGTGACCGGCCGTGATCGGCCGGACAGCGCCTAACGGTGGGCGTGCAGCGCCTCGCGCAGCCGCCCGCCGGAGGCGGCGAGCTGCCGGGCGGCGGTCGGCGCGTCCACGTCCGCGAGCAGGACCAGGATCGCGTCCTTGGCCCGGCCTCCGGTGGCGGCGAGCGCGCGGCGGACCGCAGCCTCGTCGGCGCCGGTGGCCTCCGTGACGATCCGGTGGGCCCGTGCGCGGAGCTTGGCGTTGGTGGCCCGGACGTCGACCATCAGATTGCCGTACGTCCGGCCGAGCCGGACCATGACGGCCGTCGACAGCATGTTGAGCACCAGCTTCTGTGCCGTGCCCGCCTTCAGCCTGGTCGAGCCAGCCAGCACCTCCGGGCCGACCTCCACCTCGATCCCCAGCTCGGCCGCCGCCACCAGTGCCGAGCCCCGGTTGCACGCCAGTGCGACCGTCAGCGCCCCGGCCGCCCGTGCGGTCCGGACGGCCGCCACCGTGTACGGCGTGCGGCCGGAGGCGGAGACGCCCACCACGGTGTCGGCCGGGGTGAGCCGGAGCGCGGCCAGCTCGGCCGCCGCCAGCTCCGGGCGGTCCTCGGCGCCCTCGACGGCCCCGGTCACGGCGGTCCCGCCCCCCGCGATCAGGCCCACCACCAGGCCCGGATCGGTGCCGAAGGTCGGCGGGCACTCGGCGGCGTCCAGCACTCCGAGCCGCCCGGCGGACCCCGCCCCGGCGTAGACCAGCCGCCCACCAGCCGCCATCCGTGCCGCCGTGGCGTCCACCGCGGCGGCGATCCGGACCAACTCCCCGGCCACCGCGGCGGGGACGGTGCGGTCCTCGGCGTTCATCAGGCGGAGCAGGTCGGTGGTCGGCAGCTGGTCGATCCCGGCCCAGTCGGGGCGGATCGTCTCGGTCGGCGGCAGGGCGTCCTGGTCCATGCGGCCAGCGTCCCCGGACATGGCGGTCGCCAATCGGCGCGGGGCCGCGCGTGGTGGTGGTCTCCGGGTCCTCGGTCGTGGCGGCGCCATGGCGGACGCCGGGAAAGGCGCGGTGGGAGCGACCGGTGTGCCCGTGATGCCCTCCACGTGCGGAGTGAGTGCTCAGCCCGTCAACGGGCGTCGCCGTCGCCGAGGTGACGGGCGATGCGGGCGATGGCGGGTGCGTTGTCCTCGAACAGATGGGCCTGCATGCCCACCGCCCGGGCGGCTTCGACGTTGGGCGCGTGGTCGTCGACGAAGAGGCAGTCGACCGGGCTGACGCCCAGGGCGGCGCAGGTGATCTCGTAGGCACGCGGGTCGGGCTTGCCGGTCCCGATCTCGTGCGAGTAGACGATGTGCTCCACCAGCTCGTCGAACCGGTAGAGCGGGACCTCGCGTTCGCGGGCGCCGACGAAACTGTTGCTGAGGATGCCGAGCCGGGCCCGCCCGCGCAGTCCGCGCACGTGGGCGATGAGCTCCTCGTTCGGCGTGCCCAGGTACTCCTCCCAGAGGTCGGCCATGAAGGCCTCGACCTGGGCCGGGCCCAGGTGCAACCGGGCGGCCACCTGCTCGCGCACCTCCGGCTCGGTGATGCCGCCGATCGCGCCGGCCCGCCAGACGTCCCGCAGTCGCTCGTCGATCGCGTGCGGCGGCAGCTCCAACCGGCGCTCCCAGCGCTCCGGCCAGCCCGTCCTCGGCGTGTACTCCAGGACGCCGCCGATGTCGAGGATGAGGCAGGGTGCGTTCACGGGTGGTCCCCTCTCCGTTGCGGCCGCCGTGGCGCGGCCCGCACCTGCCACTCTCAGGGGTGCGGGCGGGGCCGGGTCAAGGGGGCGGTGAGTCCTCGGAGGTTCCGGCGAGCGCGTTCGGTGGCCGCGTCGGGCGGCAGGGCGTGCTGTGGGCCCGTCAGGCCATCCAGAAGAAGACGGCCGTCATCCGACGCTCCGGCAGCTCGGTGCCGTAGTAGGAGGTCGCGCTGTGCATGAGGTTGGCGTGGTAGAGGAGCAGTTGGTTGTAGCGGTTGGGGACGCGGACGTCCTCGGTGAAGTGGTCGGCGGGCACGTGGCGGGTGCCGAGCGCCTCGACCAGATTGTTGTGCGGCGCGTTGACGAGGTTCCCGCCGAGGCGTCCGCCGGGGAACTGCTGGCGGAAGAAGCTGGTGCCGGCGTCCTTCGGCGCGCCCGGGCTGAGGTAGAGCACGGCGGCGTAGCGGCAGAGCGCGCGGGAGTCGGTGTGCGGGCGGGACTCCGACTCCCCGGCGCCGACGACCTGGACGCAGTTGTGGTTGAGCGTGCCGCCGCCCGGGGCGCTCTGCACCCAGAGCCGGGAGGCGCCGGTGGCCTTGCGGACCAGGGCCTCCACCCGGGCCAGCTCGTCGGGCTCCAGGCCGGGCATGGTGCGCAGGCCGGGCCAGGTCTCGGGGCGGTACGGGTAGCCTTCGGTCCAGTCGCCGCGGGCCAGACAGCGTTCGCGGACGGCGTCCGGGTCGGTGAGGACGTTGTCCAGGACCCAGTAGTCCCGGCCTCGGGTGGGCTTGCGGTAGGGCAGGACCGGCAGGGTGGTGGGCCTGATGGGCTGTGAGGGCATGGGCCGACGATAGGGGCGGCGGTCGTCAACCTTCTGCCGTGAGCAGGTCAACCTTTCGTCAAGGGCTGTCCATGGGCGGGCGCCTCGCGCCGCAGGTCAGGAGCCCGGCCGGACGGCGAAGGTGCCCAGGGCGCCCTCCAATCGGTCGAAGGCCCGGACGGCCGAGGGGCGCACCGCCGCCGCGATGGCGGCGGCCTCGTCGCCGGCCAGCAGCCGGCGGAACACTTCGGTGAACACCGTGCGGTCGACGGCGGCGAGGAGCCCGGCGGCCACCCGGCTCTCGAAGTCGACCGGTGGGCCGGCCGGTGTGCTGACCGGTGTGTCGGGTGATGTGTCGGGCGGAGTGCCGGTTGTCGTGGGGCGGGTGGCCCCGGACAGGGCCTCGGCCAGGGCGGCCTCGCTCTGCTCGTGCAGCTCGCGCAGCCGGGCGACCAGGGCGGGGCTGTCGGCGACTGTGCGGGCGAACGCTGGGCCGGAGAAGCCGAGCCGCGGGTCGTGCCGGTCGAGGCCGGCCAGGCAGTCGCGGCGCAGCGCGGCGAGGGCGGACTCGCCGGGCGCACGCTCGGCGACCGCCCGGGCGAGCCGGCCGACGATCTCCTCGTGCAGGTCGAGGAGGAGGTCCTCCTTGCGCGGGAAGTGGTTGGTGACGGTCATCTTGGCGACGCCGGCGGCCGTCGCGACCTCGGCGATGGTGGTGCGATCGAAGCCCTGGTCGATGAAGAGCCTGGTCGCGGCGTGCGAGATCGCCTCGCGGGTGCGGCGCTTGTTGAGCTCGCGCAGGGTCGGGGTGGCCCCGGGCCCCGTCGTGGGCCCCGTCGTGCCCATCGTGGGTTCCGTCACGGTTTCCGTCGTGGGTTCCGTCATGGGGGCAGCGTAGCGCAGTTCGCTGGGTCGGACCCATAAATTAGGCTTGACCTAATCGCTGGGTTCGGCCTAAGTTCCTTTCGGGCGGTCGGAGCGGCCTCCGGACGGACGACCAGGGGAGGGCGCATGACCACATCAGCCACGTACGGAGGCGCCATGTTCACCCAGCACGCCGGGCGGCTCCGCCTGCTCAGCGTCCACGCCCACCCCGACGACGAGTCCAGCAAGGGCGCTGCCACCCTCGCGCGGTACGCGGCCGAGGGGGTGGACGTCCTGGTCGCGACCTGTACCGGCGGCGAGCGCGGCTCGGTGCTCAACCCGGCCATGGACCGCCCCGAGGTCCGGGCGGACCTCGCCCGGATCCGGAGCGAGGAGATGGCGGTCGCCCGGGGCGTCCTCGGCGTGCGCCAGCAGTTCCTCGGCTTCGTGGACTCGGGCATGCCGGGCCCGGGCGAACCGCTGCCGGCGGGCTGCTTCGCCGACCAGCCCGTGGCGGCCGCCGCGGCGCCGCTGGTCGCCCTGATCCGGGAGTTCCGTCCGCACGTGGTGGTCACCTACGACGAGACCGGGGGGTATCCGCACCCCGACCACGTGATGACCCACCAGGTCACGGTCGAGGCCTTCGAGGCCGCCGCCGACCCGGGCCGCCACCCCGAGGCGGGGGAGCCCTGGCAGGCGGCGAAGCTCTACTACCACCTGGCGCTCTCCAGAGCCTGGTTCCAGACCCTGCACGACGCGATGACGGAGCGGGGTGTTCCCTCGGGCATGGGCGCACTGCTCGCGGACTGGCCGGACACCCCGCCCGCCCTCGCCACCACCACCCGGATCGCGTGCGCCGAGCAGTTCGCCGTACGGGACGCGGCACTGCTGGCGCACGCCACCCAGATCGAGCCCGGGGTCGCGTTCATGGCCCACCCGCGGGACATCGAGCGCGAGGTCTGGCCGACGGAGGACTACCACCTCGCCCGGAGCCTGGTGCCAGGCGAGAGCGAGAGCGAGGACGAGGGGCCCGAGACCGACCTGTTCGCCGGGCTGCGCTCAGGAGGGGCGGGGCTGCGCCAAGGAGAGGGGGACGGATGAGCCGGAGGTCGGGTTTCGCCCGCTCAGCACTGGCCGTCGGCGAGCACGAAGTAGCCCGGGCCGGTCTGCTTCAGGGTGTGCGTCACGAAGGTGTTCCAGAGGCCCATGCTCTGGCCCGAGCCGAGTGCGTAGGTCAGGCCGCCGCTCTGGGTGGCCCGCCCGGCCCGGACCTGGTTGTAGTTGCTGTCGGTGAAGCACTGCGCGGCGCCGCCGCCGGTGGTCGCCGTCACCGCCGCCGATCGGGTGCCCACGGCCCCCGACGGGTCGACCGCCGCCACGGTGTAGCCGTACGACGTGCCGGGGGCGAGCCCGGTGTCGGTGAAGGACGGGCCGGTGGCACTGCCCGCCATCGCGCCCTCCCGGTAGACCTGGTAGGAGGCAGCCCCGCTGACGGCCTGCCAGGCGAGGGCGATCGAGCCCTGGCCCGCCGGGGTCGCGGTCAGCCCGGTCGGGGCGGGCAGGCCGGGGTTGGTGGGCCCCGTGCCGCCGTCGAGGCCCCAGAACTGCGCGGTGTAGTAGCTGGAGCAGATCGTGTTGAGGAAGTAGCTGCCGGTGGCCCCGCACCGGTCGGCTGCGGAGCCGGGGTTGACGGCCAGCCCGTGGCCCATCCCGGCGATGGTGAACAGCGCCACGGCGGGCCGCCCGCCCGCGTCGGCGTAGACCTCCTCGGTGGTGCCGCCCGGCAGGCTCCGGGTGCTGGTCGGGCTCTGGCCGACACCCTGGACGTTGGTCCACTGGTCGCGCAGTTCCGTCGCGTTCACCGGCCTGACCACGGTGTCCGCGCTGCCCTGCCAGATCGCCACCCGGGGCCAGGGCCCGGCGTAGCCCGGGTACGCGGCCCGGACCTTGTCGCCCCACTGGGCCGGGGTGAGCCCCTGGTCGGAGTTCTGGCAGCCGGAGGCGGCGCCCTGGGTGGTCGCGCACTGGGCCGGGAGGCCGGAGTCGATCGCCCCGCCGGCGAACACGTTCGGGTAGTCGGCCAGCAGGTCGGAGGCCATCCCGCCGCCGGCCGACAGTCCGGTGACGAACACCCGCCGGTCGTCCGAGCCGTACAGGGCCTTGGCCTTGGCGACCATCTCGATCACCGACTCGGCCTCGCCGGCGCCCCGGGCGTCCTTGGTCGCGTCGAACCAGCTGAAGCAGGAGAGGCTGTTGTTGGCACTGCTGGTCTGCGGGAAGACGACCGCGAAGCCGTACCGGTCGGCGAAGGTCGTCCAACCGGAGTTGCGGTAGTAGTCGTTGGCGGTCTGCAGGCAGCCGTGCAGCGCGACCACCAGCGGCGCGCCACTCGGCAGTCCGGCGGGGGTGTAGGAGTACATCGCCAGGTTTCCCGGATTGGCGCCGAATCCGGTGACCTGCTGGAAGGTCCCGCTCACGGTGTCGGCCGCAGCCGGGGCGGGTGCGGTGGTGCCGATCGCGAGTGCGGCGGCCGTCAGCAACGCGGCGGCGGCAGGACGGAGAGACATGAGGGCTCCTGGGTGGGGAGGAGTGGGGGCGGATGCCGTGCAGCGTGGCGCGCCCCGCGCCCCGGTGCCATGTGACGGCCACCCGAGGTCCACCGCGCCGCCATGGCGTGGACCGCCATGGTCCGATGCCAGGGGGACGCGCGCCGGCCGTACCCCGGAAGGCACTTGAGGGGCGTGCGCGAACAGGGCAGGTTGATCCCATGACGACGAACGAGGCAGACCCCGGCGGCGCGACGTCCCCGGAGGGCCAGGAGCTCCTTGAAGGCCAGCAGTCCCTGGAGGGCCAGGCGCCCCGGACCCGGACGCACACCTGGACGGCAGGCCCGCCGATCTCCGCCTTCCCACACCTGAGCGGAGAGGAGATTCTGCACGAGATCCTCGCGGGCCGGATTCAGGAGCCCGCGATCTGCAGCACCCTGGGGTTCCACCTGACCGAGGTGAAGCCGGGTACGGCAGTGTTCGAGGGCGAACTCGGCGACCACCTCTACAACCCGATGAACACCGTGCACGGCGGTTACCTCGCCACCCTGCTCGACTCGGCGCTCGGTTGCGCCGTGTTGAGCCGGCTGCCCGCCGGGATCGGTTACACCACCACGCAGTTGAACGTCCACATGCTGCGCCCGCTGTTCGCCGACTCGGGGCCGCTGCGCTGCGAGGGGCTGGTGCTGCATCTGGGCCGGACGATGGCGACGGCCGAGGCTAGGGTGGTCGGGGTGGAGAACGGCAAGCTCTACGCGCACGCCACCACCACCTGCGCGATCCTGGCGCCCCGCCCGGTGGCCTGACTTGATGGCCTGACCGGTGGATTGATCGGAGGCCTGGTCGGAGGTCTGGGCTGAGGTTCGGCTGAAGGTGCGGCCGGGCCCCGGTCGCTGCGGCGGCCGGGGCCCGGGGTCGGCTGCGGTTCAGAGGGCCGCGAGCAGCCCGCAGAGCGCGAGGAGGCCGCAGATCCCGAAGTTGACCAGCTTGTGGGAGAGGAACACGGCGGCGAACTCGCGGATCGTCGCGCTCGGCCAGTAGTACGCGGCGGTCGGCGAGCCGAACACCTGCCCGTTGACGCCGGTCTTGCGGGCGGTGAGCGCCGCCCGGAAGGCGTGGAAGTTGTTGGTGACCACGACACAGCGGTAGTCGGGCTTGGCCTGTTCCATGATGGCCTTGCTGAAGAGCAGGTTCTCCTCGGTGGTGCGGGAGCGGTCCTCGCGCTCGATGTGTTCGGCCGGGAAGCCGCGCCCGGTCAGGTAGTCGGCCATCGCGTGGGACTCCGGCAGCTTCTCGTCCGGGCCCTGGCCACCGGAGGTGATCAGCACCGGCGGGTTGCCGCGCGCGGCCTGCTTGTCGTACACCTCCCGGCCCCGGTCGAGCCGGCTGGCCAGCAGCGGCGGGACGCGCTCGCCGCCGATCAGGCCGGAGCCGAGGACGACCACGAAGTCCACGTTCCGGCGCGGCCGGTGGCGGCCGTAGAGGAACGCGTAGCCGACGAAGCAGACGAACAGGAAGGAGATGTAGCCGACCACCAGGACGGCGGTGCCCGCCAGGACGCCCAGCTGGTGCGAGCGGGTGGCCAGGGCCGCGAGCAGCAGCGCGATGACGGCGAGGATGCCCAGCCCGGCGAGGAGGGACAGCAGGTTGGCGGGCCGTCTGCCCTCCTTGCGGATCATGGTCAGGCCGTTGGCGATCAGGAACCAGACCAGGGCCGCCGTGCCGAGGGCCGGCAGCAGGATGATCGCCACCGCTGCCAGTCCCATCACCAGCGTGGGCGCCTTGCGCAGCTCGGCGAGCAGGGCGAGGGCGAGCAGGGAGACGGCGATGCCGAGCAGGACGGCATTGCTGAACTGGCGGCGGTCGCGTAGTACCCCGACTCCGAACAACAGGAAGAACAGGGCGGCTGGGACATAGGCGATCATGCTTCGTATCGTAGGCGGAGGCCGTTAGCGCGAACCGGCCGTCCGCCCGAACCGTCCGCCCGAACCGGCCGGGCGGACTGGCCGAGCGGACCGGTCAGGCGAACCGCTCGATCGCTGTGAGGACCGCCTCGGTCATCGCCGGACTCCCGGTGTGCCCGGACTCGTCGATGACGGTCAGTCGGGCCTCCGGCCAGGCCTGGACCAGCCGCCACGCGGTGTCGAGTGGCGAGCCGAGGTCGAGGCGGCCGTGGATCAGTTCGCCCGGGATGCCGGTCAGCCGTCCGGCGTCGCGCAGCAGTTGGCTGTCGGCCAGGAACGCGTGGTGCGCGAAGTAGTGCGCGGTGATCCGGGTGAACGCCATCAGCGCGTCGGTGGGGCGGTCGCTGTAGGCGTTCGGCTTGCCCAGCGCCTCGTGCGCGATGACGGCGTCCTCCCAGGTGGCCCAGGCGTTCGCGGCGGCCCGCCGGACGGTCTCGTCCTGGTTGTTGAGCAGCCGGCTGTAGGCGGCCACCAGGTCACCGTCGCGGTCGGCGGCCGGCAGGAAGTTCCGGAACTCCTCCCACGGGCCGGGCAGGAAGCGGGCGACGCCCCGGTAGAGCCAGTCGGTCTCCTCGGGGCGGGTCGTGGTGACGCCGCAGAGCACGATCTCGGAGACCCGCTCGGGGTGGGCCTGGGCATAGGCGAGGATCAGCGTCGAGCCCCAGGAGCCGCCGTACAGCAGCCACTTCTCGATGCCGAGGTGTTCGCGCAGCCGCTCCATGTCCGCGATCAGCCGCTCGCTGGTGTTGTGCTCCAGCCCGGTCGTCGGGTCGGCGGCGTGCGGCAGGCTCTGTCCGCAGCCGCGCTGGTCGAACTGGACCACGTGGTACCGCTCGGGGTCGAAGTACCGCCGGGTGCCCGGCCGGTGGCCGGATCCGGGCCCGCCGTGCACGATCGCGGCGGGTTTGCCAGCCGGGTTGCCGGAGGCGTTCCAGTGCATCCGCTGACCGTCTCCGACGTCCAGCAGGCCTTGCGCGTAGGGCTCGTAGTGGGGGTGCAGCTCGGGCATCGCGGAACTCCTCCGTGGACGTGCGGCCGGACAGACCCTAGCGGGCGCTCGCAGGCCGGGCCGCGGATTTTCGGCGGGCCCGGGGCGGGGCCCGGTCGGCCGGGCCCGCGGTGGTGGGGTCAGCGCCGTTCGGCGGGCAGCAGGGTCGCGAGCCCGTCGAGGACGCGTTGCACGCAGAACTCGAAGCGGGTGTCCATGTCGGGTTCGGTGAGGTCGTCGGCCAGGGCGACGAGGTTGGGGAAGGTGTCGGCGGGCAGGGCGCGGAAGCGGTCTCCGGTGGCGTCGGCGATGTCCCGGCGACTGGTGCCGAGGACTTCGGCGGCCGAGATCGGGGACTGTTCCTGGAGGACGAACCCCTGGACGAAGGCGCCCAGCAGGTAGGTGGCCATGGCGGCGTCGGCGTCGGAGAAGCCGGCCGCGCGGAGCCGGTCGAGCTGGTCCTCCATCAGGCCGAGCAGGTGGGGGCCGGGGGAGAGGCGGCCCGAGACGACCTTGGCGGCGTCGCGCTTGTCGAGCAGCAGTCGGCGGTAGCGCCAGCAGTAGGCGTGGAACTGCTCGCGCCACCCGCCCTCGCGCGGCGGGGGTTCGGCCGAGGCCATCACCGCGTCGGTGAGCAGGTCGAGCAGTTCCTGCTTGTTGCGGACGTGCCAGTACAGCGAGGCCGCCTTGACGCCGACCTCGGCGGCGACCTTGCGCATCGACAGCCCGTCGAGGCCGTCCCGTTCCAGTACCCGCAGCGCGGCCTGGGTCAGCGCGTCCCTGGTCAGCGGCGGTGTCGTGTCGTCGTTCTCCGGCATGGCTGTGCGGACGCCTCCAGCGGTCTCATCCGGTCGCGAGTCTCGTGGCGACTGTCCGTGGCGAGTGCCCGTCGCGAGATCCCGCTTGCAATCTAACACCGTTAGGGGCACTCTGTGCGTGCCGCACCACTCCCTAACGCTGTTAGGGGCCAGGAATCGGGAGGGTTCCCATGCAGGAGTCGAGCGCCCGGCGCAAACGGCTCGCGCTACTGACGCTCTGCGTCACCATGTTCATGTCCATGCTGGACAACGTCATCGTCAACAACGCCCTGCCCCGCATCGGCCAGGACCTGGACGCCGGGATCAGCGGCCTGCAATGGGTCGTCGAGGGATACAGCCTCGTCTACGCCGGGTTCGTGCTGACCGGCGGCGCGCTCGGCGACCGGCACGGCCGCACCCGGATGTTCCGGTTCGGCCTCGCGCTGTTCACGGTCGGCTCCGCGCTCGCCGCGCTCGCCGGAACGATCGGCCTGCTGGTCGGCGCCCGGATGCTGCAAGGCGTCGGGGCCGCGCTGCTCACCCCGGGCAGCCTCGCCCTGCTGCGCCACGTCTTCACCGACGAGCGCGAGCGCGTCAGGGCGATCGGCCTCTGGTCCGGGGTCTCCGCGTTGGGTCTGTCGATCGGCCCGGTGGTCGGCGGGCCGATGGTCGAGCACCTCGGGTGGGCCAGCGTTTTCTGGATCAACGTGCCGATCGGCGTGGCCGGACTGGTGCTCGCCGCCCGCGTGCTCCCGGACATCCCCCCGCGTGCCCGGCGGATCGACCTCGGCGGCCTCGTCCTCTCCGCCGCAGGCCTCGGCCTGCTGGTCTACGCGCTGATCGAGGGGCCGACCCGTGGCTGGACGGACACCCGGGTGCTCCTCTGCGGCGCTGCGGCGCTCGTGCTGCTGGCCGCCTTCCTGGTGCTCGAACTGCGCCTCGCCGAACCGATGCTGGAGCTGCGGCTGTTCCGCGACGGCGCCCTCGGCGGCGCGCTGCTCAGCGGCTTCATGGTCAGCTTCGGGATCTTCGGCGCGCTCTTCTTCCTGCCGCTGCTGATGCAGGGCCCGCTCGGCTGGTCCCCGTCCGACGCCGGCTACGCCGGGCTGCCGATGACCGGGATGATCGTCGTCGCCGCCCCGCTCTCCGGCCGGCTGACCTCGCGGTACGGGCCCCGGCTGCCGTTGGTGCTCGGTCTCGTGCTGTGCGCGGCGGGCCTCGGCGGGCTGTCCCTCTACGGCGAGCACGCCCACTACGTCGAGTACCTGTGGACCCTGTTCGCGATGGGCCTTGGGATGGGGATGACCTTCACCCCGGTGTCGATCGCGGTGCTCCAACGGGTCGCCCCGGCGCAGACCGGGATGGCCTCGGCGAGCATCAACACCCTGCGCGAGCTGGGCGGCGTCCTCGGGATCGCGGTGCTCGGCGCCGTGCTGACCAACCGGATGACCGGCAGCCTGACCGCCGCCCTGCACCGGCTCGGCGTGCCGCCGGACGCCGTCGGCCCGATCGCGGACGCGCCCGCCGGGGCGGGGCACGGCGGTGGCGGCGCGGCCGCCGTGCTGCCCGGCCCGGTCCAGGACGCGGTGGACGGCGCCTTCATCGAGGGCCTCCACCTCGCGGCGCGCTGCGGTGCGGCCGCGCTCGTCGTCACCGCCGTCCTGGTCGCCGTCCTGCTGGGCCGGGCCCGCCCGCTCGCCCAGAGCGGCACCGGCCTCCCGGAATCGGCCCCCGACTCGGCGTCGGCCCCCGGCCCCGGCCCGGACTCCGGCCCCGGCCCGGACTCCGACCCTGGCCCCGACCTCGACCCGAACTCCGGTCCGGAGCCGCTGGCCGAGGCCCGGACGGTCCGACCGACCTGACGGGTCCGGCCGACCTGATCGGTCTGACCGATCCGCGTGCCGACGCCACGTCAGCGGATGCCCTCGACCGCCGCCTGCGCCGTGCGGGCCAGTTCCCGGCGCGCCCCCGCCCGGGTGGCCTGCGGCGCGGGCGGCGGAATCGGTGGCAGGAACGTCACGTCGGCGACCAGACCGCGCACCGCGACCACCCGGGCGAGCGAGGTGAGCAGTCCGTCGTCGCCGATGAAGGCGGGCACGCTGGTCGGCCGTCCGTCCGCCAGCCGGTAGCGGATCGTCACCGGCTGGACGAAGGCGCCCGCCTCCACCGCCGCCTGGAACAGCGCGGGCCGGAAGCGGCCGCTCTCCCGTCCGCACCAGGTGGACCCCTCCGGGAAGACGATCACCGGCTGGCCGGCGCGCAGCACCTCGGCCACCGTCGCCACGGTGTCGGGCAGCGCGCGGAGCCGGTCGCGGTCCAGGAACACGGTGCCGCCCCAGGCGATCAGCGGCCCGAGCACCGGCCACCGGCGGACCTCGGTCTTGGCCAGTGAGCGGCCCGGGCGGCCCGCCGCGATCAGCGGGATGTCCAGCCAGGACACGTGGTTGGCCACCACGAGCGTCCCGCCGCCGAGCGCGCCGCCCGGCGTCCCGAGGTGGACGGTGACCCCGAGGGTGTGCAACAGGACGCGCGCCCAGAGCCGGATCAGCCGCTCCCGGGTGCCGTGCGGGAGGAGGCGCAGCGGCAGGCTGAGCAGCACGCCCGCCAGCACCGCCGCCAGGCAGGCCGCCAGCCGCAGCGCCCGCCGGGGGTGCGAGACGGCGGGCGCCGTCTCGGCCAGGCAGGTCTCGGGCCGGCAGGGGGCCGTCGGCAGCCAGACGCTCATGATGAGGCGCCGAGGGGCCGGGCGGGCAGTCCGGACAGGAAGTGCCGCAGGTAGCGCGGGTCGGTGCGCTCCAGCGACAGCAGCACGTACAGGTCGACGCAGTCGAAGTCCGGGTCGTACGCGGGCTCGCCGCAGACCCAGGCGCCGAGCCGCAGGTAGCCGCGGAGCAGGGCGGGCAGCGCGCCGCGCTCGGCGCGCGGCACGCCGGTGGCGTCCCAGCGGCGGCGCGGGGTGACCCGGTACTGCTCGGGCGCCAGGTACTTGGCGCTGACGGTGTCCCAGACCCGGGCCGCGGTGGCGCCGCCGTCGTCCAGCGGGATCGAGCAGCAGCCGCCGACCCAGGTGTTGCCGGTGTCGGCGAGGTAGCGGGCGATGCCGCCCCACATCAGGTTGATGACGGCGCCGTTGCCCCGGTGGTCGGGGTGGATGCAGGAGCGGCCGAGTTCCACCAGGCCCGGGCGGACCGGGGCCAGGGCGGAGAGCTCGAACTCGCCGTCGGAGTAGAGCCGTCCGGCCCGCCGGGCGGCCTCGGGGCGCAGCAGCCGGTAGGTGCCGACGACGGCGCCGTGCTCGCCCTCGCGGACCAGGAGGTGGTCGCAGAACTCGTCGAAGGGGTCGACGTCGAGGCCGGCGACCGGGCTGTGCAGGACGGCACCGAGCTCGGCGGCGAACACCTGGTGGCGCAGCCGCTGGGCGGCGCGCACGTCGTCGGCGTCGCGGGCGAGGGAGACGGTGTAGGCGGCCGGGGCCTGCGGCCGGCGGGGGGCGGGGACGGCGGGGGCGTCCTGGGTGGGGGCTACTGCGGTCGGAGCGTACGTGGGGACGGTGGTCATGGCGGACCCTCCAGGGCAGCACGATCGGCGGCGCCCTGGATCGCCAGGGCACCGGCCCGGCCCGCAGGCGTTGGGCCTGCACGCGAACCGGTCCCCGTATATCTCTCCGAGCCGGTTGGCATCCATGTTGCGGCGCGGCGGAGCGCAGATGTGCAACTGCTGAATGGGACCACCCGTCGCCTCCCGGTCATCTGCCGGGCACCGGGCGCTCGCCCGCCGGGGGTGGACAGCCCGGGCGCCTGTGCGCCCGGGCCTGCCACCCTCCCCCGGGATTCCCCCGGAACTCCCGTGGACGGGTGTGGTGTTGCGCGCGACCGGCGTGCTCCGAGAAGCGCGCGCCCCGGCGGGGCCTAGAGGGCCTGCCAGCCCTGCGGGTCGACGTCGCCCGGGATGACGGGCGCGGGGCCGTAGGGTTCGCGGGTGAGGACGAAGGAGCCGAGGTCCAGGTGGCTGACGGTGCCGTCGGCGGCCCGGAGCACCCGCAGGGTCTCGCCCGTGTAGTAGTTGTCCAGCCCCGTCCAGGTGCCGTCCGGCTCGGCGCGGAAGCGGGAGCTGCGGGCTCCGCCGACGAGCGAGGTCAGTTCGAGGCCGCGGTCGGCCCGCAGCCGCAGGGCCTGCGCCGAAGTGCCCCAGTACCAGGGGCCGGTGAGGGCCAGCAGCTCCTCGTCGACCTCGGGCAGCGGACGCCAGGGTTCGGGCAGCCGGGGCTCGTGCTCGGCGGTCAGCGTGATCAACTGGGCGGCCACCAGGGTGGTGCCGGCGCCGGTGGTGGCGTTGGACAGGGCGATCGCGGCCAGGCCGTCCTCATCGCTGACCCACAGTGCGGCGGTGAAGCCGGGCATCGAGCCGGTGTGGCCGTACAGCACCCGGCCTTCGTGGCGGCGCAGTTGCAGGCCGAGGCCGTATCCGGAGGTCCAGGCCGTGTCGTCGGGGCCGGTGGCGGGCCGGCGCATCTCGGCGAGCGAGTCGGCGGCCAGCACCTTGTCGTCCCCGGCGGAGAGGAAGGCCGCCCAGCGGGCCAGGTCGGCGACGGTGGACCAGAGTTGGCCGGCCGGGCCCATCAGCCCGGTGTCGGTGAGCGGCTCCGGCAGCATGACGTCGGCCCACGGGTGGACGGCGAAGCCTCCGGCGTGCGGGTGCTCGGGCAGCAGGGTGGTGCGGTCCATGCCGAGCGGTGCCAGCACCTCGCGCCGCAGCACCTCGCCCCAGGGCTCGCCGCGCAGCCGCTCGACCAGCGCGCCGAGCAGCGCGTAGCCGGGGTTGGAGTAGTGGTGGAGGCGCCCGGCCGGGTGCTTGATCGCGGCGCCGGGCTCCAGCAGGTCGTCCAGTCCGGGCCGCAGGGAGCCGTCGGTCCGTTCCCACCAGGGCCCGGGTGTCTCGGCGGCGAGTCCGGCGGTGTGGGCGAGCAGTTGCGCGACGGTCGCGCCGTCGGCCGGGGTGCCGGGCAGGTGTCGGGCGAGCGGGTCGGCGAGGTCGAGCAGGCCCTCGTCGCGCAGCCGCAGCACGAGCACGGCGACGAAGGTCTTGGTGAGCGAGCCGATCCGGTACTGGACGTCGGGGGTCGGCGCGTGTCCGTCGATCATGCTGCGGGCGCCGCTCCAGACCAGTCGGCCGTCCCGGACCACTCCGGCGGCCAGGGAGGGCGTGCGGCCTTCGGCCTGGGCGACGGCGATCCGCTGCAGCAGGGCGCGGCGGGTGGTCGGCAGCAGTTCGTCGGACTGATCGGTCATCTGATCCTCTGAATCCTTCGGCGTGGTCCGGCGGGGAGGCCCGTCGGAGTGGTCTGCCACGAGGTCCGCCGACGAGACCGTCGGCGAGGTCCGCAGGCGAGGGCCGCCGGCCAACACGGACGGGCAGCAGACGAACCCAACCTAGCCAGGCCGCTCCGAAGGATCCACCCGTTATCTCCGCAAACGCCCCGCGATCGCCCCCTGAACGCCTCGCGATGTCGCCGCCGGCCCGGTCAGCCCGGCAGCGGCGGGAGTTCGGGCCGCTGCAGCCAGGCCTCGAAGACCGGGGCCAGCGGGGCGGCCGCGTACCGGGAGGCGTGCGCGAGCAGGTCGGCGGTGCCGACGACGCCGTGCCGGTGGATGCTCGTCCAGTCCCGCAGCATCGCGAAGAAGGCGTCCTCGCCCAGCGCCCGCCGCAGCGCGTGCACGGCGAGGCCGCCGCGCTGGTACAGCCGGTCGTCGAACATCAGCCTGCGGCCCGGGTCGGCGAGCCTGAGGTCCTGCGGGAGCCCGGCCAGCAGGCCGTGCGCGGCGGCGGCGTGGGTGGCCGCGGCCGGGCCGCCGGCGTGCTCGGACCACAGCCACTCGGCGTACTTGGCGAAGCCCTCGTTCAGCCAGATGTGCCGCCAGTCGGCGATCGTCACGCTGTTGCCGAACCACTGGTGCGCCAGCTCGTGGGCGATCAGCCGCTCGCGCTCCCAGCCGCCGCCGAGGTGGTTCGTCCCGAAGGTGGCGACGCCCTGCGCCTCCACGGGGACGTCCAGTTCCTCGTCCGCGACGACCACCGCGTACTCGCCGAACGGGTACGGCCCGAACACCTCGCCGAAGTACGCCATCATCTCCGGCTGCCGCCCGAAGTCCCGGGTGAACGCGGGGACCAGCCGCTCCGGCACGTAGCCGGTCTGCGGCACGGCCGGGCGGGCCGCCAGCGGCACCGGCCGGTAGTGGCCGATCGACACCGTCACCAGGTACGGCGAGGTCGGCGCGCTCTGCTCGTACACCCAGGTGGTGCTGGACGCCCGGGTGGTGCGGGTCAGCAGCCGGCCGCTCGCCAGCACGGTGAACGGGGACGGCGTGGTGACCGCGATCTGGTACGTCGCCTTGTCGGCGGGCCGGTCGTTGCACGGGAACCATGACGGCGCGCCGATCGGCTGGCTGGCGACCAGCGAGCCGTCGGTCAGCTCCTCCCAGCCCAGGCCGCCCCACGGGCTGCGCACCGGACGGGGGTTGCCGGTGTAGTGCACCTCGACGGTGAACGCCGCCCCCGCCGCCAGTGCCCTGGCCGGACGGATCCGCAGCTTGCCGGCGCGGTGGGTGTAACGGGCGGCCTTGCCGTCGACCAGCACCCGCCCGATCCGGAACTCGGCCAGGTCCAGCGCGAACTCGGCCAGCGCCGCGTCCGCCACGGCGCTCAGCCGGGCCGAGGCCGCCAGCCGGTTCGGCCCGGGCCGGTAGTCCAGCACGAGCTCGTAGCGGTGGACCCGGTAGCGGTGGTCGCCGTTGGCCGGGAAGTACGGGTCGGGGGCGCCGGCGGTCGCCGGGACGTGCTTGGGCTTCACGGGGGCGGGCACTTCCTGCGGGCCGGGACGGGTGGTCATGACGTGGGCTGCCACGCCTCGATGGGGTTGCCCAGCCACCGCGTGTCGGCGGGGACGGACTCGGCGCGCATCACCAGCGAGGCCGGGCCCAGCGTGCTGCGCGCGCCCACCGTGCTGCCGGGCAGCACGATGCCGCCCGGGCCCAGGGTGGCGCCCTCGCGGAGGACCACAGTATCCATCCGCATGATCCGGTCGTGGAAGAGGTGCGTCTGCACCACGCAGCCCCGGTTGACGGTGACGCCGTCCCCGAGGGTGACCAGGTCCGCCTCCGGCAGCCAGTAGCTCTCGCACCAGACGCCGCGGCCGATCCGCGCGCCGAGCGCCCGCAGCCAGAGGTTCAGCACCGGCGTGCCCGGCACCGCGCCGACCAGCCACGGCACCGCCAGCACCTCGACGAAGGTGTCCGCGAGCTCGTTGCGCCACACGAAGCTGCTCCACAGCGGGTGCTCCACCGCCCGGAACCGGCCGACCAGCAGCCACTTCGCCGCCACCGCGACCAGGCAGGCCACCGCGCCGGCGCCCAGCAGCACCAGGCCCGAGAGCAGCGCGGCCACGCCCGCCGACCAGGAGACGGACAGCCGGGACAGCACCGCGACGGTCAGCACGCCGAGCGCCCCCGAGGCGAGCACCGGCAGCAGCCGGGCCAGCTCGACCAGTCCGCGCGCCCAGAGCAGCCGGGCCGGCGGCTCGTAGGTCAGGCCCTGGTCGGCCTCGTCCGCCGCGCGCGGCAGCCGCATCGGCGGCATGCCCAGGTACGAGCCGCCCTTCTTGGCCTTCTCCGGCGTCGCCGACAGCACGCCCACCAGGCCCCGCTTGGGCACCGCCCGCCCCGGCGCGGTCATTCCCGAGTTCCCGAGGAACGCCCGCTCGCCGACCTTCGCCTCGCCGAGCCGCACCCAGCCACCGCCCAGCTCGTACGGCGCGATCAGGGTGTCGTCGGCCAGGAACGCGCCGTCGCCGACGGTGGTCAGGCTGGGCAGCGCCAGCACTGTGGACACCTCCGCGCCCCGGCCGACCCTCATCCCGAGCGCCCGCAGCCACAGCGGCGTGACCAGCCCCGCGTACAGCGGGAAGAGCACCTCCCGGGCCCGGTCCATCAGCTGGGTGACGGTCCACGCCTGCCAGCCGACCCGGCCGTGCAGCGGGTGCACCCCGGGGACCAGACCGCGGCTCAGCAACCGGACGGCGGCCACCAGCTGCGCCGCGTACACCGCGCCGTACGCCAGGGTGGCGGGCAGCAGGCCGAGCAGCGCGCCGCCGAGCGCCGCGCCGAGGCCGTCGCCCTGGTGGACGAAACCGGCGAGGACCGCGAGCGCGGCCAGCGCGGGCGCCACCGGGAGCAGGCCGAGCGCCGTGCCGCTGGCACCGTAGAGCGCGGCCCAGAAGACCCGGTGCGGCGGGCGCTCCTTGGGCCACGCCCGCTCGACGCGGCCCAGCTTGACGGCGGGCGCGCCGCCCCAGCGCTGGCCGGTCGGCACGTGCCCGGTGACGCTGGAGCCGGGCAGTACCTGGGCGCGCTTGCCGACCCGGGCGCCGGGCAGCAGGGTCGAGCGGGTGCCGACCACGGCGCCGGAGCCGACCTTGACCTGGCCGACCTCCAGCCGGTCGCCGTCCAGCCAGTAGCCGCACAGGTCCACCTCGGCCTCGACGGCGCAGCCCCGGCCCAGCTTCAGCATCCCGGTGACCGGCGGCAGCGAGTGCAGGTCGACCTCGGGCCCGACCTTGGCACCCAGCGCCCGGGCGTAGCGGACCAGCCAGGCGCCGGACAGCGCGGTGGCGCCGCTGAGCTCGGAGAGCCGCTCGGCGGTCCAGAGCCGCAGGTGGACGGCGCCGCCGCGTGGATGGCTGCCCGGGCGCAGGCCGCGCAGCAGCAGCCGGGCGCCGCCGGCCGCGATCGCCAGCCGGCCCGCCGGGGTGTACAGCGCCAGGGCGCCCGCGCCGACCGCCCACCAGGAGGCGGTGGGCGCCCACGGGTAGTCGCCGAGGTGGGAGAGCAGGTTGCCGGCCGCCAGCAGGGCGACCGTCCAGCGCAGGCCGACCACGGTGAACAGCGGGATCAGCAGGAGCAGCTGGAGCAGCTTGGCCCGGGTCGGCACCAGGGCGATGGTGCGGGCCTGGCCGCCCTGGGCGGCGGTGCGCTCCAGGTGCCGGGCGAGCTTGCGCAGCGTCGGGTGCTGGTAGACGTCCAGCACGGCGGCGTTCGGGTAGCGGGTGCGCAGCAGCGTGGTGAGCCGGGCGGCGGCCAGGCTGCCGCCGCCGATGCCGAAGAAGTCGTCGCGCGGGCCGCTCACCGTCACACCGAGGATCTCGGTCCACTGCTCGGCCAGCCAGGCCTCGGTGCCGTACAGCTGCTCGCTCGGCCCGGCGTTCTCCAGCTCGGGCAGCGGCCAGGGCAGGGCGGCCCGGTCGACCTTGCCGGAGGTGCGGGTGGGCAGGGTGTCGACCGGCGCGAGCAGCGGCACCAGGGCGGCCGGCAACTCGGCGCGCAGCTTCTCGACGGCCTGCTCGCGGTCGAAGCCGTCCTGGACGACCAGGTAGCCGACCAGCAGCTGGTTGCCGCCGCGCGCGGTGCGGACGGCGGCGGCCGCGCCCGCCACGCCGGGCAGGGCCTGGAGCGCCGCGTCGACCTCGCCGAGTTCGATCCGGCGGCCGCCGAGCTTGATCTGCTCGTCGGTGCGGCCGAGGAACAGCAGGCCGGCCGGGTCGGCCTGGACCAGGTCGCCGCTGCGGTACGCCCGCTCCCAGCCGAGCGAGGCCAGCGGCGCGTACTTCTCGGCGTCCTTCTCCGGGTCGAGGTAGCGGGCCAGGCCGACCCCGCCGATCACCAGCTGGCCGGTACCGCCGGCCGCGACCGGCTCGCCGGTCTCGTCGACCACGGCGAGGTCCCAGCCGTCCAGCGGCAGGCCGATCCGGACCGGGCCGTCGCCGGTCAGCAGCGCGGCGCAGGCGACCACGGTGGCCTCGGTGGGGCCGTAGGTGTTCCAGACCTCGCGGCCCTCGGTGACCAGCCGCTGCACCAGCTCCGGCGGGCAGGCCTCGCCGCCGAAGATCAGCAGCCGCACCTCGTTGAGCGCCTCGGCCGGCCAGAGCGCGGCCAGCGTCGGGACGGTGGAGACCACGGTGATCTCCTGCTCCGCCAGCCAGGGGCCGAGGTCGGCGCCGCTGCGCACCTGGGAGCGGGGGACGGGCACCAGGCAGGCGCCGTGGCGCCAGGCCAGCCACATCTCCTCGCAGGAGGCGTCGAAGGCCACCGACAGGCCGGCCATCACCCGGTCGCCGGGGCCGATCGGCTCGTCCTGGAGGAAGAGCGCCGCCTCGGCGTCGACGAAGGCGGCGGCGTTGCGGTGGGTGACGGCCACGCCCTTGGGGCGGCCGGTGGAGCCGGAGGTGAAGATGATCCAGGCGTCGTCGGCCGGCGTCGGGCGGGGGCGGTGGTCCGCGGCCGCCTCGCCGGGGTCGGGGACCGGGCGTTCGCGGTGGACGGTCAGCGCGCGGTCGGCGCCGAGCACCGCGGCGACGCCGGCCTCCCCGAAGACCAGCTGGGCGCGCTCGTCCGGGTCCTCTGCGTCGACCGGCACGTAGGCGGCGCCGGCGGCGAGCACGGCGAGGATCGAGACGTACAGGTCGTTGGTGCCCGAGGGGACCCGCACGCCCACCCGGTCGTCCGGGCCGATCCCGGCGGCGGCCAGCCGGCGGCGCAGCTGCTCGACCTCGGCGGCCAGGGCGCGGTAGCCGAGCACGGTGCGCCCGTCGTCCAGGGCCGGTTCGTCGGGGTGAGTGCGGACGGTGGCGTCCAGGACGTCGACCAGGGTGCGCGGTGCGGCGGCCGGACGGCCCGGGAAGAGGGCCTGTGGCGGTGGGGCCTGTGGTGGTGTGGCGTGGGGCGGCGTGGCGGACTGCTCCGTGCTCGGTTCAGCTGTCATGGCAGCCCGTACGCTCCTCGTCCTCGCCCCGTTCCGACTGATGCCCGGCCCTTCGGGGCGGTGGGAGCACTCGCCTGACCGGGTGACCCCACTCCGGGGCCGGAGCGGACAACCCGACTGATGGTAGCCCCGGGTGCGAGGCGCCGTACGGCCCGACACTTGGCTCAACTAGGCCGGAAATGGCCTGAGCTGACGTTGTGTCAGTCAACAACTGGGTGGGCCTGGCAGTCATGTGACTGGATGTCAGTCAAATTGACGGATCGTCAGGCCTAATTCTCGATCGTGATCCACGCCACAGCGAATGCTGCTCCCTTCGGGTGGCGGGCCCGGCTTCCCGGCCCGGTTCCGGCCCGGCCGCCGGGCCCGCCAAGGCGTCGGAGCGGTGTCCGAGAGGCGCCGGAGAGAGACCCGAATGGCGCCCGAATGGTGTCAGGGCGGTCAGCGGAAGCGGTGCAGGTACTCCTGGAGGAACGCCTCCAGGGTGCGCGGGGCGCGCCTGGTGAGGTGGGCGAGGGTGCCGTCGGGTGCCTCCCGGCGGACCGCCGCGAGCTGCTGGATCTCCACCACGTGGGAGGCCAGCCAGGGCGGCATCCCGGCCCGCTCGACCAAGTGGGTGTGCAGCCCGGCCGGGGGCAGGTCGAGGTAGCGGACCGGGCGGCCGAGCAGCTCGCCGAGCAGCCCGGTGAGCTCCGGGTAGCTGTACGCCCGGCCGCCGGTGAGCGGATACGTTCCGCCGGCGAGCTCCGGGCGGGTGAGCACCTCGGCCGCGGCGTCGCCGATGTCCCGGGCGTCGACGTAGTTGCAGCGGGCCTGGCCCATGGCGCCGTGCACCACCCCGGCGGCGGCGATGCCGGGGGCCAGCAGCAGCAGCTTCTGCATGAACGCGTACGGCCGCAGCACCGTCGCGGTGACGCCGGACGTGCGCAGGCGCTCCTCGACCAGGTGGTGGCCGCGCGAGACGGCCACGGGGGAGTCCGGTTCGGCTGCGGGTGCGGAGATCTTGACGATGTGCTCCACGCCGCTCTCGACCGCAGCGTCGATCGCGGCCAGCTCGTGCTGGACCTGGTGCGGGCCGTTGGCCATGGTGAGGAAGAGCTGGTGCGCGCCACGGAAGGCTTCGCGCAGGGAGTTCGGGTCGGCGGCGTCGGCCGGGAGCGTCTCGGTCAGTGCGAGGGTCCGGTCGTCGAGGCCGGCCGCGAGGCGGGCGGGGTCGCGGCTGAGTGCGCGGCTCGGTGCACCGAGGGCGGCGAGGCTGCGCAGGGTGGCACCGCCGGTGGCGCCTCCGGCGCCCATGACGACGATCATGAGGTCTGTCCTTCCGGTCGGGTGGAGAGTCGGTGCTGCGGGGATCGGGTCCGGCGGCTGCCGCGCCAGCGCCAGGTGATCACGGTGGCCGCGATCGCCGACGAGACCGGCAGGTCGATCGGAAGGCGGCCGGGCCAGGGGCTGGTGGCGAGCCCGTGGATCTGCGGCAGCCAGTGCGCGGCCGCGAGGCCGACGGTGAGTGCGACGGCCGCGGCGGCCAGGCCGAGTGCGGGGGCCAGCAGGGCGCGCGGTGCCCGGCCGCCCGGGGAGCGGTCGGGCCGGCGTCGCAGGGCGGAGCCGACCAGGGTGGCGACGACGGCCGAGGTGCCGCCGATCGTGGTGGCCGCGGCGATCATCAGCTGCGGCTGGTGCGTGACGGCCCCGCCGATGCCGGCCATCACGGCGGGCATCGCGTAGGCGACGAGGACCTCCCGCCACAGGGTGAAGGGGGGCGGTGCGCCGGGTGCTTTCTTGCTCATGGGCTTCTCCTGCGGAGGTGTTGGGGTGAAGTGATTAGGTGGCTAACTATTAGTGCTTAGGTGCCTAACTATTGGGTCGTGAAGCCGGCGGGCCGCCTTGCGCGGCCCGCCGTTCTCGACCGGGTCAGTCCGCGGTCAGCGCGTCGGCACCCTCGACCACCCTGGCCAGGAGGTCGAGGAAGGTGGCGCGCTCCTCGACCGAGAGCCCGCCGACCAGTGCCTGCATCCGGGCGAAGTGCTCGGGCGCCAGATCGCGCAGCCGCTGCGCGCCGCGTGCGGTGAGGACCACCACGTTGGCGCGGCCGTCCTCGGCGGACGGACGGCGGACCACCAGGCCCTCCCGCTCCAGGCCGTCCACCAGGCCGGTCACGGTCGCCCGCGAGACGCCGAGGCCGGCCGCGAGCTGGGAGGGCGACTTCTCGCCGCCGTGGTCCTCCAGGTCGGCCAGCAGTCGGTAGCGGCCGGTGGAGAGACCGAACCGGGCGAAGTGCACCTCCCCGGCCTGGCCGATCCGGGCGCCCGCCGCCATCAGCCGGGCCGCGACCAGGATCGCCTGCGGGTCGGCCGTGAGGCCGTAGCGGGCGATCTGGCGGCGCGCCTGGTCGAGTGTGGGGGCGCCGCTGCCGGCGTCGGGGCGTTGTGTCATGAAAGTAATATGGCGCCTCATCAGTTTCCCGGTCAAGTCGACGGCCCGCACCGACCGGGTTCCCGGACGGTGCGGGCCGCGGTGACGCCGGTCCCTCCGGGGTCGAGGGTGGCCGGGCGGTGCGCCCAGGGCGAGTCTCGTCATTCCCGGCGTCGCGCGCCCGGCGGGAACGGCGGGACACGTCCTACGCGGCGCGGCGCGCGCCGCCGTCCGCACCTTCCTGGCCGACCAGGGCGTGCCCGACCCCGACGGGCGGACCGCCACCCTGCTGGCCTGGGTCGACGGACTGGTCTTCGACCGGCTGGTGGGCGGCGGGGAAGTCCGCGTGGACGAGGTCCAGGGGCTGGTGGCGGCTGCGCTGCACGGGGCGGCCGGACGGTAGGGCGTTTCTTCGAACTCCCGTCGCTTGGAGGCAGTTTGAAACGGAACCCCCGGCGGGGTGTGGCGGCCTCGCCGCACGAAATGCCGTAGGGCGGCGCTCCGGCGGCCCGGATGCGGCGGTGGCCGGGGTGGTGGCTCGGTGGTGACGAGCAATCAGGTCAATCAACCGTCAAGTTGGTTCATTCACAGAATAATCCGGTCGCAAAGTGGACGGCATCGAAACATTTACGCTGCTTCCAGGTCTTCACATGGAGATCTCAGACTGACAGGCTGGGGCCGCCCTTTCAGTACTGAGGAGGTTCCTTGTCCCGTATATCCACGCTGGCCGGAGCGGTCACCTGCGCCCTCGCCCTCGTCACCGGTAGTGCTGTCGCGGCATCGGCAGCGCCGATAGACCTGGCGCCGGGTGCGGCGGCCGAGGCGAAGGTCGCCGCTGTCAACTGGACCCCGTGTAACCCCGACCCGAGCAAGCCGGACCCAGGTATCTACGACTGTGCCGTGTACCCGGTTCCGCTGGACTATGACAACCCGTCGGGTGAGAAGATCGGCATCGCCATGATGCGCCGGCGGGCGAGCGACCCGTCCAAGCGGATCGGCTCGCTGTTCCTCAACCCGGGCGGCCCGGGTGGTAGCGGCTACCTGTGGGCGACCACCACCCGGTTCGGTACCGAGGTGCAGTCGCGCTTCGACCTGGTCGGTTTCGACCCCCGTGGCGTGGCCCGGAGCAACCCGCTCAAGTGCTTCAAGACCCAGGAGGACGCCGACGCGGTCAACGGCCGCATGGTCGGCGTGCCGGTCACCAAGGCCGAGATCAACGAGACGCTGGACGCGGACCAGGACTACACCGACGCGTGCAGCAAGAACGCCGGCCCTCTGATCGAGCACATGTCGACCATCAACGTGGTCCGCGACCTCGACCGGATGCGCCGCGCCGTCGGCGACTCCCAGCTCAACTTCGCCGGGTTCTCCTACGGCACCCTGATCGGCGCGACCTACGCCGGGATGTACCCGAACAAGGTGCGCACGATCATCGTCGACGGCAACGTCGACCCGAACCTGCGCCTGCACGACGGCCTGGAGTACGACCGTCAGCGGGCGGGCGGCTTCGAGCTGGCCCTGGACGAGTTCCTGAAGCGCTGCCAGGCCGCCGGCGCCCCGCGCTGCGCCTTCGGCGAGGGCGACACCCGGGCCAAGTTCGACCAGCTCCGCGACCACCTGCGGACCAGCCCGGTCACCCTGCCGAACGGCTCCCAGGTGACGCTGAGCACCTTCACCAGCGAGGTGGCCAGCGCGCTGTACTCGCAGGCCAAGCTGGCGCCGCTGGCCAAGTCGCTGCAGGCGACGTACCAGCTGGTCCAGAAGCCGGCCGCGAACACGCTGATGGCGCCGAAGGCGACCGTCTCGGACGACGACGCCAACATCCTCGCGGTGAACGCCCCGCGGGCGCTGCGTGAGGCCCCGGCCGACTCCGAGTACACCGCCGACGACTCCTACATGGGCGTCAACTGCCAGGACAAGCCGTACCCGTCGAACGACCGGGTCTTCCCGAACGTCGCCAAGGCCTGGGAGAAGGAGTCGCCGACCTTCGGCCGCTACCAGGCCTTCGACGCGCCCGCCTGCGCGAGCTGGCCGGCCCCGGCCCGGGACGCCGAGCGCTTCAGCGGCCCGTGGAACAAGAAGACCTCGAACACCGTCATGGTGATCGGCAACCTCTACGACCCGGCCACCCAGTACAAGTTCGCCCAGCGGATGCAGCAGCAGCTGGGCAACGCCGTGCTGGTCAGCGTGGACTCGATCGAGCACTGCGCCGTCGGCCGCAGCCAGGCGCTGAACGCGCTGGTCACCCGCTACCTGGTCGACGGCACCGCGCCGAAGCCGGGCCAGCTGCTGAAGCCGGACGCGGCGATCTTCCCGGCGGCCTGACGGGGCCGAGCGGCTGGCCGGTGCCGGCCCGCGCGGCCCGCAAGGCCCGCCCGGCAGGACTGGCCGCGCGGCCCCCGGAGGCCTGAGGTACGTGTGAACGGATGTGGTGGTCGGCGGCGCCGGCCACCACATCCGCGTTTTCCGGCCGAGCCCCCGGAGGACGGCGTGAACGCGGACGGCCGTGCGAAAGCGGATGACGGCGCGAACCGGGTATGCGGCGTGAATGCGGCGGTGGATCGCCATCCGGCCCTCCTCGGAAACGAGTTCATCTCGGATTCTTCTCGGATGTCGGGGACCGTAGCCGATACCACTGACAATCGGCCGCCGGGCCCGCAGCGGCCTGGGACCTGCGCTGATTCGCAGAAAATGACGTACTGTCACACTAGTTCGTTAAAGGATTCCCACCCTCGAATACCTGTGTTAGCGTGCCGCCGCCAGCTTCTCTCATCGCCGAGAAAGTGAGGTCGGGCCATGGAGGGCGCATTCTCCCGACGGGGATTCCTGGGCACCGCCGGTGCGGCGGCGGCCGGGGTGTCCGCCGGCTCGACGGGCACGGCGCCCGCGGCCGGGGCGCGCCGGGAGCCGCCGGAGGGGCGGTCGGTCCGGCCGGGCGATCCCCGCTACCGGACGCTCGGCCAGGGCTTCAACCAGCGCTGGCGCAGCAGCCCCGCCCACATCCGCCTGGTGGCCGACGAGGCCGACGCCGTGGGCGAGTTGAACCGGGCGCTGGACCACGGGATGCGGCCGACCGTCCGCGGCGGCGGCCACTGCTACGAGGGCTTCGTCGACAACGACGGGGGCGTCATCCTCGACCTCAGCATGATGCGGGGTGTCGTCGCCGCCACGGACAAGTTCGGCCGTCCGACGTACTGCGTGGAGGGCGGGGCCACCAACTGGGACGTCTACACCACGCTCTTCCGCGCGTACGCGGTGACGCTGCCGGCCGGGTCCTGCTACTCGGTCGGCGCGGGCGGGCACATCTGCGGCGGCGGGTTCGGCCTGCTCTCGCGGCGGCACGGGCTCACCGTGGACCACCTGGTCCAGGTCGACGTGGTCACCGTGCGGGGCGGCACCGCTGTGGTGACCAGGGCGCACCGCGACGACGGCGAGGGCTCCCCGGAGGCGGACCTCTTCTGGGCCCACACCGGGGGCGGCGGCGGGAACTTCGGGGTGGTGCTGCGCTACCACTTCGCGGTCGGCGTGCCGAAGCCGCCGCCCCGGGTCTGGCTCAGCAGCGTCGCCTGGCCCTGGGGCGAACTGGTGGAGCGGCCCGGCGACTTCGAGACCCTGGTGCGCAACTTCGGCGCCTTCATGGCCGAGCACAGCGGCCCGCGGGAGCCGACCTACCAGGGCCTGTTCGCGATCCTCAAGCTCACCCACCGCTCGAACGGGAACGTCGTCCTGGTGAGCCAGTGGGACGGTGACGACCCGGGGCCGCTCGACGCGTTCCTGGCGGCCGTCGAGCGCGGGATGGCGACGCGGTCGGTGGTCCAGACCCACAGCGCCGGCGGGCTGTTCCTGCCCTACCCGGAGAAGCGTCGCCAACTGCCCTGGTTCCAGGCCACCATGACGCTCAACCCGTCGGGCGACAACCAGCGCGGCAAGTACAAGTCGGCCTACCACCGCGAGCCGTTCAGCCGGGCCCAGATCGCCACCTTCTGGGACTGGCTGGTGCGGGACGTCGAGGGCGTGGACCTCACGAAGACGCTGGTGCAGATCGACTCCTACGGCTGCCGGATCAACACCCGCGGGCCCGAGGAGACCGCCGTCCCCCAGCGCGACTCGATCATGAAGCTCCAGTACCAGACGTACTGGATCGACGAGGCCCAGGACGCCGACCACCTGGCGTACCTCGGCGGGCTCTACCGGGACGTCTACCGGGAGACCGGCGGTGTCCCGGAGATCGACACCGCGACGGACGGCGCCTACGTCAACTACCCGGACGTCGACCTGGGCACGGCCGACCAGCCGGACCCGGCCTACCAGCGGCTCTACTACAAGGGGAACTACCCGCGGCTGCAGCGCACCAAGGCGTACTGGGACGGCGCGGAGGTGTTCCACCACGCTCAGTCGATCACCCTCCCCGGGGCCTGACCGGGAGGGGGCCCGCCACCGGATGCGCGAGCCGCCGTAGGGGCGCAGGGTCGAGGTATGAGCGGAGTGGTCGTGCTGGTCGAGCTGGAGCCGTCCACCGAGGTGCTGGACGCGGGCGAGGTCGACGTGGGCGCGCGGATCCGCTGGGTGCACGCGGCGCCGACGGATCCGGACGTGCCGGAGGATCCGGGGCCGGTGACCTTCTGCGGCCTCGACACGGCGGACCTCGAACGGGAGCCCTACCGCCCGGCCGGGCCCGGCGGGCCGTGGTACCCGCCGTCCCAGCGCACCCGGCGGTGCCGAGCCTGCGAGGCGGTGCTCAAGGCACCCTGAACGGGCTCGCGGAGCGCGGCCGGTTCCACCACCGGCCGCGCCCGGGAGCGCGGGCCCGCCCGACCGGACAGGCCCGCCCGACCGAACGGCCCGGACAGGCCGGACAGGCCGGCGCACCCCCGGGCCACCCCTACGCGGCCGGCTTCGCCGCCTCCTCGGCGATCCGCCCGTCACGCAGCTCGATCACCCGGTCCGCGAGCTCCATCAGCGTCGGGTCGTGGGTGGCGACCACCACGGTGACGCCCTCGCTGCGGACGACGGCGCGCAGCAGCTGCATGATCGAGCGGCCGGTCTCCGAGTCCAGCTGGCCGGTCGGCTCGTCGGCGATGATCAGGCCGGGCTCGTTGGCCAGCGCGCGGGCGATCGCGACGCGCTGCTGCTGGCCGCCGGAGAGCTCGCCGGGCCGCTGGTTGGCCTGGTCGGCGAGGCCGACGAGGGCCAGCAGGGTGTGCGCGCGCTCCTCGCGTTCGGCGGCCGAGACCTTGCGCAGCCGCATCGGCACGCCGACGTTCTCGGCGGCGGTGAGCATCGGGATCAGCCCGAAGGACTGGAAGACGAAGCCGATCCGCTCCCGCCGCAGGGCGAGCCGGCCGTCCTCGTCCAGTTCGGCGAGGTCGGTGCCGTCCAGGGCGATGCTGCCGGCGGTCGGGGCGTCCAGGCCGCCGACCAGGTTGAGCAGGGTGGTCTTGCCGGAGCCGGACCGGCCCTTGAGCGCGGCGAGTTCGCCGCGGCCGACGGTGAAGGAGACGCCGCGCAGCGCGTGCACGGTCCGCTCGCCGGTGCCGAAGCTGCGCCGGAGGTCGGTCACGGCCACCATCGGGGCGTTGGTGGTGGCGGTGGCCTGAGGCTGCGTCATTGAGGCTTCCCCCTGTGTGTGTCTACCCAGTGTCTACGGACGGGTGGCGCCACGGGTTCACGGTTTCGGGCGGCGATTTCCGGGGTGCCGGTCGGCGTTCCCAAAGGCGTGCTGTGGAGCCTGAGTTATGAAATGTGCATGGCATTCTGGCGGGCGCCCGAAGTGCGGGTGCTGCCAATGCAAGGAATTTGCTCATTACTTACTTGTTAGCGCAAGTCCCTTCCGTTCCTGGATCGAATCTGACAGAGTCGTCCGCTATCCGGTGATCAAATGCCGGTGATCATTGCGTTGATGTGCCCTAAGTGTGTCCATTCGTGGCCGAGTTGTGACCGAATCGGATCGATGAACGGGGCTGGGACGCGACCTGGGGACGTAAAGACCGGGGAGGAACTTGATGCTCGGCTTCGTCGTGCGCCGACTGCGCGGGCGACTGCCGCTGGCTGCCGCCGTGCTGCTCGCTGTACTGATCACCACGGCCGTGCTGACCGCGCTGGTGGCGTTCAACCGCAGTGTCGGCGAGGCCGGTCTGCGGCAGGCGCTCCAGGGGCCAGGACATGCTCGGACCACGGTCGTGGTGACCGCCGAACACGGGCTCGACCAGCGTGCGAAGGACGAGGCGGAGCTCGCCGCCTACCGCGGCAGGCTCTTCGGGGACCTGCCCGTGCGCACCGACAGCCTGCTGCGCAGCCGCTCCTACGGCCTGCCGGACGGTGCCGGCACCACCGGTACCAGCGGCGCCCCCGGGTCCGCGGTCCCCGGACCCGGGACCCAGCCCGACCTGACGGTCCTCGCCGACCTCGACCGCGACCGGACCCGCCTGCTCGCCGGCGCGTGGCCCGCCGCGGCCTCCGGCCCGGTCCAGGCCGCCGCCCCGCAGGTCGCCGTCCCGCAGACCATGCTGGCGCGGCTCGGCCTCACCGACCAGGCCCTGCCCGCCGATGTGCAGGTGGCGGACCGCCTCGGCGGCAAGTCGCTGACCGTCCGCGTCACCGGCGTCTACCGGGCCGTCGACCCGACCGACGCGTACTGGCGCATCGACCCGGTCGGCGGCCACGAGGTCGAGGTCAGCGGCTTCACCACCTACGGCCCGATGCTGGTCGACCAGAGCGCCTTCACCACCGGTGGGTTGGTGCAGAGCAGCCGCAGCTGGCTGCTCGACGCCGACTTCGCGGGCATCGGTCGCTCCGCGGCGGAGGCCATGGGCGACCGCGCCCAGGGCCTCGCCGACGACCTGCAGACCCGCGCCAGCATCAGCTCGCGGACCGAACTGCCAGACATCCTGCGCGAGTTGTCCTCCAGCATGATGGTCGCCCGGACCACCCTGCTGATCGGCGCCCTCCAGCTGGCCGTGCTCGCCGTCGCGGCGCTGCTGCTGGTCGTCAACCTGATCGCGACCCGGCAGACGGCCGAGAACGAGCTGCTCGCCGCCCGCGGCGCCTCCGGCGCCCGGCTCGGCGCCTTCACCGCGACGGAGTCGCTGCTGCTCGCCCTGCCCGCCGCGCTGCTGGCCCCCCTGCTGACTCCGTTCCTGGTCCGCGCCCTGGCCGGCTTCGGGAGCGACCACCAGGTGCCCCTGGACACCGGCATCAGCTGGTCGCTCTGGCCGATCGCCGTGCTCTGCGCCTTCGCCTGCGTCCTGCTGGCCAGCCTGCCCAGCCTCCTGCGCGGCGCCGGAGCCGCCCTGCGCAGCCGCTCCGGCCGCCGCCAGGCCCTGGTCTCCGGCATCGCGCGCAACGGCGGCGACCTCGCCGTGCTCGCCCTGGCCGTGCTCGCCTACCAGCAGCTCAGCCAGTACGGCGGCGGGCTGTCCACAGACTCCTCCGGCCGGCTCGGCGTGGACCTGCTGCTGGTCGCCACCCCGACCCTGGCGCTCTGCGCCGGCACCCTGGTGGTGCTGCGCCTGCTGCCGCTCGCCGCCAGGCTCGGTGCCCGGGTGGCCGCGCGCGGCCGTGGCCTCGGCCCGGCCCTGGTCGGCTGGCAGCTGGCCCGTCGGCCCGCCCGTGCCACCGGCCCCGTGCTGCTGCTGGTGATGGCCGTGGCCACCGGCGTGCTGGCGCTCGGCCAGCACGCCACCTGGACCGCCTCCCAGCGCGACCAGGCCGCCTTCAACACGCTCGGCGGCCTGCGGATCTCCGCCTCGCATAACGCCCTGATGGGCCAGGGCGGCCGCTACGGCGCGCTGCCCGGCGGCGACCGGCTGGTCCCGTTGGTGCGCGAGGAGCAGTCCCTGCCCAACGGCAAGGGGCAACTGCTCGCCGTGGACACCGCCGCCTTCGCCGAGCGCGTCCCGGTCCGCTCCGACCTGCTCGGCGGGCGCACCCGCGAGGACCTGTTCGGGTCGCTCGCCCAGCCCGCCCCCACCGGGCCGCAGGCCGGCCTGGAACTGCCCGGCCACCCGCTGCGGATCGACGCGGAGGTCACCGTCCAGCAGCCGGAGCAGCAGGCCGGGACGCCCGGCGGCAGGACTGGTCCGTCGCTTCACCCGGAGGCCAGGTTGCTGCTGCGCGACCGCTTCGGCATGATCCACAAGGTCTCGCTGGGCACGCTCCCGCTGACCGGCGACGCCAAGGTCTCGGCCTCGCTGACCACGCTGGTCGACGCCCCGCTCGGCTCGGCCGCCGCGCCGTTGACCGTGGTCGGCGTGATCGTCGCCTTCGGCGACCGGTCCAACGGGGAGCTGACCGTCCACCGGCTGTCCGTCTCCGACAGCGCCGACGGCCCCGCGACCGCCGTCCAGGTGCCGGCCGGCTTCGGCTGGACGGCGACCGCGCCCCCCGTCCGGGCCATCGGCGACGTGGTGCCCGGGCCGGCCGCCGTCCTCGGATCCGAACCGACCGGCGCCGACCGCTTGTTCACCATCCGCTACCGCTTCGCCAACGGCCTCGGGGACATGGTCCGCGCCGTCCTCCAGCCGACCGGGACGAGCGTGCCGGCCACCGTGTCCGGCATCGTCACCCGCGACTACCTGAAGGTCGTCGGCGGCTCCGTCGGCGACACCATCCAGGTGCCGTTCTCCGGGACCGTCCTGCCGGTCAAGATCACCGCCGTGGTCGACGCCCTGCCGGCGGCCGGCCTCAACGCGCTCATGGTCGACCTCTCCACCACGGCCCGGCTGCTGGCCGCACAGGGCGGCGAACTGCCCAACCGCGCCGAGTGGTGGCTGCCCGCCACCGGCCCCGGCGACCGGACCCCCGCCGAGGCCGCCGCCGCACTGCGCGCCGCCCCCGGCGCCCAGGACGTCCAGCTCTACGAGGAGGCCGTCGAGGACCTGCTCAGCGACCCGGTCGGCGCCGCTCCGCAGAGCGCGCTCATGGTCATCGCGGTCGTCACCGGGGTGCTCGCCGCGATCGGCTTCGGCGCCGCCGTGGCCGCCTCCGCCCGCGAACGCTCCCGGGACTCCGCCCTGCTGCTCGCGCTGGGCGCCCGCCGCAAGCAGGTGACCCGCACCATGGCCGCCGAACAGGCCCTCCTGGTCGCCCTCGGCGGGGCCGTCGGACTGGCCCTCGGCACGCTGCTCGTCCACCTGATCGTGCCGTTCGTCGTGCTGACGCCGGCCGCCCGCCGCCCGACGCCCGGGGCGCTGATCGAGCTGCCGCTCGGCCAGGCGCTACTGCTCACGGCCGCGATCGCCGTCGTTCCCCTGTTGTCGGCCTTCCTGATCGGACGCCGCCGTCGAGACGTGGCCGCCCGGCTGCGCCACGTGGAGGAGATGTGACCACCAAGGCCGGGACCACCGTGCCCACCCCTTCGCCCGCGCCCGCCCACGGCCCCGCGCCCTGGGTCCGCACCCGGCTGCGCGCGACGCCGCTGGCCACCCTGCTCATGGCGGCGCTCGCCTTCGTCACCGTGTTCATGGCGGCGGCCTTCCCGCGCGTCGTCGACCGGGGCGCGGACAGCGCCCTGCGGGACTTCGTGCACCAGAAGGGCGTCAACGCGACCAGCCTGCAAGCCACCTCCGAGCCGAACCTGAGCGACCCGACCTCCGCTCTCGACGACGTGCAGCAGAAGCTGACCGCGGAGATCGGCCGGAACCTGCCGCTCACCGAGACCAGCCAGCTCTACGGCAGCCGGGCCAAGTCCCCGCGCAAGATGTTCAACGAGGGCTACGCCCGTCTCTCCGACCATCCGCCGGTGCTCGGCCTGCTGTACCTGCACGGGCTCAAGGAGCTCGTGACCCTCACCGACGGCGTCTGGCCGGGCCCCGCGGCCGAGGGCGCACCCCTGCCGATGATCGTCAGCCAGAAGGCCGCCGAGACCATCGGCGTCAAGCTCGGTGACGTCGTCGACAACGGCAGCGACCTGACCGGCCGGACCCGGTCCACCGTGGTCGGCTTCTACCGCGTCAACAACCCCACCGACCCGACCTGGGACGACATCGGCTGTCCCGCCCGCGCCTGCCTGGAGGGCCAGGGCACGGAGCTCCACTGGGCGACCACCGGTTTCGTCGGCGACAGCGGCCTGCACCAGCTGATCCTCTGGGGCAACGGCGGCGTGAACTTCTGGCGGCTGCCCGTCGACTCCGGCGCCCTGCGCGCCGACCAGCTGGCCGAGACCCGCGCCACCGTCGGCTCCTACCTGGTCGGGCGCGGCGCCACCACCCTCGCCGACGTGACCAAGCGCCCGGACCTGCACGTCACCTCGCTCCTGCCCGACGTCTTCACCCGGGCCACCGCCCGCTACGACGCCGCGGCCCCGCTGGCCGCGATCGGACCGGCCGGAGTGGCGGGGGTGGCCGTCGTGGTGCTGTGTCTCGCGGCGGCCCTCACCGCCGACCGGCGCACCGCCGAACTCCGGCTGCTCCAGGCCCGCGGCGGCTCGCGCGGCGGCATCCTGCTGCGCCTGCTCGGCGAGGGCGCGGCGACCGTGCTGCCCTCCGCCCTGCTCGGAACGGCCCTCGCCCTGGTGCTGCTGCCCACCCCCCGGTGGGGCAACGCCCTGCTCACCGCCCTGGCGGTCACCCTGATCGCCGTGCTGGCCTTCCCGGCGCGCGCCGCCGTACTGCTGTCCCCGCCGAAGGCCGTGGCCGGCTGGCGCCGACTCGTCGGCGAACTCGCCGTCCTGGCCGTCACCGCCGCGGCCGTGGCCGAGGTCCGCCGCCGCGGCGTCGCCCCCGGCAACGGCCTGGACCCGCTGCTGGTGGCCGCCCCGCTGATGCTCGCCCTCACCGGCGGCCTGCTGCTGGCCCGGATCCAGCCGCTGGTGGTCGGCTGGCTGGCCGCCCTCGCCGGGCGTGGCCGCGGCCTGATCGGCTTCCTCGGCCTGGCCCGCGCCGCCCGCGACAGCTCGGGCCGCCGCCGGCCCTCCGCGCTGCCGCTGCTCGCCCTGGTGATCGCCGTCACCACGACCGGCTTCGGCGCCACCGTGCTCGACACCGTGGACAGCGTCCGGCTGCGCGCCGGCCGGATTGCCACCGGCGGTGACGTCTCCGTCACCCTGCCGGTCTACGCGACCCTGCCGGAGGCGTTCACCACGGCCGCCGCCGAACTGCCCGGCGTACGGGCCGCGACCGGCGTGTGGGTCGAGCCCGGGGCCTTCTTCACCGGCGCCGACGGCGACTCCACCTCGGCCATCCTCGTGGTGGCCGAGCCGAAGGCCTACGCCGAGATCGCCCGGACCTTCGGGGTGGGCGAGTTCGACCCGGCGGTGCTCGCCGGCACCCCCGGCGGCCCGGACACCCCGGTGCCGGCACTGTTCAGCAGCGGCCTGTCCAAGCAACTGGCCGGCGGCCCGCCCCGGCTGCGCACGCCCAACGGGGGCCAACTGCGCACCACCGTCGCCGGGATCGTCACCGGCACCCCCGCCCTGCCGGACCCCGGCAAGCCGTTCATGGTGGTGCCTGTCGGGCCCGCCTCCGAGCGCCTTCCGGAGCTCAAGCGGACGAACAAGTGGCTCTCCGCCGGCAACGTCGACGCCGGCCAGGTCAGGAACCTGCTCCTGGACCGGGGCCTGACCACCGCCACGGGCCTCGCCAAGCTGATCCGGGACGAGGCCGTGGCCGCCGGCAAGGGCAGCTACGGGCTGCCCCCCGGGTACACGGTCCGCAGCAGCCACGAGGTGGCCGCCACGCTCGCCGCCGACCCGCTGCAGCGCTCCGCGGAACGCCTGTTCTGGTACTCGGGTGCCGCCGGCGCCGGGTTCGCCCTGCTGGCCGTCCTGCTGACACTGGTCCGGGCCGCCCCCGAGCGCACGGCCCTGCTGGCCCGACTGCGCACCATGGGCCTGCGGCCCCGGCAGGGGCTGGCGCTGATCATCACCGAGACGCTGCCGCAGGCCCTGGTGGCGGCCGTCGGCGGCGGGCTGGTCGCGCTGGCGGCGGTCGGACTGCTCGGGTCGGCCTTCGACCTGTCGGCGCTGGTCGGCGCCAACGTCGGCGACGTGCTGACCCCCGTCCTGCTGCCGGTGCTGCTGCCCACGGCGGGCCTGGCGCTGGTGGTCTGCCTCGGGGTGGTCCTGGAGACGGCCGTCTCCGGCCGGCGCCAGATCGCCACCGAACTGCGGGCGGGGGACCAGCGGTGAGGGCGGGAGGAGCGGTACGGGCCGTGACACCGGCGCCGGCCGCCGGGACCGTGGGGACCGTCAAGGTCGTCGAGATTTTCAGGACCGTCAGGACCTTCAGGACCGCCAGGACCTCTAGGACAGTCAAGACAGGAGACGAGCGGTGAAGAGCACTCCCCAGGAGCAGCCGGTCGCCGAGGCCCCCAGCTTGCAGGAGCTCCGGCAGCGGGCCCTCGCCGCCGCCTCGCCCAAGGCGTACGGCGAGGGCGCGGCCATCGTCTGCGACCGGCTGGTGCGGATCTTCAGCGCCGAGGGCGTCGAGGTCCAGGCGTTGCAGGGCTTGGAGCTGACCATCCAGCAGGGCGACCTGGTCGCCCTGGTCGGTGCCTCCGGCAGCGGCAAGTCGACCCTGCTGACCATCCTGGCCGGGCTCGACGTGCCGACCGCCGGAAGCGCCACCGTCGCCGGCTGCGACCTGCTGGAGATGTCCGCCCGGGAGCGGCTGCGCTACCGGCGCGAGGTGGTCGGCTTCATCTGGCAGCAGACCGCCCGCAACCTGCTGCCCTTCCTCACCGCCGCCGAGAACATCGCCCTGCCGATGCAGCTGCGCGGGCGCCGGGCCGGGGCCGGGCGGGCCAAGCAGCAGGCCGACCGGGTGGCCGAGCTGCTGGAGGCGCTGGAGATCGGCGACCTCGCCCACCGCCGCCCCAACGAGCTCTCCGGCGGCCAGCAGCAGCGGGTCGCGATCGCGGTGGCGATGGCCAACAACCCGCCGGTGCTGCTCGCCGACGAGCCCACCGGCGAACTGGACTCCGAGACCGCGGGGGTGATCTTCGAGTCCTTCCGCACCGTCAACCGCGAACTCGGCGCCACCGTCGTCATCGTCACCCACGACCCGATGGTCGCGGGCGAGGTGCGCCGCACGGTCGCCATCCGGGACGGCCGGACCAGCAGCGAGGTGCTGCGCCGCACCGTCACGGACGAACACGGCGAGGAGTCGGTCAACGAGCGCGAGTACGTGATGCTGGACCGCACCGGCCGGGTGCAGCTGCCGGTCAAGTTCCTGGAGGCGCTCGGGATGGAGCACCGGGTGGCGGTCGACCTCGCGGCCGACCACATCGAGGTCCGTCCGGACGACATCGCCGGGCACTGAGGCGGCGGGCACCGAGGAAGCGGGTGGGCGGCGGCCGTCGGGTCCGTCAGCTGTCGCCGCCCATCCGCTGGAAGAGCCCGCTGCCTTCGGCGTCCGCGCGCAGGTCGGGTGCGTCCTCACCGGCGCGCTCGCCCCGGGCGGTGGCGGTGCAGAGGGCGAAGACGAGCACTGCACTGGCCGCGACGGCGAGGATTCCGAGTGCGGTCAGGACGCGTAGCCAGGTCAAGGAAGTGCCTCCTGGGGACGGTGCGGAGGAACGCCGCCGGGGTTGTATCGGCAGTTCGGTCCGCACGGTCGAGTGTCCACAGGCGGTTCTTCCCGTCGTCCGCCGCGCGAGAGGTCGCCCGCGCGGGCGCTCGAAGCATCAGTAGGGCGCGTCACACTCCCTCGCGCGCCCCTGTAGGGGTGACGGTCCGGCCCTCCGAGGACGTGGCCAACGCCCGCAGCGCGTCGAGGTCCGGCTTCCCTGCCCCGGTCAGCGGGATCCCCGGCAGCACCAGGACGGAGTCCGGCGCGCACCGTGGCCCGACCCGCTCCCGGGCCCAGCGGCGCAGATCCTCCGCCGTCGCCCGCGATCCCGGCCCGGTGACCACGGCCGCGTGCACCCGTTCCAGCCGGTCCGGGCCGGCCGTCGCGAACATCACCGCCTCCCGCACCTCCGGGTGCGCGCGCAGCGGCTCCTCGACGTCCCGGGGGAAGACGTTGTGCCCGTCCACGATCGCCATCGGGCGGCGCCCGGCCACCGTCAGATAGCCGGCCGCGTCCAGGCTGCCCAGATCGCCGGTGTGCAGCCAGCCGTCCCGCAGCACCCGGGCGGTCAGTTCGGGGTCGCGCCAGTAGCCGACCATCGCCGTCGGGGTGCGGACGCAGATCTCCCCGGTCCGGCCCGTCGGCAGCACCGTCCCCTCCTCGTCCACGATCCGCACCTCGGTGTCCGGGAACGGACGCCCGGCCGTCGCCAGCAGCCGCGGGTCCAGGTGCTCGTCCGGGCCCAGCCTCGTCACCGGCCCGCACTCCGTCAGGCTGTACGTCTGGTGCAGCACCCGGCCCAGCCGCCGCGTCGCCTCCGCCAACCGGCGCGGCGACGGCGGACAGCCGGTGTACGTGACGCGGCGCAGGCTGCCGGTGTCGGTCGCGCGCAGCTGCGGATGGTCCAGCACGTGGTAGAGCAGGTGCGGCGGCAGATACACCCGGGAGACCCGGAACCGCTCGATCGCCGCCAGCACCGCCTCGGCGGCGAAGGCCTCCTGCAACACCACCGTGCCGCCCGCCGCCAGCGCCAGATCCGCCGTCGTACCGCCGCCGTGGCACAGCTCCGTACAGAGCAGGAACGTCGAACCGGACAGGAGCGCCGGTCGCGGCGGCCGGGCGAACCGGCGCAGCACACCCTTCGGCCGGCCCGTCGTCCCGCCGGTGAACCGCACCGCCATCACGTCCTGCGGGCGGAACCGCGGGGCCAGCGGCTCCGGCGAGCAGGACGCGGCCGACGCCGACAGGTCCACCCCGAGCGCCGACGGCCCCAGCGCGAACAGGCCCGCCGAGGGCAGCGCCCGCGCGATCCCCGCGGCGGCGGCCCGGCAGCGGGCCGGATCGAAGACCAGCGCCGACGTCCCGGCGAACCCGGCCAGCGCCACCGACTCCCCGACCGGGCCGTCCGGATGCGGCATCGCGACCCGGCACCCCAGCAGGTTCGCGGCCAACCGCACCAGCACCGCCTCCGGCCGGTTCCCGGCCAGCACCGTCACCCCGTCCCCGCGCCCGAGCCCGGCACCCGCCAGCGCCCGCGCCGTCCGGTACACCCCGTCCAGGCACTCCCGGGCGGTCAGCGCCTCCTCCCCCCAGCGGATCGCCACCCGCCCCGGATCCCGCTCCAGCCCCGCCAACACCAGCCCGGTGTACGTCGGCCCCGACTCCGCCATGCTGCGGCCTCCTGTCTGATGGGACGTCAGCTTAGGGCGGGCGCGGTGGTGGAGTGGTGCCGGGGATCCCGGGTGCAGGGGCCGCTGCCGGGGCGTCCTGCCGTGACCGGACCGGAGTGCCGTACCCGCGGCCGGGAGTTGTTAGGGTTCCCCGTCGGACAGGGACGGGGGACACGTGGGCACCAGCACGGGCACGGCCGAGGCGCCGGGCGGGCAGGGGGCCGAGGAGCGCCCGCACGGCGTCCTCGACCTGCGGGGCGTCGCGGGGGCGGCGTTCACCGTGGGCTACCCGCCCGATGCCGTCGTGGTCGTGTCGGGCCTGCCGGGCGCGGGCAAGAGCACGCTGCTGCGGCGCTGGTCCGGGGCGGGGGCGGTGCCGACCGTCGACCCGCGCGCCGTCCACGAGGCCTGCGAGGCGGTCATGCCCGCGCGCCTGCCGTACGCGGTCTACCGGCCCTGGGCCCGACTGGAGCACGTCCGGTTGCTGCGCGCCTCCGTGCGGCGCGGCGGGCCACTGCTGGTGCACGACTGCGGCAGCCGCGCCTGGATGCGACGCTGGCTCGCCCGCGAGGCCGCCCGGCAGGGCCGGCAACTGCACCTGGTGCTGCTCGACGTCGGTGCCGCCACCGCGCTGGACGGCCAGCGCGCCCGGGGCCGCCACGCCTCCGCCCGGGTCTTCGCCCGCCACCGCCGGGGCCTGGACCAACTGCTCGCCGCCTTCACCCGCCACACGCGCTCCGGCGCGCCGACGCCGGCCCCGGAAGCGGCGTCCGTCCTGCTCCTCGACACCGCCTCCCGCTCCCGCGCCACAGCCGTCCACTTCGGCCCGGCCCGGTGAGGCCCCCGGCGGAGGCGGTGACCGGGAGCAGTGCCTGAGCCGCCGGGAGCGGTGAAGTCCCCTGGCCGGAGCGGTGGTCAGAGGAGGCCGAGGTGGGGGTCCACGGCGGCGAGTCGGCAGGTGGCGTCCCAGAGGCGGTCGGCGACGGCGCGGTCGGTCAGGTGGGGCTGGGCGGGTTCGAGGCGGGGGGCGCCGCGCAGGCCGAAGACGCGGGGGCCCCAGAGCTGGCCGCCCTGCGCCTGCGGGTCGAGGACGGCCCGGACGATCGGCCACGCGCCGTGGTCCTTGCCCTGGAGGAGGAGCCCGGCCGGCAGGCCGCGCAGCCCTTCGCCGACGGTCCGGGTGTGGACCGGCGGGCGGGGCGGGGTGAGCGAGTCGAGTGCGCCGCCGGGGTGCGCCAGCAGGCTGAGCACGGTGCTGCCGGCGGCGCGGAGGCGTCGGTCGAGTTCGAGGCCGAAGGTCATCTGCGCCAGTTTCGAGCGGCCGTAGGCGCGTTTGGGCCGGTAGTCCACGGCCGACTGGAGGTCGTCGAGGTCCAGTCGCTCCGAGCGGGCCGCGAAGCTGCCGACCGTCACGATGCGGCCCGCCGGTGCGGCCGCGAGCAGGGGGGCCAGCCAGCGGGTGAGCGCGACGTGCCCGAGGTGGTTGGTCGCGAACATCAGCTCGTGCCCGGCCCCGGTCTCCCGGCGCGGCGGATCGTCCAGCGCGACCCCGGCGTTGTGGACGACCGCGTCGAGGCGGTCGAGGGCGAGCCCGTCCACGGCGGCCCGCAGGGAGGGCAGGTCGGCGAGGTCCAGCGGGAGGTGGCGCACCACGGCGCCGGGGACGCGGGAGCGGATCGACGCCATGGCGGCCCCGGCCCGACCGGCGTCCCGGCTGCCGAGCACGACCGTGGCGCCGGTCCCGGCGAGCTGCTCGGCGACGAAGTAGCCGATACCGGCGTTGCCCCCGGTGACCAGGACGCTCCTCCCGGCGGCGGCCGGCGGCCGGTGAACGTCCCACGGCCGGCTGCGGGTTGTGGACGACATGCTGATGACCTCCTGGCGAATTCGGGGCCGCCGGGACACCCGCGATTCGAGACCGCGGCCCCGCCGGCAGCCCCACGATCACAGGCCTGACCGGCAGATCGCTGACAGATCGCCGTCACCGCCGTCGGGCCTCAAGATCGTCGAACCGCCGGGTTTCGGGCCCGCGTCGGGTGGGGCCCTGCGAGACTGGGGTCAGCAGAGTTCGTCACGGAGAGAGGTCCGCATCCGCATGTCCAGCAGTGCCGCCGTCGACAACCCGTGGTTCCGCCGCTTCAGTCCGTCCGACTCCGCCCCCGCCCGGATCGTGATCTTCCCCCACGCGGGCGGCTCCGCCAGCTACTACATGGAGTACGCCAACGCGCTCGCGCCCTACGCCGACGTGCTCACCGTCCAGTACCCGGGCCGTCAGAACCGCTTCGCCGAACCGGCGATCGACTCGGTGCTGGAGCTCGCCGAGCAGCTCTACCGGGAGCTGCGCGAGTGGACGGACCGGCCGCTGACCTTCTTCGGGCACAGCATGGGCGCGGCCGTCGCCTTCGAGACCGCCCGCTGCTTCGCCCGCGACGGCCTTCCGGGGCCCGAGCGGCTGTTCGTCTCGGCGGGCCGCGCGCCCTCGCTGCCCCGGGAGACCGCCGTCTACCGGCTGCCGGACGACGGGCTGCTCGACACGATCGTGCGCCTCGGCGGGACGGACGAGCGGATCCTCACCATCCCGGCGCTGCGCGAGCTGATCCTGCCGGCGCTGCGGGCCGACTACACCGCCATCGAGACGTACCGCTGCGCGCCGGAGGCGACCGTGCCGCAGCCGATCACCGCGCTGGTGGGGGAGACCGACCAGAACGCCACCGTCGACCAGGCCGCCCAGTGGGACCGGCACACCACCGGCGGTTTCGACCTGCGGGTCTTCCCCGGCGGGCACTTCTACGTGGCGGACCAGACCGCGGCCGTGGTCGAGGTGCTCACCGCGCACCTGCGCGGCTGAGCCGGCCGCGCCGGGGCGTAGTCGGCGCTGGTGGAGCCCCGGACCGAGCGGCCGGGCCCGCCCGGCCCCGGTGACGCGCCCCGGCGGCTCGGCTACTGTGCCTGCGTGACGGGCCGTCAGCCGGGCCGCCGGCGGCGCCGTCAGCCGAGACCACCCACCCTGGAGGCCGCCATGCGCCGGATCGCCGTCGTCGGAGCGGGCCAGGCCGGCCTGCAACTCGCGCTGGGGCTGGTGGCGGCCGGCTACCAGGTGACGCTGGTCGCCGAGCGCACCCCCGAGCAGGTGTGCGGCGGGCGGGTGCTGTCCACCCAGGCGATGTTCGGACCGGCGCTGCGGACCGAGGCGGCGGCCGGGCTCGACCTGTGGGCGGGGGAGGCGCCGGCGGTCCGCGCCGTCCGGTCGGTGCTCGCCGTGCCGCCCGGGGTGCGGGCGCTGGAGTTCACCATGACGCTCGACGAGCCCGCCCAGTCGGTGGACCAGCGGCTGAAACTGGCGCGCTGGCTGGAACTGCTGGAAGAGCGCGGCGGCCGGGTCGAGTACCGCTCGCTGGACCGGGACGGCCTGTGCGAGCTCGCCCGCCGGCACGAGCTGACGGTGGTCGCGGCCGGGCGCGGCGAACTGGCCGGGGTCTTCGAACGCGACGCCGCCCGCTCGCCGTTCGACCGGCCGCAGCGGGCGCTGTCCTGCCTGTACGTCCACGGGGTGGGCTCGCCGGATCCGGCCACCGAGCCGCGGGCGCGGATGCACGCGCTGCCCGGCCTGGGCGAGCTGTACCTGCAACCGGCCCTGACCCTCTCCGGCCCGTGCGCGATCCTGTTGTGGGAGGCGCTGCCCGGCGGGCCGCTGGACGCGTTCCGCGACGCCCCGGCGCCCGACGCCCAACTCGCCCGGATCCGAGCCCTGTTGCGCGAGTACCTGCCGTGGGAGGCGGAGCTGTGGGCGGACGCCGAGCCGACCGATGCCGGGGCCGGACTGTCCGGCGCCGTCACCCCGGTGGTGCGGCGGCCGGTGGCGGAGCTGGGCACCGGCGTCGACGCCGTCCACGTGCTCGGCCTCGGCGACGCGGTGGTGGTGAACGACCCGATCGCCGGCCAGGGCGCCAACAGTGCCGCGCGGGCGGCGCAGGCGTACCTGCGGGCGATCGTCGAGCACGGCGAGGCCCCCTACACCGCGGACTGGATGTGCCGCACCGCAGAGCGCTTCTGGCGGCAACACGCCCGGCACGCGGTCGAGTTCACCGCCGCGATGCTCACCGTGCCGGACCACGTGCGGGGTGTGTTCGCGGCCGCCGCCGAGCACGAGCCGGTCGCCCGCCGGCTCGCCAACACCTACGCGGAGCCGAGCGACCACGCCGCCTGGCTGGCCACCCCCGACCTGACCGCCGCCTACCTCGCCTCGGTCCGCGACTAGGTCGTGTCCGACCCGCCCCGGGAGCCTCCGCGGTTGCCTCCGGGTGCCCCACGGGACGAGGCTGGAGGGGGAACGTCAACGGGGGCGGGAGGCGTCACTCGTGGACGGTCGCGGACCCGCGGGGCGTGCCGGCAGCGGCCACCGGACCGTGCCGCACACGGCGGACCTGCGGGTGGAGGCCTGGGCGCCGACGGCCGAGGGCTGCATCGGCGAGCTGGTGCACGCCGTCGTGGGCGGCTTCGCGGACCTCTCCGGCGCGCGGATCGTCGGCGAGCGCGGCTGCACCGTCCTCGCGGCGAGCGACGCGGACCTGCTCGCGGGCGTCCTGGAGGAGGTCGTCTACCGGATGGACGCCGACGGCGAACTCCCCGCCGGGCTGGCGCTCGGCCCGATCCGCGGTCTGGACGGCGCCCGGACGGTCGAGGTCCGCTTCCGGATGGCGGACGCCGCCACCGCGGCCCTGGTCGGCGCCGTGCCGAAGGCGGTCTCGCTGCACGACCTGGACCTGCGCGCCGGCCCGGACGGCTGGACCTGCCGGGTGACGGTGGACGTCTGAGCGGGCCGGGGGCGGCACCGAGCGGGACGGGCCGGGCACGGAACGCGCAACGGGCACGGAACGGGGTGAGCGAAGTGGAGATCGCACTGGTCGGCGGCGTCCCGGGCGGTCAGCGCAGGTCGAAGGCGGCGGGGTGGTGTCCGGTCCAGATCCGGCGGGCGGTCTGCTCGGGGTAGCGGACGGTGCGGGGGCGGGCGTCCAGGACGCGGGTGAGCTGTTCGTCGGGGTGGAAGGCGGGCCAGCCGGGATCGCCGGTGGTGGCGAAGGAGACCCAGGCCCGGTGGAGCTCGTGGGAGACCGCGACGGCCTCCGGCGAGGGGGTGTCGCCGAGGAGCTGCCGCCCGATCGGGCTGTCCAGCGTTCCGAAGGCCAGGGGGACGTCGAGGCTGTGGCAGGCGCCCAGGACCCCGCCGAGCGCGGGCAGGGCCAGCTCGAACAGGTAGGAGGTGCCGCCGGCGGCGGTGTTGGCCTCGGCGAGCTGGAGCGAGGGCATTCGGAACAGGGCGTCGGAGCGGACGGACTCCAGCAGTTCGTCCGGGGTGGCCCGCGGGTACGCGGCGCGGTAGGCGTCGGGGCCGTGCGGCTGCGGGGCGAAGAGGTCGAGCGCGGTGCGGGCGTCCTGTTCGGTGAAGGTGCCGAGGAGGCCGGCCATGACGGTGAACAGCCGGAACTCGTCGCGGGTGTGGCCGACGAGCAGGTCGATCCCGGCGGCCCGGCCGGCGGCCAGGGCGGGCCAGGGTGCTTCGGGCAGGACGTCGCCGTCGACGACCGGGCAGACCGCGAGGCCGGACTGGGCGAAGGCCCCCCAGCGCTCGCCGTGTCCGGGCAGATCGGCGCTGAGGGCGGTGAGCTCCCCGGCGAGGCGCCAGGGGTCGACCGCGGACAGGGCGGCGGCGGTGGGCGCGGTGCCGAGCCGGCCGGCCAGTGCGGCGGTGACGTCGGCGGCCAGGGCGGGGGTGCAGTGGCTGCCCGGCACCGAGTGGGTGACGGCGCGTCGGAACAGGCCGCGCACCGGCTTCATGGTGAGCAGTGCGGCGATCGAGCCGGTCCCGGCGGACTGGCCGGCGACGGTGACCTGGTCGGGGTCGCCGCCGAACGCGGCGATGTTGCGCCGGACCCACCGCAGCGCGGCGGCCTGGTCGAGCAGGCCGCGGTTGGCCGGGGCGCCGTCGAGCCGGGCGAAACCCTCGACGCCCACCCGGTAGTTGAGGCTGACCACGACGAGTCCGGCGGAGGCCAGGGCCGTGGCGTCGTACATGGGGTCGTCCGAGGCCGCCGTGACGTAGCCGCCGCCGGGGATCCAGACCAGGACGGGCAGTCCGGCCGCGCCCGGGTCGGGGGTGTGGACGTTGAGCGTCAGCCAGTCGGTGTCCCCGGCCGGGCTCGCGGCCGTCGGCCCGGACTGCGGCGGGGTCGGGCCGAACCGTGCCGCCTCGCGGACGCCGTCCCAGGGATCGGCCGGGGCGGGGGCGGCGAAGCGCAGCGCTCCCACCGGGGGCCGGGCGTACGGGACGCCCCGGAAGACGGCGTGCCGGCCGAGGATGCGGCCGCGCAGCAGGCCCTCGGCGGTGCGCACGGTCGGGTGGGTGGGCAGGTCGTGCTCCGGTACGGGCCCCTCCTCGGTCCGGCTGCTCCGACCGCCTCCAGGGTAATCGACGGCCCTCGACCGGCACCCGGACGGGCCGTTCGCCCGTTTCCGACCGACCGACCGGTCGGCGATCCTGTTTCCGGGCGCGGTGGTTGACGAGGTGTCAGGCATGGGCGAAAGGGCAGGATCCACTGTACGAACGGGCCGCTCCGCTTGCCCGTTCGGGCGGATGACCGGTCCTGGCGGGCCCTATGGCGTCCGCCGGGCTTCCGGGCGGGTGTCACTCACGTCACTCTCTGTCCCATCAAGGCCGGGTTGGTGTTAGAAACGACTACTGAACCCGCCAGTAATGTCGCACTCCATTGACAGGTGCATGGTGTGAACGAGAAGTGAGGGAGAGGTGCGGTTTCAGCGCTTGATATCGCTCAACTGCCCACTGACGTTCAGCAGTTCGTGGCACTGGGTGGCCTGCTTCCCCGAGGCGGGCGTACCCGGCTGCTGGCAGACAACGCTCGCCGTCACCGTCTGGTCCTCGGGGACCTCGATGGGAGTCACCCAGTGATAGTCCTGGTTACGGAAGGTCTCCAAGGCGATGGTCGTGATCGTCTGCTCGCCGAACTTGATGGTCAACAGCCCTTGGTCGCCCTGGAAGTTGGCGGCGACGATGTCGGTGATGCGGAAGACCTTGCCGTGGTCCACCCGGTAGGCGCCCACCGCGGAGCCGCCGGTGTTGGTGGTCACGTCGACCGTCGTGGAGAACTGCTGCTCCGTCCCCGGGACCGAGCGGCCGGGGCCGCCGCCCGAACCACCGCCGGAGCCGCCGCCCGCAGCGCCGCCCTGCTGCCCCTGACCGCTCGGAGTCGCCCCGGGGACCGGGGCCGGCGGAGCCGGGACGGGGGCCGGGGTGAACGAGGCGACCTTCTGCTCGACGGCCTTGTCGGCGGCCTGCTTCGCGGAACTGCGCACCGCCGGCCGGACCAGCGTGAGCCAGGCCAGCAGCAGCGCGAGCAGCGCCGCGATGAGCGCGAGCAGCCACTTGGGCAGCAGCGCGTGCTGGACGAACTCGCCCTCCAGGACGTGCGGCCGCTCGGCCGGCTGCGGGCCGTCCGTCTTGGCGGCCTCGCCCTCCTGGCCGACGGTGACCTCGAAGGGCCAGGTGGCCGGCTTGCCGAACCAGATCAACTTGCGCGCGCGCACCCGAAGCCGGGTCTCGGCGGACTCGCCCGGTGCGAGTCGCAGCCGCTCCGGGGCGAACCCGAAGCGCAGCTCCTCGCCGGGCTGCGCCGGGGCGAACGTCACGACGGCCGCGGTGTTCCCGAGGTTGCGCACCGACGTCCGGTAGCGGGCGCGGAGCCAGCCCCGGCGGCGCCGGGGAGCGAGCGCGGCGCGCAGCTCCCGGAACGGCGTCACGGTGACGGTCGTCTCCGGCACGGTCACCAGTTCGGGGCGCTCGGCGGGCAACACCCGGATGCCGAGCGGGAACTCACCCGCCCGCACCTCGTGCGAGCGGGCCGGGGCGAGCCGTATCGTCACCGTCTCGGACGTCCCCGGGAAGAGCGAGAGACGGGCCGGCTCGACCGTCGTCCACGGAGCGCAGGCCCCGACCACCTCCAGCGAGTACGCCTCAACGATATCGGTGTCGTTGCGTACCGTCAGGGTCGTCGTGGCCACGTCTCCGGGCGACACCGTCAGCGCGGGAAGGCCGAGTTCGGCGGATGCGGTCATGCCGTGACGGTAGGACCGGAGGACATCCCCAGGAGAGAGCCCCGCGGGCAAGCCGCGGGCACACCCCTTGCCCGCGGGAACAACCGGGCCCTGCCCGGGGCTGATGCCCCGTCCCCAGCCAACGCTCCCCACCCCGTCCCCCCGGCAACACCCGCGGCCGGCTCCATGACATGGCGCCCGGCCGTCCTCACCATGCGTCCGGTGACGCAGACGAAGCAGAACGGAACAGTTGGATGACGATGATCGAAACCACCACCCATGAGGCCGTCGGGGCGACCAGGTCCGTCCAGGCCCGACCGCGTGGATCGGCCGAGCCCGCCGCGGTGCGCGTGGACGTGAAGCCGGGCCGGGTCCAGGTGGCGGTGTACGCGGAGGACATCATCCTGCACACGGGCGTCGTCCAGCAGCTGAGGCACCGGCCGGAGGTGGAACTGCTCGCCGAGGGCGACGTCGCGCGCGCACAGGTCTCCCTGATGGTGGTTGACGGGCTGAACGACGCCGTGACCGACCGGCTGCGCCGGCTCCGCCTCAACACGCAGAGCCGGACCGGGCTGGTCGTGGGCCACTTCGAGGCCGGCGGCCTGCAGACCATCATCGAGTGCGGCGTCGGCGCCGTGCTGCGCCGTTCGGACGCCGACCAGGACCGGCTCGTCCACCTCATCACCGCCCTGGCCAACGGCGAGGGCGTCATGCCGGGGGACCTCCTCGGCAAGCTGCTCGACCGGGTCGGCAGCCTCCAGCGCACCATGCTCGACCCGCGCGGGCTGACCCTGTCGACCCTGACCGCGCGCGAGGCGGAGATGCTCCGGCTGGTCGCCGACGGCCTCGACACCAGTGAGATAGCGGCCGAGACCTCGTACTCCGAACGCACGGTCAAGAACGTGCTGCACGAGATCACCACCCGGCTGGGACTGCGCAACCGCGCCCACGCCGTCGGGTACGCGATGCGCCACGGCCTCATCTGAGGACGCCGCCGGAGCGTCGGCGCCGGATTGCCCTCAGGGGCACCGGTCGCTACCCCCGGCTCGGGTGCCCGGGGCCTGTCGCCCCGGCGCCCGGGCCGGGGAGACTGCCGGACGTACCCTTCTCGGTCTGTGAGGTTGAGCGTGATCGGCGCCACCGGCACTCCCCGCCCCCTGCGGCGCTCGGCGCGAGCCGCCGTCGCGACGTTGCTGTCCCTGGCCGTGGCCGTGGTGACGCTGGGCACCGCGAACTCCGACGGCGACGGACGAGGCACCGCCCCGGTGGCCGCCGGGGCCACGGCGGAGAGCGGACGGATCGTCTACGCCGGCACCGGCCACCGCAGCCTGGCACGGCTGACCGGGCCGACGTCGAGCGCGTCGCTGTTCGGGCCCGGCCCCGTCCACTTCGACACCGAACCCTCCGCGCGCGGCGACCAGTTGGTGTTCACCAGCCTGCGGGACGGCCCGCTGCCCCAGGTCTACCTGCGCGAGGCGTCGGGCGCGGTGCGCAGGCTCACCACCGACATGGACACCGCGGAGCCGACGCTCGCCCCGGACGGCAGGACCGTCGTGTTCGACGCGGTGGAGCCCGGCGGGCGCAACGGGCAGACCCAGCGGGACCTCTGGGTGGTCAACACCGACGGCACCGGCCTGCGCAGGCTGACCGACACCGCGGACTCCGAGGCGCACCCGACGGTCTCGCCCGACGGCAAGTGGGTCGCGTACACCTGCGACGTGGACCCGGCGCACACCCAGGTCTACGTCATGCCGCTGGCCGGCGGCGCGGCGCGGCGGATCACCGCGGTGACCGCCGGCAACGCCGTCGAGCCGGCGTGGAACCCGGTGGACGCGCCCGACCTCCGCGACCAGATCGTCTACACCTGGGACCAGGCCGGCCAGACCGGGCCGCAGCTGCGGGTGATCTCGCCCGAGGGCACCAACGACCGGGCGTTCTTCCCCGGCGTCGGCGGCGACTGGCGGACCAGGTCCGCCGGTTGGCTGCCCGACGGCAGCGGCGTGCTCTTCCTCAGCCCCAACCGGCAGAATGCCGACCCGACGCCGTACGAGAACGTGTACCGCGCCCTGACCTGCTTCTGTGGCGGGGCCGAACTGGTGGCGAGCGAGGACCGTGCCGTCCGCACACCGGTCTGGCTCGGCCCCCAGAAGGGCGGCGGGCCCGTCGTGGACCGCAACAGCGCCGACACCCCCAACGTGGCCGACCTGTCGGACATCCGCCCCGACGGAGCGGACCCGCGCGACCTGGGCGTCAGCGTGCTCCGGGAGGACCCGGCCGCCGACACCGACACCGACCCCGCGGTCGACCCCCTGTTCAACCCCCGCCCCGGCTACGACCCGTGGTTCGAACGGCAGACCTACACGCCGGACGGCCGGCGGATCGTGCTGACCCGCTTCGAGGACTCGCCCGCCGGCCGGATCGAACGGATCTGGCAGACCGGCGCCGACGGCTCAGACCCGAAGCCGATGAACCTCGCCGGGCGTGGACCGAAGGACTGGGACACCGACCCGGAGCTCTCGCCCGACGGCCGCCTGATGGCCTTCACCAGGACCTCGCCCGGCGGCGTCGGGGCGGCCTCCGGCCCCGGGCGGGTGCTGATCGCGGACGTGTCGACCGGCGCGATCGTCGGCACCGTCGAACCGACCAACGGCCAGCCGGCCGCGTCCATGGCCCAGCCCTCGTGGTCCCCGGACGGCAAGCTGATCGCCTACACCAGGACCGAGGTCGTCAACGGCAACGGCGGCAACAAGCACGTGTGGACCGTGCCCGCCAACGCCCTCGACCGGCCGACCGACCTCAGCCGCAGGGCCTGCCCGGGCGCCTGCGACGTCATCGACGACAGCCCCGCGTTCTCGCCCGACGGCCGGCGCGTCGCCTTCAACCGCAAGACCGGCGACGGCGGGCTCAACCAGCAGAACGGAGTCCTCGTCAGCTCGGCCACCGGCGACGGCTGCACGGTGGTCCTGCCCGCCGGACTGAGTCAGGACCGGAACGCCTGCCGCCGCCCGCTGCCGGACACCTCCGCCACCGGCCCGTTCCAGCCCCGCGACGTCGCCTGGACGGCGGACGGCGGGCAGCTGGTGCTGACGTCCCGCCGGGCCCTGCCGGCGAACTCGCCGGAGGCGCTGCAGAGCTACGACTTCGCGACCGGCCGGCTCACCTCCGTCAACTCCAGGCTGCCGGGGCGGCAGAAGGAACCGAGCGTCCAGCAGTCCGTCGACCTGTCGCTGAGCGCGCCGGCCGCCACCATCCCGATGCAGATCGGGGGCTCCACCACCGTGGCCATCACCGTCACCAACCACGGCCCGGCGCCCTCGCCCGGCACCGCGTTCACCGCGTCGGTGCCGACGGGCGCCCGGCTCACCGGGCTCAAGGCCACGGCCGGCACCTGCGCCGCCGACGCCCTCCGGTGCGAACTCGGCACCCTGGCCCCGGGCGCGGTCGTCCAGGTGACCGCCACCGTCGTCGGGACCGTGGCCGGCGACCAGCGGTTCGGCTGGTGGGTGACCGGGGCGGTGGTCGACCCGAAGCCCGAGGACAACATCGCGCAGACGGTCGTACCCGTCCAGGCCGCGTCGCCGTCCCCGAGCCCGTCTCCGACCCCGACTGCCTCGCCGACACCGACCCAGACCCCGACCCAGACCCCGACCCCGACACCGCCCGTCTCCTCACCCCCGGCCCCGCCGCCACCGCCGCCCGCCCCGGCCCCCGCACCGCAGCCGGCGCCGCCCGCGCCGAAGGCCGGACCGGCCGTGACGGTCGGCGCCCAGCCGAACCCCGGATACGTCGGCGGCCGGGTCACCGTCACCTACACCGTGCGCAACGACGGCCAGGCCCTCGCCACCGGACTGCGCGTCTCGCTCGGCCTGCCCGCCGGCGTCCCCACCGGGCCGATGCCACCCGGCTGCACCGGCGGCGTCTGCGACGTGGCCGACCTGCCCCCGGGCGGCAGCGCCGTCGTGCAGGTGGTGCTCGCCCCCGAGGCGACCCTGGACACCACCATCACCTCCGTCCTGACCACCACCGGCACGGACGCCGACCCGGGCGACCACGTCGCGCGGACCCCGCTGCGCATCCTGCAGCCCCGCATCGTCGCGGTGCCGCCGATCGGCAAGCCCGGCTTCGTGACCTCCGTCCGCGGCGTGGACTTCCCGCCCGGCACACCGGTGACCCTCACCTGGACGCCCGGCATCACCGCCGCCGCGGCGCCCACCGTCCCCAAGACCGACGGCACCTTCGCGGGCCAGCTGCTCATCCTCGCCAAGGACGAGACCGGCCCCCGGACCATCACCGCGAGCGGCCCCGGCTTCTCCCCGGTGACCACCCCCTTCCTCGTGGTGACCGGCAGCGTCGGCCCGCCGGGGGAGGTGCAGCGGCGGTGATCCACGAAGTCGACGAGGCGCTGCGGCTCCTGCTCGTCGAGAGCGGCCTCCAGGAACGCGGGATCGAGCTGGTCTTCGAATCGCCGACCCGGGACTGGGCCGCCCGGCGCAACGCCCCCACCGTCAGCGTCTTCCTCTACGGCATCCGCGAGGACGTGTCCCGCCGCCAGGCCGGCGCCGCCGAGCAGCACGACGCCGACGGCGTGGTCGTGGCCTGGCGCAGCGCGCCCCGCTGGTTCGAACTGGCCTACCTGGTGACGGCGTGGACCAACCGGGCCCAGGACGAGCACCGGCTGCTGTCGGAGGTGCTCCGCTGCCTGACGGCCGCCGACGCGCTGCCCGCCCGGCTGCTCACCGGCACGCTCGCCGAACTCGGGCTCACCGTCGGGCTGGAGACCGCCGGGCGCGGCGAGGGCATGCCGTCGGTGTCCGACGTGTGGTCGGCCCTCGGCGGTGAGCTGAAACCCTCGATCGACCTCAGGGTGCTCGCCCCGCTGTCCGGTCGGCGGGCCCAGGCGGGGCCCCCGGTCACCGACGGGCTCGTGCTGCGCGCCGTCGACAAGGGCGACAAGGGCGGCGAGAGCGGCGAGAGCGGCGACGACGCCCCGGAGGCCACGGACGACCCGGGCCGCCGGCTGCGTTACGAGGGCGGCACGGACCCCGGCGCGGACGGCTTCGCCGCGCCCCGGGAACGCCAGCTGCCGCCGGGCCGCAGACGGCGCGGCGGTGCGCCGCGATGACCCTCGACCTGGAAGCGGCGGCCACCAGCGGGCCCGCCGCCGACTTGGACGACCTGTGGGAGCGGCTGAGCCGCCTCGAACAGCGGATCCGGGCCGCCGTCCGCGAGCGCAGGGCCGACGACCCGGACCCGGACGACCCGTACCGGGGCCAGTACCTCACCCCGGAGGCGGCGGAACGGATCCTCGCGGCGCCCGCCGCGACGGGCCGGGCCGGCGCCGACCTCGGGGAACCGCCGCCGCCACCGCCCGGATCGAGGACCGAACGGCTCGTCGACGGCTTCGGACTGCTCCCGCTGGACCTCGAACTCCTGCTGGTGGCACTCGCCCCCGACCTCGACACCCGCTTCGAACGGCTCTACGGTTACCTCAACGACGACCTGACCCTGCGCCGGCCGACCATCGGGCTCGCGCTCGAACTGTGCGGGCTGTCCGGGGCGGGCGCCGGCCGGTTCCGCTTCTCCGCCCAGGCCCCGCTGGTCGCCGGCGGCCTGCTGGAGATCACCGAACCGGAACGCCCGCTGCTCTCCCGGGGCCTGCGCCTGCCCGACCGGGTGACGGCCCATCTGCTCGGCTCGGACGAACCCGACGGCGCGCTGCGCGGGCTGGTCCGCGTCGGCCGGTCCGGCGTCGGCACCCCGCCGCAGGCCGCGCGCCGACTGCGCGCCACCGTGGCCAACGGCGGCGGACTGGTGCACCTGCTGGACCGAGGCGGCAACGCCGGGCGGCTCGCGGTCGACGCCCTCGCGGGCCTCGGCCGCCGGGCCCTGGTCGTCGACGTCACCGCGCTCGCCGCCCGCCCCCCGGAGGCCGTGGTCCGGGCGCTCGCCCGGGAGGCGCGGCTGAGCGGCAGCGGTGTGGTGCTGGGCCCGCTGGAGCGGCTCGAACCCGAACGCCCCGAGCGGGCCGGGCTGTTGCGCGAGCTGTGCGCGGAACTCGCCGAGGTGCCGCTGCTCGTGCACGGGTCGCGCCCGTGGGATCCGACGTGGGCGCAGGAGAGCCCGGTGGTGCTCGTGGCCCCTCCGCTGGACCCGGCGCAGCGCGCGGAACGCTGGGCGCACGCGCTGGGCGGGGCTTCGCACGAGCCTTCGGGTGAGCCTTCGGGTGAACCCGGGGAAGGCCCTGCGGAAGGGCCGTACGAGGGCGTGCTGAGACCCGAGTTGGCCGAGGCCGTCGCCCCGTACCAGCTGGACGAGGACCAGGTGGCCAGGGCCGCCGGGGTCGCGACCAGGACGGCCGCAGCCGAACACCGCCCGGTGACCGCCGACGACCTGCGGGCCGCCGTACGGGCGCAGAACGGGGCGGGGCTCGCCCGCCTCGCCCGCCGGATCGAGCCCGCCGTCGGGTGGGACGACCTGGTGCTGCCCGAGCCCACCGCGCGCCAACTGCACGAGCTCGCGCTGCGTGCCAGGCACCGCGACCAGGTGCTCGGCCAGTGGCGGATGCGGCCGGGCGGAGGGCGCGGGCGCGGGGTGATCGCGCTGTTCGCGGGGGAGTCCGGCACCGGGAAGACCATGTCGGCCGAGGTGGTCGCCGCCGAACTCGGCATGGAGCTGTACGTCGTGGACCTGTCCACCGTCGTGGACAAGTACATCGGCGAGACGGAGAAGAACCTGGAGCGGATCTTCACCGAGGCCTCGCACGTGAACGCCGTCCTGCTGTTCGACGAGGCCGACGCGATCTTCGGCAAGCGGTCGCAGGTCAAGGACGCCCACGACCGCCACGCCAACGTGGAGTCGGCGTACCTGTTGCAGCGGATGGAGTCCTTCGACGGGATCGCCGTGCTGACGACCAACCTGCGCGCCAACCTCGACGAGGCGTTCACCCGGCGGCTGGACGTCATCGCGGAGTTCCCGGTGCCGGACGAGGAACAGCGGCACGCCCTGTGGGAGCGCTGCCTGGGCCCGCGGATCCCCCGCGGCGACGACCTCGACCTGGCGTTCTGCGCACGGCACTTCGAACTCGCCGGCGGCTCCATCCGGGCCTGCGCGGTGACCGCGGCCTACCTGGCCGCCGAGACGGGCCGCCCGCTGGGCATGGCGGAGCTGGTGTTCGCGGTCGAGCGGGAGTACCGCAAGCTGGGCCGGCTCGTCCTGGAGAGCGAGTTCGGGCCGTGGTCGCGTGCCTCCGGGGGCGCCGGGCGGGCCTGAGCGCGCGGCCGGGCGACCACCCGGCCGACGGTCGGCCGGTGACCGACTGACAACCGGCTGACGACCGGTGAGGCCCTGCCGGGGTGCCCGCCGGGGCAGCGGCTCTGCCCCTGGTCCGGGACCTGCGGACATGTCGCGGGTGGCGGCCCGGCAGCAGACTCGGTGGCGAATGATCGGCCACCCCGAAGGAGCGAGCATGCCGTCGTACCTCACCCCGGGCGTGTACGTGGAGGAGGTCCAGTCCGGTGCCCGGCCGATCGAGGGTGTCGGCACGGCCGTCGCCGCCCTCGTCGGCTTCGCCCAGACCGGCCCCTTCCACGAGCCCACCCTGGTGACCAACTGGGACCAGTACGTCCAGCAGTTCGGCGGCTTCTCCGAAGGCACCTACCTGCCCCACGCCGTCTACGGCTTCTTCGCCAACGGCGGCGGCGCCGTCTACGTCGTGCGGATCGGCGAGCCCGCCGGCGAGACGGCCGGCGGCTGGCCGCCGGTCGCCCGATCGGCGCCCGCGCCCACCGCCCACGCCGGCTTCCTGTTCACGGCCCTGCCCGCTGGGGGCGCCGACCTGACCGTCGAGATCGCCGACGTCGAGGGCGACAACGTCCCCGACGACCGGTTCCGGCTGGTGCTCCGCAAGGGCGCCGAGGTCGCCGAGACGTACGACGTCTCGACCCGCAAGAACACCAAGGGCTACGTCGTCACCCAGCTGCGCGAGTCCAAGCTCGTCGCGGTCAGCGAGCAGCCGGGCACCGCGCCGAGCCGCCCGGAGCGCCAGACGCTCGCCCTCGCCGCAGCCCCCGCGCCCGGGCCGGTCGCCCCCGCCGCCACGACCCGGATCAGCCCCGCCGAGTACGTCGGCGACGCCTCGGCCCGCACCGGGTTCTCCGGCCTGGAGGCGATCGACGAGATCACCATGGTCGCGGTGCCCGACCTGATGAGCGCCTACCAGCGCGGGGACATCGACGCCGAGGGCGTGCGGACCGTCCAGCTCGCGGTGATGTCGCACTGCGAGCAGATGGGCGACCGGATCGCCGTCCTGGACGCCCCGCCCGGGCTGAGCGCCCAGCAGGTGCGCAACTGGCGCAACAACGAGGCGGGCTTCGACTCCCGCTACGCGGCCCTGTACTACCCGTGGATCAAGGTGTTCGACCCGGCGACCGGCCGCAACACGATGGTCCCGCCGAGCGGGCACGCCGCCGGGGTGTGGGCGCGCAGCGACGCCGAGCGCGGCGTGCACAAGGCGCCGGCCAACGAGGTCATCCGCGGCGCGGTGGACCTGGAGATCCGCCTCAGCAAGGGCGAGCAGGACCTGCTGAACCCGATCGGCGTCAACTGCGTGCGGGCCTTCCCCGGGCGCGGCATCCGAATCTGGGGCGCCCGGACCCTCTCCTCGGACCCGGCGTGGCGCTACCTCAACGTGCGGCGGCTCTTCAACTACCTGGAGGAGTCCATCCTCCTGGGGACCCAGTGGGTGGTGTTCGAGCCCAACGACGACCGGCTGTGGTCCAGCATCCGCCGCAACATCACGGCGTTCCTGACCGAGGAGTGGCGGCGCGGGGCACTGTTCGGCGCCACGGCCGCGGAGGCCTTCTACGTCAAGTGCGACCGTGAGAACAACCCGCAGGAGTCCATCGACCTCGGGCAGGTGGTGTGCGAGATCGGGGTCGCTCCGGTGAAGCCCGCCGAGTTCGTGGTGTTCCGGCTGTCCCAGTTCTCCGACAGCACGAGCCTCGTCAACGAGTGACCAGCAGGCCAGCACAGACCGGAAGGTGACAGGAAGTCATGGCTGAAGGCGATCCGCTCTCCACACACATATTCGGCGTCCAACTCGGCGGCTACAACGTCGAGTCCGTCAAGGAGATCAGCAACCTGACCGTCGACCAGGACGTCGTCGAGTACAAGCAGGTGACCCAGCAGGGCAAGCTGATCGTCCGCAAACAGCCCGGCGCGCGGCTGCCGGGCGAGGTGACGATCACCCGCGGGCTCGACAAGAGCGGGGCGTTCACCAAGTGGATCAACGAGACCCTCAACAACGGCGCGATCAACACCGCGCGGCAGAACCTCACCATCGAGGTCAAGGACACCACCGGTGCCACCCTCCGGCGGATCCAGCTGATGAACGCCTGGGCCAGCCGGTGGGAGGGCCCCACCCTCACCGCCGGTGAGTCCAGCGCCGCGACCGAGACGGTGACCATCGTGTTCGAGGAGATCACCGTCGAATGAGACGACGGATCAGCCTCGACGAACTCCTGGAGCAGGCTCCGGCAGCCGCCCCCGCTCCCGCCGCGGCCCCGCAGGCCGCCGCGCCGCAGCGGGGGCGGGGCCCCCAGGGGCACGGACTGCACACGGAGTTCGAGTTCGAGCTCCCGCGCGGGTACCTGGACGACGAGGGCGTCCTGCACCGGCACGGCGCCATGCGCCTGGCCACCGCGCGGGACGAACTCATGCCCCAGATCGACCTGCGGGTCAAGGAGAACCCGGCGTACCTGAGCGTGGTGCTGCTCAGCCACGTGATCACCCGGCTCGGCACCGTCACCGACGTGCACGCCGGCGTCGTCGAGCAGATGTACGCCACCGACGTCGCGTTCCTCCAGGACTTCTACCAGCGGATCAACAGCGAGGGCCACACCCGCGCCGCGGTGACCTGCCCGCACTGCGACGGCTCCTTCGAAGTCGACCTCGCTGGTGGGCGCCTGGGGGAATGGTGACGTACGCGACCACCCGGCTGTACGAGGAGGTCGCGTACATCGCCTACCACTTCCACTGGCAGCGGGAGGACATCCTCGACCTGTCCCACCAGGAACGCCGCGCGTGGGTGCGGGAGATCGCGCGGATCAACACCCGCGTCAACGAAGGCGGGTGAGCGCGGGATGGGGATTCGGGACCGGCTCGGGCGCCGGAAGGCCGGCGGTCCGGGCGAGGCGGGCGCTTCGGGTGCCCCGGGTACCTCGGGTGCTGCCGGCGGCACGGGTGACGCGGCTCCCGCGCCCCGGGCCGACGCGCCCGCCCCGGACGGTGGTTGGCGCGCGGTCGCGCCTCTGACCCCGACCCTCGCGGGAGCGGCGGGCGGGGTCAGCGACGGCCTGCGGTTCCGGTCCCGGCTCGCCTCCTGGCAGAACCCCTCGCTGACCGGCGCACTCGGGCACGCGGTCCTGCCGTCCGCCCCGGCGGGCATCCTGCGGGCGGTGGCACGGCCCCTCGGCCCGGCGGTCTCCGCCGGGGCGGACGGGCCCGTGCTGCCGTACGCCGCACCGGCGGTGGCGCCGTCGGAGGCTGCGGATCCGGTACCGGCCTCGGCTTCGGATTCGGTGGGGCGCGGGCCGGGCGCGACGGGCGGGCTCGGTCAGGTGCGGCAGGTGCAGAGGTCCGGCGCCGTGGTGCGACGGCTGCCCGTACGGGCGGTGGCTGCCGAGGGCGGCGACGCGCAGGCTGCCGCCGCGCCCGCTCACGGTTCCGAGGTGCCGTCTGCCGGGCAGGCCAGGACTGCCAGGCCGGTCCCGTCGCGTCGCGTCGGGAAGCCGCTGACCACCGCACCCCGCCCCCGGTCGCTGCCGACGCGCGCGGTGGCCGTGATCCCGCCCCGGCCGGTGCAACGTGCCGCGAGCGCGACGACGGTGGAGCGTGCCGCTGCCGTCGCGTCGGTGGAGCGGTCCGACGGTGTGAAGCCGGTGGAGCGGTCCGAGGGCGCGGCCCCGGTGGAACGGCCCGCGAGCGCGCCGACGGTGGAGCATTCCGCCGCCGTCGCTCCGCCCGTCGTGGAGCCGGGTGCCACTGCGCGGCCGTCCGAGACCTCCGAGCCGGCTCCGGTGCGGCCGACCGATGCCCCGACCCCGCGCACCGGCAACGCCGTGCAGCGCGCCGCGAGGGGAGGCAGCGCGAGGGGAGGCGCCGCACCGGGCCGACCCGTGCTCGGTGCCCCGCTGACCTCGCTGCCCGCCAGCGCCTCGCCACGGCTCAACGCCGACGGCGCGTCAGGCATCGTCCCTGGTCAAGGCCCCGAGGCCGGGCACGGACCGATGCCGATCGTCTCCCCGCCCGCGCAGCAGGAAGCTCCGGCGGGGAGCGGGCCGGACGGTGTGGAGCCGTCGGCACCGGGCAGCCCGGCGCGCTCGGCTCGCCCTGCCCGTCCCGAGCCCGGACGGCGCGGGGACGCCCCTGTGCAGCGCGCCGTCCAGACCGGCGGCGGTCCGACCGCCGTGCGGCGTGCCACACAGCCGCGCACCGAGCAGGCGCGCCCCGAATCGTCCAACGCCCGCACGCACGGCGGCCTGGGTGCGCCGCTGACCGCGCTGCCGCCGACGGCGGGCGCGGCACCCGGAGCACGGGCCGCCGGTACGGCCGACGGCCGGCGCGGCCCCGTCCGGCGGACCACGGCCCCGGGCCACGGAGCCCCCGCGACTCCCGACACCCCACGGACTCCCGCCACCCCCGTCACTTCCGCACGACCACAGCCGACCGGCCGAAGCGCGGCGGCCCCGAGCCCGGAAAGCGCTCCTCGCGCCACGGGCACGGCCCCCGCCGAGCCGGGCGCCACGGCAGTCCAGCGTGCGGCTGCGCCCGGCGCGCGAAGCGCTGACACGAGCGGGCAGGGCGGCTCCACCGAGCCCGGCCCCGCCGTCGGGCCGCAGTCGCCCCCCGGGACGGCACCGCAGGACGCGGGCCGCCGGGCCCGGCGCAGCGGTGGTACCGGTGGTACGGGGGGTACCGATGGCGCCCGGGACGTGCGGCCCATCGCTTCGCCGGGCGAGCCCGGCCCGCTGGTCGTGGCCCGCTCGCCGATCGGCGGCACCGCCGCACGTCCGGTGGCTGGCCCGGGCCACCGCACGCTGGGCCTGCTCGGCGAGCGCCGCATGGCGTCCACACTCGCCGCACCGGCGACGGCGCCCGCACCGGTGTCCGGCCGAGCGCCGGCGCCGACGCCCGCCCCACCCGTCGTCAGGGCCGCCTGGCCACCGGAGCCGCCCGCGCGCACCCAAGTGCCGCAGGCCCCGGAACCGGTGGCACCCGCGAGCTGGCGGCACCGGGCCGCCGCCGTCCTGCGCCTGCCCCGACGGGCACAGGCGAGCCGACCCGACGCTGCGCGCCCGGCGTCCCCAGCGGCACCGGCGTCCCCGGCGGACCCGGAAGGCACCGGCCCGGCGGCGCGGGGTGGTGTGGTGGCGCGTGCGGGTGCGCGGGGACCGGCGTCCGGCGGCTCCGCCGACCCTGCCGGCTCGGGCGCGGTAGGGCGTTCTGCTGCCGTGAGGCGTCCGAGCGTGCAGCGTTCGGCGGCCGGCGGCGGCGGCCCGGTGAAGGCGGATGCGCGTTCATCGGCGTCGGCAGGCTCGGCGGCGCGGGGGCCGCGGCCGTCGGAGCGCGGTGGGGCCTCCTCGGGGCGTGCGGGTGTGCGGGGTCCGGCGACTGATGGCACCGGTCCGGTGGCCGTCGGCCCCGGTACCGGCCCGATGGAGGCGGATACGCGCCGGTCGGAGCACGGCGGTCCTCCTGCGGGGCGGGCCGGTGTGCAGCGTTCGACGACCGTCGGGGGACCTCGCCCGGAGGCGTCGGACGGGCAGCCCGTAGCGCCGGACACCGCCCCGGCCGGGCGGGCGCGACGCGGGGAGACTCCCGTGCCGCCGCCGGCTGTGGAGCGTGGCGGCCGTGGTCCGGCGGTGCAGCGGTCGGTCTCCGGCGGCCCGAGGCCCGTCGAGCCGGGTGTCCGGTCGGCGGAGCCGCGAGGTGCTGTGGTGCCTGTCGTGGTTCCCGCCGGGCGGGTGCGGCGCGGGGAGCGTCCAGCACCCCCGGTCGTCGTGGCCGATGCCGGCCCGGCGGCCGTGGGCGCCTCTCGTGTCGGGCGCGCTGCGAGCGTGCAGCGCTCGGTGTCCGCCGGCCCTGTTGTCGCGGGCCCTGCCCTCGCCCCCGGCCCCGGCCCGGTCGAGGCGGCCGTGCGACCGGCGTTCTCCGACGACGCGTCGGCGCCTGCCGCCGTCCCCACCGTCCCCGCCGGTCGCGGGGGGCGTCCTGCGTCCGCGCCCGCTGCCTCCTCCGGCGGCCGTGTTCCCAGCGTGCCGTTGGTACGACTCACCCCGCCGAGCGCCCCGGCGTCCCCGGCGGCTCCGGCGATGGTCCAGCGGCTGCCGGTCGCCGGGCCCGCCGGCCCCGCCGTGCCCGCGTCCGCGACGCCGCCGCTGCCGAGCGGTGGCGCCTGGGCGCCGGGCGTCGCGGGGGGCGGCTTCGGCGGACCGGGGGCAGGCGGGGAGTCGCCGTTGCGCACCGGGTCGTGGTCGTGGACCGCGCCGTCCCGAGCCGGCACGGGCCCGTCTTCAGGGCCGTCCGGGCCGGCGCGGCCTTCGACGGAGACGGCCCGGGTGCTGCAACGGGTGGCGGAGCAGGCGGGGTTGTCCGGGGTGCCGTTGACCGCCGTACCGGCCCGCACCCCGGTGACCGTCCAGACCGCTTCGTCCCCGCCGCCGACCGCGGCCCCGCCCCCGCAGCCGGGCGGCGGATCGTCGACCGGGTCCCCGTCGGGGGCCGACCTCGACGAACTGGCCCGGCGCCTGATCGAGCCCGTCGGACGGCTGCTGCGCGTGGAGTTGCGCAGGGGGAGGGAGCGCGCCGGGCGGCCGTACGACGGCCGTCGCTGAGCGCTCGGGGCGCGGCGGGCAGACGGGCAGTGGCAGGTGGCAGGTGGGCAGGGCGACGGAGGCAGGAATGACCGACAACATCTTCGCGACGAGCGTGTTCTTCAAGCTCACGATCGGCGGCAACGACCTGGGCGAGTTCACGACGTGCTCGGGGCTGGGTGCCGAGGTCGAGATCCACCAGTACGCCGAGGGCGGCAACAACGGCTTCTCCTGGCAGTTGCCGGGCCGGATCACCTGGTCGAACATCACGCTCACCCGCGCGGTCACCGCGGACACCGTCAAGATCGCCCGCTGGCTGGACGAGACCGTGCGGCGGGTCCAGCCCAAGAACGGTGAAATCGTGGCCCTGCGGCCCGACTTGAGTCCCATCGTCAGCTGGCAGGTGCTCGGCATCGTGCCCGTCCGCTGGCAGGGCCCGTCGTTCGACCCGGCGAACTCGCAGGCGGCGACGGAGTCCCTGGAGATCGCCCACGCCGGGCTGCGCCCGTCATCGTGACGGCGCGTCGCACCCGGCGCAGGCCACCCATCGGACGACGAACGGAAGGAGGTGCGGGATGTCAGAGGTCCCCGCGAGTGTCACCCGGGCCCAACTGGCCATCATGGAGCCGCCGGCGACGGTCGGCGCCCAGCCCGGCGGGGTGATCGCGCGGCTCCCGCTCCAGTTCAACCCGTCGAGTCTGGTGCTGCGGAAGTCCTCGGAGTGGCGCCGTACCCCGTCCCGGATGGCCGCCGAGTCCGCGCTGCCCGAGTTCGTCGGCAGCGGGCCCCGCTCGCTGTCCATGGAGGTGTTCCTCGATGCGACGGCGACCCATGACGACTCCGTGGAAAAGGCGGTGGAGCAGCTGATGACGGCCTGTGTGCCGACTCCGGCGAGCCTGGCGCGCAAGAAGCCGGCGAGCCCGTGGATACGGCTGGACTGGGGCACGTCGTCGACGACGTCGTTCAACGGGGTGCTGACCGGCCTTCAGGTCACCTACTCGCTCTTCGACGTCGACGGCAAGCCGCTGCGGGCCACCTGCTCGTTCACCATCGACGAGGCCAGTGTCGACACGCCGGGCCAGAACCCGACCTCCGGCTCGATGGAGGCGCGCAGCACCCACCGGGTGATCGCGGGCGACAGCCTGCCGCTGCTCGCCTGGCGCGAGTACGGCGACGCGACGGCGTGGCGCACCATCGCCGAGGCCAACGACATCGACGACCCGATGGTGCTCGTCCCCGGGGTGGAACTGATCGTGCCGGGGATCGACGAGCCCACCCGAGGAGGGCGGTCATGACCACTCCCGAGGCACGCGGCGGCCGCTCCTTCGCCGCGGATCCGATCGTCGAGGCGCCCGGCCCGTTGCCGCCGGTCTGGGCGGCCCAGCTGGTCTCCTGCGACATCGAGGAGAGCACGGGCCTGCCCGACACGGCCGTGCTGATGTTCCGCGACGCGGACCACACCTTCCTGTCCGCGACCGGGGTCACCATCGGCACCCGGCTGCGGGTCTCCGTGATGACGGTGCAGGGCAACGCGCAGGTGCGGCTGTTCACCGGCGAGGTGACGGCGCTGGAGCTGGACGTGGACACCACCGGCTCGTTCACCGTGGTGCGGGCGTCCGCCATCACCCACCGGCTGATGCGCGGGCGCCGGGTGAAGGCGTTCCGCAACATGTCGACGGCGGACATCGTCCGTCAGGTCGCCGCGGGCGCCGGGCTCGGCTGCGGCCGGGTCGACGCGTTCCCCGTCGTCCACGAGCAGCTGTCGCAGGCCAACGTCTCGGACTGGGAGTTCCTCCAGTACCTGGCGCAGGAGAGCGGCGCGCAGGTGCGGGCGGACGACGAGGGGCTGCTGGAGTTCGTCAAGCCCGAGCAGGCCTCCTCGGCCCCGGCCCCCTCGACGCCCGCTCCGCAGAACCCGATGGTCCTGGAGTACGGCCGCAACCTGCTGGAGCTGCGCGGTGTGCTGACGGGCGGCGGCGGGGCGGACACCGTCGAGGTGCGCGGCTGGAACGTCCTCACCAAGAAGGCCCTGGTCGCCACGGAGCCGTCGGTGGCCAGCGAGACGGTGCGGCCCGGGATGAGCCCGTCGACGGCGGCCGCCGCCTTCGCCGGGAAGGCGCGGATGACCGTCACCGACACCCCGTACCGCACGCAGGCGGAGACGGCGGCCGCGGCCGGGTCGGTCGCCGCCTCGGTGGCCGCCGGGTTCGGCGAGCTGGAGGCGGTCGTCGAGGGCAACCCGAAACTGCGGGCGGGTGTTCCGGTCGCCCTGGGCAACGTCGGCGCCGCCTTCTCGGGCCGCTACACGGCCACCGCGGTGCGCCACCTGCTGGAGCCCTACCGCGGCTACCGGACGACCGTCGTGGTCAGCGCGGCGCCGGACCGCTCCCTCGCGGGGCTCGTCGCCGGGGGCGGCGCGGTGCCGCGCGGGCCGCGGATGCCCGGTCTGGCCATCGCCGTGGTCACCGACGTCCGGGAGCCGGGGGGCGCGCAACGCGGCTGGGTGCGGCTGAAGTTCCCGTGGCTGGACGACACCTACGTCTCCGACTGGGTGCGCACCGTCCAGTGGGGCGGGCAGGGCGGCGGCGGCGTGTTCAGCCCCGAGGTGAACGACGAGGTGCTGGTCGGCTTCGAGCAGGGCAGCCTGGACAGCCCGTACGTGCTGGGCGGCCTCTACAACGGCGTCGACAAGCCCTCGCCGCACGAGGTGCCGCTGGTCGACCCGGCCGGCGGGAAGGTCAACCGCCGCTCGCTGGTCTCCCGTTCGGGCCACCGCCTGGAGCTGCTGGACGTGCCGGGCGGCCAGTCCGGCGTCCGGCTGGCCAGCGGGGACCGGAAGCTGGAGGTGCGGCTGGACGAGCAGCGCGGCGAGATCGTCCTGACCGTCTTCGGCGCGGCCGGTGCGGCGGCGGCGAGTTCGGTGCGGCTGTCCTCCACCGGCATCACCATCGACGCCGGCGCCGGGGCGGTGAACCTGCGCGGGGGATCGGTGAACGTCACCGGCCGCACCGAGGTCACCGTGGAGGGCGGAGCGCTGGCGGTGCTCAAGGCGGCCCTCGTGCGCATCAACTGAACCACCGTCGGCACGGCCCGGCCCTCCGGCCCCCTCGAACCACCCGATTGGAGAACGCAGATGCCCCCCGCAGCCCGGATGGGTGACACCACCAGCGACGGCGGTGCCATCACCACCCCGCCGCCAGGCGCCCTCGCGGCGGCGACCGTACTGATCGGCGGCCGCCCGGCCGCCGTCACCGGCAGCCTGCACGTGTGCGTGCCGCACGTGGAACTCGGGCCCGGCAACGTCGTCATGCCCAGCCCCAAGGCGGCGGCCGGGGGCCTGGTCCTGATCGGGGGGCTGCCCGCGGCGCGGGTGGGCGACCAGACGGCCTGCGGCGCGAAGATCGTCACCGGCGCGTTCAACGTGCTGATCGGGGGCGTCGCGTGAGCGGCTTCATCGGGCGAGGCTGGGCCTTCCCGCTGCGGGTGAACGCCACCGGCGGCATCGGCATGGTGGACCGGGACCGGGAGATCGAGGAGGCCATCCGGCTGATCCTCGGCACCGCCCCCGGGGAGCGGCCGATGCGCCCGGAGTTCGGCTGCGGCATCCACGAGTACGTGTTCGCGCCGAGCGACGGCGGTACGGCGGGCCGGATCGCGCGCGAGGTGCGCACCGCGCTGGAACGCTGGGAGCCGCGGATCGAGGTGGACGACGTCGTGATCGCCTTCGACACCGTCGACGACGGCACGCTCTACATCGACGTCCACTACACCGTGCGGTCCACCAACGACCGCCGCAACCTGGTCTTCCCCTTCTACACCATCCCGAGCTCGCCGGACGCCCCGGATGTCCAGGACGTCCCGGGTGCCCTGGGCGCCGTGACCGGGGGAGTGAGCTGATGGCGCTGCCCTCCCCGAACCTGGACGACCGCCGGTTCCAGCAACTCGTCGACGAGGCCAAGCGGTTCGTCCAGCAGCGGGCCCCGGAGTGGACCGACCACAACGTGTCCGACCCCGGGGTCACCCTGATCGAGACCTTCGCGTACATGGTGGACCAGCTGCTCTACCGGCTGAACCGGGTGCCGGAGAAGAACTACTCCGCCTTCCTCGACCTGCTGGGCGTCCGGCTCTTCCCGCCGGCCGCGGCGACCGCGGAGGTCGACTTCTGGCTGTCGGCCCCGCAGCCCGAGACGGTGCTGCTGCGGGCGGGCACCGAGGTGTCCACGCTGCGGACCGAGACCGAGGAGGCGGTGGTGTTCTCCACCGCCGAGGACCTGCCCGTCGTCCCCAGCTCCCTCGACCGGCTGGTCACCGTCTCCGCCGCGGGGGAGCAGACCGACGCCACGGCGCGGCTGGCCGACGGCGTGGACGTGCCGTGCTTCCAGCCGCGCCCCCAGGTCGGGGACGCCATGCTGTTCGCGCTGCCGGCCGTCGTGCCGCGCTGCATCCTCGTCGTCCGGCTGGACAGCCGGGTCGAGGGCGTCGGCGTCGACCCGCGCCAGCCCCCGCTGGCGTGGGAGGTGTGGGACGGCGCGCGGTGGATCGCCTGCGAGACCGGCTCCGACACCACCGGCGGCCTCAACCGGCCCGGCGAGGTGGTGGTGTTCGTGCCCGCCGGGCAGGTCGCCTCGGTGGTCGCGGGGCGCCGGGCGGGCTGGCTGCGCTGCCGGGTGTCCGCGCCGGAGCCGGGCCAGCCGTTCTACGCGGAGTCCCCGACGATCCGCCGGGCGGAGGTGTTCACCGTCGGCGGCACCGCGACCGTCGTGCACGCCCAGACCGTGACCGACGCGCCGCTCGGCACCTCGGAGGGCGTCGCGGGCCAGCGCTTCCGGCTCGCCAGGCCGCCCGTCCTGCTCGACGGCGGGCCCCCGGTGGTCGAGGTCGCGGCCGGCGACGGCTGGGAGCGGTGGACGGCCGTCGAGCACTTCGGTGACTCGGCGCCGACCGACCGGCACGTGGTGATCGACGCGACCACGGGCGAGTTCGCGTTCCCGCCCGCCGTCCGGGAACCCGACGGCGGCCTGCACGCCTTCGGCGCGGTGCCGCCCAAGGGCGCGCACCTGCGGGTACCGCGCTACCGCACGGGCGGCGGCACGGCCGGGAACGTCGCCCGGGCGACGATCACGGTGCTGCGCAGCTCCGTCCCGTACGTGGCCAGGGTCGACAACCGGGAAGCGGCCAGGGGCGGGGTCGACGGCGAGACGGTGGAGAACGCCAAGGTGCGCGCCCCCCACCTGCTGCGGCTCCAGGAACGGGCCGTCACGGCCGGGGACTTCGAGCTGATCGCCCGGCAGGCCGCCCCCTCGGCGGCCCGGGTGCGCTGCGCGCCGGCCGTCGCCGGGGAGGCGGGCGCGGTGCGGGTGCTGGTGGTCCCCGACGCGGTCGCGGACGAGGGCGACCGCCTGCGGTTCGAGCAACTGATCCCCGGCGAGCAGGTGCTGTCGGCCATCGCGACGGCCCTGGACGAGCGGCGGCTCGTCGGCACCCGGCTCGTCGTCCAACCGCCCGACTACCAGGGGGTGACGGTGGTCGCCCGGCTCGCGACCCGCTCCCCGGACGGCGACCGGGTCCGGGAGGCGGCGCTCGCGGCCCTGTTCCGGCACCTCAACCCGCTGCGCGGCGGCGCCGACGGAAGGGGCTGGCCGTTCGGCCGGGCCGTGCAGTACGGGGAGGTGTTCGCGGTGCTCCAGCAGGTGGCCGGGGTCACGGCGGTCGAGGAACTGCGGCTCTTCCCGGCGGATCCGATCACCGGGCGCCGGGGCGCGCCCGCCGAACGGGTCGACGTCGCCCCGGACGCGCTGGTCTTCTCGCACCAGCACCAGGTCGTGGTCGCCGCGCTCCCGGCGGACGGTCCGCGATGAGCAGAGCGGCCGTCCCCGGGCTGCCCAGCCCGCATCCGATCGGCGAACTCCTGCCCGCGCTCTACGCCGAGGACGACTTCGCCCAACGGTTCACCGCGGGCCTGGACACCGTCCTCGCCCCGGTCTTCGCCACCCTGGACAACCTGCCCGCCTACTTCCAACCGCGCCTGGCCCCGGCCGACTTCGTCGAGTGGCTGGCGGACTGGGTCGCCGTCGAGACCGACCCGGCCTGGCCGGAGGAGGTCCGCCGGGCCGTGGTCGGCCGCGCGGTCGAACTGCACCGGTGGCGGGGCACCCGGCGCGGGCTCCGGGAACGGCTGCGGCTGATCCTCGGCGTCGGCGCGCAGATCGTGGACGGCGGCGGCGTGGCCTGGTCCACCACCGCGGGCGCGGAGTTGCCGCCCGCGCCCTCCGGGGAACTGCTGGTGCGGGTCTGGCCCGAGCGCACCCCGGCGGTGGACGAGGAGCAGGTGCTGGCGGTCGTCCGGGCGTCCTGCCCGGTCCACCTCACCTGCCGGGTGGAGGTCCTGCCCGGACCGCCTGGTCCATCCGGTTCACCTGGTCCATCCGGTCCACTCGGTCCACTCGGTGCGGAAGAGAGCTGAGCAATGCGTACGTGTCCCGAGTGCGGAGTGGCCAACGAGGACGGGGACGACTTCTGCGGCAACTGCGGTGCCTACCTCGGCTGGTCGGGGACGGCTGCCGCCACCTCGGCGGCTCCCGCCTCCGCGGCACCCGGCCCTGCCGCCGCTCCGCCCGCTGCGTCGCCCGCTGCTCCGCCCGCCGGGGCGGCCCGCGAGGAACCGCCCGTGCGGCCGTCCGCGGCGCCCGCCGAACCGCCTGCCGCGCGGCCCGCCGAGCCGGCGAGGCCGTCCGCCGCCGCGCCCGCTGCTGCGCCCGCGCCCAAGCCCGCACCCGCCTCCGAGGTGCCGCCGGTCCGCCCCGGCGCGGTGCCGCCGCAGCCCACGGCCGCCCGGCAGCCGGCGGCGGACCCGGTGGCGGTGCAGCCCGCCAAGCCCGTCGCGCCCCGCCCGACCGTCCGCCCGGCCGCGGCCGACGAGGCCCAGGTCGGCCCACCCTGCCCCCGGTGCGGCACGCCCAACCGGCCCGACCGGAAGTTCTGCCGGCGGTGCGCGGAGCCGCTGACCCCCACCGAACTCGTGGCGGCCCTGCCGTGGTGGCGCACCCGCTGGCCGTTCCGCCGCCGCGTGCGCATCGGCGGCTCCGGCAGCACCCTGCGCCGGATGATCGCGCTGCTCGTGCTGGCGGCGCTGGTGGTCGCGGGCGTGCTGTTCTACCCGGCAGGGCGGAACATCTACGAGGACGTGCTGGACAAGCTCCGCGACGCCTCGGCGATCTCCCCCACCGGGGCGGCGGCGAGCGCGGAGGTCGAGGGCCATCCCGCGAAACTGACCGTCGACGGGCTGAGCAACACCTACTGGGCGGCGCCGAACGTCGGGGACTCGATCAGCTTCCCCTTCGCCCGACCGTTCCGGCTGGTGGACGTGATCATCCACACCGGCTCCTCCACCGAGCCGCAGCAGTTCCAGCAGCAGGCACGGCCCACCGCCCTGGACCTCCGGATGACGACCTCGGACGGCAAGGTGCACGAGCAGAAGGTGACACTGAACGACAAGCCGGGCCCGCAGACGGTGCTGACCGGCGTCAGCGACGTCGTGAAGGTGACGCTGGTCGTCCGCGCCGCCGCCGGGACGGGGCCCGGAATCCCCATCGCGCTGGCCGAGGTGGAGTTCTTCAAGCGTTGAGGGGCAGGCTGCGGGGGTGGGCCCGGGCGCCGGCGTGGGAGGCTACCCGGGTACCGCCGCAGCCCGCGCCCAGGAGCACCGCCATGCACCGACCCCCCGCCTTCCGTCTCGACGCCACCGCCTCCGGGCACCCGGCGGGGATCCTCGACGCCGCCGAGCGGGCCGAAAGCCGGGGCATGGACCGCCTGGTGGTCGCCGAGACCGCGTACGACCCGTTCCTCCAGCTGGCCCGCGCCGCCGACCGGACCGAGCGGATCGAGCTGGCCACCGGCATCGCGGTGGCCTTCGCCCGCACCCCGATGACGCTGGCCTACCAGGCCTGGGGGCTGCACGCGGCCTCCGGCGGACGGGCCGTCATCGGGCTGGGCTCGCAGGTCAAGCCGCACATCGAGAAGCGCTTCGGGATGCCCTGGGACCGGCCGGCCGCGCGGATGCGCGAGTACGTGCACGCGGTGCGGGCGATCTGGCACAGCTGGCAGACCGGCGAACGGCTGCGCTTCCGGGGCGAGTTCTACACCCACACGATGATGACGCCGGTCTTCTCGCCCGACCCCGTCCCCGCCGGGGTGCCGAGGATCCTGCTGGCCGGCGTGGGGCCGCTGATGACCCGTACGGCCGGGGCGGTGGCCGACGGGTTCCTCAGCCACCCGTTCTCGTCGCCCGCCTACCTGGCCGAGCAGGTGCTGCCCGGTCTGACCGGGGCCCGGGCGCAGGCCGAGGCCGAGGGCGCCCCGTGGACGGCGCGGCCGTTCGAGGTCGCCGGCAGCGTGCTGACCGCCACCGGCCGGACGGAGGAGGAACTGGCGGCCAACCGGGCGGGGGTGCGGGAGCGGCTGGCGTTCTACGCCTCCACCCCGGCCTACCGCCCGGTGCTGGCCCAGCACGGGTGGGAGGGGCTCCAGGAGGAACTGCACACCCACTCGGTGCGCGGCCGCTGGGCGGAGATGGCCGCGCTGATCGACGACGAGGTGTTCGACACCTTCGCGGTGTCCGGTCCGGTCGAGGACGTCGCCCGCGAGCTGACCCGGCGGTACGCGGGCCTGGTCGACCGGCTGTCCGTCAGCCTGCCGGAGGAGGCGGACCCGGAGCTGGGCCTCGACGTCCTGGCGGCCGTCCGCGCCCTCGGCTGAGCTCCGTCGGACCCTCATCGACCCTCGTCGACCCTCGCCGGACCTCCGCCCGGTCCCGCCGGACCCCTCGCCGTACCCGCGCCAGCCCCCGTAGCCCGACCGGAAACAGCCGCCGACCGAACGCGGTGGGCGGCAGATCGGGCAGGAGACGGCCAAGACCGGGCACATTCGGGCAACGGGTTCCCGGTGGCGACGGCGGGCGGCAGGATCGCGCTGGCAGACCGTGACGGGCCGCCGTTTCCACCCACCCCACGGTCTGTCATGTCTTGGCCACCGTCGACGACCGTGGGGGTGCCCGCTTGTCCGTGCCAGACGACCATCCTGCCGTTGACTGCCTCGCCGAGTTCGGGGCGCCCGACGACCTCGCCGACTTCGACGAGTTCCTGCGCGTCTGCGCCGAACTGACCGGATTCGACGAGCCCGAGCTGCGCGCCACCGGCATGGCGCACGAACACCACCGCACCACCCTGGCCCACCGGGTCCGCGACGACCACGCCCTGGTCCACCTCTGGTACGTCGGCGCCTGGCCGGGCGAGACCCCCAGCTCCGCCCGCGCCTACGACCAGGGCCTGGCCTGGCGGACCTTCCGCGCCGACCCACCCGGCGCCGCCGCCCCCGGCCACGGCAGCTGGGCCGAGGCCCCCCGAGGGGTTGAGGAACGGTGACCGCCCGCTGGGACGTCGTCGTGGTCGGCGCAGGCTTCGCCGGAACGCTGGTCGCCCACCGCCTCGGCGCGCAGGGCCGGCGGGTCCTCGTCCTCGAAGCCGGCCGGGCCGCGCCCTCCGGGCCCGAGACCGCCGCCGCCTTCCGCTCGGCGGGCGGCGGCCCGCCCACCTCGCCCTACCCGCACGACCCCGACGCCCCGTCCCTCGACGTCACCGACCTCACCGGGCTCCCCGGCGGCGGCTTCACCGCCACGGGACACCTCCGGCAGGACGGCCCGCTGCCCTACGCCAGCGGCTACCTGCGCGCCAACGGCGGCACCGGACTGCTCTGGACCGGCCTCACCCCGCGCATGCACCCCGAGGACTTCCGCACCGGCGACCTCGGCCGCGGCCGCAACTGGCCGATCGGCTACCACGACCTGGAGCCGTACTACCGCGCAGCCGAACACGAACTCGGCGTCGCCGCCGACGCCGGGGAGCAGCGCCGCGCCGTCGGACTGCCGATCCCGGACGACTACGCCTTCCCCATGCGGGCCATCCCGGCCAGCCACCTCGACCGCCGGCTCGCCCACACCCTCGACGGCCGGACCGTCCGCGACCCCGCCATGCCCGGCCCCGCCCGGCTCGCCGTCACCGGCACCCCGCACGCCCGCAACGGCCTGCCCACCCGGCCCGGCGACAGCTTCGGCCAGCCCTGCGCGGGCAGCGCCAGCTGCGTCCCGGTCTGCCCGACCGGTGCCAAGTACACGCCGCTGCGCACCCAGGCCCGCTGGGCGCCCTGCGTCGAACTGCGCACCGGGGCCGTGGTGGCCAGGGTGCTCGCCGACCCGGTGACCGGGCGCGCCACCGGGGTGGAGTACCTGGCCGGCGGCGCGGCCCACCGGGTGGACGCGGACCTGGTCGTCCTCGCCGCGCACGCCGTCGAGAACGCCAGGCTGCTGCTCCTGTCCGGCCTGGCCAACCGCAGCGACCAGGTGGGCCGCAACCTGATGGACCACCCGGCGCTGCTCACCTGGGGGCTCATGCCCGGCCAGGTCGGCCCCTACCGGGGGCCCGGCTCCACCAGCGGCCTGGAGGCCTTCCGCTTCGGCCCGGCCCGTGCCCGCCGGGCCCCGTTCCGGATCGAGATCGGAAACTGGGGCTGGTCCTGGGCCGGTGGCTCCCCCGAGGCGGAGACGGCCGCACTGCTGGCCGCCGGGCTGCGCGGCAAGGAGCTGCGGGCACGCCTCGGCGACCGGCTCGGCCGTCAGTTCTCGCTCCAGTTCGAACTGGAGCAGCCCGCCGACCCGGCCAACCGGGTCACCCTCGACCCGGACCGGCGCGATCCGCTCGGCCTCCCCGGCCCGGCCGTCCGCTACGACCTCGACGAGTACGTCCGCGCGGGCATGGTCTCGGCCCGGGCCGTCTCCGACCAGCTGTTCGCCCTGCTCGGCGCCGAGGACCACACCTCCTACCCGGCCGGTCCGCAGTGGCCGGGCCGCCTCGAACACCTGGGAACCGCCTACGGCTACCGGGGCGCGGGCCACGCCGGCGGCACCCACGTCATGGGCGACTCGCCCGCCACCTCCGTCGTCGACCACTGGCAGCGCTGCTGGGACCACCCCAACCTGTACGCCGTCGGGTGCGGCTCGATGCCCTCGCTCGGCACCTCCAACCCCTCGCTCACCATGGCCGCCCTGGCCCTGCGCAGCGCCGACCGGATCCACCAGGACCTGCTGGACCTTCACCGCCCGGTGTCCGTCGGCACCAGGCTGCCGACCCCCGGCCCGCCTCGCTCGCCCGTGCTCCCTTCGCCCGGCACCCCTTCGTGCGTCGCTCCTTCGCTTGCTACCCGTTCGCCCGCCACCCGTTCGCCCGCCTTTCCGGAGACACCATGACCGGCCTGCCGCTCCCGCCCGTACCGGAGCCGTACCACCTGCCCTTCCACTACGGCGCGCTGCACAACATCGGCGTCGACTACCTGGTCCAGCCCGAGCGGGCGCGCGAGCTGCTCGGCAAGCGCCACTCCGGCCTGACCGCCGCCGTGTTCGACGGCGGGGCCTGCGTGTCCCTCAACTACCAGCTGTACTTCGCCCAGTACCCGAACGGCGGTGGCATCACCGAGGAGCTGGAGATCAACCTGGTCGCCCACCCGATGTTCGCCGGGGACCGCCTGCCGGTCCTCAACTACGGCCAGTACGCCCGGGGTTACGACCAGACCAAGCTGCTCGGCATCGCCCGCCTGCACGTCCTGTGCGACAACCCGCTCGCCATCGACGCCGGGCGCCGCCTGTACGCCGAGCCCAAGCACCCCGGCTGGTTCGAGACCGCGCTGCCCTCGCTCAACGCCCCCGCCGTGCGTGAGCGCTGGTCCGTCTCCTGTCGCCGGGCCACCCTCGGGGCGGACGGGCTGCGCCGCCACGACGAGCAACTCCTCGCCCTCGACGTGAACCTGATCGGCCTCACCGCCGAATCCGTCAACAACACCCCGATCACCGGCTACGGCACCGACGACGAGGGCAAGCTGCTCGCCGGCCCGCTCAACGTCTACCACCCCTACCGCTACTACGCCCTGGACGACCGCACCGCCGACCGCGTCCGGCTCGACCTCGGCAACCCCGCGGAGGAGTCCGCCCGCGACCTCGCCCACCTGATCGCCGACGCCCCGGCCGCCGGGGTCTGGACCTACCAATCCCCGCCGGTCGCCGCCCACAACCGCGCCTACTACGTCCGGTGATGTGCCCGCCCGCCGAGGGCGGGTTACGGTCAGGGTCGACACCACCTGAGTGGGCGGGCAGCGGACCGTTGGCGCCGTTCTCGCGTGCACCCCTGACCGCTCCTCCGCAGCTGGGGGTGTGCTCGTGAGTGTCCACTGACAAGGGTAGCCTTACCCATTGCGCAGGTGATCGGCAGTGGGGAGGGACCCTTGTTGGAATTCCGGCTGCTCGGACCAGTGGAAGTCCGGTGCAACGGGCAGTTCGTCGAGATCGGGCCACCGAAACGCCGGACCTTGCTGGCGATGCTGCTCCTCGCCAACGACGCGCTGGTCACCAACGACCGCCTCACCGACGCCCTGTGGGGCGAGCAGCCGCCCAGACACGCCAAGACCGTGATCCAGGGGCACGTCTCCCAACTCCGCCGGCTGCTGCACCCCGTGGGCCCGGTCACCATCGCCACCGCCTGTGACGGCTACCTCCTCCAGGTACCGTCCGACCACATCGACGGTGAGCGGTTCCGCGCCGCCGTCGCCGAAGCGCGCACCGGCGACGGCGCACCGGCCGGGATCCCGGCGCTGCGCAAGGCCCTCGCGCTCTGGCGCGGCCCGGCGCTCGCCGGACTCTGCGGCACACCCCCGGTCGTCGCCGCGGCAGCGGAACTGGAGGAGGCGAGGCTCGGCGCGGTGGAGGAGCTCGGCCAGGCGCTGACCGCCGACCGGCGCGCCGAAGAGGCCGTCGCGGTGCTGCGCGGCCCGGCGGACCGGCATCCGCTGCGCGAGTCCCTGGTGGCGCTCCTGCTCGACGCCCTGCTGTCGACGAACCGGCAGGCCGAGGCCATCGAGCTCTACCACCGGACGGCCCGACTGCTCGGTGACGAACTGGGCGTCGACCCGGGCCCCGCGATGGTCGAGGCCTACGACCGGATCCTCGGCCCGCCACGCGCCGCACGCCGACGGGAGGACACGCACCGGCCCGGGGACCCCCACGGACAGGAGGCCGCGGGCCGGCAGGAGGCCGCCCGCCGCCAGGCGGACGCGCACCGCCGAGCTGACGCGCACCGTCAGGCGGACGCATACCGCGGCGCGGTCCAGCCGGGCGCGAACGACCTGCGGCGACCACTCCTGCTGCCCCGTCGGCCGGCCGGCTTCACCGGGCGCAAGCGCGAACTCGCCGCCCTCGACGCGGCCGTGCGGCACACCGCACACGACTCGCCCATCTGTCTGGTCACCGGGCCGGCCGGGATCGGAAAGAGCGCGCTGGTGGCCCACTGGGCCCAACAGGCCGCGGCGGACTTCCCGGACGGCGTGCTCTTCGCCCGGCTCGGCGGCTTCGTCGACACCGCCCCGATCGCCGACCCCGCCTTCGTCATCCGGGACTTCCTCGGCGCGCTCGGCATCCAGCCCGACGACATCCCGCAGAACACCGCCGCAGCCGAGGCGCTCTACCGCTCGCTGCTCCGGAACCGCCGCCTCCTGGTCATCCTCGACGACGCGCTGAGTTACGACCAGGTCCGCCCGCTGCTCCCCGGCGCCCACGGCTGCGCCACCGTCGTCACCAGCCGCAACCGGCTGGAGAGCCTGGTCGCCGGCGACTGCGCCCGCCCGCTGCTGCTGGACCGGCTCGGGCCGGGGGAGGGCGAGGCACTGTTCGCCCGCATCCTCGGCCCGGACCGGGTCGGAGCGGAGCCGGACGCGGCCGGGCGCCTGGTGCGGCTGTGCGACGGGCTGCCGCTGGCCCTGCGACTGGCGGCGGCCCGGCTGGCGGTGCGGCCCGAGCGCTCGCTCGGCGACGCGGTCGAGGAACTCCGCGACGGGCAGCGGCGGATCTCGTTCCTCGCGGTGGACGGCATCGACTTCGCCTCCGTCCTGCGCGTCAGCGTGGACCACCTCCCGCCCGACGCGGTCGCCGTCCTGCGGCTGCTGGCCCACCACTTCGGCCCCGACATCGACGTGGCAGCGGTCGCCGCGCTGGCGGACGACAGCCCGGCCGGCAGCCGCGCCGTGCTGGAACGCCTCGTCGCCGCCAACCTGGTGGAGGAACGGGGGCACGACCGCTACGCCCTGCACGGACTCATCCGGCTGTTCGCCCGCTCGCTCGGCCCCGCCCCCGGGGGCGACCGCCTCCTTCCGCTCCTCGACCACTACCTGTACGCCGCCCTGGCCGCCGCGAGCGCGGCGGTGGCGGGCAGCCAACCCTGCTGCCGGCTCCCGGAGGACTTCCGGACGCCGGTGTCGACGCCCGTCTTCGCCGACCGGGAGGAGGCCATGGCCTGGTACGCCAGGGAACGGCGCAACCTCGTCGCCGCCACCGCGGCGGCCGCCGCCGGCCGGCACCACCACCGGGCGTGGCGACTCGCCCTGCTGCTGTGGCCCCTGGTCGTCCAGCAGCCCGGAGCCGACTGGGAGGCTCCGCTCGGCCACGCCCTCGGCTCCGCCGTCGAACTGGCCGAGGCCGACGCGGAATCCCGCGTCAGGAGCCTGCTCGGCTGGGTCCTGGGGCAGAACGGCCGGTACGAGGAGGCCCTGCCGCACCTGCTGCGCGCACCCGACCTTGCCCGGCGCGCCGACGACACCGAGGGCGAGGCGATCGCCACCGCCAACCTGGCCCAGGCCCGGGAGGCACTCGGCGACACGAACCTGGCCGGCCTCGGCTACGAGCGGGCCGCGCAGCTCGCCCGCAGGGCCGGCAGCCCGCAGACCGAGATGCTCACGACCTACTACCTGGCCCGGTACCACCTGCTGAACGAGCGACCGGCGAAGGCGCTCACCCTCGCGCGGCACGCGCTCGACCTCGCCCCGGAGGACCAGGTCGTCGCGCGCCGCGCGATGCTCCTGGACATCTGCGGGAGGGCGCTGGCCACCCTGGACCGCAACGGCGAGGCGTGGCACCACTTCGACCGCGCGGGCCGCCTAGCGGAACAGGACGGCTTCACCGCCGACGCCGCCGACTACTACGCGCGCGCCGCCGCGGTACGGACCTGCGGGAACGGCTAGCGGCTGCCGGCCCCGGGGGGCGGCCCCCCCCCGCCGCCACACCGCCGGCCCCGGCACCAGCCCCCCGCGTGCGCTCCCCCGGGG